>JAZSOG010000013.1:0-14828 GCA_045536845.1 Kiritimatiellia bacterium | reverse complement strand
GTGGACGGCCGCGGTGCCGCGCTGGCCGACGCCGATGAAGCCGACGCGGACATTCTTGCCCTTGAGCTTCTGGAAGGCGTAGTCCTGCATCTGGCCTCCCTGGCCGAACCCGAAGCGGTTCATCTGGCAGCCGGCGGCCATGGCCGCAGCGCCCATCCAAGCAGTTCCCTTGAGGAAATCACGACGATTCATGTTTGTTTTCATATGGCGACTACATTCCGAGAGGAATGACTCCTTTCGTTTTTGTACTGTTAAAAGACTATCGCACGATGGCGGCGCGAGCCGCAGCGAGGTCAGCGAATTCCCCGCCGGCGATCATCTGGACGATTAGGTTGCCGATGGCCGTTCCCTCGATTGGGCCAGTGAAGACCTCAAGCCCCGTCGCCTCGGCGGTAAGCGCGTTCAGGTACTTGTCCTGAGAACCGCCACCAACGATGTTAATCGAGGTATAGACCTTGCCCGTGATCTCGGAAAGATTGCGTATCGCGTTCGCGTAGCACTCCGCGAGCGAGAGGTAGACGCACTGCATAAGCTCGCCGACAGTCGTCGGCGGCTTGCCAGACTCGGACGCGGCCTTCGCGACTTCGCCAATCATCGACGCCGGATTGAGGAAGCGCGAATCATTTACGTCGACAATCGTGTTGTAGTTCTGCCCGCGGGCGATCATTGAAAGGTCGGCAAAGGAATACTCGCGTCCCTTCTCATAGTCCGTGAGCGTCGCAAGCGCCTCCTTAGTCGCGTCGCCACCCTTGCCTTCGACGTACTCTACGCCGTTGAGCTCGCGACGGATCGACTGGATCATCCAGAGACCCATGATGTTCTTGAGGTAGCGGTAGCGACCCCATGCGCCGCCCTCGTTCGTGAAGTTCGCGGCGCACGACGCCTTCGTAGTGATCGGCTTCTCGTTCTCTACGCCGAGAAGAGACCATGTGCCGGAAGAAAGATAGACAGCCCTGTCGTCTCGCGCTGGAACAGCAAGGTAAGCAGAACCAGTGTCGTGCATCGCGGGGAGAACGACCTTGACGCCCTTGTATTCTCCGACGGTCGCGCCAGGCATCTCAAGCTTTCCAAAAATACGCTTCGGAAGACCGAGCTTTTCGATGAGGTCAAAATCCCAGTCCTTCTTCGCCGCATCGAGGAGCGAAGTCGTCGACGAGTCGGTGTATTCGTGGACTATGTTTCCCGTAAGGCGGTAGTTGAGATATTCCGGAACGGTGAGGAAGCTCGCCGCCTTCTCAAGTTGCTCGGGATGCTCCTTCTTCAAGGCCCAGAGCTGGTAGATGGTGTTGAACGGCGCCTTCTGAATGCCGCAGCGCGAATAGAGATCCTCAAAGGACATCACCTGCGATTCGATCTCCACGTCCGCGCCAGTCGTGCGCGCGTCGCGGTAGGCGACGGAATCGCTGCAAAGCTCACCCTTCTCGTCGAGGAGCACGAAATCGACGCCCCATGTGTCGATGCCAATCGACTCGACGGGGCCCTTCTTCATCGCCTCGTCTATGCCGGCTTTCACGGACGCGACAAGCTTCTCGATATCCCAGCAGTCGTGGCCGTCCTTGCGAACCTGCGAGTTCACGAAACGGTAGACTTCCTCAAGCGTAATCTTCCCGTCAACAACGCGCCCGATGATATGACGCCCCGAGCTTGCACCAATGTCTATTGCAAGGTAGTTCTTCATTTCTGTACCCTCCACTGAAATTGTACCATTTTTTCCGTTAATGTGCATCAAGCCAATTGCCGCCGACTCCTATGCCCACGTCGAGGGGAACCCCGAAGTCGAGTGCCGTCGTCATCTCGCGCGTCACGATTTCCTTGACCTTCTCCACCTCGTCTAGAGGAACATCGAAGACAAGTTCGTCGTGTATCTGCAGGACCATCTTCGCGCGAAGGTTCTCCGCCTTGAGCGCCCTGTCGACCTTTACCATGGCGACCTTGATGAGATCGGCGGCCGACCCCTGGATCGGCGTATTTATCGCATCGCGCTCTGCGGCCTGACGCGCCGTCGCGTTCCGCGAATTGATGTCGCGCAGGGTTCTGCGGCGGCCGAGAATCGTCTCCGCATACCCCTTTTCGCGCGCCTTGGCGATCGCGGACTCCATGTAGACCTTCACCTTCGGATAGAGCTTGAAGTATGTCTCGATCAGGTCGGCCGCCTCCTTGCGAGGCACTTTAAGCCGCTGCGACAGCCCGAACGCGGAAATTCCGTAGATGATGCCGAAGTTAACCATCTTGCACTTCGAGCGCTGCTCGGGCGTCACGAACGCCGGCATCACGTCGTAGACGCGGCTCGCCGTGTCGCGGTGAATGTCCTCGCCGTTCCTGAACGCCGTGAGCATTGCCTCGTCGCCCGACATCGCGGCCATGAGCCGCAGCTCGATCTGCGAGTAGTCGGCCGAGATGAGCACGTGTTTTTCGTCGCGCGCGACGAACGCCTTTCTGATGAGCTTGCCGCGCTCTGTGCGGATCGGGATGTTCTGGAGATTCGGGTCGGACGAACTTAGACGCCCCGTCTCGGTAAACGCCTGCGCGTATGTCGTATGGACGCGTCCGTTCTCGTCGATGAGCGTCGGCAGCTTGTCGACGTATGTCGACTTGAGCTTAGAGCACGCACGGTATTCGAGAATGAGCGGTATTATCGGATGCTCGCCAACGAGCTTCGAGAGTGTCTTTTCGTCAGTCGAGAATTGTCCGCTCGCCGTCTTCTTGCCGCCGGCGAGGCCAAGCTTCCCAAAGAGAAGCGCACCAAGCTGCTTGGGGCTATCGGGATTGAAACCGGGGTCGGCGTAGGAGAGAATTTGCTGCGTTAAAGAAAGTATCTCGCGGTCTAGTTCGCGACCGTATGCCTTGAGCGCCTCAACGTCGATCTTCACGCCCTCGAGCTCCATGTCGATGAGGATCTTCACAAGCGGCTCTTCAACGTCAGAAAGCACATTCGGAAGCGGCGACGGCGCGACAGGCACCTGCGGACGCAAGATGTCGTCAAGCCGCAGCGTGAAATCGGCGTCTTCCGAAGCGTAGTCACAGACGAGCTTTAGGTCTTTACCAGCGAGCGTCGGCTCGGGCTTGCCGCGTTCGGGCTCTCCCGCGACATCCTCGAAACGTATCATGCGGTAGCCGAGCAGCTGCTCAGAAAGCTCCTTGAGCCCGTGGCGCGCCGCGGCATCGAGGCAGTAATGCTCAAGCATCGTATCATGTGGCGTCGGCGCAAAGCCGATTCCGTAGCGATGAAGGACAGTGCGATCATACTTGCCGTTGTGCGCAACGAGAATCTTTGACTTGTCCGCGAAAAGCGGGCGGAACACGTCGACGAGATCGGCGATTACATACCACGCCTTACCTGGAGCGGTAGAGAACGAGAGCCCTAGCAGGCGGCAAGTCTTCGCATCAGTCGCGCTTAAGCCCGGTTCTCGCGCAGCAGTCTCGATGTCGAACGCGACGCGCGGCGCGGCCATAAGCTCTGCAAGAAGCGCCTGCGCGGCGGTCTCATCCGTCACGAGCCGGTAGTCGTGCGGCGCCGTTGCAATCGTAGAGATTTCCTTAGCAACGACACCAGACGACTGACCAGCGAGTCGATTATCCGTCGTCGCAGATCCATCTGCCGCGCCTTCCCCAAGTAGCTCCTTCGCAAGACGGCGAAGCTCGAACTTCTCGCACACCGCGGCAAGTTTGCCGCGGTCGACGCCATCGAGCTTGTAGGCATTCCAGTCGGGCTCTATCGGGACGTCGGTGCGAATTGTCGTGAGGAACTTCGACATTGTCGCGTCGTCACGCCCAGCGTACACCTTCTCCGCGAGCTTGCCTTTGATCTTGTCGACGTTTGCGATGATTCCCTCGACGTCTCCGAACTTCGAGAGAAGATCCGTCGCCGTCTTCTCGCCGACGCCGCGAATGCCGGGGATGTTGTCGGAAGAGTCGCCTGCGAGCGCGAGGTAGTCGATCATCTGCTTGGGGTCGCGGAGATGCCAATGCTCGCAGACTTTTTGCTCGTCGTAGATTTCCGCGGAGTCGCCGGCGTGCGCGGGGCGGTAGAGACGAACGCCCGGCCTCACGAGCTGCGCGGCGTCTTTGTCGGGCGTCGCCATATAGACGTCGAAACCAGCAGCCGCGCCCTTCACGGCGAGCGTACCCATTACGTCGTCCGCCTCAAAGCCCTCGACGCGCACAACGGGGATCCTAAGCGCCTCGGCAAGTTCGAACGCGTAGGGAATAGAAGCCGCGAGATCCTCGGGCATCTTCTCGCGCTGCGCCTTGTACTGCGGATACGCCTCGTGGCGGAAAGTCGGCCCGCCTGGGTCCATAGCGAGAACTGCGTGGGTCGGCTGTTCGCGCTTAAGGATCGACTGAAGTCCCGATGCAAGGCCAATCAGAGCGGACGTGTTTATACCGGTCGACGTCATCCGCGGATTCTTAAGAAACACGAAATGGCCTTTATAGAGAAAAGGCATCAAGTCGATTATAAATAGCTTACCCATTTGCATGATAGTATAGCATAATTTCACGCCACATAATGACCTGTATGGCAGGAACGACAAGAGCGGTCAGCTTGACGCCGCCCCACTCCGTAAACGCCGATTACCCTGCTCGGCGGCCTTGCGATACCACATTTCCGCCGCATGCAAGTCCTTTGCGACTCCATTGCCGCTGGCATAAAGCTCGCCAAGGTCGTACTGGGCTCCGGCATAGCCCTGCGCTGCCGCCTTCTCGTACCACTTCGCCGCTCGAACGGCGCTCTTCACAACGCCCCTACCTGTCTCATACATCTCGCCGATGTTGGTCTGCGCGCATGGATTCCCATGTCTCGCGGCCTTCCTGTACCACTTCAGGGCCACAGCCCAGTCTTGCGCGACTCCTGTGCCTTTGTCGTAGCACGCACCAAGATTGTTCTGCGCGCCGCAGTCGCCCTGTTCCGCGGCCTTGCGATACCATTTAACCGCCGCAGCCACGTTCTTTCGGACACCTTCGCCATAGTAGTACATCACTCCGAGAATGCCCTGCGCTTCGGCATCGCCCTGCTCGGCCGCCTTTCTGTACCACTTCGCTGCCTCGGCCGAGTCGACTCTGACGCCGTCTCCGCATCTATACATCTCGGCAAGGTTCTTCTGCGCGACGACATTCCCGAGCTCGGCGGCCTTTCTGAACCATTTCGAAGCCTTTGCCGCGCTCTTTCGGACGCCTTGTCCGCACAGGTACATTACACCAAGATTGTTCATCGCCGAAGCGAACCCCAGACGAGACGCCTTTTTGTACCACTTGACCGCTTCATCCGGGTCGTTGCCGCCTCCTTCGCAGAACCCGCCATCGTAGTAGCAGCCCAGCAGGTACATGACGCTGACATCGCCTCGCTCCGCGAACTCCCGCAGCGTCTCGAGGTGTTCGCCGATGAACTCCTCATTCTTGACGATGTCTGATTTCACAGCTTCTTGGGGATACACCCCATTGGCGTTGCTCTTTTTATCACTCATTTTGTCGCTTTCCTACACTTTCCTCATATCCTCATGTAATGTCGGTGAAGATATTGAAATAGTGGCAAACCGAAAACGAGCGAAACTCCAGTTTGATTTCATTTATCTCCGAAGAACTGTCTGCACCGCGAACGCTGAACCGAATCTTCAGAGACTCGCCCTCCTTTCGTGGAGTCAGCTCATTTGGAAAGACGGCGAGCCACCGCACACCCGACTCGGAAGGACACCTAGAATCCCGATGCAATTCAATTCGCATGTCAGTTCCCTCTCTGCCGGAAACATTGACCCACACGGATTCATCAAGCAACGCAAGGTCTGCACCACCACATATCTCAAGCATATTGGGACTTCCTTCAATCACTTTCTTTCCTTGCTTTTGGCCGTAAGCTACCGATGGAACGCCCGCGGCGAGGGGGATTTGGTGCCTCGCCACGATCGATCATCTTAATGAACAATGCCGCCTTTTCACGTCTGTCCTGCGTATCCCATCCCCTGTCTAAGACGCGCACGAACAGCGATCTTGCCTTCTTGACATCCCTTGGCGTCCCATAGCCAACAAGATGGCAAAGCGCAAGCGGATATGCATGGGTCTCTCGATCTTTCGCATATCCCCGCTTCAACCAATCGTAGCAGCGACGCGGCATATCCAACATGGAATATGACATGGCAATATTGTTTGCAGCATATGCAATGCCCATCCGCCAAGCTCTGCGTTCCAATCTCAATGCCTTGCGAACATTCTTGCCTTTATACACGCCGGCAAGCGTCAGGATCGCCCCCGACTCCCCTGAATCAACGACAAAGCGCAGCAGCTTTTCGGCCCTTGCGCGATTCTTTCTGACATGCAACCACACATCTTCCATGTCGTCGCGCCTCAAAAAACCGACTGCATAAGCAGCGCCAAGAACCCACGAAGCGGTGACATTGCCCTTTGCCGCACACTCTTCAAGCGCGGCAAAATACTCAGCATCCGACAGTCTCGATGATGTATTCTGATCGCCACGACGTCCCATGTCAACTCTCCATGCGACTCATTATGGTCGGTATTATATCACAAATTCCCTTAATGCGGAGCGCGGCAAATCTGCCGCTTAGAAGTGATTAGCGTCGATTAGAGTCGGATAGAGTCGAGTCAAGGTCGAAGCAAAACTATCGAAAGGAAATAAAGCGCGTCCGCGGCGGGGGTGTTTCAGCGGCATGCGTTTTCTTTCGCGAGGCTATCGCCGCGCCGGTAACCGCCGCTTGTCGGTGGTTCGTGCGGTGCACGGACCAACCCGAAGCGAAAGCGAGGGCGAGCCGATGGTCGGAGCGAAGCGCAGAGGCCGGAGAGCCGACTGGCGCACGAGAGCACGTTTGCGGGCCCGGCGTGATTTTGACTGCCGACGTAAAGGGCGCGCGTGAAGGCGCGCGCGTCAAAATCATGCCGGCGGGGTGCCCACAAACTGCGGGTCGGGCGAGCAGGTCGGGCGCAGGCCTCGCCATCAGGCGGAGCCGAGGAGTGAGGCGAGGAGCGGATCCTTTACCGCGATTTCCTCTTTCGTGAGTCCTTCTATCTCGTGAGGGAAGACAATCCACTCGTTCCCGACGTCGCGGTAGAAGTAGTCGGGCTTTAGGTCGGTCGTGTTCTTGCCTGGCTTCCAGTAGACGCAGGCAAGGCGCATCTCCGCGCCAGTCGCGCCAATCTGCTCCTTCACCGCCTTGGCGGTCTTGCCAGTGTCAAAGACATCGTCCACGACAAGCACCTTGTCGCCCTTCCGCAGCATGCCAAAGACAATGTCGCCGTGGTAAAACTTAACGGTACCGGCGTTCTCGCCTATGGCAGTGTAGCTCTCGCACTTCACCGGAATGTGGCGGACATTCCAGCCGGAGACCTTGAAATACTCGTGCATCGCAACGCCAACAGGCGCGCCGCCGCGCCAGAGGGCGATCAGGAAGTCTGGCTGCCATCCAGACTTCCTTACCTGCGCCGCAAGCCGCCACGTATCGCGGAGGTATTCGTCCCCAGAGAGATAACGCTTGTCGGTGATCGCCATAGCCGCCTCCTATTTCCCAGGATACTTGACGAGCGAATCGACATCGTAGCCCTTGAGGATGCCATCGCGCGCCTTGAAGCCCTCAAGCTCAATCGGGAACAACATCTTGACGACCGTTCCGCCAAGCCGCTCGACGAGCTTCGCGGCCGCCTTCGCGGTGCCGCCGGTCGCAAGGAGATCGTCGACGATGACTACGCGCTGGCCCGGCTTAACGGCGTCGGTGTGCATGTGCAGCGTCGCCGTTCCGTATTCGAGGTCATAGGACTCGGAAATCGTCTCGCGCGGGAGCTTCCCCGGCTTCCTGATCGGCACAAACGCCGTCCTGAAGCGGTCGGCAAGAGCCGCGCCGAAGATGAACCCGCGCGACTCAGGCGCCGCGACGAGATCGAACTCAACATCCGCGAGAATCCCTACCGCCTTGTCCAAGGTGAGCTGGAAGCCGTCAGGCGACTCAAGAATCCCCGTGACGTCGCGGAACAGTATCCCCGGCTTCGGGAAGTCAGGAATCGCCTTTACGTAGTTGTCCAAGTTTTTCATCTATCTCCTACAATGACGTAATCAAATGCATATACCAGTTGACGATCTGCGGGCCGTAGAACATCCACGCAAGACAACCCATGCAAATATACGGGCCGTATGGTATCGGCGTAAAGCCGCCAAGCTTCGTCTTGGAAAGGAGAATCAGCGCGACGCCGACGATGCTCCCGAAGACGGACGAGAGAATGAGCGTCACCAGCACCGCGACCGGTCCGAAGAGCGCACCGACCGCACCCATAAGAAAGACATCGCCCATCCCCATGGCCTCGCGCTTGAACGCCTTCGATCCAAGCCATCGGACGAGCCAGAGGAGTCCGAAGCCGAAGACAAGACCCGCAAGCGACCAGAATAACGGAGTGAGCTTGAGCCACGTCGACGCCTGCACTCCGTCACCGTAGACAAAGTTGAAACAGGTGGACACGAGGGATTCGGCGACACCGAGAATCATTCCTCCGACGGTCGTGAAGTCGGGAAGAAGCTGATGATCGAAGTCGATAAACGACCCGGCAATCATCAATGCAATCCATATCCACATGACGACGACGTGCGTCACCGCGAACCACAGCGGCACAGTCGGAAGCCACAGCCACAAGAACGCCGCGAGGAACAATAGCCCGCCCAGAAGCTCCACGCAGAGATACCGCGGCGAAATCGGCGCCTTGCAGTTGGCGCATTTCCCGCGCAGCGCAAGCCACGAGAGGATCGGTATGTTCTGGTACCACTTAATCGGCGAATTGCACTTCGGGCAGTGCGACGGCGGCGAAACAATCGACTCGCCCCTTGGCGCGCGCCAGATCACTACATTCAAAAACGAGGCAATGCAAGCGCCAAGCCAAAAGCTGAAGAACGCCAGTATCGGCGCAAGGTCTTTCATAATGTTGGCGTTCTGATTCATGTCACTCGCTCTTTAGTTCGCGGCCCATCATCGCCTCGACGGCCTTACGAGCGTCGAAGTCCTCGTAGCAAAGCGCGTAGACGAGATCGCAGATCGGCATCTCGACGCCGAGCTTCGCGGCAAGGTCGTGGACGACTTTGGAATTCCAGACGCCCTCGGCCACCATCTGCATTGAGCCGAGAATGTCCTTTATCTTCTCGCCCTTTCCAAGCCGCTCGCCAACGGAATGGTTGCGCGAGTGGACCGAAGTGCAGGTAACAATGAGGTCGCCGATTCCAGCAAGGCCGGAAAGCGTCTCTGGCTTGCCGCCGTATGCGAGGACGAAACGCTTCATCTCCGCGAGACCGCGCGTGATGAGAGCGGCTCTCGTGTTGTCGCCAAAACCCATGCCGTCAGAGCAGCCGACGGCAATCGCAATGACGTTCTTGACTGCGCCGCCTATCTCGACGCCGACCGGATCGGGCGAAGTGTATACGCGGAACTTGGGACCAGACCAGACGCGCTGGACCTTCTTCGCCTTCTCCTCGTCCTCGCACGCGGCGACGATTGTCGTCGGGATGCCGCGGCTCACTTCCTCGGCGTGAGTGGGGCCTGCGAGCGCGACGACGCTCTTCAGCCCGAGGATTTCCTTCGCGAGCTCCGTCATGCGCTTGTTTGAAGATTCGCAAAGCCCCTTAGTGAGCGAGACGACGAGCTGGTCGTCGGTTATAAGCCCCTTGAAACCCTCCATCACGGATGCGAAAAACTTGCTTGGCGGAGCAAGGACGACAATCTCGGCGCCCTTCACCGCCTCTTCGCGGTCGGCGGTAAGCTTCAGCGCGTCGGGCAGAACGACGCCCTTCAGGAACTTCTCGTTCCGCCTAGTGCGGCTCTGCTCCTCTATGTAGTCCGGGAACGCGCCCCATACTGTCACGTCATGCCCATAGCCAACGAGAAGCAGCGCATTCGCCGTTCCCCATCCACCATCTCCAATCACCGCAATTTTCATGCGTATATTATACCAAATCTACACGCAGCCATGGCAACTACGTGAGCTGGAGATGGGCTATACGGCGCAATCCCTTAGCGCAGGCGGTATTCTGCGCGCGGAGACTCCTCTTCGATCAGCGCCGCCCTCGTCTTTTTAATAAGGCCGTCAGACGACTCAAAAAGGAGGGAGTCTTCCAAAATGGACATAAAGCCGTTCTTCTTGCGATAACCGTAAATACGCACATCGCCGTCGGCGAGCTTCTTGACCTGCTCAATGGCCTCGTCTTCGTGCCCAATGCTGTCCACAAGCTTGTGCTTCAAGGCGTCATCGGCGGTGAACACGCGTCCATCGGCAACTTGTCGGACGACTTCGACAGGCAGATTCCTGCCCTCGGACACGATTTTCACGAAACGGTCGTAGAGCTGCTTCACGGGTTCTTCCAGTATCTTGACGTGCTCGGGGTTTACGGGCTTGAGGGGGTTTAGCATGTCCTTGTTCTCGCCAGATGCGATGGTCACGTCAGTGACGCCGATCTTGCGCGCAAGCTCCGCGATGTTGAAAGTGCTCATTATTACGCCGATGGAGCCGGTGAGCGTAGTTGGACGCGCCATGATCCAGTCGGCGCCTGCCGCTGTGTAGTACCCGCCGGAGCAGCAGAGGTCGCCCATGTGCACGAAGACAAAGCGACCCTCGGAAGACTGGCGGAAACGGAGAATGGCATCGTGCAGCTCGTCCGCCATCGTGACGCCGCCTCCGGGAGTGTCGATTTCAAGGTAGAGCCCGGCGATCGACTCGTCGTTTATTGCCGCCTTGATCTTGCGAAGCGCCGTCGGCGCACTTGTGTCATCAGTCGTGCCGAAGACGGGGTGATCTATTTGGGAGGACATGACTCCGCTTATGCGGATCTTAAGCACATGTGCCGCATCTTCGTCGCCGTTGCCGGAAAGCCATACCTTCTTGAACTGATTCGCGTCCTGCGGCGCAATGGCGATGGCATCTTGCGAGTCCATCGACATCTCCGAGCATCCTCTTAAGGCGACTGCCATTATTAACGAGAACAAAAATACGACGCCGATGAAAATGCCAACGGAAACGAGGCATCCGGCCATGCAGCCAATCTTGGCATTTGTTTCCATGTCGACAATTATACCATAAACCAAACTTATCTGCACTAAGTGAGGCGGTGGAGCGAAGGTCCGAGGCCGGAGAGCCGACTGTCGCGCGAGAGCAAGTTTGCGGGCCCGGTGTGATTTTGACCGCCAGCGTAAAGGGCGCGCGTGAAGGCGCGCGCGTCAAAATCATGCCGGAGGGGTGCCCGCAAACTGCGGGTCGTGCGAGCAGGTCGGGCGTAGGCCTCGCCTTCGGACACCGCCGAACGCTTTACAGGATATGGCCCATCTTCTCGCGCTTGGTGTCTAGATAGCACTTGTCGTGGGCGTTCGCGGGAATCACAATCGGCACTCGCTCAACAATCTCGATGCCATAGCCATCAAGCCCCTTCACCTTGCAGGGATTGTTCGTCATTAGGCGAACCTTGCTTATGCCGAGATCCTCTAGAATCTGCGCACCTTCGCCATAGTCGCGGAGATCCGGCGCAAAGCCGAGCGCGACATTCGCTTCGACTGTATCAAGCCCCTCTTCCTGCTTGCGATAGGCGTGAAGCTTGTTTTCAAGTCCGATTCCGCGCCCTTCCTGGCGCATGTAGAGAACGGCCCCGCGCCCCTCGCGCTCCACCATCTCCATAGCGGTGTGAAGCTGCGGTCCGCAGTCGCAACGCTCAGAACCGAGGACATCGCCTGTGAAACACTCCGAATGTACGCGCACGAGAACGGGCGCGCCGTCATCGACCTTCCCCTTCACGAGCGCAAGATGCTCAAGCCCCGTGATGCGGCTCTTGTACATGCTGAGGCGGAAATGTCCATGGTCGGTCGGAAGATCAACTTCCTCGACCTTCTCGACAAGCTTGTCGACCTTGCGGCGATAGGCGATGAGATCGGCTATCGTCATCATCTTGAGGCCGTGCTGTTTCGCAAACGCGGCGACGGCGTCAAGACGCGCCATCGTTCCGTCGTCCTTCATGATCTCGCAGCAGAGCCCGACTTCCTTGAGCCCCGCGAGACGGCAGAGGTCTACCGTCGCCTCGGTATGGCCGGCCCTTTTCAAGACGCCGCCTTCGCGCGCCTCGAGCGGGAACATGTGTCCGGGGCGCCTGAAGTCAGACGGCTTCACGCCGTCGCTGACGCAGGCAAGCGCCGTCATCGAGCGCTCCGCGGCGGAAATGCCGGTTGTCGTCGAAGTTGCGTCAATCGAAACAGTGAACGCAGTCTGGTGATTGTCGGTGTTCTGAACCACCATCTGCGGGAGGTCGAGCTTTCGGCACCACGCCCTGCTCATCGGCATGCAGATGAGACCGCGCGCAAACGTCGCCATGAAGTTAACGTTCTCGCAAGTCGCGAACTCTGCCGCACATATGCAGTCGCCCTCGTTCTCGCGATCGGCGTCGTCCGTCACGAGGACGATTTCGCCGCGCTTCAGCGCCTCAAGGCAGTCTTCAACCGAATCAAACATGCAACTTAACTTCCAACTTCAACTTTGAACTTTTAACCTTTCACGACCCCGGGTGAACAGGCTTCGTCCCCGCCTTGCACATCGGGCACTCTGCGGCCGTCCAAGTCTCGGGAGTCATCTGCATGAGCGAGAACATCGGGATGCGACCGAACTTCACCTTGCCGCCAGAGCGGTCGACGAGCAGGACGACGCCGGCAACCTTGCCGCCCGCCGCCTTAACGAGATCGATCGTCTCCTGGACACGCCCGCCCTTTGTAACAACGTCCTCTGCAACGACATAACGCTCGCCCTTCTTGATCGAGAAGCGGCGGAGAGCGAGAACAGTATTGGGCTTGCCTGTCGCGTCAACGCCCTTGCCCTGCACCTTCTCGGCAAAGATGCACTTCACATTGAGCTCGCGCGCAACTTCGTGGCCAACGAGGATTCCGCCGACTGCAGGCGAGATCACACCGTCAATCTTCTTGCCAAGCTTACCAGACTTGACCGCTTCGCGCGTCACTGCGCGGCAAAGCTTCTCCGCGATGCGCGGGAACCTGAGAACGTTCGCGCACTGGAAGTAGCGGTTTGAATGTAGCTTGGACCTGAGCTCGAAATGCCCTTCGAGAAGTGCTCCTGTGTCCTTGAACGCCTTTAGAACCTGTTTCTGTGTCATGACTTTCCCTTTCGCCTTATATTTTACCATAAATTCCCCGCGAACCCCCGCATGCATTTAACCGAAATTGAGGTCAAATGTCAGCATATCTTGCCAAGCAGAATCTGCGGATGCGCCTCAGTTATCGCCACGCGGACAATGTCGCCCGCCTTCGCGGAGACACCGCCCACATCGTCCCATACCACAATCCTGTTGCCGCTGTCGCGCCCAGACCAGCGCGACTTGTTGCGCTTCGAGGGCCCTTCAACGAGCACTTCACGCACAGTACCGACAAGTGCGTCGTTTCGCATCTGGCCGCGTTTTTCCTGGTCCGCGAGAAGAACCTGGTCGCGCCGCTCCTTCTCGGCCGTAGGCACGTCGTCTGGAAGCGCGGCCGAGCGCGTACCAGGGCGCGGCGAATACTTGAAGACGAAGGAGTTGTCGAAGCCCGCCTCTTCCATAAGCGAACGCGTCTCACAGAAATCCGCCTCGCTTTCGCCAGGGTACCCTACGATGACGTCTGTCGTGATGGCGAACTCGGGGTCGAAGTCGCGCAGCTTCCTAACGGCGGCCAAATACTCCTCGCGCGTGTAGTGGCGCCCCATCTCCGCGAGAACGCGGTCAGAACCGGACTGAACTGGAAGATGCAGATGGCGGCAGACCTGCGGGATCTCGCGATAGGCGCGAAGCAGCTCGTCGGTGCAGCCCTTTGGATGTGCCGAAGTGAAGCGGATGCGCGCAATCCCCGGAATTGCGGCGATTGCCTCGAGGAGCCGGGGAAACGCCTCGGCATAGCCACCCGGGCTCGGCGCGTCGCGCTCGTCCCACGCCGCGTTCCTCTTGCCGTAGCGCAGTACACTCTGCCCCAAAAGGCACACTTCGCGTACGCCATGCGCGGCAAGCGCACGCACTTCAGCGACGATTTCCCGCGCGGGGCGCGAATACTCGTGGCCGCGCACGTCAGGAACGATGCAGTAGCTGCAGCGGTTGTCGCACCCGACGAGTACCGTGACGAACGCCTGAAAGCCGCCATTCACGTGCGCGGCAAGCGCCTCGGACATCATGTCCTCGCCAAACTCAAGCCGCGGGAACCGCCCGTCTGCGACAATCTTCGGAATGAGTCCGATCGCACGCGGTCCAACGGCGAAGTCGAGCTTCGGAAGCTTCTTGAACACGTCTTCGCCAAGGCGCTTCACGGCACAGCCCATAAGCCCAGTGATCTTCTTCGCGGCGATCAGGTTGCCCGCCTTGCCGACGGCCTTTTCCTCGGCCTTCTGCCTGACTGTGCAGCTGTTGACAATTACGAGCTCTGCGTCTTCCTCGCCCGCGGCCTTCTCGTGCCCCGCCGCCACGAGCATCGACTCGACGGCCTCCGAGTCGCGCACGTTCATCTGACAGCCGTATGTATGGATGTGAAACTTCATTCGCGTTTGTGTGTTTTGGAAGAATATTATACCATATCGTGATTTCTCGGCTTGCGCCAAGACCTCGCAAGGCCAAAAATATGGTATGTGGTTTGAAAAGGTAAACATGGTTTTTGGGAACGTTTAGTTCTGCAAAGGACATTGATTCTCCTTGTATATGATTGATGGGGGGGGGCATAATATCTCCCTGCTATCATCCCCTAGGGGATGACCCTCGTTTAGTTCTGCAAATTCGCTATACTCCCCCGCTCGGCACGATGGCCGGGCACGACGTCCGGTCGGGATGCCGACATCGAAAAGGAGACTGA
>JAZSOG010000040.1:0-97301 GCA_045536845.1 Kiritimatiellia bacterium | reverse complement strand
TGGCTCATTCGTTCGTCGGGCTGGGCTTCTGCGCTTCGGTCGCCCTCCGCACAGCCAGCCGTCCTATCAACGTGCCATTCTCTTCGTTGAGTAGATTCCTTTCATTCTACAAGTTCAGCCAAGCTTTACTTGGCGCACCATGTACATTTTCTCATTGCTTAATCATTCCGTCATCACGATGGGCTTGATGTCGCCCTTCTCGTCGAAGTACATTCGGTCGAGGCAAGTGACGCGGTGGTTTGGCGAAAGCGACGGAATCGGACGCCTGTGGTAGCAGATGTACCAATCGTCCGTCCCGGGGATGTTCAGGACCGAGTGGTGACCAGCGCCAGTCGCGAGCGGACGCTTCGAGCCGAGCACCTTGCCCTTGAACTCGAACGGTCCGAACGGCGAATCGCCCACGCTGTAGTTGACGCAGTAGGAGTCAAGCGTCCAGACTCCGCTCGAGTACATGAAATACCACTTGCCCTTGCGCTCGAACATTACCGACCCCTCGACATAGTCAGTCGGCGTCATGTCGCGCCACATCGTGCCCTTCTCGTCGAGCGGGAGAAGCGACTTGAAATCGGGCGCAAGCTTGACGAGGTTGCAGCGACCCCAGCCGCCGTAGATCATGTACCACTCGCCCTTGTACTTGAAGACATACTGGTCAATCGGCTGCGCGCCGTTCCAGAACTGGTCGATGAGGGGCTTCCCGATAAGGTCACGGTAAGGTCCCTCTGGCTTGTCTGCGACTGCGACACCAATGCCGCCGTACTTCATGTCGCCAAACGCGCGGACGACAGTTCCCGTGCGCGAATCATCGACTGGATACGTATCGTTCGCGGAGAAAAAGAGGTAGCACTTGCCGTCCTTCTCGTGCGCGTCGGGCGCCCACATGCAGCGACGCGCCCACTTGACGTCCTTCGCGTCGAGCGCCTTCGGGTGCTTCGTCCAGTTAACGAGGTCCTTCGACGAAAACACGTCGAGGAAAAGCTGCTCGGTGTAGCCGTGCGAATAAGTGGGGAAGATCCAGTAAGTGTCGCCGTAGAGACGAATCTGCGGATCGGCGTACCACCCTTCGAAAATCGGGTTCCTCCAGGCGTGGCCACCGTCAGCACGGAGACGCGCCGTCGCCCAGCGCCCGAGTTCTTCGTAGAACTTGCCGAAGCACGCGTGCGTCATCCCGATGCCATGGACGATCGCCTTGTCCTCGACCTTGATCTCGTTGTACGCGGCGTACACGGCGCAGGGCGGGCAAGTCGTGTCGGAGAAGCCGACGGCTACTCTCACGGGGCACTTGATGCGCGACGCGAAGTTCGCACCATCGAAATACGGCGCCCACTTCTCCGCGGCAGCACGGCGCTCGGGCGTGGAGGAGTTGCTCTCGACGATTCTCGGCCAGCCGCTCTCTCGGCCACCGAGATATCCCATAGTGTCGGTGATCGCCGGAACGTAAAACGCCGCGCGAGTGAAGTGGTGATTTAGTCCGCAGAGGTAGAAGCCAAAGCCGCCGCCCTGCGAAGTTCCCTGATACGAGAAGCTGGCCTTTTCGACCGGGAACGACCTCGCAATCCAGTCAATCGCGCGGTCTATGCCAAGCACAACAGGATAGTAGAAGTATTGCTCGCGCGACTCGGTGATGCCCGACGACGCATAACCACAGGAATACTTCGCCTTGCACGCATCATTGAGCGCGTCGTACTTCTTCTGCAGCCCCTTCTCCTTCCACTTCCAGTCCATCGGCCAGTCGTACACGGCAAATTGCGCGCATATCGCGTCGGGGTTGCCCTGCATGTCGTTCGTCCAGCCACCGAAGCCAGCGGCATTGACGCCAATGCGAACTGGGAAAGGACCCATTGTCTTGTCCTTCGGCACCGAGAGAAGTCCGTAGACCCTGCGTCCGAACGTCGCGAACGAGATGCGGTAGAAGTCGAACTCGGCAGTCGAACGCTCTTCGACGAACTCCATGGCAAGGTCGAGCGGAACTTCCTTTGCGAGCTTCTTCTTCGCCTCCGCCCAGAACTCGTCGAAGTCTGCGGGCGAGGGACTGCCCTTCTTTATCTTCTCCGGCTCGAACGCAGCAGTGAAGACGAACGCCTCGCTTTTCGTACGTGGAAGCTTAAGCCGCAGAAAACCAGGGCTATCGAGCGTTCCCGAAACCGAGAACTTCGATCCCTTTGCGATGTCGACAGTCTCCTTCGCGATGGCCTTCGGCCCGAAGTTGTCGAGCGTCACTTCCTGCTTTGCGGCGTCGCTGCACAGGTTTGCCGTGTCGAGCACGGTCACGGTGAAGGTCGCGGTCTCGCCGCAGCGATATACGTATCCAGGCTTGTCCGTCTCGACCTTGTAGGTTGCCGCAAGCGCAGAGAAAGCGGCGAAGAGCGAAAGCGCAGCGAGAGACCGTTTCATCATGATTATTTCGCCTTCATCGTGTAGCCGTTGAAGCGGCGGGTGTTGTAGAGCTTCTGCCCCTTTACGACCGAAAGTCCCATCGCCTTGCGGATGGCGACTATGTCCTTGACGAACTTGGGCGCAAGCTGGTTGACCTTCCCGCCATGGCCCGAAGCGAGCAGCAGCACCTGGCAGTACGCATCGGCGTTCTCGGCAAACCACTCGGCCTCTTCGATGTCGCGACCGCCGCAAACGACGCCGTGGTTCTCCATGAATACGACGTTCGACTTCTTCGCGGCCTCTGCAACGCTCTTTGCGACCTCGTCGGTACCGGGCGTCGCGTAGGGCGCGAGCGGAATCTGCGAGAGAAAGATGTCGGCTTCGGGGTTGATGCCGTTCGGCGGCACGAGCCCCGCGAAGAGGAACGCGTTGCAGTGCGGCGGATGGCAGTGCATGCAAGCGTTCATGCCGGTCGCCTTCATCATCGCGATATGGACCTTCACCTCGCTCGTGCGCGGACGGTAGCCGCAGAGCTGGCCGGCCGACATGTCGACAAGGCAGATGTCCTCGCGCTTCATGAAGCCCTTGCAGCAGAGAGTCGGAGAGCAGAGGACAAGATCCTCGCCGACGCGGACGGAGAGGTTGCCGCCGTTGCCGTCGGTGTATCCCTTGTTGTAGATGCGCCTGCCCATTTCGCAGATCTGGTCCTTGACCTTGTTGATCGCGGGGGAGTTGAAGAATTTGTCGAGTTCCTTGCGAGTCTTGGGCTGGGGGCCGTTCTTCCAATCGTAGGCACGTTCGACAAGCGGGGGATTGATGTAGAATTTCTTGTCCATAAGTTTTTTTATTATACCATAATCAGCGGTAGATTTGCCGCACCAAGTTCTCTGGTCGCAGTATGAGGCGGTGGAGCGAATGTCCGAGCGAGCGGATACGGCGTATTCGCCGAGGGTCCGCGAGGAGGAGCATTCGGCCGCCGCCTCACCGCTGCCGCCCCTTCAACGCGAGCACCGCATAGATGGTCGCGGTGACGCAGATCGGGGCGATGAAGATTGCAGTGACGGCCATTGCCCAGCCAGGAACACCCATGGGGAGAAGGATGGAGCAGACCGTGAAGAGCGATGCCGTATAGGCGATCTGCCCGGCCATTATCGCCTTCGGGCGCTTGGCAAGCGCGGCAAGTCCCTCCACACGCGCGCGAACCGCATGTATGACGGCGATGAGCGAATAGATTCCAATGGCGAGACGTGCCGTTCCAATGATGCGCGGCGGAACGTTCTGGTACGTGCCAAAGTACCAGCCGCCAATAAGCGGGGTCGAGAACGCGAGCGGGACAACGCCAAGGAGAAGCCCCGCGACAACGGCATACACGAGAAGGCGCCTGTCGCCAGCATACTCCGGCGGGAACTTGATCGCCACCGTCTGCATGCGGAGCGCGGCAAACGCCACGGGATTCGCGACGCCGATGGTGACATAGTGGATGGCGAGCATGTCCTTCGGATCGACCGTCCTTCCTACGAAAGCGGCGATCGCGACGGGAGAGAGCATCAGCAGAAAACCGCCGAGAGAAAGTGGAAGCGTGAACCGGAACTGCTCGAGCGAAAGGCGCGGAATGCTCGGCAACGACTTCGCATCTTCGACCTGTGTCCTGTTGGGAAGCCGTGCGACATATGGCAGCGCAAAGAGCCAGGTCGCGACAAGCTCCACGCTAACGCCAAAGGTCAGCGCCGCAAGTCCCCACCACGGGCCCACAAGGCCCATCCGCGGAAGACAGACGGCAAGCGCGAATGTCACGACAAGCCGGAGAAACGTCGCATAGTTCGCCTTCGCGCTATCAAGGTTGTTGAAGAGGACGACCATCGGAACGTTGCGAATGAAGAAAAGCCCGTTCATCAAAACGCCGTAGAGAAGCGTGCGCGCAGCCATGTGGGCAAGCTCGGGCGGAAGATTGAAGAGCCCTGAGAATATCCAGTCCGAGAACGGCGGCAGTGCAACGATGCACTGGACCGCCAGAAGTGCTGACATCATCAGCGCATTGAGACGTCTAAAGGCGACATAGCCCATCCATGTCTTCGCGAAGACAAGCCCGGTGGTGACGAGCCCGCCGCCGATTGCGCCGATCATGAACATGACCATCTGCCCCTGGCTGAAGGCCGTGAGCGCGTCGACGCCAAACTCACCGTGCGTGACGATCCCGGCGACAAGCGGATACGCGAGCGACTGCGAAAACCCCTGCAGCAACAGGGGAACGTAGAAGCGCGTGACGTTTCCTACATTGAACTTCGCCTCTCTGACGGCGTCAGACTGCATATTGCCCTATATGGCGACTGCTATACCACAAAATGCCTCTGCTGGCCGCGGGCCTGTGCGCGAAGCATGGAAAAGCCGTTCTCGACGCGACACCCCGCCTTGGCCGCACGGGCCATAAGCGGCGTGACTTCGGGAACATAGCGGAGATCGTATACGAGTTCGCGCCCCGTGAACTTGTAGTCTGGAATCGGATCGACCGGCGTAGCATTGACGAGTATGTCGTACCCTTGCGGAGGCATCTCGCGGTGAAACACCTTGAACTTCACGCCGAGTTCTTTAAGCGCGACTTTCACCGCCTGCGCTGCGCCGCCATCCCCGAGAAGCGCGGCGGATTTGCCGCGCACATCTCCCGCAAACGCCGCAAGCGCCTCGGCGAATCCCTCCACATCGGTGTTGTAGCCTACGTACTTTCCATTTTCGCAGACCACTGTATTGACAGCTCCGACTTTCTTGGCAAACTTGTCGATCTTGTCCAGAAGCGGCATTATCTCGAACTTGTGTGGAATCGTGACGGCCATTCCGCGCATGCCCATCGACTTCATGAACGCGAACGCCTCCTTCGCCGTCTTGGCGGGGAACGGAACCATCACCGCGTCTTCGTCCTCGTTCGCGAACGCCGCATTGTGAAGCTCAGGCGAGCGCGTCTTCTTTAAAGGCCAGCCGGTGACGCCGTAGAGCGTCGCGGAACGCGACACGGAACGAAATCTGAAGTCACGCACCAGCTCGTACGGCGTTATGTGTCCGATTGAGCCGAGGCCTCCGACGGACGCATACGTCCATAGCGATCCGAACCTTGACGCGAGAGCCCTCGTCGCGAATCCCTGCGCGCCCATCGCGCAGACGACGCGCGGAACGTCGCCCAAATCTTCGGCAAACACCTTCGCGACGTCGCCAAGGTTCCGCGGCATGAACGCGACCTTCGCGACATCGCCGCTCTTAGCAAGCTCGCGCAGCTTCGCCTTGAGGTTTCTCACCGGGCCGTCGAACTTGTGGAGCGACCTGACGACATTCGCGCCCGCCTTGTGCGCGAGCGCAACAAGCTTCTCGTCGCCGAAGCCTTCCTCGAAATCAACATAATCAAACCAACCCTCTGCGACCTTTGCGTTCTTTGCGGCTAAAACCTTTTCGAAAAACTTCACCCTCTCCGCTTCATCGCCCTCAAACGCGCCGCCGTCGCACTTGCGCCTGAACGTAAGCAGACACGGAACGTGCCATGTTGCCTCCTTAGCAAGCATCGCCGGAAACGCCGCGACCTTCGCGCGCTCGCTCTTCTTAAGCAGGTCGACGCGAAGCTCCACCATGTCGGTGAAATAGCGCTGCGACCTGTACTGCGCGATGTCTTCGGCGAGCGTCTTTCCCGTGAGCGCAAGGCAGATCTTCGAACGCTCCGCTTCCGCCGCGAGGAGCGCGTCCATGACGGCGAACGCCGTCACCGCCTCGACAACAGGTACTGCGCGGCGGACGATGCATGGGTCGTGACGCCCCTTCATGGAAAGCTTTGCCGGAGTCATGGTCGCAAGATCGACAGATTCCTGCTCGACATAGACTGTCGGCGTCGGACGAATGGCAAGATGGAAGACAACCGCGCTCCCGTTTGTCCTTCCGCCCATGATTCCACCTTGGCGATTCGTCTTCGTGGCGACGATACCGTTCTTGACGGCAAACGCGTCATTGGCCTCGGAGCCGAAACGCGTTCTCGCGTCCTCAAAACCAGTGCCGAATTCAACGCCCCTCACGCCAGGAATGGCAAAGAGCGCAGATGAAAGAGACGACTCGACACCATCCTCAAGCGCACCGCCGATTCCAGGCGGAAGTCCCTTCACCTCGCAAACGATTGTTCCGCCGACTGAATCGCCATTTTTCTTCGCGCGCTCAATTTCGGAGATCATCTCGTGCGCGGCAGTTTTGCCGCGCACAGACTCGACTGCCGCGTTAACGTAAATGCCGCGGCGCTCCAGCCACTGCAGGCACAGGGCCCCAGCCGCGCAGAGAGGCGCGGTAAGGCGGCCAGAATTCTTGCCACCGCCGGTGGGAATCCTTCCCATCTCGATCCACTGACCAAAGTCCGCATGGCCTGGGCGAGGAATCGTGCGCTCCGCGCCATAGTCGCTTGGGCGCATGTCGCGGCTTGCAATTTCTCCGACGATAGTTTCGCCACTCGTCGTTCCGTCCGCGGCAAATCCGCCGCGCCACACGACCTCATCCGTCTCGCGCCGAGCAGTAGAAAGCTTGTCGCGCCCGGGCGCGCGGCGCTCCATGAACTCGGCAAGCGCTGCCTTGTCTATGGCGAGCCCCGCCGGAAAGTTCTCGAGCGAGAACGTCATCTTCTTCGCGTGCGATGCGCCGCGGATGTCGAGACGGAGAAAGTTTCCAAAGCTCATTTGAGCCCCTTTCCAAACTGCGCCTTTGCAGCGACACCGTCTTCAAGCGCGGCGTGGAGTCGCGCACGGTCGTCCGCGGCAAGTGCGCCGCGGAAGTCGTCGAGGCGGTTGATGTAGCGCTCGAGTATCGGGAGAAGAGCGTCGCGGTTGGCGAAGAAAAGCTCCGTCCACGTGTCGGGATCAGGCGCACCGACGCGCGCCATGTCGCGGAAGCTCCCCGCCGAATAGCCGACGTGATCCTTAGCAAGCGGCTCGCGGACGTAGGCCGATGAGATCAAGTGGCAAAGCTGGCTTGTGAACGCGATCATCTCGTCGTGGTGCTTGGGATCGGTGTAGACGATCCGCGCGAAACCGAGTTCCTTCAAAAGTTTCTCGAGCTTGTCGAGAGGCGCGCGTCCGTACGTCGGGTAAGGCGTCAAGATCATCGAAGCGCCGTCGAAGAGAGCGGCGTCGGAATTTTCGTAGCCGTTCTTCTCCTTGCCGGCCATCGGATGCCCGCCGACAAATACCCAGCGCGTCTCGAAAGCGTATTTGCGAAGCGCATCGCAGACGGGAGTCTTCACGCCGGTCGCATCGACCACGATTGCCCCTTCCTTGAGACGCGGCGCAATCGCGTCTATGACTACGACGACAGCCGACGGCGGCACGGCGACAAAAACGACATCCGCGTCCTCGACGCGAAAATCCTCGCCCTTGTCGAATATCGCCGCCTCGTGTCCAGCGCGCTTCGCCGCCTTCTCGAACGACCCTCCGATCAGCCCTTTGCCTATTATCGCTATTCGCATAGGGCGAAAATTATCTCATTTTCAGCCCAAAAAGGCAATACTGACATCAATCCAGCGTTTTGGTATAATGTAGCCGAAATCTTTTTCTGTCAGAAATCGAGAGTGAGAGTCCCTCACATCGTGCAAACAGAAAGGCAGGTGTACCATGAACAACACGACTAAAATGCTTCTTCCGGTAACGGCGCTTTGCATCTACTGCTCGGGATGCGTCGCATACGAACAGCCAGTCTACCACCGCACGCCGACCTATGTCACGCCAGCAACGACGACATATGTCACAGAGCCGGCCTATGTGGCGCCGGTGACCTACAGCACTACGACATACGTCGCCGAGCCCATCTATATCGGCAGCAGCCACAGGCACCACAGCGTCGGGCACATCCCACCACACGGCAAGCATAATGGCAGCCACCATTCCACACATGGCCCGCGCATCAGCACACCGCCCCCACCGAAAGCAGCCATCCACAGCTCACATTCTACTCAGAAACCCGCTGTGCACAGCTCACATTCCGCCCAAAAGGCCGCAGCGCATAGCGCAAGGGCGGCGCAGAAAGCCGCCCCAAGACCAACCAGACGCCGCTAATGACCGGCTCTCGCATGGACGACCGCCTGATCAGGCGGTCGTCTTCATTTGCGGGAAGAGAACGACGTCGCGGATCGAGTCGGTTCCAGTAAGGAACATGACGAGACGGTCGACGCCGAAGCCAAGGCCACCCGTCGGGGGCATGCCGCACTCCAAGGCCGAGATAAAGTCCTCGTCGATCTTCTCCGTGTCTTCGCCCGCCTGGTTCTCGAGCGCCTTGCGCTGCTCAAGCGGGTCGTTCTGCTCGGTGTACCCCGGGCAGAGCTCGCGACCGGCGACGACGAACTCGAAGACGTCGACGAGCGACGGGTCGTCCTTGCACGCCTTGGCGAGCGGAACGAACTCGTGGGGGATGCGCGTGACGAAGGTCGGCTGCATCAGCTTCTTCTCGATGAGCTTGTCGTAGACCTCGTGCGTAAGCTCGAGTTCGCGCGTGATTCCGTCGAGTTCGAGGTTGGTGTCCGTCTCGCGGCCCTTCGCCTTGGCCTTCTCAAGCTGCGTCGCAAAATCAAGCTCAAACCAGTCGTCGCCCATGAGCTCCTTGACGAGATCCTTGTAGGCGACGCGGCGGTAAGGCGGATTGAAGTCGATGACATCGCCCTTGTCGCCGTAAGCGACCTTGCGAGTGCCGATGACCTTGTCGCAGAGGTGCGGAAGGAGCCCTTCCATGATCGCCTCCATCGACGTGCGGTCACCATACGCCTCATAGATTTCGCAGACGGTAAACTCGGGGTTGTGCGTGCGGTCGATGCCTTCGTTGCGGAAGTCCTTGCCGAGCTCGAACACCTTGTTCATGCCGCCGACGAGGAGACGCTTGAGGTAAAGCTCGGGCGCGATGCGCATCACGCAGTCCTTGTCGAGCGCGTTGAAGTGCGAGAAGAACGGCTTTGCCGCAGCGCCGCCCGCCTGGTCCTGGAGGATCGGTGTCTCGACCTCGACGAAGCCCTTGTCCCAGAGGTACTTCCTGATTTCCATGATGAGCCGCGAGCGCGTGAAGAAGCGCTGGCGCGACTCGTCGTTCGTCATGAGGTCGACGTAGCGGCGGCGGTAGCATTCCTCCTGGTCGGCAAGACCGTGGAACTTCTCCGGCGGCTGCTCGAGCGCCTTTGCGAGCATCGTCCATTCCTTGACGACGACGGACTTCTCGCCCTTCTGCGTCGTGAAGAAAACGCCCTCAGCGCCGATTATGTCGCCGAGATTGAGCTGCTTGAAAGCGGCAAACGCCGTCTCGGAAAGCTCGTCGCGCTTGAAGATGAGCTGGAAGCGGTCGGTGCCGTCGTTCATGGTGCAGAAGTTCATCTTGCCCATGCGGCGGATCATGAGAAGACGGCCAGCGACGCGGACCGGCTTCCCCTCCTCGAATGTTTCGCGCGCGACCTTGAGGTCGACGTGGTCGTACTTGCACCCGTAGGGCTCGTAGCCCATTTCCTTCAGCGCCCGCATCGAGGCGAGACGCTGCTCGCGGTACTCGTTAGTCTCCATACTTCTCCGCCAACTCCTCTTACTGACTCCTGACCCCTGACTACTGACTCCTGACTACTCGCCGAAAGTGCAGTCGAGCGCGTCGGAGATCATGTCCACCGCCTCTTCGAGATCGGACTCCTTGAGGACGAGCGGCGGGAGGAACCTGACGACATGCTGGCCGGCGGTAAGGGCGAGAAGTCCCTGCGCCTGGAGCGCTTCGACGACTTCCTTCGCATCTGCATCGACGACGAGACCGAGCATAAGGCCCTTGCCGCGTACCTCGAGAATCTTGTCGTACTTGTCGACGAAGCCCTGAAGCGCCTCGCGGAAGAGCGCACCAATTTCGGTCGCCTTCGCGAGAAGTCCGCCCTCCTCGATCACTTCGATCACGGCGAGCGCAGCGGCCGCGGCAACGGGATTGCCGCCAAAGGTCGACGCGTGGCTCGGCGCGACGAGAACGTCGGCGAACTTCGCGTTCGAGACGAGCGCACCCATCGGAAGGCCGCCGGCAAGCGCCTTGGCGCAAGTGAAGAGGTCGGGCTTGACGTCGTAGCCCTGCCATGCAAACCATGTTCCGGTGCGGCCCATGCCGGCCTGCACTTCGTCGACGATCATGATGAGGTTCTTCTCGTCGCAGAGAGCGCGAACGCCCTTCATGAATTCCTCGGTCGCGGGGGTGACACCGCCCTCGCCCTGAACGGCCTCGAGCATGACCGCGACGGTCTTGTCGTTGATCGCGGCCTTCACGGACTCAAGGTCGTTGTAGTCTGCGTACGCAAAGCCGACGGGCAGCGGGTCGTAGCCCTCCTGGCACCACGCCTGCGCGGTCGCGGCGACAGTCGCGAGCGTACGGCCGTGGAAGCCCTGCCTGAACGTGACGACCTCGTAGCGGCCGCCGTTTGCGGAACCCCACTTGCGGGCGAGCTTGATCGCCGCCTCGTTCGCCTCTGCGCCCGAGTTGCAGAAGAACACCTTGCCGCCGAGTCCAGAGAGCTCGACGAGCTTCGCGGCGAGACGCGTAGCGGGCTCGTTTGCGAAGAGGTTGGAGCTGTGCGTCATCGCGGCGGCCTGTTCCTGGATCGCCTTGACGACCTTGGGATTGGAATAGCCGACGGACTGCACGCCGATGCCGCTCGTGAAGTCGTAGAACGGACGGTTGTCAACGTCCCTGACGGTAACGCCCTTGCCGCTCGCGAGGACGACCGAAGGCGAGTATGTAGGCATCAGAGACGCCTTGTAGATGTCGAGGATTTCCTGTGTCTTGTTGCTCATTCCGTTATCTCCGTTCCCACGCCTTCACGCGTGAATATTTCCAAAAGCAGTGAATGCGCCATACGTCCGTCGACGAGGTGCACTTTCTTTACGCCAGACTTTATCGCGTCCGCGCAGCTCTCGACCTTCGGGAGCATGCCGCCCGAAATCACGCCTTCCTTCTTGAGCGTGGAGAGGTCTTTGAGATGCAGCGTCGAGAACAGCGTGCTCGGGTCGGCCGGATCCTTGAGGATACCCGGGACATCCGAGACGAGCGCGAACTTGCGGACCTTGAGCGCCTTCGCAAGGGCGGCGGCGGCAAAGTCGGCGTTGATGTTGTAAAGATGGCTGTCTTTGACGCCTGTACCAAGCGGCGTCACAACCGGGACGATGCCGGCGTCGAGCATCTCGCAGACGGCGCGCGTATCGGCCGATACCACTTCGCCGACATAGCCGCGGTCGGGATTCTCTATCTTGCGCGCGCCGAAGACCCAGTTGCCGTGGATCGGGCGGGCATTCGCGCCGCGCTTCTGCAAACGGCTCACGAGGTCGGGATTGACGACATTGTTGAGCGTACGGCGGACGACTTCCATAGTCACCTCGTCCGTCACCCTCAGGCCATCCACGAACTTCGGCTCGTGGCCCGACTCCTTTAGCGCCTTGGAAATCGCCTTCCCGCCGCCATGGACGATGACGACCTTCATGCCCACGACGCGCATGAACGCAATGTCGTCCATAAGCGAATCGAGATTCGCCTCTGATTCCATCACGGAGCCGCCGAGCTTCACAAGCACGACCGAGCCGTGAAAATCACGAATATACGGCAAAGCTTCGGTCAAAACCGCCGCTTTCGCCACTGCTGTATCCATTGCGCTCATTGAAATGTATAGTATACCATAATCCTCCCCGCCTTTGTGTGGAAAATTGCCAATATGAGTTGGAGTTCAGAGTTGGAGTTGGAGGTTAGGAGTCAGGAGTCAGAGTTGGAGTTGGAGGTTAGGAGTCAGGAGTTAGGAGTCAGGAGTCAGGGGTCAGGAGTCAGAGTTGGAGTTGGCGGTGGAGCGGAAGTCCGAGGCCGGAGAGCCGACTGGCGCACGAGAGCATGTTTGCGGGCCCGGCGTGATTTTGACCACCAGCGTAAAGGGCGCGCGTGAAATATCCGCCGGGCGAAGCCCGCTTGCGAAGCAAGTCGCTAGAGCGGTGCGCGCGCGTCAAAATCATGCTGGTGGGGTGCCCGCAAACTGCGGGTCGGTATCCCCCGAACGAAGTGAGCCGCGAAGCGGGCGCTATGCGGGGTGCGAGCAGGTCGGGCGTAGGCCTCGTCGGCCACCGCCAACGAGCAGGTCGGGCGAAGGCCTCGCTTCCGGCCGCCGCCAACTTACTTCAGCAAATCGCCAACGGCAAGCGAAATGGCCTCTGCAATTCGCTCGTGGCCAGCGGTCGAGGGATGCAAACGGTCTCTTTCTGCGTTGCTAAAATACGCATCATGCGCGCGCGAGACGGGATAAAGCCCTGAATCTGCGTTCAGGTCAACAACCTTCGCCGCCCATACGTTGCCCGCCTCCTTCACGACGGCAACATAGTCGTCAATGAAAAGCCCGAGGGCGTTAGCATAAGACTCGTCTGGCTGGACATTGTTCGCGCCAAACGTGGCATAGGCGCGGTGAATCGGCGTGAGCAGGACGACGCGGGCCGTCGGGAACTCGTCCCTGATGTACGACATGGCCGTGTTGATCCGCCCGCGCAAGGTGGCGAGATCAAACGAGAATTCGCGCTTCTTCAGGACGACCTCGTTGCCGTTCTTGTTCACCTTCGCATCCGCGACAGTATACCACTCGCCAAGGGGCGTATCGGAATTGAAGTCGTTGGTTCCTGCGAAGACAAAGATCACATCGGGGCACTCCGCATGCTCATCCTTGTACTTCTTCGCCTGATTCTTGATGTCGAACCACCGCTGTCCGTTGATGCCGTAGACAAGCGGCTTGAAACCATAGCGTTCGGCGAGGAAGCCCCAGTAGTTCTTCGTGCAGCCGATGTGATGCACATCCGTTATCGAGTCGCCAAGGAAGAGAACCTTCTTCTGCGGACGGGCAAACTTCCCAAGCCAGGCCGCGGCCTCATACGACCATATGTCGATCGACTTCCCGATCCTGCGAAGCCCATAGCCATGCCCGCCGTCGGGGAATATCCTCGCAACGGAATCGACGCCCGCCTTACGCAAGATCCAGTCGTAGGCAATCGTCGTCTCTATCTCGCAGAAGTCGTCGATAGCCTGGACGATAAAGGCGGGCGGCGTTTCGGAGTCGACAGGATACTCGGGGCGAAGTTCCATCCCGACCCAGTCCTTCCACGGATTATTGGGGTTCTTCCTCTGGCGGAGATCCCACGGATAGATGGGCAGCTGGAAGTCGGGACGGCACGAGAAATCGTCGGCATCGTCGACACGCGCGTAGAGGCGCTTGCGCCAGTTCGTCGCGATGCGGACGGTGAGGTTCGCACCGGCGGAGAAGCCGATGACACCGACGCGACCAGGATCGATGGAATACTTCGCGGCGTCGCGGCGAAGAAGCCCGATCGTGCGCTGCACGTCGCAAAGCGCCGCATCGCGCTGATTGGGAGCGCGGTAGACGAGAACAGCCGCGGAGAAGCCGAGCGAGTTGAGCCATTCCGCAATCTCGGAGCCCTCCTTGTTTAGCCCGAGACGGAGATAGCCGCCGCCAGGAAGAATCACGACGACTGGCTTCGCGCCTTCGCCAGACGCGGGGAAGAACCTGAAATACGGTTCGTTCACGTCGGTGACGACGAGGTTACGCTGCCAAAGCTCGTCCTCGCAGTTCTTTATCGGGGCGTCGCTCACCTTCATGGGAATCTTGCCCTCGGGCCAAATCTTCGTATCGGCAGGAGACTCCTTGTGCCAAAGCTCCTCGATGAGTGCGGCGATCTCCTCGTGCGTTTCCGCGCCGGAGCAATAGCAAGCGGGATAGCGCCTCGCCCTTGCCACTTCTTCAGGCGTCTTTGCGCCAAATGTCGAAAGGGCGACGAGAACCGAGAGAACCGCAAAAGCGGCATGCAACGTGAATAGGCTTGTCTTGTTCATGGATTGTCGTTGCTATAGTTGCGATGGTGTGAAAGCCGTTCCGACAATGGCCGCGGCGATGGTCGCAGGAAGCATTGCGACCGCGGCAACCGCGACATATGCCCACGGTATAAAACCGCCGCCAGAGAGCGCGGCGGAAAGGCAGTAGTTGCCGGCAAAGGGAAGGAAGCAGGCGGCGAGAATCGCGCACACGGCGCTCGTTGCGTTGATCTTGAGATGCGCCGCGGCGGCCGTCGAGGCCATCGCGAAAAACGCCGCAGGCAGGAACAAAAGCGCGATTGCGGGGAGAAGGCGCAGAAGCGAAGCGTCAGGACGGTAGAATAGCGACACAAGCGCGATGACGAGTGTGGCAACGAACGCGGAAAGCGAGAACCTGAAACGGAAAAAGCGATTGAGTACCGCGCCAACTATGTATGGAAGCACGATGCTGGCGACGCCGCAGGCATACGACACGCACCAGAGCCGCGGAATGTCGCCTGTCTTGCGCGCAATCGCCGCGCCAATGACCGCACCGTTGACTATGACGGCCATTACCGAGCCGAGCGCAAGCGCGAAAAGCGCGAACGCTGCATATGCGCCGCACGCCTTTGCGACAAGGAACTGCACGCGGGAGACTGGATGCGAAAGCGCGACGGCGGCAGTCCCGCTTTCGAACTCGCGGCGCACCGAACGCGCGGCACCCACAATCACGAACAACATGCCGCCGACGAAGAGAGCCGAAAGACCTGCGTCGCGCGCCATGCGCGACGGCTCGCCAAACTGGTGGTAGTGAAAAGCCGGCGCAAACACGGCGAGGGCGAGCGACGCCGTGAGAACTAAAAGCGACAACGGCTCTGCGAGGATTTCGAGAGCCGTCGTCTTTGCTATGGCGATGAAGCGCCTCACTGACCCCAGCCACATCCGCCGCAGAAGAGCGGCAACTTGGCGTCAAGGTAGAGATAGTACGCAAGCGCGCCGACAACGACGCAAGCCGCAAGCTGGAAGACTATGCCAGTGATCGTCGCACCCTTGGAAAGCGAGGGAATCGCGTTCGCAGGCACCTGCGCCGCGGCGGAAACAGCCGGGACGCCGCCGGCCGCGGGCATGTCGGGAATGTCAGGAATGTCGGCAACATCGCCGCTCGCGCCGGCAGGAGCCGCCGTAGCGGTGGCGCCGGGCTTCTTTATGCCGAACTTACCAGAAGGACGAACTGCGCCAGGACGCGCGATCTTGAGCGTCTTGCGCTGGGTGAGCGTCGGGGCCGCAGCAGGTGCCGGCTCGGCGGGCTTCTCGGCCGCAGGAGCGGGCGCAGCAGGCGCTGCAGGAGCGGTAGCCGTAGGCGCAGGCGTCGCGGGCTTCGCTATCGCGTCGGGGCGCTTGATGCGGATCGTCTTGATCGGAGCCGCCTCGTTCTGCACTGGCGCGACGCCAAGCGCGTCGGAAAGCGAAATGCGAGCCGTCCTCGACTTGGACGCCTGCTTCTGGGCCTCGGTGAGGTCCTGATCGGCAATGATGCCGGTCTTGCGGAGAATCGCCTGCTGGGGGATCTCCTGCGTGACGCCCTTGAGCTTTTGGGTAACGGACTTGAGCTGCTCCATGGCGCCAGCCTGCGGCTGCTCGGCAGGAGCGGCGGCAGGCGCGGCCGGAGGCTGTGTCGGGAGCTTCATACCGGGACGGACGCTGGGCTTCGGTAGCCCGGTAGCGCCGCCGATTGTCGGCTTCCGGATGACCGGCTTGAGCTTCAGCGTGGAAGCGCGCGGCTGCGAAATGGGATTCGCGGGTGGCGGTTCCGTACCGGCAACAGGGTTCACGTTATCGTCTGCCATGTTTTACCTCCGTACTTTAAATCATCAGACTGACATCACTTCGGCTTCCTTCGCCTTGAGCTCGGCGTCGATCTTGGCGATGCCGTCGTCGGTCGCCTTCTGGATCTTGTCGAGACCCTGCTTCATGTCGTCTTCGGAAATCTTCTTGTCCTTCTCGAGCTTCTTGACGGCGTCGTTCGCATCTCGGCGGACATTGCGCATCGCGACCTTCTGGGCCTCGGCCTGGGTCTTAGCGACCTTGACGATCTCCTTGCGGCGCTCCTCGTTGAGCTCGGGAACGGTAATGCGAAGGACCTTGCCGTCGGTCTGGGGAGTGACGCCGATGTTGGCGGCGAGAATCGCCTTGTTCATCGCGTCGAGCACCGTCGGATCGAACGGGGCGATCTTGATCTGGCGCGGCTCGGGCGTCGAAATCGTGCCGAGGTTCTTGATCGGCGTCGGGCAGCCGTAGTATTCGACCTTGATCTGGTCGACCATCGCAGGGCTCGCCTTGCCAGTCCTGAGACCCGCGAACTGCGACTTGAGCGTGTCGAAGCTCTTGCCGATCTTCGTCGTCGCGTCGTTCAAAACTTCCTGTACCGTTTCCATCTTTGTTTACTCCAGTCTTTTCTACTTAAAATTTTCAGCTCACGACCGTGCCGACCGTCTTGCCGCGTACGACGCCCTCGAGCGCCTTGGGGTCGAAGAAGTCGAACACGACGATCGGAATGTTGTTGTCCATGCAAAGCGCAAAGGCGGCAGAGTCCATGACCTTGAGACGCTTCTCGAGAGCCGTCTCGTACTTGAGCGTGCCGTACTTCTTGGCGGTCGGATCCTTCTTCGGATCCGCCGTGTAGATGCCGTCGACCTTAGTCGCCTTGAGAAGCGCGTCCGCGCCGATTTCGCTCGCCTTGAGCGCGGCGGCGGAGTCGGTCGAGAAATACGGATTGCCGGTGCCGCCGCCGAAGATCACGACGCGGCCCTTCTCGAAGTGCCTGAGAGCGCGGCGCTGGATGAACGGCTCGGCAAGCTTCGGCATCTCGATCGCAGTCATTACGCGCGTCGGAACGCCGATCGACTCGAGCGCGTTCATCATCGCAAGCGCGTTGATGATAGTCGCGAGCATGCCCATCGAGTCGCCAGTCACGCGGTTCACGCCCTTCCCAGCGCCAGTGAGCCCGCGGAAAATGTTGCCGCCGCCAAGAACAATGCCGACCTCCACGCCCATCGCGTGGATTTTCTTTATGCGCTCGGCCATGAAAGCGAGGTTCTTCGGGTCGATGCACTCGCCCGTAGACTTGTTGCCGAGCACCTCGCCGGAAAGCTTCAGGAGAATCCGGCGATACTTGACTTTGCAAGAAGATTTCTTCACGCGGTAAAGTATATCAAAAATCCACTCGCTCGGCAATAGGAGCGCGACCGCGCTCCAACCGTCCCCGCCAAGTCCCAGCCGCCATTCATCCATCCTTCCAACCGCAACCAAAGCACGCGAAATGCGCGGTGCGATTCGTTCGGCGGTGGCCGAAGGCTCCTCCTCGGGGAACCCTCGGCGAATACGACGTATCCATTCGCCCAGGTCTTCGCTCCACCGCCTCACTGCCGCCGCGTCCACAACACGCTGCCGACGCCACAAGACGCTATCCGACTTTATTCCGCCACAGCCGTAACCATGTCGCGTCAGACTGTTATTTGCTATACTGTTCGCGGCGGAACGGCAAAATGACAACTGCGAGAACAGACGAATCAGAACCCGAACGGAATGCCGAGCTTGAACCAGAGGAGCATGACCGTCGTCGCCACGACGAGGAACACGCCTGCGTACGGCGTCATCATCAGGGCGAGGTCGCCGATGGTGAACTGCGGCCTGTAGCGGCGGCAGAAGAGCAGTATCACCCCGGCGTAGGTCATCACAGGCGTGACGATGTTCGTGCATGGATCGGCAGTGCGGTAGGCCGCGCACACGACCTCGGGCGTAAGCGACGGGTTTACGTGGTAGAGCATCGGAATGAATATCGGCCCGAGCATCAGCCACTTCGCGGAAAGGCTCGCAACGAACAGGTTGACGAACGACCCCATCAGGACGAACGCGACGAGGAGAAGGACGGGCGAGGACTCGATGTTGAGCGCGAGGATGGCACGAACGCCTACGTACGTGATGTACGCGCCGACGCCAGAGTAAGTGAGAAGCGCGAGGAAGTTGAAGCAGAAGAACGTGAGGACGAACATGTACCCGAGCTCCTTCACCTGCCTCGTCATCGCGGTGACTACGTCTTGCGCGGCACGGTACTTCCCGCGCCTCACGCCGTAGAAGAGCCCCGCCATGAAGAACGCGAACGAGACGAACAGTATCACGTTCTTCGCGAAATGTCCCCTGAGCGGGCCAAGGCCGAGCGGCAGTATGACGCACGCGGCGACAACAAGGCCCAGGAGCGCCCACTTGAGGTCCCTGACCTCCTCGCGGGATACCGCAAACTTCTCCCCAGCCATCTCCTCGGGCACGCTCCACGACAGCTTCTCAAGCTTCGGCGCGACGAACCTGTTTGTGACCCATCCGCCAAGCAGCGTGAAGACGAGCACAAGCGAGCAGGTGTAGAAATAGTCCATCGTAGCCTCGTTCAGCGGCGCGCCGAGGCGCGACATCCACGGGACACCCTGCGCAAGCGCGAAGTCCTTGGCGGGAAGGCCGACGAGGATATCCGTCGTCGTTGCGGGGATGATGTTCGCGCCAAAGCCCGCGCTGACGCCAGCAAACGACGCCGCGACACCGATCAGCGGATTGCGCCCCATGGCGCAGTAGAGCGCCGCGGCAAGAGGTATCAGGACGACGTATCCGGCGTCTGCCGCGACGTTGGAGAGCACACCCGCGAACACAATCACGTAGGGGAGCAGCTTCTCGTTCACATGCCTGCCCGCCAGTTTCAGGAGCACGGAGAAGAGCCCGCTCCCCTCGGCCGTCCCGATGCCGAGCATGGCGACCACGAGGATGCCTATGAGCCCATGCGCATACGCGAGCCAGTTGCCGATGATCGCGTTGTCGAAGATCCACTGGACGTTGGCCGCCTCCGACATGTCGAGGATCGATCTCTTGACCTGAGCCGCGGCGCCGGTCGACGGATCGATCCCAGGCAGGGCGAACGTCGTGCCACCGGCGAATATCGTCGCGACGAACAGCACCGCGTACATCAGGATGAAAAGCACCACCGGATCCGGCACCTTCGCCGCGATTCTCTCCAAAAGCGTCTTGCGCCCTTCTTCCGGCCCGCCGGCCGCGGCTCTCTTGCCATCGTCCTTCATGTCATCTCCTCCCTGACTATGTTCAGTCCCTCGGCCTCAAGTAGAACCTGCCTATCACGCGAGACGTGCTCATCGTGTTTATGAACGCCTGCGGGTCGATCTTCTTGCAGATTGCGTATATGTACGGCGTGTCGTCCGCCGCCACGACGGAATAGACGACGCCCTCTGGCTTGCCGGAATACCCTCCGATCCCGCGCATGACCGTCGCCCCGTGGTGGCTGACACGGTAGATCGCCTCGCAGATGCGCTTCTGCTCGCTCGTCACGATTATGAGCGTCTGGTACTGGTAGGTCCGGTACATCAGGTGGACGACCTGCAGCGTGACGAACTGGTAGACGATCGAGTAAAGCGAACCGCTCCAGCCGAAGACGAAACCGCCTGCGAGAAGTATGCAGGCGTTGAGCGCAAGTATGATGTTCCACGTCTCGCGCCCCTTCTGCTCGGAGAGATAGATGGCAATGAAGTCCGTGCCGCCCGTAGTCGCGTTCCACCTGAGGCAGAGAGCCATCGCGAATCCAAACACGATGCCACCAAAGATGCTCGTCACGAACGGGTCTGTCGCGAGGCGCGACAAATCCCCCTCCGACATGAACGAGGTGAGCGCGTTGACCGGCAGGATGTCGGTCAGGACGCCAGTCATGAAGATGACGTAGAGCGACCACATCGTGAATCTGCGGCCGATGTAGCGGAAGCCGATCCAGACAGGCACTGCGTTCAGCGCGAGGTTTATCGGCGAGAACGGGACTGTCCATCCCCAGCCGTTCATGTCGACGACCTTCTGCAGGATGCGCTGGACAAGCATCGAAAGCCCCGTCGCCCCTGCGGGATACAGCCCTCCCCACGCGACGAACGTGCGGTGGTTGACGGCCATGACAAGCGACGCCAACGTCAACACGGCAAACGTCGCGAAATTCCTGCGGCGTTCCGCCTTGGACGAGTGCCACACCATCAGTTACCTCCGGAGGTTTCGCGTCGCCGCAAGTTTCCGACGTTCGGACGGCGCGCGGAAGCCACTGACGCTGTCGATGACGGTCCAGGCCGTGCCGTCGTTCGACCCGAGCATCCGCCAGCCGGAGGGATCGCGGTTCTCGAAATCGTTGGCCGTGTACCACCGGTAGCCCGAGAGCTTCACCGGGCTGTCGAACGCGAACGTAAGCCAGACGCGCGCGCGCGTGGAGGCTTTGGCGTCGGACGCCGCCCGGAAGTCCAGCCACTTGGTGTTTCTGTCGCCGTCGACCGCCTGCGCCGGCGTCTCGCCGTCGGGGGAATCGCCGCCGCCGTCGAAGTTCAGCTTGAAGCTGTCCGCCGGAACGACGCCGCCCGCCGCGTCGAGCAGCTCGATTTCGGAAAGCTGCATGCAGTCGGAACGGCCCTTGGTGCCGTCGATGGCGAAACGATAGAAGCGAAACGGCCCTTCGCCCTGTTTCTTCCATTCCCGCTCCAGCTCCTTCACGGTTCTGCCGGTGCGCTTCGGCCAGTACGTCTCCTCGTCGTACGTTCCCTGCCGGCAGAGTGCGTTGAGTTCCTTCACGACGCCCCGATGACGGCGCTCGACGAAGTCGAGGAAGTTCGCCGAAATCCGGTACTTACCGTCGTAGCGCGCCTCTCGGGAGAGCAGATCCATGTCGCAGCCGCGCGTCGCGGGCTCGTACAGATAGAAGCGGACATAGTCGGCGATTCCCTCCGTCAGCCAGCCGGGCGCCTTCCGGTAGCCGCCCTGGACGACATGGAAGAGTTCGTGTATCGCACAGCCCAGGTCGTCGGGGTTTTCGCCGATCCACGCGCGGTTGAAGGTGATGCGGTTTCCCGACGTATACGCGGGGCAGTCAATGCCGGACTTGAAGTCGAAGCGGATCTCCTCGGGCGGACGGAACCCCTCGGAGGCGAACAGGCCGGTCAGCCGGGGGTACCACCTGCGGACGAGCGGCGCGAGCTGCTGGCGCGTCCAGGCTTCGAGCTCGGGCGCGCCGGTGGTGTCGAACACGTAGTCGATCCCCGCGCGGCCGCCGCGGAAAGCGAGTTGCCCGCCTTTCAGAATGTCGCCGTGGGCGATCTTCACGCCGTCGAACCGCCGTCCGTCAAGCTCGACCCGCGCCGACGCCTCGCCGGGCATCTCGGAAAGCACCGTGAAGCGCCGGCCGTTTCCGACGTCGAGGGAGATTTCCTCCATCTGCGCCTCGCCGAGCACGTATCCGCCGCCGCACGGATCGAAAGGATACAAGCCCATCGCGCTGAAGATGTACCAGGCGCTCATCTGGCCGCAGTCGTCGTTGCCGCACAGCCCCTCGGGCGTCGTCTGGTACTGCGTGTCCATGACCTCGCGTATGTACTTCGCGGCGAGGTCGCGCCGCCCGAGGAGCGTGAAGAAGTAGATGTCGTGGTGGCTCGGCTCGTTGCCGTGGCAGTACTGGCCGACAAGGCCGGTGACGTCCGGCGGCGCGGCCGAAAGCCGGCCGGGATCTTCGTTGAAAAGGTCGAGGAGCCGCCGGAGCGCGGCTTCCCGGCCGCCGAGCCGGTCGATCAGGAGATCGGGATCCTGCATCACGTGCCAGTTCCAGTGGAACGCATTGCCCTCGGTGTAGTTGTGGTGCCCCTCGCCGTGGATCCTGTACGGATCGAACGGCTCGCGCCAGTTCCCCTTCGAGTCGCGCGCGCGGATGAAGCCCGTCTGCGGATCGTGGCACCGGGTCCAGGCGCGCGAGCGCGCGCGGAAGAAGCGCGCGTCTTCCTGCCGGCCGAGCGCCCGGGCCATCCGGTACGCGCAGGCGTCGTCGTAGCAGTTCTCGAGAAGACGCGAGACCGATTCTTCTTTGACGATGTCGCAGGGGTAGTAGCCGTACCTGTCGAGGAGCGCGTAGTTCGCGATCCACCGGCCGCGGTCCTCCCGAAGCGTTGCGCGCACGCAGGCGTACGCCTTCTCCCAGTCGACGCCCTTAAACCCCTTGAGGTACGCGTCGACGATCATGGGCACGGAGTGGACGCCCACCATGCACTGGTTGTCACCGCCCCAGAGCGTCCACACGGGCAGGAACCCGTTCCGGTCGAAGTGCCACAGCATCGAATTGACGAACGCGGGCACGTACTCCGGGGTGAGCAGCGTGTAGAGGGGACCTGCCGCGCGGTAGGTATCCCAGCACGAGAAGGTCGAATAGAGGTCGGGCTCGTCCACGTCCGAGATCGTGTTCGGCTGGAAGCAGAGGTGGTAGACCGAGGTGTAGAGCGACGTGAGCTGGTTCCGGGTGCCCTTCGCCCGGATGCGCCCGACTATTCCGCGCCACGCGTCTTGGCAGGCCGCGCGAACGGCATCGAAGTCCCATCCCGGCAGCTCCCGGTCGATGTTGCGGCGCGCGCCTTCCGCCGACGTGCGCGAAAGCGAGACCTTCAGGCATACGACGTTGTCCCGCGACGTGTCGAACGTGTAGACGTACTTCGGCACGATGCCCTTCTCGGCCTTCACCGCCTGCACCTGGCGCGCGTCGACCGGCGCGGCGGAAAGTTCCCAGGCGAACCAGTATTCATGCCCCGGCCAGCCGTGGCGATCGACGTGCCCCGCGGCGCACCGGTTTTCGAGCGGGACGATCTCGGCTGACCGGATGCGCGCGAACGACCAGGACGGGTCGAACAGGAGCGAAGCCTGCCTTCCGCGCGGGAAGGTGATGCGGAAGAGCGACACGCGCCGCGTGCAGGTCGCCTCGACCTTCGTTCCGCAGTCGAGCGTGACGGCGTAGTAGCCGGGCGAAGCCGACTCGGTCTTCTTGTCGAACCCCGCGCGGTAGTCGCGCGCCAGAGCCTGCGCGGGGTCGCCTGCCGCGGGCATGAAGGCGACATCCGTAAACTCGCTGCAGCCCGTGCCGCTGAGGTGGTTCTGCGAAAAGCGCGCGATGCGCCCGTCGCCGTACTGATAGGCCGAGCAGTGTCCCCACCCGTCGTGGCTCGTGTCGGGACCGGGCTGGACCATCCCGAACGGGTACGCCGCGGCGGGCGTCGTGTGGCCGGTTCCGCCCGAACCGATGAACGGGTCGACGTACGCCAGCGGATCGCCGGCCTCCACCGCCCGCTCCGGACCTTTGCCGGGTTCCACGATATACCTCGCGCGCGCGCCGGCCGCGCCGGCGAACGCGAGGGCGGCCGAAAGCAGGGCTGTCCGTGCTATGCTCATCTGTCTCATCTGTCCTCGGTTTGATGTTCTTGCGGCTGGCGGCATTCCACCGCGCTCAGTCCTTAACGTGCGCGGCAAGGCCCCCTTCCGCCGTTTCACGGTAGAGCGACGGCAGGTCGTGCCCGGTGCGCAGCATGGTGGCGACGACCTCGTCGAACGAAACACGGTGGCGGCCGTCGGAGAGTATCGCCATCTCCGCCGCGACGAGGGCGCGGTTCGCGGCGATGGCGTTGCGCTCGATGCACGGAATCTGCACCAGTCCCTTGACCGGGTCGCACGTCAGGCCCAGAAAATGCTCAAGCCCGATCTCCGCCGCCGTCTCGCACTGCGGGGCGGTTCCCCCGTAGAGATACGCGGCGGCGGCGGCGGCCATGGCGCACGCCACGCCCACCTCGCCCTGGCAGCCGACCTCCGCGCCGGATATCGAGCCGTTGCGCTTGACCACGTTGCCGAAGAGCCCGGCGGTCTCCAGCGCATGCACCTGCTCCCGGACATCGGAACCCAGCGTCTCGGAAAGATACCGGAGAACACCCGGCAGAACGCCGGCGCTCCCGCATGTCGGAGCCGTGACGACCGTGCCGAGCGCGGCGTTCTCCTCGCTGACGGCGGTGGCGTACGCCGCGACCAGCCCCGTGCGGCGGAATTCGGGCTGGAGGAAACGCGACTTCTGGTAGATGGAGCGGGCGCGGCGCTGAAGGCGCATTCCGCCCGGGAGAACGCCGTCGCGTTTCAGTCCGGCGTCAATGGCGGCGTACATGGTCTTCAGAACCTCCTCCATGTAGGCGGTGATCTTCTCGCCCTCCGCCTCTTCCACGAGCTGCCACAGCGGCGATCCCGTCGCCTCGCACCGGGCAAGGATGTCCGCCATGCTGGTGTAAGGGTAGACGTCGTGCACCATCCGGCGCCCGCCCGCTTCGCGCAGCGCGCCGCCGCCGACGGAGAACACGATCCATTCATCCGCGCCGTCGGCGGTGAACTTCATGCCGTTCGGATGGTCTCCGAGCGTTTCCTGCCCGTTCCAGCGGATGGTCGTGCGGTCCGCGCCCAGGACCTGGGCCAGCGCACGGTCGGTGAAATGCCCCACGCCCGTCGCGGCAAGCGACCCGTACAGCGTCACCTCGAACGCCTTCGCGCCGGGATGCCGGCCGAGGTAGATCTCGGCGGCCTTCGCCGGCCCCATCGTGTGGCTGGACGACGGGCCCAGTCCGATCCGGTATAGTTCACACAGTGATTCCATATTGCCTCCAGCGCTCCGCGCGTTACTTCAGGAGTGCATCCGCGACATCCGCGTAGGATTTCACCGCGGTCACGCCCTTCAGGGCCTCCACGCCCTTCTCGCCCAGGGCGTTGTACTGCTTGGTGCATCCGCCGCCGGGCATCACGAGGACGTCCGCCGCGTATTGGCGAAACATCACCGAATGCCTCCGCGCAGGGGCTTTCGGGTCATCAGTTCGTCGAGAACCCGGGCGACCTCGGCCTTGGGCATGCGCTCGGTAATACGCAGATGAGGGCCGTTCTCCTCGTCAGGCGCCCATTCATCGTCACCCTTGCTGCCGACCATTCGGTAGGTGCCGCGCTCCGTGTTGAAATAGGGGTCGATTCCCCGCACGGCGACAAGCACCGCAGTCTCGTCCCATGCGGCGCGCCCACCCATGCCGAAGCACTTCTGAAGCCACTTGGCGGAATTGGCGCTTATCTCGTCGCGCGAGGGTATGTTGCCGACGAACACGTCCTTGACGGGGCTGCGCTCGACCGACATCTCCGCAACGGCGCGCCCGGCGAAGCAGTCACGTCCGTACTGGAAATCAGAGAATATCACAGGCGTTGGCCACTGGCTGAACGCTATGCGCGACGACTCCGCGTCCCACTTCGAGTTGTATTCCCTGCCGCTTGGATACTGGCACGCCATCGCCACCCACAGCTTCACCTTCTTCGCGACGAGCGCCTTGCCGTCGAGCGGCGAAATGTCGTCGGGCTTCGTCTCAAGGAGGCGGCGCATGTTCGTTATGAAGCCAACGGAGCAGATGACGACGCTCCCGTCCGGCTGGGCCGCAAGTACGCGGCGATAGGTCTCGTTCGCATCGGGCGCGTCGTCGGAATCGGCGTGGCGGTACCAGCCGGGATAATCCGCTAGCAGCTTGCGGTACTTGTAGTGTGCGCCGTCGTTTCCCGACTTCTCGCCAAGCGGGGCAGACGGGTCGACCTTTGTCTTCGCGCCGGGATGCGCTCCCATGACGCCCATCCCCTTCGGCGCACCTACCGGAATGTCCGGCCTGCCGTAATAGTGATTGATCACCTCGACCGCGCCGACGGAAGCGTTGCCGCGAGTCGAGCTTATCGTCGCGAGGATCTCGCACTCACCCGCATCCGCAAGAGCATGCAGGCACGCGAGCGCGCCAACGTCGTCAAAGTCGGTGATCATGTCGGTGTCGAAGATGACCTTCACCTGCTCCGCGGACGACGACCACGCAAACGCGAGCGAAAGAAGTAGCGAACCTACAAGCGCCATGCGGTGCTTCATGCATTTAGAAACTGCATTCACGGTTTCATCCCTCCGTTTTACACTTTACACTTTCCCCTACTGTCCAGCCGCGATGATAAGCGCGATGCCGGCGAGGAAGAGGACGATCATCGCGAAGTTCAGGACACCCGCCTTCTTCGGCGCACCCTTGAACTCGCGCCACACGAGAATGCCCCAGAGCGCCGAGACGAGCGTCGCGCCCTGCCCAAGCGCATAAGCGATTGCGGCGCCGGCCGTGCCGGCGGTCACGAACGAAAGGAGCGTACCCGTCGCCCAGATCGAGCCGCCGAGAATGCCGACGAGATGGACGAAGGGACTGCCCTTGAACCACTCCGCGCCGTTCACGGGCTCGCCAGAGACGGGCTTCTTCATCATGATCGTGTTGAAGACGAAGTTGGACGCAAGGACGCCGAGCGTGAACACGAAGAACGCCGTGTAGGGTGTCATCATGCCGTTGCCGGGCGCGGGATTCGCAAAGCCCATGTCAACCACGCGGTTGACGAGCGGCGAGAACCAGCTCATGAGAAGACCGGCGCAGATGGCGAGGGCAAGACCCTTCTTCACGGTGGAGGAATCCGCCGCGCCGCCAGCCGCATTCTGCTTCGACTTGAACGCGAGAGCGTTGCAGACAATCGACGCGACGATGATCGCAAGTCCCGTCCATATAAGCCACGGATTGCCCTTCCCGTCAACAAACCAGTTGGCGACCGTGCCGCCCACGAGCGCAAGTCCCACGCCGACTGGAAACGCCACCGACATCCCGGCAACGGCTATCGCCGCCGACAGGAGTATGTTCGAGGCGTTGAACACGATTCCGCCGAGGAAAGGCCAGATCCACTGCGACGCAGAGCTGGACTTCACGTTTTCGACAAAGCTCCACGGCCCGCCGCCAAGCGAGCCTGCCGTAAAGCCGGCGAGAAGAGCGAAGATGACAAGGCCGAGAACATAGTCCCAGTAGAAGAGCTCGAAGCGCCATGTCTTGCCGGCAAGCTTCTGGGTGTTGCCCCAGCTGCCCCAGCAGAACATGGTGACGACGCAGAGAAGGACGGCGGTTACGTAGTTACTGCAGTAGTACATTACTTTATCTCCTTTCTAAACGGAACCGACGACTGTGCGCCGGGGCGCGTTACTGAAATCGCGGACGCCTTCTGCGCAAAGGCGATGGCGTCGGCGCACGTCCTGCCCTCGGCAAGCGCGACGGCAAACGCGCCATTGAACGTGTCGCCGGCCGCAACGCAGTCGACCGCCTTAACCTTGCGGCACGGATATACCTTGCCGCAGTCGCCGCAATAGGCGCCTTTCGAGCCCATCGTGATGACGACGTGCCCGACGCCGCGCTTCTTGAGGACGCCAACCGCCTTTGCCGCGCTTGCGGCATCGACGACCTTCACGCCGGTCAGCAACTCCGCTTCCGTCTCATTAGGCGTGATCCAGTCGACAAGCGGATATAGCGACTTGGGAAGCTTCTGCGCAGGAGCCGGGTTGAGAATAACCGGAACGCCCGCGTCATGCGCAACCTTCGCCGCCCACTCGACCGTCTTGAGTGGCGTTTCGAGCTGCATGACGAGCGCCGCCGCACCTTCGATATCCTTCCTGAACGGCGTGACGTCCTTTGGCGAAAGCGTGCCGTTCGCGCCAAGTGCGACGGATATGACGTTCTGCCCCTTGGAGTCCACGAGGATAAGCGCCGTGCCCGACGGCTCCTTCGCGTCGACGACAAGACGCGGCACGATGCCGTCGCTCTTCAGCCGCGCCGCCGTGTCGCGCCCGAAGAGGTCGTCGCCGACCTTGGCGATGAAGACGCACGCGCCCTTTTTCGCGGAAAGACGCGCCACGGCGACCGCCTGGTTCGCGCCCTTCCCGCCCGGGTTCATGAGGAACTTGCCTCCGCTCACCGTCTCGCCCGGCACGGGGATCTTCTTCCCAGTGATGACCATGTCGGTGTTGGTCGACCCAAGAACTACTATTTTTTTCATGATGCGGCAATTTTAGCATTATTCGCCATCCACTTCAATGCGCAAGCGCGATAAACCTGCTTTGGCAGGTTGATGAAGCAATTGCAAAAGCGGAGTTATTTCAAGACGGCATCGACGACGCCGTCGTAGGAGTCGAGGACGACCGCGCCATCCACCTGCTTCGCGGCATTTAGCTCGGCGGGCGTGTCCGCCACAATCACCACCCTGCCGCCGCGCGCGATGTACTGCTCGAGCGTTGCGACAGAAGACTTCTTCACCTCGTCCGTCGTCACGTACACGTCAACGTGTGCCATGTCGCCCCAATCCTTGCCCGGCCACACGTCTAAGCGCCGGTCGGGGATGAGCGTGTCGAACAGATACTGCACGGACGCCTTGTCCGATGCGTGGTATCTCACGGACACCGTGCCGCGAACCCTGTCCAAGCTCGGCGCCGCCGAGGGTTCGACGCCCGTAAGGAACTTCATGCCGGCGCGCACTATGTCAAAGGTGCATTCTTCCTTCTCTGGATGCGGACAGGAGACGAACAGCTTTCCCTTGCCGACGCGTCCGCCGAGGAACGCGCCCTTGCCAAGCATCTCCTCCACCGGCTCGGGCTGCTTAGTGTTTATCGTGCGCCCCGCGTATTTCGCGAAGACCTTCACGTCCGTATCGTCGACAGGCTCGCCCGGAACGGCCGCCGGGCCGCCGAAGTAGATGACGGTGCGCGCCTTGTTCGTCGTGCCAAGCGCCTCCATGCCATCCTCTGTAAACTCCACCTTGATCGGCGCGTCGCCGCGGTAGTGGGAAGGATCGTCGCCCTTGAACGGGATGAGGCCGAGGCGCGGATAGTCCTTGCGCGACTGCTGCATCGACAGAAAGGCACCTGCGCAGACGCCGTAGTATTTCCCGCCGTCGCGGACAAACCGCTTCAGCGCCTCGGCACCCTTCTCGCCCAGCGCCTTGTACTGCTTCGTGCAGCCGCCGCCAGGCTGGATCACGAGGTCGAGCCCGTCTAGTCCACCGTTCGCGTAGTCCTCCGGAGCAAGTACCTTCAGGTCGTATTCCGGCGACAGCGCGAGCGCGCGCGCAATCAGGATGTTGGAGTTGTTCTCGTTCTGGAAGATGCCGGCGCGGATGGGCCTCTCGACCTTGGCAGGGATCGGCGCCGGTTCGGGAACAGGCTCCGCCTCGAACGCGCGCAGCGCCGCAAGCGCGGACTCCGCGTCCGCAACGCAAGTTACGCCGCTCTCGCGCTCCTTCGCGGCTTCCGCCGCACTGCCCCATGCGAAGATGCGCCCGCCGCGAGAAAGGAACGCCCTTGTGCGCCCGGCGTTTTCGGCATAAAGCCCGGTTTCGGGCTTCACCGAGCCCGTTCCGTCGGGTGCGAGCACGGCGTCGACGCGCCGGAGATACCCGTCCGCAACCTGCGCCTTGTTGAGCGGAATGATGTCGAACTCATCGCCGGTCACGAGCCGCTGCACGAGCTTGGCCGTCTCGACGCCGAACGAATCGTCGCACATGAAGCCGACGGCGAGCTGACCGCGCCTGCGCCGGAAGGTGTCCCATTCAAGCTCGCGCCCCGTCAGGAAGCGGAACGCGCCCTGCAGGATGTAGTGGTCGTCTTCGTCGCTCTCGGGATGGACGGCAAGCACGAACAGACGTCCCTTGCCGTAGGTGCCCGTAATCGCAGCGGCCTGCCCGGCCATCGACGGACGCTCCTTGTCGCCCTTCGCGTTGATGTCGCCGTTGTACGTCGCGATGACTTCGACGTCCGCGTCCTTCACGGGAATCGACGGCATAGGAACGGGGCCTTCCGAGTAGCGGATGGGCTGTGTACCCTTCCTGATCCCCGCAAGTTCATTTGCTCGGCGGTTGAACGCAATCGAAATATCGGCCTTGCCGCCCGAAGGCCCGAACCTGAAGGGAATCATGTGGAGCATGTCGGGATGGCCCTTCGATGGCTCCATCAAGAGACAGCATCCCGCGCACGTGCCGACGTAGCCGCCGCCGTTCCTGACGAACGCCTTGACCTTCTCGCGCCCTTCGGGGCCAAGAGTCTTCGCCTCTTCAACCGACGAGCCGCCGGGCATCACGAGGACGTCCGCCGAGTCAAGTGCTCCGCCACGCACCGCCTCGCCATCCACAGGCGTCGCGACGACGTTCTTCGCGCGCGCCGTAAGCTCCAGCCAGCGGAATACGCCGATGTTGCGCGCGCCCCCGCCGACGAACACCGCCACACGAAGCGGCTTCTCCGCGTCGGAAGCGGTCCCGGCATTCGGTCCCATGCATCCTGCGAAAGCGGCCGTCAACGCCGCGACTACAAATATTAACTTTTTCATTTGACTTTCCTCCTGTGAATGTTTGTTTCTGCCAATGCGCGTAGCATACAACTCCTCTTACAGTTGCCACCTCTGTATGCGTCAATCCTTTTCGAGCTCCTCGACGGCACAGGGCGTCGCCGCGAACGCCTTGCCGCCGACGGCGCGGAACTCCATCAGATGCTTGACGTATTCCGCCGCGCCACCTTTCCTGTAGCCCGTCTCTCCCACCTTCTTGCCGTCGCCGTCGAGTATGAGCGCCGTCGGGAATCCGCTCACCTTGTACTTCTTGACGAGCTCCTTGTTCGCCGCCTTCGCATGTGCGGAGAGGACGTCCTTGTTGCTGGGGGTGTCTATGAACACGAGCACGAAGTCGTCCTTGACGCCGGATATGAACTCCTCTTTCGAGAGCACTTCGCTCTCAAGCTTCTTGCACCAGTAGCACCAGTCGCTTCCGGAGAAGCAGGCGTACACAAGCTTGCCTTCGGCCTTCGCCTTCGCAATGGCCCCGTCCAGGTTGTCCGTGAAGCCGCGGGGCGTGGACGACTTGGCCTTAGCCGCCTCCGCCTGGTCGACGACTCCCAGCGTGGGATCCGGCTTGGGCGACGGCGAGGGTTCGAGCACCTTCGCCTTTTTACCGTCTTCTTCGCTATTCGCGAAAAGCACGTCAACCGGCGCGTCGCAGATGAAGAACGACTTGTTCCGCGGCGCATCTTCGGCCGCTTCGATCTCGCCGGTGATCCTCACGGACTTCACAAGAAGCGGCGCATCGTATGGTTCGCCGCCGCCTGCGCCGAGGATTACGACCCTGGATATGGTCCCCTTGCCGGAAACAAGTCCAGACCCGCCGGTGCCGAACGGGTCCTCGTCCAAGATGGACTCCCTGAAGTTCGGGTGGAGGTAAAGCCTGGACTTGACGTCCTCGGGGAAATCGTACGCAAGAAAGAACACTGCGAGATTTCCCGGCGGAACAACGATGCGCGTCGCGGGCGGGAGCGGTTTTGGCTCCTCGGCGCCATCATCGGCGGACATCACGCCCACGCCGGCGAGCTTCGCCTTGAAGTCGCCTGGGCCATAGTCCGCATTGGCGAATGCGGCGTGCGCGGCGCATTGGGACAACGCGGGGACAATGGACAATGCCAGCAACTTTAGTATTTTCGTTTTCATAATGGGTTCTGCTTGTCAATACTGCTTGTTTCCGTACACAAGTATCTTGCTGAGCGACAGCGGCTTCTTGCCGCCGCCCGGCTCCAAGGCGACCTTGACGAAATTCGCCGTCGGGGAATCCTTGCGCAAATCCACCCTCAAATCGCCAGCCACGGTTGCCGCATCCCCGACCTTGCGCCATTCCTCGCCGTCTTCCGAGAGCCAGAGGACAAGATCCTTCGCCTCTCCCACGACCGTAACGCCCGTCACATCAACATCGCCGGCAAGCTCGACGACGGCCCACGGCGCATCCTCGGGCTTCGTCGCAAAAAGCCCTTTGCGCTTCGGGTCGTAGGGCGTCGCGTCTGAGACTCGCGCATAGTCCTCGGGCGTGTCGCCCTTCCCGCTCGAGGAAATCCTCACGAGCGCGTCGCCGGAGACAAGCGGCGCACCGTAGTCCCGCTCGGACACTTTCGCTGCCCCCGTCGGCGGCTCGCTTTCGTTTCTGAAATCCGCTATCATTCTGAACAGCGCACGATCCTCGCGGAAGCCCTTGATGGTGGAAACCATGCGCCAGTTAAAGGCACCCTTCGCCGTTTCCCCGCCGCTTCCGGCATAAGACGAAGCTATTGCTAGGAATCTGCCGAATTTCTCCTTGTCCTTCGACCAACGCCCGAGCGCGTAGGCGAATATCTGCGCCAGATAGTTGGAGCCGTCTCTATTCGCATCAAGCGCCACGGAGAGTATCTTCATCACCAGCTCGTCGTCCTTCTGAAAGCGTTTGAGAAAACGGTCAAGCGCGTCGCGCCGGTAGTTCATCTCCTCGGCGATGTGCGTCTTCGGCTGGGGAAGATTCTTGAAAACGCGCGCCGTCTCCTTCGCGAGCGACTTTTCGTCCATCCCCTTCGCAACCATCGCCTCAATCGCCACCCACGCGAAATCCCACGAAACCAGCCGCCCGTCCGTCTGGGTGGCGAAAAGTTCACCGAGATACTTGCGCCACTCGTCGATACCAGCCCCCTTTTCCTTAAGAGAATCGGTGTACGCCCGCCATGCCGTATAGTTGTAGGGGCAGCGCATCGCCGCCTCGCGCACCCTTCCCGCGAACAGCAGGAGCTCCGATTCGTCATGCGCCGTCCTGTCCGCGAACGCCCGTTCGACAGACTGAATGTACTGGAATCCATACCCCCACAGTTTGAACACGCCCTGGGTGTACGGGCGTATCCCGTTGACTATCCCCCAATTATTGCCCGATTCGTTTAAAAGCCAGGCGCAATGCCTTGGCTGACCGGCGCGCTGAGACATAACCCCGTGGGCATTCGAGAAGAGAGCCGCCCACCTCGCCTGCTCGGTACACACTCCGCCGACACGCGAGCGCAGATACTGGCGCGGCCAGCCGGAGGCGAGCCATGGGCGCAGATATTCGTCGTTCTTCGCCCACTTGCTGACGTTGAAGCAGTTTCTCTTTCTGTACGGAACTCCCTGAAGCCCGACATTTCGCTTTAAACGCGCAGGATAGCTCCGCGCCGTATTAAGCCAGAGAATGTCCGCAGGGTCGACCGGCCGTCTCACGATATAGCGCCACTGGCGGCAGTCGCGCTCTTTCGCGCCTTTTACAAACCTGTCCAACATCCCAAGCCGCCGGAAGGCAGCCCAATGACGCACGGTCCCCGTCATGTCGTCGCCCTTTTGGGCGTTTATCGCCACGGCCACCGTCGCCCTGCGTCCCATTTCGGTCTTGAACCACCCCTCCTTATCGTCGTTGAGGAGAAGCGTCATCAGCGTCTCAAGCGCAAGCGGCGCGTCGAACAAGGGGCCCGAAAGGAGGAAATCTTCAAGAACGGCATCGTCGTCCCAGAGACGGGCGAACAGCTCGCGCCCGCCCTTCGCCGCAAGAATCTCCTTTATCTTCGCCTCGGTGCATATCTCGACAAGGCGCTTGCGCAGGATCGCGCGACGGACGGGCGCCCCTGGCTTCAGGTCGGAGAGCGCGAATTTAGCGGGACACGCGACAGACGGCACGCGGCACGCACCAGCCCGTTCCCCGTTCCCCATTCCCCGTTCCCCGTTCCCCAACCTTTTCGGCTCTAGGTTGACCACGCCGTCGCCCAACTCGCCAAGCCCGCGCAGCGGATCTTTCGGAGGCTCTGCGATCTCCTCGCCTAAATCCTTCAGAAACGTGTACGCAGCCCAACCCCAGAAGCTCGTGCAATTTGTATCGTAGACTGACTTCAGGCACTCGATGCAACGCTCCTTCTCTGATTTAATGCTACTGCGAAGAAATGCAAATTCAGCCATGTCAACAGCCTGAATCTCTTCGACAGTGCGCCCCTCGAGAGGCCGCGCCCTAAGCTCCGCAATGAAAGCGCGTCCTTCTTCAAGCTTGCCGGCAGAGCCCAACCACTGCGCGCGAGCTACAGTTTTGTAGCCGTCAGGCTTTCCGCGCTGAAGCTGAACCGAAGAATTTGCCGTCGCGGCAACAGCGACGGCAAAGAATACCGCCAAGGATTTTCTTAACATTTATTTCACGCCCTTTTCACTTTACTCATTTCTCACATCTCGACAACAACATACCCGTACGGGCCGAGTTTAACGGCATCTCCGTTAAATGAAAAACCGTCAGACAAGATTGGCTTGCGCTTCTTATCAAGCGACACTTTGGACGGAACGAATTCAACGGCCCTCCCGAATCCATCCGCAATACGCGAAAGAAAACGTTTGCTATTGTAGTACTTCGTGGTAAAGCCTTTCATCTTGTAAGAACGTATCAACATTATACCATTTCCACATTTTGCCGTAAATTCTCATTCCGCCAAGAATAAATCATCATTCCGCCATTGCGCAGCCTTAGTCCAGCGGGCGGAGGTAGAACCGCCCGATCACGCGCGACGTGCTCATCGTGTTGATGAAGGCGTTCGGGTCGATCTTCTTGCAGACCGAGTAAAATAAAGCTTCCGTGGGGCCTGTCCCCTCGCCGCCGAAGATACCGATGTCAACGGCAGAGGTGACAACGGCAACCAGCAGAGCTAAAACCACGAAAGGCCTGTAAAACGAACCTTTCGCAGTGCCTGTCCCCCGCCCTCTACTCCGGGACATGAAGTCGTATGCGCCAGTCACCTTCATCGACTCGTCGTCCGCCGTGACGTAGGCGATGGTGTAGCGGTCGCCGCCAGGCGCGACGTTCAGCACCACGTGTCCCGCATCGAACGCCTCCGTCGCGATGTCGCGCACGAACGGCTTGCCGTCATCCTCGAAGCGGCGCTCCGGCGTGAACACCCCCGCCGCCACCAGACGTTCCCCCGGATAGGCGGTTCGACTGGTGAGGCGTGTGAGTGTATCCGCCGTTATGTGCAACTGATCCCACATGCAAGCCGTCCACACGCGCGCTTGGAGCGCGGCGACGAGTTCAGCGGGCATGGAGCGGTGTCCGTGGTGGTTCACCTTCGCCACATCGACGGGATCAAGTTCCTTTCCAAGTTCGGCCTCGATGTTGAGGCGCGAGCCGTTTGGCAGCTTCGGGCTGTCCGAGAAGTCGCCCGCAGAGTAGAAGCGGAACGGGCCGTACTGTACGAGAAGGCCGCTTCTTCGAAAGGACCTCCAGCGTGACCGCATCAGAATACGGGTCGATGAGCAATATCTCCGATTGAGCGCTTTCGATCAGGCGCGAGACATACCGCATCGAGTCAAACTCCGACTCGGCGGGCAGAATCCCACTTGGGAGCAGATTGCCGCGGTCAAGTGCATCAAACACCGTGTCGATCCGCTTGTCCGTTTCGAGCTGCTTCAGCTCAATCGCGCCAACGCGCTGGACGAGACCTGGATGGTCTGACACGAAACGGCGCATGGCAGTAAATGCTCGCATAATGCGAATATTCACAGCGATTGCTGTTTCCGAACGCAACACACTGCTCAGCATGGCAATCCCATTTTCAGTAAAGGCATATGGCATATATTTCAAATGCTTTCCTCGTGCCGCGTTTAAGGTCACAATTTGTGATCTTAAACAATCCTCCTTACTGAGCTGAATGAAGGCGGGATTCCTGCGTGTTGCGGCGGGAAGTGAGGCGGGGGAGCGAAGGTCCGAGCGAGGGGATACGGCGTATTCGCCGAGGGTTCCCCGAGGAGGAGCCTTCGGCCACCGCCGAACGAATCATCCGCGCATTTCACATGGTTGAGCCGTGGTTGAGTGGCGGTTGGAAGGATGGATGAATGGCGGTTGGGACTTGGCGAGGACGGTTGGAGCGCGGGCTGTTCTCGGGCGCGGTCACTGGCCTATCGCAAGGCGCGTGGCAAGGCGCTCGGGAAGGCCAGCGCGGCGTATGCGCTCCTGCGCGGCCTCGATGTCGTATTCGAGGCGGCGGTAGCTGAGCTTGCGCCCCTTGGGGTCGTAGATCACGTACGACGCGCGCGGGTCGCCGTCGCGCGGCTGGCCGACGGAACCGACGTTGACGAAGTACTTGCGCCCCATGGGCAGCGTGAAGTCCTGAGCGTCGATGCGGAAGACGCCGTTCATCGACTTCTCGTAGATCATCGGGCAGTGCGTGTGGCCGTGGAAGCATATCGGCGTAAGCTGCCTGAGGAAGTTGGCCTCGGCCTGGAGGTTGTCGAACACGTACCCGAAGTTCTCGGGCCTGTCCATCGTAGAATGGACGAGGGTCATGCCCATCTGCGTGTGCGTAAACGGCAGGTTCTTGAGCCAGCTGATCTCGTCGTCCGACAGGTGCTCGCGAGTCCACTCGACTACCGCCGCGGCAGCGGGGTTGAAGTCGTCGAGGTTCTGCTGCGACGAGACATAGTAGTCGTGGTTCCCGACAACGACGGGGCAGCCGAGCGCGCGGACGATCTCCATGCACTCGTGCGGGCAGGCGTTGTAGCCGACGACATCGCCGGTGCACAGGAAGTCGGTAACGCCCTGGGTGCGGCAGTCGTCGAGAACGACGTTCAGGGCGTCCAGGTTGGCGTGTATGTCGCCGAGTATGGCTATAAGTCTTGACATCACTTTGCGAGCAATGCGCTTGCTATCTGAAGGTCTTCTACGGTCGTTATCTTGAAGTTGGGAGCCCTGTTTTCGAATATGCGGACAGTCTCGCCCGCGAGCTCCACCGCCTGGCAGTCGTCGGTTATTTCGTTCTTGCCGAGGTTCTTGTACGCGTTCGTGAGCGTCCTGAAGTTGAACGCCTGAGGCGTCTGCACGGCCCAGAGCTTCTCCCTGTCCTCGGTCCCGGAAACGGCAGTCCCCTTCTCGACGCGCTTAACGGTGTCGGTCATGCGGCGGCCGACAGTCGCGGCGCCGACGCGCTTCGCAAGCTTCACGACCTCGGATATGACGTCAGGCGTGACGCAGGGACGAGCGCCGTCATGAACGACGACGAAGCGGGTGTCGACGTCGCACGCGGCAAGACCCGCCTGGACGGACTCCTGGCGCTTGTTGCCGCCAGGAACGATCGCAATCAGCTTGGCAATGCCGAACATCCGCGCCACGGCCTTGGCGGCGACCTGCTGCTCCTTGCGGACGACAAGCACAATCCTGTCGATGTCGGGGCAGCGCTCGAACGCGATAAGCGACCATGCGACAACGGGCCTGTTTCCAAGGCTGAGAAACGCCTTGTCTGTCCCCGTTCCCATCCGCTCGGACTTTCCGGCGGCCACTATTATCGCAGTCGTCATATCATGTTCCTCCCGCAGCATTTCTTGAATTTCTTCCCCGAGCCGCAAGGGCACGGGTCGTTGCGACCTACAACAGGCTGGGCACGAGCCGCCGCCGGCGAACCAGGCATCTGCGCCGGTCCTTGCGGAACAGCGGCACGCGGACTCGACATCATCGAGGCGAACACGTCGCCAATCGTCTTCGCGGACGAGGCGGCATTCTCGGGCTCGGCAGCAGGCCCGGACGACTTCTCGCTCTCGGTGACGGTGATTTCGTCGGCGTTGGTGCGGATGCGCGCGGCTCCGGCCGCCGCGAGCATGCGCTGCATGCGCGCCGCGGTGGCGCTCCTGAACTCGGCCGAGACGACCTTCGCCTTGATCGTGGCGATGAGCGACTCGAACATCGAAAAGGCCTCTTTCTTGTACTCGACGAGCGGGTCGCGCTGTCCGTACGCACGCAGGTTCACGCCCTGGCGGAGATCGTCCATCGCCCTGAGGTAGTCCTGCCATTCGCGGTCGATCACCTGAAGGAACACGCCGCGCTCCATTAACGGAAGCATCTCCTGGTCTTCGCCCGCGCACTTCGCCTCGTACGCCTCTTCGACGCGCTTGTAGACGAGATCGCCCGCAAGACCGGGGGTGCCCATGAGCGGACGGAGCTCTTCTTCGGAAACGGCAATCGGGAAAGTAACGCCGAGCCAGTTCATGAAGTCTTCGAGAGAGCCGTCCTTCGGGCTGAAGAGATAGCGCTCGGCCTGCGACTGAACGAGGTCGTTCGCGACGTCGAGGACAAGACCGTGCACAGACGCGGGATCGCCAGTGAGAACCTTTCCGCGCAGCTCGTAGATGATCGTGCGCTGCTTGTTCATCACGTCGTCGTACTCGAGCGTGCGCTTGCGGATTGCGAAGTGCTGCTGCTCGACGCGGCGCTGGGCCGTCTCGACGGACTTGTTGAGCCAGCGGTGCTCCATCACCTCGCCTTCCTGGAGGCCGAGCTTCTGCATGATGCCCGAGATCCTCTGCGAGCCAAAGAGGCGCATGAGCTGGTCTTCGAGCGAGATGAAGAACTGGGAGGAACCGGGGTCGCCCTGACGCGAGCAGCGGCCCCTGAGCTGGCGGTCGATGCGCCGCGACTCGTGGCGCTCGGAACCGATGACGTGAAGTCCGCCGACCTCGGGAACGCCCTCGCCAAGCTTGATGTCGGTGCCGCGGCCCGCCATGTTCGTCGCGATCGTCACGGCGCCGCGCTGGCCCGCAAGCGCGACGATCTCGGCTTCGCGAGCGTGGTTCTTGGCGTTCAAGACCTCGTGCGGGATGTGCGCGAGCTTGAGCATGCGAGAAAGGATCTCGGATGTGTCGACCGTAACGGTGCCGAGAAGGATCGGCTGGCCCTTCGCGTGACGCTCGGCGACATCGGCGATGATCGCCTTGAACTTCTCGCGCTGGGTGCGGTAGATCTGGTCGTTGCCGTCGATGCGGTTCACCGGCTTGTTTGTCGGGATCGAGACGACGTCGAGCTTGTAGATCGACTTGAATTCGCTCGCCTCGGTCTCGGCGGTACCGGTCATGCCGGCGAGCTTCTTGTAGAGTCGGAAGTAGTTCTGGATCGTGATCGTCGCGAGAGTCTGGGACTCCTTCTCGATCTCGACGCCCTCCTTCGCCTCGACCGCCTGGTGGAGACCGTCGGACCAGCGGCGCCCTGGGAGGACGCGGCCCGTGAACTCGTCGACGATGTAGACGTGGTTGTCCTGAACGACGTAGTCGACGTCGCGTTCGTAGAGGCAGTAGGCGCGGAGAAGCTGGTCGACGACATGCACGCGGTCTGACTTCTCGACGAAAGAGGACTGCGTGTCGCGGCGGCGCTCAAGGCGCTCCTGCTCGGTGAGCGAAGTGTCGCCGTCGATCGCGCTCATCTCGGCCGCGAGGTCGGGAAGGACGAAGAGCTTGGGGTCCTCGGGGCAGATCTTCTCGCAGCCCTTGTCGGTCAGCGAAACCTCGCGAGTACGCTCGTCGATCGTGAAGTAGAGCTCGCCCCTGAGCTCGCGGGCGTGCTCCTTGCGCATCTCGGAGAGCATCTGCAGCTCGACATCCTCGTGCATCTTGCGGACATCGGCGTCCTCGAGGAGGTGCATGAGCTGCTTGTGCTTCGGCATCGAGTGGTAGACCTGGTAGATCTTGTCCTTCGCAAGCTCCACGTCGCCCGACGCAAGCGCCTTCTTCGCCTCCTGGATGAAGTCGTTGCACTGCGCAGTCTGGACGCGCACGATCGAAGAGACGAGCGGACTCAGGTTTTGGTAGATGTGCGAGGTCGAGAGCGTCGCGGGACCGGAAATGATGAGCGGCGTCCTAGCTTCGTCGATGAGAATCGAGTCGACCTCGTCGACGATCGCAAAGTTGTGGCCGTTCTGCACGACGTCCTCGGGCCTCTGGGCCATGCCGTTGTCGCGAAGGTAGTCGAAGCCAAACTCGCTGTTCGTGCCGTAGGTGATGTCGCACGCATACTGGGCGCGCCTCTCCTCGGAATCCATCGAGTTCTGGATGCAGCCGACGGTGAGGCCGAGGAACTTGTAGAGATGCCCCATCCACGCGGCGTCACGGCGGGCGAGATAGTCGTTCACAGTGACGAGCTGGACGTTCTTCCCCGAAAGCGCGTTCAGGTAGAGCGGCAAGGTCGCAACGAGGGTCTTGCCTTCGCCCGTCTGCATTTCGGAAATGTTGCCGCGGTGAAGGACGATGCCGCCGATGAGCTGGACGTCGAACGGGACCATGTTCCAGGTAAGCTGATGGCCGCAGACGTCGGCTGTCGTGCCGCAGAGATGGCGGCAGGCGTTCTTCACGAGGGCGAACGCCTCGGGAAGGATGTGGTCCAGTGTCTCGCCCTTAGCGACGCGGTCCTTGAACTCCTGGGTCATGCGCGGATAGTCCTCGTCCGCGAAGTTCTTGGCCTGATACTCACCCTCTATACGATTGATCTCACGAACGATCGGCCAGAGTCTCTTGAGCTCTCGATCGTTCTTTGTTCCAAACAAAAACTTCAAAATGTTCATACTACGTCATATTATACCAAAAATTCGGGCGTAGTGGGGGAAATATCGGCCAAGGAAGCGAAATCGGGCCATTAACGGGGGCTCATGACCTTCATGGAGAGCATCTTCACGCCCGCGCCGTTGAACTGGAACTTGCCCTCTTTAACTTCCTTGAGATAGTCGGCGCTCTCCTCGGTCTCGAGAATAGGCTTCTCGGCGTCACCTGCAAAGACGGAAACCTTTCCGCCCTTGTATACAATGGCCAGGCGCAGGTTGCCCCCTTCATACGGGAACTGGATCGGCTTGCCGCTACCACCGTCCTTGACGTCGTCCCATTCGCCGAACACCGCGGCAGCGCCGGACTTCGAGAAGCGGAGCATGAGGTACGGGTAGTCCCCGCAATTGACAAGCGCAGGATCCGCGGGCTTCTGGCAGAAGTTAAAGCGCCAGTCATCGCCATTTCCGTCGTGCGCGAGGTCGATTTCAAGGCGGAAATCGCCCGGAACAACGACGTCCCACTCAAGCGGGCATCCCCCCTTGTAGGCACCGCGCTGGTACGCGCACTTGCCATCCATGTGCCAGTAGCCGCCATAGGTAAGCCACGAAACCTTGTTGTTGGGGAACGACACGTCGAGCGGCTTGCCGGATAGAAAGCCGGTCTTCATCCACGCGGCAAGCTCCGTCTCATGCAAGTACGTACTCTCCGTCGTGTCCAACTTGACCCCGCTCGCGCGCAGCTCGGCCGCCGCCTTGGAGAAGCCCTCAAAGTCGCCGGCGGCGAACATCGCGTGCATGCGCTGGAGTTCCTTGCGGTTCCTGCCGGAAATACCGTCCCATATCATCCACCAGTGGCTGAGTTCCTGGACGACGCTCCATGTCTCGCTCGGCAGCGTCCCGTGCCAGAACGACCTGAAAGTGTCTCCGGCCTTCGCCCACTCGCCGCGGAACGAATATGCGAGCGTTGCGAACACGCCCGCCTCCTGGCGCACCTTCTCAAACGCGTTCGTGTTGGATATCTGCGGAAGGCACACCTCGATGATCTTGTCGAGCTCCTCGGGGTGGGCGCGGAAGTAAACCTCCTGCTTTTCGCCGGCGTCCTTGGCCATCCTCAGCATCGCCTCCGCATACATGTAGGGAACCATCGTGTCATGCCGCTTTGTCTCGTAGCAGCGCTCGGCAAACGCCTTCATCTTCGCAAGCGAACCGCACCAGCGTGGATAGCAGTTGTACCAGAGGAAATTCCCGAAGAAGCCGTCGAAGTCGAGCTGCTTCGAGGTCGCCGCAACGAAGATCTTGTCGTCGAACGGCCCGAGCGACGAGAACAGGTAGGCTGGCTCGGGATAGTCATGAAGCTCCATCGCACGCTTGAACGCGCCCTTGCAGGCATCGCCGTGGTTGCTGTAGCCGTTCCAGCCCTCCTCGGTGACCGTGTTGGCGTACCCGCCGCCGCGGGCCTTCCACGCTGCATCACGCTCGACGTCGATGCGGATAAGAACCTTGAGCCATTCGTCGACCGACGACTTCTCGATCTTCTCGAGGACCTTCGCCCCCGCGGAGTCGAACACGCCGTTGTTACGGAGCGTCCAGAACACGCAGCGCATGTCCTCGCCATGGAAATCGCCGTCGATCATCCAATCAGCCATGGATTCGGCGATGCTCTTGTTGTCGCAAAACGCGCGGACCATCGTTGCAAACGGCTTTTTCGCAGTGCGGTCGAGTATCTCGACGAGTTTCTTGCGGTCCTTGAAGTGCTTGTATCCGCTGTCTCCGAAGATGTGGTTGATCGAAGCATTGAGTATCTTGCGCTCGTCCGCCGTCGCCGTACCGCCGGGGTCCATCTGCGCCATGAGGAAGGGACGCAGCTTCGCCTCGCGGAACGACGCGCACGTCTCGATCGCCGTGTTCGTCTTGACGTTCTCGCTCCAGTCCTTTAGCCACGAATCAAGCCTGCCCCCAAAGCCCTCGTCATCGTCTTCATCGCCCTCGTCTTCATCCTCGTCTTCTTCGGCGTCGAGCTTCCCCGACTTCTTCGCCTCCTCATACGCCTTGAGCGAGTCCTTAAGCATTTCGAAGCGCTCTTCCTGCTCGTCGATGAGATCCTTCTTGCGAGACTCCATGTTCTCGGGGACCTTCATCGCCTTCGCCTCGGCGAACGCCTTGTCGTAGAGCGGAACGTACTTGGCGTAGACCTCTTCAAACATGACTTGCTGCGCGTACTTCATCGCCTCGCGCCGGAACTTGCGAAGTTCCGCCTTCGACAGCTCCTTGTCGGGCTTGGGGAACTTCTTCTCTACCTTGTCCATAGCGGCGCGAGAATCCTCGGCCATCTGCTTGTCATGGAAGTTGAGCACGTCCTCTATCGGCTTGATGTACTTCTTGACGTCCGGCGCGTCGCGTATCTCGGCGTCAAGCTTCTCGATGTATTTCTCGGGCCCGCCCTTCTCATAGCCAAGGCGGCACACTTCCTCGCCCTTCGGATCAAGCACCACGACGGTCGGGAACCCCTTCACGCCGAACTTCTCGACGAGCTTCGGATTCTCCTTCGCGGCCTTCTCCGTCAAAAGCGACTTTTTCATCGGCGAGTCCACCATCAGCAAGACGTACTTCTCGGCGGCGGCCTTCTTGAACGCATCCGTCGTGAACACTTCCTTGTCTAGACGCTTACACCACCCGCACCAGTCGCTTCCGGAGAAATCGACTACTATGTGCTTGTTCTCGTCCGCCGCTTTCTTGAGCGCGGCGTCGTAGTCATCGAGCCACCCTTCGGGCGTCGAGGTCTTGGCAAATGCGAAAAGCGCCGTGAAAGCCACGGCAAGAGACAGCGTTTTCTTCATGCTCGGCATTCCTTTGTGGGGCAAAAAATTCAAAATCCGCTACTGCCGCGCAAGCTCGCCAAGACGGCGTTTCATCCTGCCCGTCTCGCGGCGTATGTAAAGAACGGCAACGAGGAGAAGCGACGCCGCAAGCCACTCGGTTATCGGCTCGGCCCAGGCGCCGAGAAGATGCGCCACGCCTGGCGCGAAGATCTTTCCGAACGCCCAGAACGGCTTGCTGAAAGTGCCGTGGCACATGTACGCGAGAAGCGAAGTCTGCCCGAACAGGGTGAAGATCCACATGCCCTTCTCGAGCCGCTTCGAACCGGCGCCCCAGACGTCGAGAAGCCAGAAGAGCGCCGCGAGCGAAAGGCAACACCAGCCCATCGCCTGGGCGGTGAAGGACAGGGTGAAGATGTGCTTGATCGAAGGCACTACGGGGACTATCGCCCAGCCCGCCGCCAAGAGGACGAGACCAAGCGCGCCGAGCGCGAGGGCGCGGCGTGCCGGCGCGAGCGAGGAGCGCAGTATCGTCGTCGCCTCCATGCCGCAAAGCCCCATCGCGGCGAACATCGGAATAGTCGCCCACCAGGTGTAGCCGCCGTCCGCAAGCTTCAGCGCCTCGGAGCCCTCGGGCGTGAGAATCGGGACGATCCACCTCTCGAACCTGATCGCGACGTTCATGTCCTTCGAGTAGTCGCCGCAGAAATGCATCACGAGTGCATATCCGACGGCGAGCACGACGGGGATCGCCGCCCTGATGCGGCGCGACGGAATGAGAAACGCCGCGGCACAGGCGACATACGCGCACGCAATCGTCTGCAGCGTGTTGTTGAAGGGACTGATCTTCATTATGTCGAGCGAGAGAAGCCGCCCCTGCGCCACCATGCCAAGGACCCACAATAGCGCAAACCGCGAGAGGATATGCCGCCAATAGCGCCAGCCCGCCTTGCCGTCGTCAAGCCGCCTGCCCATCGCAAACGGAACAGCAGCGCCGCTCATGAAGATGAAGAGCGGCATGATTATGTCCCAGAAAGTGAACCCGCCCCAGGCGTGGCGGAACTGCTGCAGCACTGGATCGGGCAGCGTCACCACCTTGTTGAGACACCAGACGAACGGCCCGACAACCGCAAGAAGGAACATGTCGATTCCGCGAAGGACGTCGAGCGATGCAAGCCGCTTGTTCATGTTCAGTACATACCCCCGTTCATAGCACTTTCCCCTCGTAATCGCCTGCGACCCTGACAATCCCGGCGGATGCGGAATATCCCGCGCCAAAGCCCGCTACGAGGACGCTCGAGCCGGCTAGACGCGTAGCGTTGTGCGCAAACGCAAGCGGCACGGAGCACGAGCCAGGGTTCTTCAGCTCCTCGGGAATGGTCAAAAGCTTCTCCTTCAGCTCAAGCGCGTCGGCGAGCTGTCGCACCATGTACGGATTCGCCTGATGCGGCGCAAAGAAATCGGGCACGGGAGAGGACGAGAGGAAATCCTTGAGGAACTTCGACACTTCCGTGGCGACGAAGGAAAAGACCTTGAAGCCGTCCATCTTTATAGGCCCGCCCGAAGCGCAGACAAGCGCCTCGTCCTGGCGCGTGAGAAAATCGAAACTGCTTGCGCCGTCGGGGTTCGCGGAAACGACTGTCGCGGTGCAGGCGTCGGAGAATATCTTTCCGGTAGCGTGGTCGTTCTCGTCAACCAAAGGAGACTGGACATCGCCGTCGATGACGAGCACTTTCCCGCCCATGTCGGACGAAAGGCGGCCTGCGAGGTAGAGAGCGTACGGATAGGCACTGCACGCCATCTGCACGTCGAACGCCGCGACCGACGACGGAAGCCCGAGAGAGGCCGCAACGCGAACGGCGAGCGACGGAAACCTCTCGGGATTCGAGAATGTCGCCGCTACGACTGCGACAACATTGTTTGCTCCAACTGCGCGCGCCGACTTTGCGGCGAGGTCTGCGAGCGATTCGCCGGAGCCGATAGCCGCGGCAACGCGCTCTACCACGACCTCGGGAACGGAAATCATATCAGTATGTCGTCGAGGTTCGGGATCTTCGTCGCGAGCCAGGCGTGGCAGGCATCGAATATCTCCTGCGCGGTCGACCCCGCGGGAACGTTGTCGGGAACACGCGCATACTCTTCGAGATCTTCGCGCGAAAGGCGCGCGAGTATCTTGGAGATGAGCGGAATGTAGGTGGACGACATCGAGAGATGGTCGACGCCCATCGCCGCCCAGAGTACGCCGACTATCGGATCGGAAGCAGACTCGCCGCAAACGCCGACGGTGATGCCAGCGCGCTTCGCCGCATCTATGGTCATGCGGACTAGCTTCAGCACTGCGGGGTTCGTCGGCTGGTAGAGATAGGCGACCGACTCGTTGCCGCGGTCGGCGGCCATCGTGTACTGCACGAGGTCGTTGGTGCCGATCGAGAAGAAGTCGACATGGCGCGCAAGCTCGTCGGCATTGAGCGCCGCCGAGGGCACTTCGATCATCGCGCCGACGCGAATGGAGTGGTCGTAGGCGATGCCGTCTTCGTCGAGCTTCGCCTTGACGTCGCTGAAGATCATCGAGGCCGCGACAAGCTCGTCGATGCAGCTCACCATCGGATACATGATCGACACATGCCCGAAGGCCGAGGCGCGGAGCAAGGCCCTCAGCTGCGTGCGGAAAACGTCGGGGTGGGAAAGGAGATAGCGTATCGAGCGGTTGCCGAGGAAGGGATTGGACTCCTTCGAGGAAATGCCCCTCACGAGCTTGTCGCCGCCGATGTCGAGCGTGCGGATCGTTATCGCGCCGCCGTCGGAAAGAGTCGATGCGAATTTCGCCGCGTCGCGGTAGGCGACGAACTGCTCCTCCTCGGTCGGCTCCATCTCGCGGTTGAGCCAGAGGTACTCGCTGCGGTAGAGACCGATGCCGCGAGCGCCCTGCTCGCGAATCCCGGCAAGCGGTACGCCGGGGTGTATGTTTGCGAAAATCGGAACGTCGCCGCCAGACTTGAGAGTGCCGGCCGGCGCGCCGCGAGTCGCCTCTTCGGCGAGCTCAAGCTGGCGTTCGACGAGGTCGTTGAACTGGCGGATCGTCGCCTCGTCGGGATTTAGCGTGACAGCGCCGTTCGTGCCGTCGAGCAGCACGACTTCGCCCGGCTTCACGCGCGAGGTAATGTCTACAAGCCCCGTGACGGCGGGGATCGCGAGGGCCCTTGCAAGAAGCGCGACATGGCTCGTAGTCGAACCGCCGTTCGTGGCGAAGCCGAGCACGAACTCGCGCGGCAACTGGACAGTCTCAGACGGGGTAAGGTCGTCTGCAACTACGATGGAAGGCGTCCGTATCTCGATGTGCGCGCCCGATGAGAAACCCGTGAGCGAGCGCAGGATCCTTCGCTCGATGTCGTCGAGGTCGCGGACTCGCTCGCGGAAATACGGGTCGTTCATGCGCTCGAACTGACGGCGCGCGCCGTCGGCCGTCTTGCGCACAGCCGCCTCGGCGTTGAGCCGCTCGCGGATGACGTACCCCTTTGTCTCCTGTCTGAGCGACTCGTCCTCGAGAATCATCAGGTGGCATTCGAACACCCTCACGTCGTTGCGACCAGTGCGTTGGCGCAGGACGGATATGAGCGTTTCGAGGTCGCGCTTCGTCTCGAGCACCGCGCGCTTGAGGCGCATAAGCTCGTCGTCGACGCGATCCCGCTCGATGAGGTATTCCGGGACGGGCACCTGTCCGTCGCCGCGATACACGAAGACCGGACCGGACGCGAAACCTCGCGCGGTCGCCAGTCCCGCAATCGTCGTCATTGGAGCCTTACTGCTCATCCGGTATGTCGAACTTGCGTCCGACGAGCGCCTCGAGCTCGTCAAGAACCTCGTTGGCCTGTGGGCCAGAGGCCGTGACCTTCAGCACGGTTCCGCATGTCGCCTCGAGCGTCATGAGCGCCATGATCGACTTGCCCGAGACGACGTTGCCGTCCTTCTCGACCTCGACGTTGGCGTCATAACGGCTCGCGACCTTGGCGAAAAGCCCGGCCGGCCTGACGTGCATCCCGTACCTGTTGAGCAGGGTTAGCTCTCTTGTTATCTTCCCTTCTGTCATGATGCGTTCCCCTTTTTTACCGCTTGGAAAGAGCGCCCTCCGCCCGCCGACGGAGCCGCTCGGAAAGTTCGCCTACCGGGTCGTGCCCGGCGATTATGAGTTTCTGCTGCTGCGCGGCCGTCTCCACGAGGTTCACGAGGTCGCGGCCCTCGCTCACCGGGATCGTCACGTGCGGCACGTCCACTCCGAGAATGTTCTTGTACATGCGTCGCTGGCCCACGCGATCGACCTCGCCCTCGATGTCCTTGAGCCGCTTGAACGTCACGACGAGCTGGAGCCGCTTCTCGCCGCGCACGGCATTGATGCCGAAGACGCTTGCAACGTGCATTATGCCGATGCCGCGTATCTCCATGAAACCGGCAGTGGACTCAGACGACGACCCGTAGAGCGTGTCGGACGCGACGTCCTTGCGGATGCAAGTAAGGTCGTCTGCGACAAGCGCATGGCCGCGCTTTATGAGCCCGAGGGCCGTCTCGCTCTTGCCCATGCCGGGATCGCCCTCGAAGAACACACCGAGCCCGCACACCTCGATCATCGTGCCGTAGAGCGAAGTCCTTGGCGCGCACAGCCATTCGAGAACGAACGCGCTGTGGTGCGACAGGGCACGCGTCTTGAGCGCAGACGTCATCACGATTGCGCCAGACTCCTCCGCGACGCGCACTTCGTCGCGACGGGGCTTGTGGCCGTTCGTGTAGATGACGCACATCGCCTTGTGCTCGAAGAGCGAGCGTATGCGAGAAAGGCGTTCCGCGTCGTCAAGCGAGCGCAGATACGCAATCTCGGCGTTGCCGAAAAGCTGAAGACGCTCCCACGCGAAGTGCTCGAAGAAACCGGTGAGCGCAAGGCCGGGCCTGTTGACCATCGGCTCGACGATTTCGCGCGAGAGCCTGTCGCCGCCCACGACAACCGAGAGACGAAGCCTCTCCGCGCCGGCTTTGAGAAAGTCGGCGAAGGTGATCTTCGCTGCCCGCGAGAGCGTGGATGGCGACGAGCGTTTCATTTTTTCTGCGTCAGTTCTTTGCCGATGCCGCGCGCTGCTTGCGAACGGCGCCCTTGCGCGCCTTGACGCGCATCCTGAGAAGCTGGCGTTCCGCACGGGCGGCTGCGGCGTCGATAACGCCCTTACCGCTCTCGGAGAACTCCTTCGCCCCGACGGCGACCTCGCCCAGACGATTCGCGACGACTTCGGCCATGTACATGTGCTTCTTGACGTCGACGTCAATGACAATGGCGACCTTCGTCACCTTTGGAAATTTCTCTTTAAGCTTCGCCATGCGCGTTTCGGCGTATTCCTTGAGCGACTCGATCTTGACGTCGCTGTGCCTCATCGTGACTTCTATGCTCATGTTCTGTCTCCTTTCCTTTGGTTACACAAATTCGTTTTTCCTGCCGCCTGCTACATCCTGAACCCGTCGCCCAGGTACCTCGCCTTGACCTCGGGATCGTTCACAAGCTCCGACGTGCGGCCTTCCTTGAGAAGCCGCCCGTTGTAGACCATGTACGCGCGGTCGACGACAGACAGGGTCTCGCGCACGTTGTGGTCGGTAATTATTATGCCGAGGCCCTTCTTCGCGAGTCGCCTCACGATGTCCTGGATCTCGTTTACGCTCAAGGGGTCGACGCCCGCGAACGGCTCGTCGAGCATGAGGATCGCCGGGTTCCTTACGAGTGCGCGCGCGATCTCGAGCTTGCGACGCTCGCCGCCGGAGAGAGTGTAGGCGGGCTGCTTCGCGACCTTCATGAGGTCGAACGGCGCGAGAAGCTCCTCGGCCCTCGTCTTGCGTTCCTTGCGCGACATGGGCAAGGTCTCGAGAATCGCCATCACGTTCTCCCACACAGTGAGCTTGCGGAAGATCGACGCCTCCTGTGCGAGATAGCCAAGCCCCTTCCTCGCGCGCATGAACACCGGAAGCCGCGTTATGTCCTCGCCGCGAAACACCACCTTGCCCGAATCCGGCTTGACGAGACCGACGACCATGTAGAACGTCGTTGTCTTGCCGGCGCCGTTGGGGCCGAGAAGCCCCACGATCTCGCCGCAAGAACAATCGACGTCCATGCCGTTCACCACGGTACGGTCGCCGTACGCCTTTACGAGACCGGACGCGCGGAGATCGGGCTCGGCCGTCTTGGCCGTCGCCTCCGCTGCCATCTCGCTCATGGCCTTTGTCACCAAGTCTTCCATTAGTTCACCGCCTGCTTTATGAAACCGTCAATGCCACCCGACACGCCGCCCTCGATCGTCAGGGTGGAACCCTCCACCTCGACCTGCTCGGAGTCGAGCCAGAAGGTGATCGTCCTGCCCTCGATCTCGTTGCGGCGACGCCCGCCGTCCACGAGCTTCGCGGGAGAATCGGGAGCGCCGTACATCGTCACGCGCCCCAGCGACTTCACGTACGCCGCGCGCGGACAGCTGCCGCTGCGCGTCCCGTTCGTCACCGTGACGGAACCGTCGGCCACGATGCGCTTGAGCGAGTTGGTGCCGTCGAGAAACGCGTAAAGCCTGTCAGCTCCGAGCGTATACTCGGAATCTGCCACGCTTACCGCGCCTTCGAACAGCATAACGCCGTCCTTGCGGTCGTAGTCGGCGCGCTCTGCGGCCACCTCGGCATCGCGCCGCGTGACCTTGCCGCTCTCTCCCATTATTGCCTTCGTGTCGAACTTCTGATCCTTGACCCTTATTTTCGTATTCGCGTATATTGTAACGAATTCTTCCTCAAAAGAAAAGTAGATTCCGTCGCCTTCAACTTCGTTGCCGAGGTAAAATGCCTTGGCGTGGCCCTGCACCCAACCAGACTTCGTCGTCCTGTCTATGACGCAATTGTCCGCTTCTACGCGGGCTTCTACGACGCCATTCGTGGAAAACTGCGCCACAACGACCTCGGAGCCCCACACCATTCCGATGTCGAGAAAGACCTGCGCCTGCTTCGCGGTGACGGACGCCTTCACCGACCCGTCGGGATGCCGTTCGATGGGAAGCGTCACATCCGCCGCCGGCTCGTCGACGCGCGCGACGCATGAAGTGTAGGCAACCTGAAGGCGCTCGGCCTCGCGCGACAGTATCTCGCGCTTCGCGAGCCAGTCTTCCGACTTGAACGCGAACGCTGCGAGCGGCGCCATCGCGAGTGCTATCAGGTACTTCCTCAAACCGCGGGACTCCAATCGACGCTTACGCGCCCTTCACGACCTTGTGGATGGCGAGGAGCGTCTTCCACAGCTTCTCGACCTCTGAAAACTTGATTGCGTTCGCGGCGTCGGACTTCGCGACCTTCGGGTTCACGTGCGTCTCCATGAAAACGCCGTCGACGCCAGTCGCGACCGCGGCGCGAGCGAGCGCCGGCGCGTACTTGCCGTCGCCGCCAGAACCCGTGCCAAGACCGCCCGGACGCTGCACGGAGTGCGTCGCGTCCATCACGACGGGATAGCCGAGCTCGCGCATCACGAGAAGCGAGCGCATGTCGGCGACGAGATTGTGGTAGCCGAAGCTGGCACCGCGCTCGCAGAGGACGATGCGCTTGTTGCCGGTCGACTCGATCTTGCGGATCACCTGCGACATGTCTTCGGGAGCCATGAACTGGCCCTTCTTGACGTTGACGACCGCACCTGTCTCGCCAGCCGCGACGACGAGGTCGGTCTGCCGCGCGAGGAACGCGGGAATCTGCAGCACATCGCAAACCTCTGCGACGACCTTGCACTGCCACGGCTCGTGGACGTCTGTGAGAACCGGAACGTCGAACTTCGCACGGATCTCGGAAAGTATCTCAAGCCCCTTGTCTATGCCGGGGCCGCGGTAGGAATCGACGCTCGTGCGGTTCGCCTTGTCGAAGCTCGCCTTGAAGACGTAGCCGACCTTGAGCTTTCGCGCAAGAGACGAAAGCCGACGTGCGAGATCAAGCGCCATTTCGCGCGACTCTATGACGCACGGACCCGCGATGAATACAAGCCCACCGTCACCGAACGCAACACCCTTGTCGACCGCAATTTTCTTCATGCCGAATATTATACCAAAAATCAGCACTAAAAATCGCGGCAAACGACAAGGTTTGAGCGCGACTCAAGACTCCTCGCCGCTGCGGCCTTTCGCAGCCGCGCGAACGGCGAAGACGACGAGGATAACCGCGAGCGTCAGCAGGAATCCCGTTGCGCCGCCCTTCACCCAGTCAATCCTCTCGCCGGCAAAGCTCTTCCAGAGAAGAGTTCCAAGCGCGATGGACGAAACGCCCATCATGAAGACCATCGGCACAGCCGTCATCCAGCACGGCTTGCGGTTCTTCACGAACCAAAGCGTCGCCGCGAGGAGCGTGAGCGCCGCGAGGAGCTGGTTCGCGGAGGCGAAGATCGTCCAGAGCTGCTTCGAGGTCTCGGTCGCGCCGAGAAGAAGCCCCGCCGCGAGAAGGACGACGATCAGCGTTCCGAAATACATGTTGTACGCAACGCCCTTCGCCTTGCTCTTCCCGGGAATCGAACTAACGAGTTCCTGCCAGCTGAAGCGCGCGAGGCGCGTGCCGGCGTCGACCGTCGTCATCAGGAACGCGGAGACGGAAAGGAGCATGAACGACTCGGCTATGCGCTTCCCGGTCTCGGCCGAAAGCCCTATCGTCGTGAAGAACTTGACGCAGAAGCCCGCAATCGTGGAAGCGAACATCTGGACGGGCTCCATGCCCTGTATCGCAGTGACGTAGTCCTTCTGCGACGCATACGTTCCCGCGACGCCGATGAGAGCGATTGTCGCAAGGACGCCCTCGAGAAGCATGCCGCCGTAGGCGATCGGGCGAATGCCGCGCTCGTTGTCGAGCTGCTTTGCGCTAGTGCCGGATGCGACAAGCGCATGGAAGCCAGAGCACGCACCGCAGGCGACAGTGACGAAGAGGAACGGGAAGAGAAGATCGGTCGCGCCGCTCCTGCCGACGGCGGAAAAGCCCGCGAACGCGTCGGTCGTAAGCATCGGATGCGCGACAAAGACGCCGATGAAGCCGAGGCCCATCATCGCGTAGAGGAGATAGGCGTTCAGGTAGTCGCGCGGCTGGAGGAGGATCCACACTGGGCAAGTCGACGCGAAGAAGCAATAGACGAGGAGGACGATCGTCCAGATCATGCGGACCGACTCGGGCGCAAAGCCCCACTTGGTGAGGTCGAGCGGATAGAGGTTGCCGATCCACACGAAGGCGAACATGAGCGGCACGAAGAAGAGCGAAGACCAGAGGACAGACATCTTCCACTTGTTCACGCAAAGCCCGAAGAGTATCGCCTCGCCGATGAAGAGAAGAGAGGCCGTCGCAATCGCGGGATCCGCGACGAAGGTACCGGCGATCTGGCGCGTGAACTCCGACACGACGAGGACAAGCGCCGACCAGCTGAAGAGCAGGAAGAGCATCTTGCCTGGGCGGCCGAGAATCGTCCCAATGACGGAGCCGATCGATTCACCGCCATGCCTCACGGAGAGGAAGAGCGAGATCATGTCGTGCGCCGCGCCTATGAAAATGCAGCCGAGGACAATCCACAAGACGACGGAAGCCCAGCCGAACTCCGCGGCGAGGACAGGACCGACAATGGGCCCTGCGCCAGCTATCGCGGCAAAGTGGTGGCCGAAGAGAACCGTCGGGTGGGCGGGAATGAAGTCGACGCCGTCTTTCTTCGTGTGAGCGGGAGTCGGGATCGACGGGTCAACCCCGAGCTTGCGCTCTATTAGCTTCGCGTAGATGAAGTACCCTGCGAGAAACGCAGCCGAAGCGATGAGAAGAAGTACGGCACCATTCATTTTACAGCCCCCTTGTTGCAAATGCGTAGGCGTTGCGGAACATCTTCATCCAAGGCCCTGCCACCTTGAACGAACCGTCATTGTAGCTAAGCTGGCACGCACGGAAGGCGCGCTCGGGGTGCGGCATCATGATAGTCGCGCGACCGTCGGCGCTCGTGAACGCCGTCTGCCCGCCGTAGGAACCGTTCGGGTTGTACGGATAGCGCATCGTCGCCTGACCGCGGCCATCGACGAAGTGCGCAGCGCAAATCGACGGCGTGAAGCCATCGGTCCAGACGCGGCCCTCGCCGTGGGCGACGGGAACCGGAAGACGGGAACCTGCCATGCCCCTGAAGAAGATCGACGGGGACGGCTCGATCTCGATCGTGGAAAGACGCGCCTCGAACTGCTCGGAGACGTTCTTGACGAACTTCGGCCACCCTTCCGCGCCGGGAATCAGGTCCTTGAGCTGCGAAAGCATCTGGCAGCCGTTGCACACGCCGAGAGAGAACGTGTCGGGACGGTGGAAGAACGTCTTGAACATTTCCCTGAGGCGGTCGTTGTAGAGAATCGACCGAGCCCAGCCGGAACCAGCGCCAAGAACGTCACCGTAGGAGAAGCCGCCGCATGCGACGAGCCCCTTGAAATCTGCGAGATCGACCTTGCCCTCGATGAAATCACTCATGTGAACGTCGACGCACTCGAAGCCGGCGAGCGCAAATGCAGCCGCCATCTCGATGTGACCGTTGACGCCCTGCTCGCGAAGTATCGCCATGCGAGGCTTGTTGGAGTTTTGAGTTGGAGTTGGAGAGTCGGGATCGAAAGTGAGCTTGTAGGTCAGCCCGGGATCCGCCTCGTCGAGACCGTTGTCGTATTCCTCGCGGGCCGACACCGGATTGTCGCGAAGAGCCTGCATGCGGTAGGTCGTCTCGCTCCACGCGCGGCGAATGAAAGTGAGGTCGGTCTTGAGCGCAAGACGCTCGCCGACAAACACCTCGAAAGTGCGAGAGGCACGCGTGACCGCGCCTGCGACCGACGCAGGAACGCGAGCCGCCTTGAACACGGCGAGAACGTCGGCGACGTTCTTTTCCGCGACCTGCAAGATTGCGCCAGGCTGCTCGTTGAAGAGCTGCTCGAGCGCATCGCCGCCTGGGAGCTTCGCGATGATGCCGCGTCCGCCTGTGATCGCCATTTCCGCGAGCGTAACAGCGATGCCGCCGTCAGAGCGGTCGTGGTAGGCAAGCGCCTTCTTCGCCTTGACAATCTTCTGCATCGCGTTGAAGAAACGCTTGATGAGAACAGGATCGGCATCGGCGTGGGTGTTGCCAAGCTGTCCGTAGACCTGCGCGAGCGCAGTAGCGCCAAGAGGCGCCTCGCCCTTCGAAAGATCGACGTAGACGAGGAAGGTCGACTGCCCTTCTGGATCGGGCTTGAGATCGGGCGTCAGCGTGAGGCGGACGTCCTTCACGGGCGCGAAGGAGCTCACGACGAGCGAGAGCGGCGCGACCTGCTTTCTCGGCGTGCCGTCGGGATCGTTCCAGACGGTGTGCATCGAGCAGGAGTCCTTGCCGACAGGAATCGACACGCCCATCTTCGGGCAAAAGTTCAAGCCAACTTCCTTGACGGTATCGTAGAGAATCGCGTCTTCGCCCGGCTCGCCGCAGGGAGCCATCCAGTTCGCGGAAAGGCGAATCTGCGAGATGTCACCGACATCGGCGGCGGCGAGGTTCGTAATCGCCTCGGCAATCGCCATGCGGCCCGACGCGGGGCCGTCAAGAAGCGCGATGGGAGAACGCTCGCCAGTCGCCATCGACTGGCCTTCGTAAGTCTTGTAGCCCATCGTCGTGACGGCGCAGTCAGCGGCGGGAAGCTGGTAGCGACCAACCATCTGGTCGCGCGCAACACGTCCAGTGACCGTACGGTCGGTGATCGTGATGAGGAACGTCTTGTCCGCGACGGCAGGGAGATGGAGAACGCGCTTGAAAGCGTCGAACGGCTTCACGCCCTCGAAGTTCGTGCCAGAGTGCTTCTTCGCGACGCGCTTCACCTTGCGGACCATGCGGGGCGGCTTGCCGAGCAGGACCTTGATGTCCATGTCGATCGGAGAGTCGCCGAAGTGCGAGTCCTCGAGAACGAGCTGTCCGTCGCCAGTCGCGACGCCGATGAACGCGACAGGGCAGCGCTCGCGGCGGCAGAGTTCCTCGAAGAAGAAGCGCGCCTCGGGGCGGAGCGCGAGAACATAGCGCTCCTGGGCCTCGCAGCACCAGATCTCCATCGGGTTCATCGACATCTCTTCGTTGTGGACCTCGCGGAGCTGGAACTTGCCGCCAGTCGCCTCGACGAGCTCGGGGCAGCCATTCGAAAGACCGCCCGCGCCGATGTCGTGGATCGACATTATCGGGTTGGCCTTGCCAAGATAGGAGCACGCATCGATCACGCCCTGGCAGCGACGCTGCATTTCGGCGTTTCCGCGCTGGACGGAGTTGAAGTCAAGCGCTTCGGAATTCGTGCCGGTCATCATCGAAGACGCCGCGCCGCCACCGAGGCCGATGCGCATCGCAGGACCGCCGATCTGCACGATGAGCGCGCCGACCTTGACAGGCTTCTTCTGCACCTGGCTGTGGCGAATGACACCCATGCCGCCCGCGAGCATGATCGGCTTATGGTAGCCGCGAAGCTCGCCAGCGATCTCGCCCTCGTAAGTCCTGAAAAAGCCGCAGAGCTGCGGACGGCCGAACTCGTTGCCGAACGCCGCGCCGCCAATCGGTCCGTCGACCATAATCTGGAGAGGCGTCGCAAGGCGCGTCGGGAAGGACGCGAACTCGCGCTCCCAGGGCTGGGGGAAGCCGGGGATGCGGAGGTTGGAAACCATGAAGCCGCAGATGCCCGCGATAGTGCGCGAGCCCTGGCCCGTCGCCGCCTCGTCGCGGATTTCGCCGCCAACGCCAGTAGCGGCGCCAGGGAACGGCGAGATCGCCGTCGGGTGGTTGTGGGTCTCGACCTTCATCAACTGGTCGAGAGTGTCCTTCTTGAAACCGTACTCGTTCGTCTTGGGATCGATAGCGAAGATGTCGGTCCTAAAGCCCGTCACGACGGCGGAGTTGTCCTTGTACGCACTCAAGGTGTCCTGCGGACGCTTCTTGTGCGTGTTCTTGATCATCTCGAAAAGCGACTTCGGCTGCTTCTTGCCGTTGATGACGAACTCCGCGCCGAAAATCTTGTGGCGGCAGTGCTCGGAGTTGACCTGGCCGAACATCACGAGCTCGGTGTCGGTCGGGTTGCGCCCAGCCGCTGCGAAGCTCTTTGCGAGATACTCCATCTCGGGTTCGGAAATCGCAAGGCCGATTTCGGCATTCGCCTCGCGGATCGCCTCAACGCCCTTCGCCATCACGTCGTAAGTGCGGCCGGGCCTCGGGTCGGCAACGTCGAAGAGGTCGGAAAGATCGTCGTAAACGCCCTCGGTCATCTTGTCGTAGAGCGCGGCGAGCCACTTGGCGCGCGGGAGCGACTTCTTGAATTCATCCTGGGAGATCGGAGACCACGGATTTGCGAGCGAGACGTTGTAGCGAATTCCGCGCTCGACGCGCTTGATCGACTTGAGTCCGCAGTTGCGGAAGATGTCGGTCGCCTTGGAGCTCCACGGGCTGATCGTGCCCTTGCGGGGCGTCACGTAGAAATCGGCGCCATCGCAGTTGCCGTCGGCGTTCAGGAGCGATGCCGCGCGTTCGAGCTCGGTTACGTCGAACGCCTCGTCTGCAAGTTCAAGGGCGTAAACCCATTTTGCGTCAATGTTGAGCGGGCCAAGCGAGGGATCAATCTTTGCGACAGCTTCCTTTATTGCATCCAACCTGAACGGTGAATACGACTCCGAACCAAGCAGCAGAACCATTTTAAGAGCATCCTTTCGAAAATGGAGCCGGGGATCGGATTCGAACCGATGCGTCCTTGCGGATCCTGATTACAAATCAGGCGTAGTCAACCACTGTACCACCCCGGCGGTAATGGCAGATATTATATCAAATTTTCCGCCGCTCATGTGGCCGAATCTGCGGCCAAAGATTTCGATATCTCGAGTTTTCGGAACGCGCAACGTGCGCCATTTTGCTATAATACAAGTATCGTGAAATTTGACCTGCACATCCACAGCTGCCTTTCGCCCTGCGCAAATCTCGAGATGGCGCCGTCCGAAATCGTGGCGCGCGCCGTTGCCGCGGGAATGGACGGCATCGCACTCACCGACCACCAGTCGGCGCGCAATACGCCGGCGATAGCGGAGTGCGCGCGCCGTGCGGGGATCAAGTGCCTTTTCGGATTGGAGGTACAGACCGCCGAGGAAGTCCACACCCTCGCGCTCTTCGACACTGTCGAACAGGCGCTTGAAATGACGGAATGGGTGTACGCGGCAATGCCAAAGCGCGTGAACGATCCAGAGACTTTCGGCGACCAGCCGGTCGTGACTTGGGACGACGATATCGTCGAAATGGAGTGGCGCATCCTCGCGATGGGCTGCCGCCGCACGATTCCAGAGACGGCGACGAAGGTCCATGAACTCGGCGGCCTCTACATCGCCGCGCACGTCGACCGCGCGAACCACTCCGTCATAGGCACGCTCGGCATGATACCCGAGCCCATGGTTGATTCGGAGCGCCAGCCGGACGGCGGGCGGTTTTTCGACGCAGTGGAACTTTCGCGTACCGCGGACGAGTCAACGTGGCTTCCGAAGATCGACGGCTACGCAGTGACGCGATCCTCGGACGCACACAACATCGACGACATCGCCCGCGTGTGGACCGAGGCCGACGGAGAATTCACTGTCGCAGGCCTGAAGAAAATTTTCGCGGCAAAGGCGACGCGCATCTCCCCGCGGCTAACGTCGTTCTAAGACGCTTTAGGGCCGCGTCGGAGCCGGCGGAAGACCAGACTCGACGCCGACAATCGCGATGTTGTTGCGGTCGGCAAAATCCACAACGGCCTTGCGGTCGAGAAGGAGAAGCCGACCCGCCTGAAACGCAAGCGCAGTGACACCGGCCTTCTTCATGTTCTTGAGCGTCTTCAAGCCGACGACCGGAATGTCGAACCGCCAGTCGTGTCCTTCCCTCGCCGCCTTGCAGAGAACCGAGCCCTTGCTGAGCTTTCCCGCACGCTTGATGGCGGCGTTCGTTCCCTCGAACGCCTCGACCGCGAGAACCATGCCCGCCTTGACGAGCACCGTCTGGCCGACATCGTGGCGGCCAACGTCAGCGGCGACCTGAAAGCCGCGCTCCGCATCTGTCTTTTCAAGCTCGGTAAATCCACGCTTCGTGAGAGCGCCGACGCCCGGCAGATTGTCATCCATGTAGGAGCTCGCCGGGATCATCCTCACACCCGCCTTCTCGAACTCGGAGACGAGCTTCCCGAAAATCGTGTGCGCGTTCTTGACCGGCATTTCCTTAAGCCAGCCGAGGACTACGGGACCGAACTTGCCGCGGAAAAGCGACATGGGGCTCACCTGCCCCGCAAGCACCGCGCCGTCGTAGCCCTGCTCGGCCGTCCAGCGTATCGCCTTGTCGCTCTCGCTCACGGCAAACGGAAAGACGTGGTCTGCAGCGCGCATCGTGGCGCGTTCGCACGACCCCTTCACGGCCATGACGTCAACCGTAGCAACGCCAGCGCGCCTTGCGCCCTCAACGAGAAGCCGCGGGTATTCCCCGCCTGCAGCTATGACAATGATCTTGTTCACATCGCCATTATACCAAAAATCCGGGCGGTGGAATCAGTCAAACCAGCTTGGAAGTCAGTCGACCACGAGGCAAAGCAGCGTCGCCCAGAGGATGCCGACGACCATTCCGCAAATGACTTCCTTGCGAGTATGGCCAAGAAGTTCCTTGAACCTCGCCTTCGGCTTGAACTTGAGCGACTTGAGGTCTTGCACTATCGCGTTAAGCACCTTCGCGTGCTCGCCCGCAGCGCGGCGCACCGTCGCCGCGTCGAACATCGTCACCACAGCGAACGCCGCCGCCAGCACGCAGAGCGGCGAGCCAAAGCCGCAGGTGTAGCCGATGCCGGCGGCAAGACCGCACACCGAGGCCGAATGGCTCGACGGCATGCCGCCGGTCGAGACGAGGTATACGAAGTCGAACTCGTGCGTCTTCCACGCAGCTATCGCCATCTTGATTGCCGAGGCGACAATCCAACCGCCAAGCCCGCACCAGAAAACGCGCGCGCGGAAAATCTCCCAGAACTCCCAGTGCTGGATCGCAGCAAGCACGGCTCACTCCTTCTCTGACAGCGCCGCCTTGATGCGCTCCTCGACATCGTGCGCGCTGAGCGCATCGAGGACAGGGCCGAGCTCGCCGTCGATGATCCTGTCGAGCGAATAAATCGTAAGCCCGATGCGGTGGTCGGTAAGGCGGTTCTGCGGAAAATTGTATGTGCGAATCTTGTCGGACCTGTCGCCAGAGCCGCGCAGGGTAAGACGGTCGGCGCCGATCTTCGCCTCTTCCTCGCGGCGGCGGAAGTCGAGAATGCGCGCCTTCAGCGTTGCAAGGCACTTCTCGCGGTTCCTAATCTGCGAGCGTTCGTCCTGACACACGGCGACGAGCCCGGTCGGAATATGCGTCATGCGAACGGCGGACTCGGTCTTGTTAACATGCTGGCCGCCTGCACCGCCCGCGCAGAAAAGGTCGATCCTTAGGTCCTTCTCAGGAATCTCGATCTCGTCCTCTTCGTCGGCCTCGGGGAAAACGACGACCGTCGCTGCGGAAGTGTGGATGCGGCCCTGCGCCTCGGTCTCGGGAACGCGCTGGACGCGGTGCGCGCCTGATTCAAAGCGAAAGCGCCCGTACGAGCCCTCGCCCTTGACCGTGAAGACGACTTCCTTGTAACCGTCGAGCGAAGTCGCGTTGGAACTCATCACGACGACCTTCCAGCGCTGCGTCTCGCAGTAGCGAGAATACATGCGGAAAAGGTCACCCGCGAAAAGCGCCGCCTCCTCGCCACCTGTTCCGGCGCGGATTTCCATAACGGCGTTGCGGCGTTCGAGCGGGTCTGGCGGCAAAAGCGCCGCGAGCACTTCCTGCTCGGTCGCCTCCTCAAGCTGGTACGCGGTCCAGGCGTAGTCGAGCTTCTTGAGGAAAGAGTATTCGTCCAGGACGGCGCGGTAGCGCTTCCTGTCCGATAAAACAGCGGGGTCGCCCATCTCCGCCTCGACGGACGGCAGGCGACCCAGTACGCTTTCGATCTGTTCTTTGTCGACCAAAAGCTTACTTCGCGAACTTCGCGTAGCGCTTCTTGAAGGAGTCGACGCGGCCCTCGGTATCGACCATCGTCTTCTGCCCAGTGAAGTAGGGGTGGCAAGCGGAGCAGGTGTTGACCGTCATCTCCTTCTTGGTGGAACGAGTCTTGATGACGTTGCCGCAAGCGCAGGTGATCGTGGCCTCGCCGTAGTTCGGGTGGATGTCTTTCTTCATGTCTTTTCTTTCCCTTTGCGAAATTGAGCGGATATTATACAGTATTCTTACCGACCGCGCAAGGGGGTCGCGTGGGAAATTTCCTGCGCTAGCGCGGCCGCCCTGCCGTCAGTATGCCATGAAGAAGAGGCCCTTTGCGATCTTGATAAGCTTCTTCGTCGCATTGTCAATCTTCCAGCCGGACGGAGCGGTGCCGTCGTGAAGGACGGTGTAAGGACCGTTGGCGCTGTTATACGCCTGGGTCGCCGCTTCAATCGTCGCATAGAAGTGATTTAGGGCGTCCTTGACCATGTAGCCCTCGAGCTGATCGCCCTTCATCGACGTGAGGGTGCCAGACCCGGCGAAGTCGATGTTCTGGACATGCGCCTTGCTCGTCGCGAGCGGGAAGCTGGCGGATCCGGTGCTGTTCGTCATGACACAATTGCCAACAGTCACGCCATAGGCGTTGTTGCCGTAGTCGATCGTGAGCACGACCTTGTAGGTCTCAGAAGCGTCGGGCGTGAGCTCGGCGTTGGAGACTGCCGCCCATTCGTTACCGGTAGTCAGGACCATGAACGTCGTGGCGCTGTCTACCTCGCCAAGCTTGATCGCCGCCTGCGCCTCACCGCTCACGTCGTCTGCGCTCGTCGACGAGAAGCAGACTTCAAACTCGAGAACGACGCGCGACGCAGTAGACGCCGTAGTCGCCGCAAACCTGTTGTCGCTTATAGCGGCCTTCCCTTCCGAATAGGAGACTGCCTCGGCGTTAGTCCACGCACCACCAGCCTCCGCCAGCCCATGGGTGGTGGCGTTCTCGTTGATCCAGCCAGCCGCGATGACATCCGCAACTGCAGCAGAACCACTTGTCGTTCCTGTCGTGGCGCTTGCAGTAGAGGTGATATTGTAGCTGACCGAGCCATACGCCGCTCCGCGTGGGACTTCGACGTTGTTGAACGTCACCGTCGTGCCGCCAACGGCACTCGCAGTGTAATCCTTACCACCAACGGTAAGTGTGTACTCAACGCCAGAGGCGTTAGTCTCCGTAACAGCGACCATTACCGTCGCGTTCGTGAAGTCAACGCCATACTCGAATGTCGCCTCGCCAATCTCGGCGGACGAGGGGATGGCCTCGACGGAATACACGGTCGTAGCCCCACTCACCGTGCTCACAACATGATAGCCCTGGGCAGAAGCCACAAACGTCGCGTCATTGGTCACCGTGCTGTTCGGAATCGTCAGGGTCGCACCGAGCCCCAGCGTCACCGTGGAGGCGATGGTGTGCGCCCCGCCGTTGTTGACTACTGTCAAGCTTGCCGCCGCGCCTGCAGGAACGATTATCCCGCCGTTGAACGTCGCGGATGCCGTGCTGTTGCCGCTCGACTTGACATACCCATCATTGCGTATCGTCACCGGGCCATTGAAGACCAGATGCGCATAGTCGGCCTTGAGCTCGCCATCGACGATATCGACCGCACCAGAGAACGTGAACGTCTCGTTGCCACTGCTGCTGCCGGAGAAGAAGTTGTCGTTGGATTCTGCATTGCAGACAACCGGGCAGGAAATCGTCGCCGAACCGTTGGTAGGCACCCTAAGACCCGTCTGGAGGAAAGTCAAAGTCCCAGAACCACTAACATTCCCATAGATTTGCACATACGCCCAGGTACCAGCATTGGCACGCTGGAATGTAACATCCCCGTTAAGCGTCATTGACTCACAATGGTGTCTCGCGGATTCGGAACTGGCGTTATTTAGCGACAAGCCGACTACGTGCGCGCTCTCGCTCTCCGGGAACGTCACAACCGTGTACTGCGAAGGAAGGTAACCCGTCGACCAGTTTGCGGCCGTCGCCCAATTGTTGTCGCTGTTCTCGCCGGGGGACCATGTCGACGCCGTATTGTTCACGAGCGTGTAGGTGCCGTTGCTGTTGACGACTTCATAGCCATTGGGTCCTGTGACCCCGCCCGTCGTAAGGTTGCCGTTGACGAGTGTCTGACCGGCAGCAATCGTGATTGCGCTATCCGTGGGCGAAAGGAGCGTGATTGTCGCCGCATCGCTTCCCGCAGCCGTCGTCGCCGCAGAAATCGTGTCGTAGTAGGTTGTCGTATCGTTCTTCGTGACGGACGCCGCCTTGACATAAAGTCCGTCCGAGTCGAACACGGGGATGATGCTGGACGCCGCGCCGCCGATTGTGAGCGCGTTGGCGACGACTTTGCTGCTCGTCGAGAGAAGCTTTGTTCCGGCAGTCGTAGCCTGTCCGGCTGGACGAGCCAGCGTTGTAATCGTCAAGGTAGCAGTAGTGCCGTTGGTGATGGAACCTGTGAAGTTCGTCGCCACTTCGGTAATCGTTATGGAGGTCGGATGGTAATTCTTCGTCCCGAAGCCCAAGGTTCCAGTACCACTCACCTTGGCGAACGTGTAACCGTAGGAAGACATGTCGTCAACCGTCAGATCGGCGTTCAGCACAAGCTCTGGATTGAATGTAACGCCAGCGGCAATCCAGCCGGTCCACGCACCGGCAAGGACGACCTTCGAGCCGCTTACGCCGTAGTCGTTGAAGTTCTGTCCTGCGGGTGTGCAGCCGGGCAGGGCCACAGAACCCGTCCAGCCGCTGAACGAAAGCGCAGATGCGGGAACTGTCGTGTACTGATATGAGAGCGTTCCTGCACCCGTCAATGGATTCGCAATTGATCCGCCTGAAACGACGGCAACCGTATCGCCGGAAGCAATCTCCACCTTTGCCGCACCGGACAAAGCCTCGTTAATAAGCATACCATTGCCGAGTTTAACGGTTCCCGTACCACCGATATTGACGGTCGATCCCAGCTTGATGTCCGTGCCCGAGAACGCGATTGAGCCGTTATCGACTTCCAGCGGGTTGGTAAGATTGAGTGTCACGCCGCTTCCTTGATCGAGCGTCAGCACATGACCGGACACGACATCAATCTTGAATTCCTCCGCAGCGATAGAATTCGTGAGCGCCAGCGTTGCATCACCTTCCGCTGTAAGGATAATCTTCGAATATGCATTACCACCATCCCATGCAGGCGTCCAGGCGAGCTCACCCCATGTCGTCGTGACACCATTCGCAACCGTGGCCCTGTAGAGCTTGACCGCAGGGAACTCGACCGACAGCGCGGCAATCTGCTCCGCAGAGAGCAAATAGTCGTAAAGACGGACGCAGTCGATACGAGCGTCCTTCTGGACTGTCTCGCTGAGGTCTTCTGCGGGAGACTCGTTCTTCGCGAAACGAATGATTCCGGTATTACCAATACCGCCATGGACAGACCCCACCTGGATGCCGCCGCCGATTGTGAACTGCGAGTCAAATGTCTTGTTGAGAACCTGATCGCCGTCACAGTATACCTTCACCGTCTGATTGTTCTCAACAGAAAAGATATACACGTGCTGCGCCGTGGTAGCGTTCTGCACCGTCATCGTAGCATTGGTGACAAAATGGCTGTTCCCTGTTGTCTGCACGAGACGCATCTGCGTTTCCGGATTCGCACCCGCAACGAGGCCGATAAGTCCGCCATCTTTAGTACCGAACGTAATGACCGCCGCGTTCTCGTATGCAGGAACGGTGCAACGGACAACCGCCGTCCAATTTCCGTCGCTGGGGTATGCTATGTTACGCCACGGATGTGCATAGGTGTAGAGCATCCCATTGTAGAAGGCGTTGTCGCCCGTTATGCCGCTATCCGCGCTCAATCCCGTCGTGTCGGAACCCGTATTCTCAAATCCCGTCTTGCTGGTGTTGCCGCTCACATAGTCCATCTCATAGTCGCACCAGCAGGCCTTGCCGGAAACAAGAACAGTACCTCTATCATATGCGGCTTCGCCGTTTTCCGGTGTAAGCGTGGTCACTTCCGTAGTGCCGTCGGGAGCAAGTACGGTGATGGACGAAATTCCGCTCGCGCCAGTAACACTAACCGAGCCCTTGCCATATTCCTCAACGGTCATTTTAATCTTGACCTGAACGGACGAATCAATCGTGAAGCCAGTGAAATCACGCTGCGAACCGAAGGGTGGCACCGTCGCGCCAGCATTGACGGTTACCGTACCGCCGCTGTTGCTGATTTCGCTCGCAACCGTGCCGTTGATCGTGAGACTACCTTTGTTCACAATGCCGTTGACGGCAGTCCATGTCGCACCCTCGGCAACCGTAACCGACGTGCCGGGCTTAATGTATATTAAGCCAGACTTGCTACCAATCTCTTCATAGACGCTTGGGGAAAACGTGTCTGCCGAAGCACAGAAGATAACCGCCAAACGGACATTCCCGCCGCTGGCATTGATGCTACCGGTGAATTCACTGGCATCGTAAATCTTCACTGCGGGGGTCTGCCAGTTATTGTCGGTCGTTGTAAGATTACCATTTCCGGAGAGTTTGTTCCAGACCGAAACCGAATTTTTATTATTACTTCCCAGCGAATTTGCGTTGTTTAGACAAAGACCGTAGCCGTTTGCTCCATTCAGCAAGATTATCTCGCCAGTACTCGCTGTAGATGTAGAAAGCCACCCTGTAACATTCTGAAGGCACTTCGGAGTCGTTGCGGTATTGTTTATGTCGGTCTGCGCACCAGTTGCAATTGTAACAATCTTTCCGGTAATTTCCGTCACAGGGACAGATCCACTCCAAGCAATCCTGCTGATGAACTGATGCCCCTGCTTGACGAGGCCAAACGCCGCAAACCCCTGCAGTTCGGAACCGTCTTCATTTATCCACTTTAAATCGGCAGCCGTGCCTACGGTCAAGATGCAATACTTGCCATCAAATGAATATGTATGCTTGTTGCGACCAGAAGACGGAAAACCACCTGCGGTAACTGTGGCGGTTTTCGACACGTATGTAGTATCGCCAACAGTAAGAGACAGCTTTGCCGGCAGATTTCCAGGTTGCGAGGACGATGCGCCAATGGATATTGTAGAAACAAGAACCTTCGCACCTGAAGAGAGGCCTGTACCGCTTGGAATCGTGAACGTTGTATTCTGATACCCGCTCATGGCGGTGATACCGGCGTTGTCCCACTCGGTTCCATTGTCGTTATGCACCGTGACATTGGCACCATCGACAGTTATGCTAGGTGCAGTCGCAGCCCAGCCTGTCGTCGCAAGGCCGAGGCCGAGCGCGAGCACGAGAAGGCGCGTCGCGCCATGCGTCAGTTTATTCATTGTTCCCATCATTTCTTCCCCCCTTGGTTAAGCGTTGCAAAATGGTTACGACTGGCAGAGCCCCATCCCTGCCAGACACGGAAAAATAGTGCGAGAGAACGACCGCCGCACGCGGCGTCGCGCGTTGCGCAACGCGTGATTCTAATTGGCTCGCTCAATGTGTCGTTTCCTGCTTGCCTCGTCTTGTTACTGTGCCGAGATAGACCCCTCGGAATTTCTGTCTCTATGATAACACAGTTAAAAATAAACCGCAAGCAGAAAAACGGCAAAATCAGCCGTCACTGCTTCACGATGAGGGCCATGAAGACGAGGTCCTCGGCACCGGCAGAATTGTCCACGCCATGCCCAGAACCCGAAGGCGTCCAAGTCGTGTCGCCAGCCGAAATCTTCCGCTTCGTTCCGTTGTCGTCGTAAATCGCCTCGCCGGAGAGAATGAAGTAGCTCTCCCCTTCCCCATGGTGCTCGTGATAGCCAAGCGTCGAGCCCGCCGGTATAGTCACCTTAGCGTAAAGCCCACACTTGTCACCAAGCTCCTCGTCAAGAACGAGATCACACTTGATTTCACCCTTGCCGTTTCCACTCGACATCGTAACTATCCTTTTCATGTCGCGTTCCTTTATTTTCTGTAAAATATAAGATTTATGCCCGCCGCCATCTTTAGCCAAGCGTCAACTCAAGCCCGTCGTAGGCGGCCGCAAGAGGCTCGGGAAGCTCGGCGTTGATCTTCTCCGCTGGCCAGTCGCGGTATTTGATTGCAAGGTGGGTTAAATACGCCTTTTGGCCAGCTGGCGGCTTGTAGCGGCCAGTCTTCTTCAGCATGTTGACGGTGCGAGAGACGAGCTGGACGCCAGAATGGACGAACATGCGGAAGTCCTCGTCGAGATCACCGTTCGTCGCCTCCATGATGATCGCCGTGAGCGGCGCGGGCTCGTGCACGAACGCCGCCGATGTTTCGCGGTAGTACTTGTAGTTGTCAGGGTATATATGTGGGTCTATGCCGATCATCCTCGCCGCATCGCCTGGGATCCCTGCGGTATCGGTGGCATAGAGAAGCCGCGCAGAGCCCTTCTCGACGAGATAGAGCGACGTGCGCTCAAGTACGCCGTCGGTCACGCGCGAGGTGCTGTGGTTCGCAGGAACACCGGTAATCTTGAGCCCGCATTCCTCGACCGCCTTGCCGAACGGCAGCGCGATGACCTCGGGTGCTGGCAGCGAAAGCGCTTCCGCCGCCTTTTCGACTCCACGCTTCGCGGCCGCCGCCCACGTCTCGTTGACATACATGCGCTTCACGCCAGACTTGACGGCCGCCCTCGGGCTGTAGTGGTCGCCATGTGAGTGAGTCTGGAAAAGAACCTCGGGATGGCAGTCCTTTGGAAGCTTGTCGAAAGCACACTGCGTGAAGTCGATAAGAACCTTACCGTCGAGAAGCACGCTCGACTGGCGGCGCGCGTTCGCATTTTCCTCTGCCCACTTTGGATCCCACCCTGCGGCGCCCGTGCCGAGGAAGAGAACGCGGATTCCGCCTTCTGACGCCGCCGGCGCGTCTTCCGCCGAGACCGACCTCTCCGCAAGCGCCGCAAACGCGGCAGACGCTCCCAGGAAACCCCTGCGAGTGATTACGCTTCCATTCATGGCATCCCCTTTCAACGCGTTAGCGCGAAAATGCGCTTGAGTCCCTTCCTCGCGAGTGTGCGGAGGGCGTCAAGCGACTCTTCCGTAAATGGCTTGTGCTCAGCCGTTCCCTGAAGCTCGACATAACGGCCGTCATCGGTCATCACGACATTCAGGTCAACCTCTGCTGTCGAGTCGTGGGCATAGTCGAGGTCGAGCGTCGGCTTCCCGTCACACACGCCGACCGACACCGCCGCGATGCGGTGGACAATGGGATTCTCGGTAATGACGCCCGCAGCGAGAAGCTTGCGCACGGCGTCTTCGAGCGCGACCATGCCGCCCGTAATCGACGCGCACCTCGTGCCGCCGTCGGCCTGCAGGACGTCGCAGTCTATCGTTATCTGGCGCTCGCCGAGCTTAGACATGTCGACAGCCGCGCGGAGAGAACGCCCGACGAGACGCTGGATCTCGGTGGAGCGGGCGTCTTGCTTAAGCTTCTTGATGTCGCGGTCCTTGCGCCCGCCGCCAGTAGAAGAGGGAAGCATGGAATACTCAGCCGTGACCCATCCACGACCGGTGCCCTTGAGGAACGGCGGAACCTTTTCCTCTACGCTCGCGGTGCAGAGCACCCACGTGTCGCCCCACTTGATGAGGACGCTCCCTGCGGCATGCTTCGTGAAATTCCTGATGAGCTTGATTGGTCTAAGCTGATCTCTCTTCTTGGACATCTTTTATCTTTCTTTATTGAGGTAATTGCCAAACCACTGAACACACGGAACACACGGAATCACAATCACCAGGCTCAAACTTTTTTCCGTATATTCTGTGTATTCCGTGGTTCATAGAAAACTTGAGAGAGGTCTTGCAACCAGCTAACTTTTCAACTAAGTCCCATTCGCTTTAGGATGTCGGCGAGCTGGGTCGTAACGACCTTCATCGAGAGCTCGCGTTCGAAGAAAGCCCGCGCCTCGCGGAAATACGTCTCCTTGTTCGCCCAGTCGGCGCGATACTCCTCTACGGCCTTGACGAGCGCGGCAGGATCGCCCGGCGGAATGAACTTTATCGCCTTGCAATCCTTCGCGCTCGGCGGATAGCCAGTGCAGAACTCGTTGATCGTAGGCCTTGCGCACGCCATGCACTCGTAGACCTTGTTGCCGATGACGCGCGCCGCCTTCGCAGTCGTGCCGAACACGCCGAGAACTATGTCGTGGGCGCAGATCACCTCGGGCACCTTGACGTACGGAACCTTCTCGAGGAAGCGGACGTTCTTTAGCCCGACCGCCTTCGCCTCGGTGGAGGCCTTGTACGCACCCCAGCCAAGGAAATCCCACTGTATCGGCAGGTCCTGCGTCATGCGAGCCGCCTCGACAATGACCTCGGTTCCATGAAGCGGGAGATACGCGCCGTGATACAGCACCTTGAAGACTCCATCTGCACGATCTACACGTTCTACACGGCCAACATCTTCAGCGACCGGCTTGAAAACCTCTTCGTCCGTGCCAGTGAAAAGCGGCGTCATCTTCTCGCGCGGCACGTCGAGATATTCCGCGGCAAAATCGACATGGCAGGAAGTGTCCCACGTTATGAAGTCGGGCATCGCCATGAGCTTCTTCTCCCACGCGAGAAGCCGCTTCGCGCGGCGCTCTTCGGCCTTCCACTTCTTCTGCTCGAGGACTTTCTTGTCCCATGCAGAGATCATCGGGTCGAAGAGAACCTTGATGCCACGCCTGTGCGCCCACCGGCAAGCCGCCGCGATGTCACGCTGGCGGCAGACGGGAACGAGCACGAGGTCTGGCCTCGGCCGGCGGTCAAGCCCGCGGAAAAACGCCTCGACGTCGCCAAGGCGGCAGCACCACTTCACGTCAAAGTAGTCAACCTCCCAGCCAAGCGCGCGGAACGCCGCGGCATTTACGCGCGTCTTTGAGTAGCCGTGGTCGAACCGACCCCAGAAAAGGACTCGCTTACCCATTGTCTTTGTTGTGGATGAGCCAGGACTGGTAGATTGCGAGAAGCGCGAAGATGGCGATCATCATTTCGCCGCCCTCTTCAAGCGCGGTACACAGCGATTGCGCGGCAGTCACCGCGCCCTCGGACTTCTCGAGCCCGTGAGCGTGGTCGAGCCACGAGGGAAGACGATCTGCGACCTGGACGAGAACGCCGGAACCGCCGAAGCAGCCGAACGACCACGCGACAGGATTGAGCGCGAACACTCCCTTTACGAACGGCACCGCGAAATAGAGCATCCCCGCCGCGAACACGCCGAAGAACGCCGTGAAGTAGAGGATGACGAACGCCTTCGCGCCAAACGGAACCGCACCGTTCGTGAGGAACCGCGCCTTGAACGGAGTTCCAGAGAGCGGCTGTCCGTTCGGCTTGAAAAGGACGCCTGGAATGATCTTTCCGTCCTCGCCCACATAGTCGGGACAGAGCGCATGGAGCACCATGTTGTGGAGATCCATTTCCTTCACGATCGCCATCAACGCGACGAGCGAGACGGCGAGGCAGAGGATTATGCGGCGGCGCTTCGAGCCGGTGAACGGACACTTCCACCACACGAGCGGGACGATTGCCGCGAAGAACGGCAGCGTCGCAAGCTCGAACGGGGAGTAACCGTCCTGATCGAAGGCGTGGACGAGCGCCGCGGGCTCCATGACGGCCCAAGTGACGAGAAGCGCCGCGACTCCGGCGAACCAGAGCGCGGGGCCCGAAAACCAGCTCTTGAGGAACTTCATGCCGATCAGTGGAGATTGTAGGTCTTCTCGACCTCTTCCCACGTGCGCGAAGTGAAGAACTTGGAAATCGCCGTGTCGTACTCGGCGGTGTGCGTGAACGCCTTCTTCATGAGCTTGAAGCGCGTGTCGAGGCCAAGCGAACCGCCGTGCGACTCGAGCTCCTGAACGATGTTCGGGTAGTCGAGCGGATCGGTAACGGACGCGACGCGCAGGTAGTTCTTTGCCGACGCGCGGACCATGCATGGGCCTCCGATGTCGATGTTCGTCCTCGCCATTTCGGGAGTGACGCCCGCCTTGGCGACGGTCTGCTGGAAAGGATAGAGGTTGACGACGACCATGTCGATCGGGAGCGCGGAGAGGCGCTTGAGGTCAGCCTGGTGGGCGTCGTTGTAAGTCTCGGAGAGGAGGCCGAGGTAGATCTTGAAGTCGAGCGTCTTTACGAGACCGCCCTGCATTTCGGGCTGGCCAGTGTAGTCGGAAACGGCAACGAGAGTGTCGCCCGCCTTGTCGCCGAGGATTTCCTTGACCTTGGTGTAGGTGCCGCCGGTGGAGTAGATCTTTACGCCTGGGCATGCCTTGACGAGTGCGGGGACGAAAGTCTCGAGACCCGTCTTGTCGCTCACGCTCATGAGGACGTTCTTAACCTGCACCCTGCCGTCGATTTCAGTTACTATGTTTAGAGCCATATTACCTCCTTGAAATTTTCCAGTATTATACCATAAATCCCCACCCTCGCGGCAAATTCGCTACTGGCTGTGGGTCATAAAGAACAGGCGGAAATAGGAGCGGCCCCTAATCGCCCCATTCCTCTATCCAACTCGCAGCATAGTTCTTGCGTGGATCCATTTCAAGGTTTGTGTCTCCAGGACGAGGATTGAATATCAAGTCCTTGAAATGGATGCCACCCGATATCCAGACAGGACCTTCCATCATCGAATAGTTGCCGGCCGACATCTGCCCCTCACCGTTGTCGGTGACTCTTGTATGGAAAACAAGATATTCGTTGCCTGCGGCGAGCAATCTCTCTGCTATAGTCTCCCTCCCTCGAGTCACATCCATGAAATCCAATCGATTAGTGAAGACTTGGTTCGTATCCACGCCAAAGCAGACAGGACCAAGCTCTCGGCCATCCTTCTGTACACGGTAGACGCCGCATCCGGGAGGAAGCTCTATATGCCCGATATAGGTCGTTACGTCGTTCGACACAATGCTGTACTGCTCAACCCAGAAGTCTGCAAACTCGCCTCCATCGCCATAGGGCATAAGGTATTCACCATTCTTAATGTCGAATCCGACCCGAGGGTATGAATTGCTGATAACGCCACCCCCGAGATCAACGCAGGCCGACGACTTCAGACGCCTTGAATTCGTTCTCGTCCTTCTGTACATTGGCTGTGGATTGCGCTTGCGGACAACCGCGACTTCGTTCGTCGCCGCATGTTCGTTCAGCGTAAAGCTTGGATTAATCAGCTGAAGCACTCTCAACCAACTTCCACCATTACCCGACGCGATCTTAGCCTTCTCTTCCTCAATTAGCGCCATATTCTCTGGCGAGGCGTCCTGCCCCTCGCAGTCAAAACTGGCCCGATTAAGGCCAGGGCAGTAACAATCACTAGAACTAACGGCCCACTCATAGGCACCGTCATAAAAGCACTGGAACTGGACAACCGCCATCCCATTTGTATCAGTGATGGCAGTATACTTAGCCCAATCAGAACGGGACGCACCAGCATTAATAGTATTTTTGCATATGACACCAACTCTAACCGTAGCATTGCTAACCGGCTGGCCAAGTTCGTCTCGGACATGAACAGTCAAAGAGCAATCCTCGCCACCTTGCCCCGAAAGGCCGATCACGGCAACAGAAAATAACACAACACATGCCACGACCGCAATCCGCCGCCGCGTGCTACACTGTTTCATGACGCGATTCTTATTGTGCCTATATGTCATTTTGGTTCAAGGTTCGTGTCATTTGGAGTGGGATTGAAAAAATAGGACAAGAGCATTTCTCCCTTCCCCTTCCGCGATCCTTCTACGCCAATCCAACTTATGTACGAATAATTAGCGCGCTTTAGTACGCCCTCTTTGTCGCACTCACATCGACTACGAAGTATAAGCAATTTTGACTTTGGCAAGCCCTCCTTAACAACACGGCCTTCTTTACTTGCGGTCCGGCAAGAAAAGGCTTGCTGAAGAACCTCATTTGTCGACGCATTGTACACGCCATGAAAACGGCTCTCCCTTATCGAATCTGCATAATAGAATCCTTCCTTGGGCCCGACTGTTCTGAAATGCAATTTTAGCAACTTAGAATCTCGTGACGGATAACCATCCCATTCAAGTAACGCTTCAAAATCAGATGTGATCCCTTTATGTTCAGGGAACACCCAATCCACCTGCTTCATATCAAAGCCAATCCATTTGTTCGTCTCTGGAACATAATAGCCATTTACATCGCCCACAAGCGCAATTGGATTGCGGATAGCACGCAGCCGCAATCTAAGTTCCATGCCCCAAGGTTGCCACTTGCCATCTTTTACGTCATACTCATGCCCCATCGAGATAAAGCAAAGTTTCTCCGTTGTTTGATAGTAGCCTTCTTTTGTGACATCAATCTCAATTTCATTTCCTGTGGTCTTGCCCTCTATGACGAACTTTCCATCTACACTTGTGGCACCATTAATATAATATGCCTGCTCGCGGAAATTCATACCCATCAGCACGCGTATCGTGGCATTCGACACTGGTTGGCAATCGTCTCCGACTATGAAAAGCTCAATACGTGCATCACCTCCATTTCTGCGGGCTTCTAGAAAGCCTGGGTCTTTTTTGTGAGCAAACGACAAGAGACCGGCTAGTGAAACCATAATCATAATAACTATTTTTTTCATCATCACAACTCTCCCTTTTCTACTAGTTTTTCATAGAACTTAAAATTATAGAAAAACGACACATCTTTCATGTCAGAATGCTTCCACCTGTCATTCCAACGGACACGGGTGGGCCAACCATTTGGACGCGGTATGCCTTGTGTTATCGTCAGACCATCATCGTCAACCTGTCTTTCTTCTGGCAGATTCATATCGAAGTAATCTTGCCAGTCTAAAACGCTATACAAATCGCGACCTCCTGTCGGCCTTGCCAAGGCAGGGATGCCCTGTGCAAGGTGTGCGGCACGAACCAACAAGCTAATGTTCGTTGAATTCATACTAGAAGGATAGCAGTAGAACACCGTATTTGTCTTGAAGTCCTCAGCCTGCATCTGCTGCGCCGCTGAAACCGATATCTTGTTGACACCAAGCAAGTTTTCCTCTATGTTCCAGCCCGACCATGTCGTACCGCCCAGAACATTGGCAGCCGCGCGTCCCTTCCACAACTCCTGATGATGCCACGAATACTGCACATAGCCAGATGTAACCCCAGTCCAGACATAAATATCATTGTCGTCCGAAAGTTCGAGAACCTCGTCGCCTGTCGAATAGAAATTGACCGCGTATTGCGCAACATCAATGAATCGCCCTGGCCAACCGAGCTTTCTCCTGTCGTCGTACAGGTCATCGACAAACAGCTTATGCCAATTGGATGCCCACGAATTTGTCGGATATTCCTCCCAGTCAGGGTGAACCAACTGTGGAACGCGAATTGACACATCGTTGGCAGGATAATACGCTTCAGACGGGACAGCGGAATCACACATGATGTACTTCGACACTTCCAGACCGTAGTCTTGGATCATGGATGAAACGACCATGTTCCCGAGCGAATGCGCCATCACGACCTTCTCGCCTGGTATGCTGTTCGTAATCTCAGTGACAAGCTGGCTCGCCACGACAAAGGCATTGGAAGCGTTCTCATGATAGTTCGCGTTGCTGCCAATGTCACTCCTCCAGTCGACGTTGTAGAAGTTGACGTGCGCCCCAGAAAGGTACAGCCGCTTGAAGAGTGCGTCCCCCCACTTCTCGGCATCGGCCTCCGGCACGTTGGCACCATGCAGAAAGACCAACGATTTGACGCCCTCTTCGCCCCACGTCTTGTTCAGAACGGTAGTCCTCGACTCAGGCGCTCCTGAAAGATGCCTGCCGTTTATCCATCCGTACATTTCCCTCACCGGAGTTATGGACATCGGCAAACGGAATCCGTACACTGAGACATTGTCGACGATGACAAGGAGCATCGGCGAATTATAGGCGGTCACAGTGCCTGCCGCCTCAAAGACCAACACGCCGGGCGCATTGCCGTTTCCGAGATAATCGATGGGGGCGATCTCCGCACCCTCTCCGCCTATCGGCGTCAGTTCGGCGGCGGCAACATTGTCGCCTGTCGTGGTGTAAACATCGTTAGTCTGATATTCCCAAACGTTATTTGTACTCATGTCCGTCCCACAAAAGCGAAGAGCATTCCCCACCCCCCACAGGACAAAACTCGCCTCGCTTCCCCATGCGTCGATGAACGGCTTAAGGTCCAGCTTCAGAGGGAACAAGTTCACCAAGTCGAAACGCCCATTCACCTCAAGATCTATGGCATTCGGGGTCGTATCTGAATTCTGCCCCAAGTAGTCACCCTTCGCCGTGTCCTCATTTGTCCAGAAACGGAACGTGCGGCATCCAATGTATTCAGCGACATCCGTGTCTCCAATCACCCCATCTTGGTCATAGTCCGGAAGCAACGGGGGCTTCACCGAAGTTATACGCTGCCTGACGGCGGAAGCAATTGAGCGCCCTCCCGAATCGTGGACAAACGAAAAGCAGAGGTCGCAATGGCCGCTTTCGGCGGAAACAACCCGCAGGGGGAGCGCACGTCCGTAGTTTACGTACTCGGCGAGAAGCGAACGCCACTGGCGCATGGTGAAGTACCGTTCTGTAGACGATTCTGAATCCAAAAGCTTGACAGGGGGAACGACACCATACCCCGCCCCCCACAATGAATTATCACACCCTGCGGTCCACACCTCGAACCTGCCCGTCACGTTCTCAAGCGCAAGCCGAAACACTCCGTTGGTAAGCAGGACGTCCGTTCTCAACGTCAGCTCCGCGCCACTTTCCAAGTTGGTGCAGATCGTCATCGGGTAGCCGAACGACTGGCTGAGCGCGTTGAACGTCTCCATCGGCGGGCCTGAATTACCCTCGATGCGCACGCCAAGAACAGTGTATCGACGGCACACGGACGGCGTGCCGTTCGTGGCGAAAAGCACCGCCTCCGTTCCCACCCCGGCGCTCGGCGCAGTGCCCATGACGCGTACGCACACGTCTTCCAGCGACTCGACGAAATCGGCGTCCTCAGAGTCCAACACCATAAGTCGCTGCGAACGCCCCACCAGCGAAACGTGGTTGTGCTGCCAATGTTCCGGGCAGTCACAGCAGCGGACGGGCTCGCCCGTGGGCACCTGGAGCAAGACGCTGTCGACCCTGCCATACTGGCCGTAAAGCTGAAGGACGTCGTCAGCCGCCTGGAGCGCAGCTATCCGTGCGAATTCGGACGCCGACTCCTCCTCGGTCGTCTCGTCTGTGGTCTGCGCCGTACAGCACGGGCAATTGCCGGAGCAACGTCCGTAGCACCAGTCACAGCCTCCGCTCCCGCACATGCACCAGCCTCCCGCCGGCTCCGTCTCCTCATCTTCTATGCCATACTCCGCGAGATCCGACTCCGCCAGACGCGGGCAAAAGCGAACCGTCTGCTGGAACGTCATGGGTGCGGGGTTGAGGCGGTTCGGATGGTCAACCGTGTACGTCACGACCCTGGAGGCGTTTTTCGGGAAAAGGCCCGTTATCACCGCCGAAACGATGCCGTCGTTCCATATCTCGACATCGGCATTGCTGTTGGTCCAAGTAGCAGTAAGTCCAGGAAACTCCTCGCCGTGCACGAGCGAGACCCAACGAAATTCAGCATAGAGGTCGTGTATGCAGGGATGGGTTGCATCCGTGTGAGGGAACGCTATCCAGCCATGAGGCCAGAGAAGCGACGGCATCACCCCAATTAGGAAGACGTCAGAGGTGACGGCTACGTCAAGCCCATCAGGCTTGTCCCACCATAGCGATTTTAGAACTCCCTTCCCGACAGCAAGAAGCAATGTGTTCGTCTGCGCTCCGCTCCGCATCGGAGGCGGCGCGACAAGCGGAACCACGACATCGCCCACGACAAGCCGCCCCGTACCCTCGCCAGAAACCATGATCTTCAGCACCGCCGTATCGACTGTCGAGGTCGGGTAGGCGAAGACGCCGTTGGTCGTGCCGGAATAGAAGATGTGTTCGAGAACGGTATTCGTCAATCCCTCGGGACAGGAGAACGGGTCGAGGTCTCCAAGCTTCGCGGCAAATCCGTCGCAGTACACGGCACTGATGGAGTTGGGGTCGAGCGGATCGGAATTGTAGAATAGCAGTTCCGCGCCGTCCGCAAGGCCGTCGTAGTCGGTGTCGGCGTTGTGCGGGTCGGTGTGGTAGAAGAAAAGCTCGTCGATGGTGAGAAGCCCGTCTCCGTCCGGGTCCTGATCGTATGCGTCAGATTCCAAGAGCGGATAGAACGCCATCGAGGTGACGTTCGTCGGCAGGGAGTTAGTGGCCCACTCGTTCCCGCCCAAGGATGCGCCCGAGAGGAAGTTTGCGGCCGTTTCGCCGCCGAGACGCGAGAGGTCGTAGCGGAAGGTGAACCTTCCGTCCGTGAAGAACTTGACCTGGAAGGAGACCGGCTTGCCCGTGTCGCGGTCGAGAAACACATTCTGCCAAGTGACGACAAGCGCATTGTCCGGGGTGATGCAATACCACACCTGGCTTGGTCTGTCAACCTCGTCGAGCAATTCCCAGTTTGCCTCCGGCACAACGCCGAGCGACGCCATGAACGGAGCGAACCAGTTGTTCGTGGCTATTGCACCGTTCACCACCCGAATCAGCGGCTCGATTTTGCCGAAGGAGTAGATGCGCAGACGCGAGACATCGTTCGTGGCGACCTTGAACGTCCAGTTCGTGAATGCGGCGTAAATCCAGTCGTTCGCCGCGCCAAACGCCCGCCAGTCGGAGACGATGGTCGCGTTGGACGGCGGCGCGAAGTTGAACTCCTCGCCCGTTCCGACGCGAGCCATCACGAATCCGCGTGCGAAGTCCGCCGCCTCAATGGTGTGCGTCGTATTCGTCGAGGTGATTGGCTCGAATCCGAAAAGGTTGAGGGCTGCAGGCTGGTTGACCGGATGCAGCTCCGGGTTCAGTTGAGTTTGTCCGTGCAAGCCCTGAAGCTCTCCGCCAGGCAGAGACATCGGATCGAGGTTGCCCGGTCCCGGCACCATCTGCGGCACGTTGTTCGTTCCACCGCCAACCTTTGTGCTGCCGGCTCGGTAGAGAGGCGCGGCCATCAGCCCGAACACTACGACGCCGGCAAGCGACAGCTTCTGCGCGAAGCGGGCAATCGCCCGAAGCGGCCGGATACCTCGTGCATGCGCCGCAACGCAGACCCATGCGACAAGGCTCGCCCCAGCCGACAGAACAATCGCCGTAGTCCATATCTTCGTCAGCATGGCGTCACCTCAGCCTTATGGCGAGCAACTGGTACTCGATGTCGCACCTGACCCACTCCGACGAAATCCCCGCACCGCGCCGCACGACACGCACCATGTCCCACTCGCGCCTAAACAGCCACGCAGGAGGATGCGCGGTCGCCAAACCGCCGAACGCAGCAACACCCCCGCAGGTGGCCGCAAAACGCCTTGGCACTACGGACGAGTTGTTTTCCAAGTGGATGTCGCAAACGCCGCACATGGCGTTTGTTGCGACTTCCGCCTCGATTCTCTCCCATGCAGGGACATTCTCGATGAAGTATCGCCCTCCCCGCCAACCATAGACCGTTTCAATCTCCTCGACATCGAGGATGCCGTTTGTGTTCACATCCCGACCGAAGGCCACTTCGAGATTGTTTGTCGACGTCCCAGCAAGCTGGATGTGCAGGTCAACCTTCCATGTGTCCGTGCGACGCCCGTGCAGTACAATATTGGTGGAGACTTCCGTATCTGCAAACTGAGAAACCGGCAATGACGGCACAACCACCCGCGCCCCCGCAAAAGCGGATGCGTGAACAAGAAGCGCAACAAGCACTGACGCCGCAAATTTCATCTGCAGGTATTTTACCATAAATCCGCATCTCAGAAGTAGCTCTTCACCTCCGGTTGGCGCGCGGGGCCTTGCGGCCGCTTCGCAGTTCGCTTCGCTCACCCAACCCGACGCCTGTGTCGCAGGCTACACAAATGGGGAATGGGAAAAGAAAACAATTCCTCTCTCAAACTCCTGACCCCTGACCCCTGCGTACTGACCCCTAACTTTTCGTGTAGATTCGTGTCGGGCGTAATATCCCCCGAGCGCGTAGCGCGAGCCGCGAAGCGGTCGCTAGAGAGGTGCCCGATTCGTGACCGGGTGGCGCGGCAAGCCGATAGGCCAATCACGGAGAAACGGCGCTGGCGGAGGCGAATGCCTCCTGGCCACGCGGCGGTTCGACGCGATTGAATCGCGAAGCGATTGCCGCGAAATATCCCCCGAGCAAAGCGAGCTGCGTCAGCAGTCGCTAGAGGGGTGCCCGGTGTTCGTGGTCGCGCGTTAGCGCCAACACCGCATTGACTTTGCATAAATAACTCGTTGCGCCCCGAAGCGAAGTTGGCGGTGGAGCGAAGGTCCGAGCGAGGGGATACGGCGTATTCGCCGAGGGGTCCCCGAGGAGGAGCCTTCGGACACCGCCAACGAGCGCGGTCGGACGCACGCCTAACTACAGGTTACTTACCGCTTGTCGTCAGGACTTCGCAGCCAGTGGCGGTGACGAGGACAAGATCCTCGATGCGGACGCCGAGATTCCCCTCGAGGTAGATTCCCGGCTCAATCGTCACGAACATCCCCGGCTTCATGACCCAGTCCGACTTCTTCGACGCGTTCGGCGCCTCGTGGACCTCAAGCCCAACGCCATGCCCGAGCGAATGGCCGAAGCACTTCCCGAAGCCGCCCTTCTTTATGACATCGCGCGCAACCTTGTCGAGCGCCTTGCCCGTGATGCCGGGCTTTACCGCCGCAATCGCCGCGAGATTCGCCTTTAGGACGAGATCGTACACCTTGCGGTAGAGCGGCGACGGACGCTTCGCAAGAAGATTCCGCGTCATATCGGAACAGTAGCCGTCGAGTTTCACGCCCATGTCGACGAGCACTGGATCGCGGCCGTTCCAGACCGTGTCGTCGGGAACATGGTGGCACTCCGCGGCATTTGCGCCGACGCAGACAATCGTAGGAAACGCCTCGCCCTCGCCGCGGTCGAACATCATCGACCTTATGATGCCAGCCATCTCGCGCTCAGTCATGCCTGGTCTAAACTTGCGCGACGCATCGCGCCATATCTCATCGTTAAGTCGCACAGCCGCGCGCATCTTCTCGATCTCGTCAGGCGTCTTCACCGAGCGGCGCTTCTGTAGCTCGCGCGTGACGTCCTCGAACTTCGCGCGTGGGAGAATCTTCTTAAGCCGCTCAAACTCCGCGACTGAAATTGCCTTTTCAAAGCCGATGCGACGCGACGAGGCGCCTTTCCCGCCCCAGAGCCGCGCAAGGTCGGGCCCGAAATGCTTGATGTCGCGAACCTTTAGCTTGGGTGCAACGCGGTGCGCCATCGGAATGTAGCGAAAGTCGGTGTAGAGCGTCGGCTCGCCGCCATCCGCGACAACGACCCACGCCTCGTCGCAGTCTACGCCAGTGAGTGCGCGGACATTCGCCGCCGTTCTAATGACGCATTTCGACATCTTCTTTTGTCCGCGACTTTTTTTGTCTACCATATGTACCTCCACATTCACGAAAATGCTATTGCCTTACTACGACCTCTCGCACGACAAAGGGACAAGGATCCTTCTCCCATCATTTCCATGTGCCCAAAAGTCGTTTGCCAAGCTCAGTCTTAAATTCTGACACGTCAGCAATCGGTTCGAAAAGTTCGGGATGCGACTTTACAAAGTTGGCATACTCGTCAACCTTCCCTTTGCGATTCCAAAGCCAATAGACCACTTCAGATATTTCACGGCCATTCAAGATCACGATATTGCCAAGCCTTGGCGTTGTCGCAACACAATGGCCTTCCGCAGGCGCAGAATACCCCCTTCTAAAATCATGCGTAACAATTTTTTTAGCAACGCCCATGTCGACAGCGAACATTCCTCCTGATACCTTGTAGACATTATTGGAAAACACCGAAAGAAATTGCTGCTTGTCAAAGACTTTCACACCTGGTCGTATCTCATAATCCCAAACGGAATCCCAGTCGACCAAATCTGGCGATGCCAATTTAGACCTCGCTCGGAAAGGCCTAAAGCGAGATCTCATGGGCGTTTTTTGAAGTTTTACAAGCGCAAATCTGCACACACAATCATTAAACACGGGCTCACCATGATAGTCGTCGCATGATTGGTCAACATGGCCTCGACGCAAATGTTCAACCGACTCATATATATAACAACGGACAAGGCCATTTGTCATTCTAATCTCATTCGACATTGATGAAATTATGATATTTGCCTGTGCCAACCCAAACGACGATGCCAATGGCAGAGACGTCTCATCTTTGTACCATTTATATCCTCGACCACTTTCGTAAGCAACCGCAAAACCAACATCATCACCAGTTGCCATTATGTCTGCCGCGACAAGCTTCTTATCTCTTTCATCAAGAAATTCAAAGGCCATGTCTTTCGCTTTTGCCGAGCCAGCGCACCACCCCGACAAAGCAAATAACGCAACCACTATAGCGTCAATCTTGGCTAATGAACGCAGGATGTCTTTCATATGCCGGCTCCGTTTCCGACCCCTTCCCATAGGTACAATGATATTTCCATGCCGCATTGTAACCAGCATGATTTTTAGCCCAGAACTCTTTTAGCAACAGACGCGACTTCCGCAACGAGCGAGAAAGACGATATTCCTCCGCCTCAAAACACGTCAATATCTCATTGGCATCCAACTCGGCTGTGAGCTCATCATCTGCATAGACATAAATATCATCCCCAGAAATTTCCACAGTTGTATTGGCATTGACATTGAACTGTCCTCCATTTGCGCAAAAATTAGTTGCACAATAAAATATTCCCCTTGCTGTAAACAGATCACCTTCGCCGCCTTTTTCCACAGGAACGACACATAAATCTTGATCCTTGTGATAGTTTTCTTCTTTGTCCATTTCGCGTGTGTACTGGCATGAACTTGGCTGCCCACCCACATTGGCAGTCCGCCCAAAGTCAGCAAGTTTCAGGTGCGAACGAAACCTTCCGCCTCCACATGGTTCTGCTAATTCGCAAGTGGAAATTCCCACACAAACCACCTCTGAAAAGCTTGGCGTTTCGCGCGGCCAGCCTACATTGTACTTATGAACGTCGCACAGCACACCATCAACATGCAGTTCAAAGACATAGTTGAATTTGCTCCAATAACAGCATCCATTAGCAGCGTCCGACAACCCATACCAATAGATTTTGGTGGTCGGCCATTTGTTCAAACTTTCATTGACATAAACGGCAACAGAATTAGGATTTACCGACGGGTGATGTAGCATGGAGCGCATCCGCATTTCTGGATATGTAGGCATTCGAGCCACATGCCCCTTCAACGAATTTATCCCACCTATAAGGTCAATGTTGACCCATGCAGTATGATTATCTGTCAAATCACCAACTGTCTCTTGTAAAACACGATTAACCTCATTACCCGAATCATCCTCCTCAACCTCGTATACGCCAGATGGAAATGCAGGACTAACCCGAAATGTAGGCTTAAACATAATAATCCTACCATCCTTATTGGGCTCATAGTTGCCATCTTCGTCCGGCTCTAGATCTTCAACTTCATATGAGCCCAACACCGCCAAGGTTACATCGCACGATCCAGAACCTGGCCTCACAAGCCCCCATGGATCAATCGCCTCAATTTCCACATGCGCCCGAGCAGCCACATTTGTAACAAGCAAATGAAAGTCCCTGTCGACTGGCTTGATGGCCAACACATCTGGGCAATCAGTTGTAATTCGCACATACGAGTTGGCAGCGACTATCGCAAACGAATGCAACGACGCACATCCTATAAAAACAGCATCAAACATTTTTTCATGGCGCGCATTATACCATAAACTCAGGGCAAACTGCTCAGTCTACACGATCTACACGGTTAAAAAGAGTGTCATAGGTCAAGGCCCGACATCGAGGGGATGTGGACTTCCTCCTTTACTTCCACTTCGGACGAGCCGAAGATATACGTTGCCGCAAGCGGCTCCACTTCTACCGTATCGTCGGCGATCTTGGAGGAATACGACTCCTCGCCGCCGCCCGAGTTGAGCGCGCCGCGCCCCGCTTCGGCCCTGATGTCGCGCTGCATCCTGAGCGAGCTCAGGATGTAGGCCGTGAAGCCGAAGAGAGCCGAGAGGACGAGCGCGAGCGCGAGCATCCCGAGCGCAAGCTCCATAAAGGCCTGGCCAGAACCCCCAAGTCTCCGAGACACGGAGCGAGTGAGTAAGGGCGCATGCCCGCACGGAACGAGCGTAGTGGCGAGCTCCTTAGTGCCCATGGGAAGTTCCTCCATGGCTGCCGCCGCCGCCCGTCCCGCGGATGCATGTGCCGGCATAGTACTTCAGCCACCGTATGCCGCCGTCGCGGAAATACTTCTTCTCCCATGTCTGGAGCTGCAGGCAGTAGAAACACCCCTGCGCATTCATCGGCCCATGCTCAAGGTAGAACGGCAGGTGCTTGCGGACATGCGTCACCCAGCCGTAGTCCGCCGTCGAAAGGTTCTCCCCGCCAACCGAGTCGAGAGGCACGAGACGCACATAGGTAAAACACGGAACGACAAACGAGTTGAGCGCAGTCACTACGTCGGTCTCCCCCTCGAAGTTCTCAACCGTCCCGAACGGCTTCGCGCCCGCAGCCCACACGACGTCAGAAGTCGCCTCGAGTGCGACCGACTCGACTTCCTTGATGCATCTCGTAATCGCCGCGCATCCGCGAACGTTGTACTCGGGCTTTATCTCGCCCACGATCGGGAACTCGTAGCCGTCGTCTTCGCCAGCAAGCGAAAGCCCGTTGAACCAACGGCCCCAGCGCCCGCTCTCGAAAAGGAACCAGACCTGGTCACGGTTCGTGAGTATGAACGACTCCGCGAGCTGCTCCTGCGGAATCTCGCCGTCGCCATAAGTCCTGCAGATGTGCTGTATCTCATTCGTCGAGAGAAGATCTGTTATCGCGCCCTTCCATGCGCGGACATGGAGATTGAAGATCTCGCTGTTCTCCATCGAATTCTCGCTTCTCGTCGGGAGCGGAGACCAGTCCATGTAGGACGAATAGCTGTTCAAAAGCCCCTCGGCGTGCCAGTGGAACCAGCACCAGTTCTCGCCGGCAATCGCGTGGTAGAAATCCTTCATGAGAAGGTAGTGCCCGCCCTGCGCGCCGTAGAACTCGACGTTGTCAGGACCACAGGCAAGCCCCTCGGAAATGACGTTCTCTATCGCCGTCGCGTATTCTGTCCAGGCGCCTGGATACGGCTCTGGATACGGCTCGCCTTCCTCGTTGGTGCCACCAGAATAGACGAGTCGTATGTCCTCGACGTGCTCGTGCAGTATCGCTGCGAATTCGTCGCGTACCTCCATGCCGTTCTTCTTGGCCGCACGGTTAGCAAGGCGAAGCCCCTCGACTGGGCCCAAGAGCGCAAGCCGCCGCTGCTCCATCGTGAGCTCCTCGCAAGTCTGCGCGTCGTTCTCAGCAGCCGCGACGAGATGGGCGATGTTGAGCTTCCCTATTTCGTTGAGGAGCCGGCCCTGCTTGCGCGCCGCCGCGAGAGCCGCCGCGTCGCCGCCGTTCTGCACACGGTTCTTGCCGCGCACCACGCCAAACACGTCGACGTTGAGAAGCGCCAGGAGGAAAAGCGCCACAAGCACCATCAGAAGATATATGGCGACCTGTCCGCGTCTCATCTCAAAGCCCCTGGTCGTTCATGTAGAAGGGAAAGTGCGACTCGATGCTCGACTCGCCGACTATCTCCACCGTGTCGGAATCCTCGTCGCCGCGCGAATAGAAGCGCGGCACATCCACCGCGACACGGGCCGACACCTCGGAGCCGAGGCCGCCGCCCGAATTGACATCCACGTCCAGCGTCCTCCAGCGCTCGTACTCGAGAATTCCGCGCGCCATCGACTCGTGCTCAGTCGTCATGTAAATTGGAACGAGCGACGCCTCGTCGTATTCCCCCTCCTCAGGCCACAAGCGGCGACCGGCGACAGGAATCATCGCGACGCGCGCCGACTTGAGGCACATCCATTCGTTGAAGCCAACGGCCTTCGCGCGCGCGGCGCGGGCTGCGGCATGGTCGAGGAGAATCTTCGTCGTGACCATGTGCGCGACCTGGAACACGACGAGAAAGAGGACAGTGATAAAGAGAACGGCGAGAGCCGTCTCCAGCATCGCCTGTCCTCGACGGAAGGACATGAAGCCCCCTTCCTCAGTCTTCGCCGAGCTGCTTTAGCGAGTCTTCGCTGATCGAATCGGCTGCGGACTTCGCCTTGTCGCCTTCCTCTTCGGAAAGCGCGCCTGCGGCGCCAGCGGCCTTCTTGCCGATCGCGCGGCTCAGGTAGGTGAACACCGCGATAAGCGAGACTGCGATGAGGCAGACAATGATGATGTACTCAACCATCGTCTGGCCTTTTCTTAGCGCTTTCATCATTTTCATCGTTCCTTTCATTCAGGGATAGTCGGAGCTGACAAGGTTTTCCGTCCTGACGACGCTCTTTTTCGACGCCGAGACGAGGTACCACATCGCGCCCACGACAGCAAGAAGCGCACAAAGTGCCAGCACGTACTCTACCGCCGTCTGTCCGCTTCTGCCGCGTATCCTCATGTGCGCATTATATCAAAAATCTGCCCTTCATGGGCAAAATTCTCACTGCTTCTTGGGGCGGGTCGCGGCAAACAGCGCGGCACCGGCGACAACGAGGCCGATGGAAATAACCTGCCCTATGCTGAGTCCCCAGAACGCCGCCCTTGGGTCGCCGCGGAAGAACTCCATGCAGAAGCGGATTACGCCATAGCCGGCGAGATACGCGGCACATGTGTCGCGGCGACGCTTAATGTAGAGAGCGAGAAGAAGCGAGAAGAGAACGAGAAGCGCCGCGGCTTCGAAAAGCTGCGTCGGGAGAACCGGCACCATGCGCTGCCCATGCTCGTACCAGCTCGGGGAGAACTTCGGGAAGACGACCGCGCACCACGCGTCCGAATCCTTGCCGTAGCAGCAGCCGTAGAAGAAGCAGCCGATGCGCCCGCAGGCGTGGCCGAGGGGAATCACAGCTGCGAATAGGTCTGCGAGCGCGAGAGGACGCTCCTTCTTGATGAAACACCACGCGAAGAACACGACGAACGCAAGTATGAGCCCGCCGTAGAACATGAGCCCGCCCTGGTCGACACGGATTATGTCCTGCGGGCGCGCGGCGAACTCAGAAGACCAGTGCTCTATCACGTAAGCGGCTCGCGCACCGACGACGCCGGCGACCATCATCGAGAGAATGCAGTTCGAGAGGTCCTTGCGGCCCGAGAGCCGCTCGATGAGCGTCCAGCAAAGAAGGAAGCCGACGGCCATGCAAGCGCCGTATGTACGAAGGTGCAGAAAGCCGATGTTGATCAGGTCCGGGAACATTTCGAGACAACCCATTTGTACGCGGCGACCGCAGTCGAGCCAACGCCGACGTATGCGTCAATGACGCGATTCAGGAGAAAGCCGCCGAGCTGCGCGAACGTGAGCGACGTCGTCGAGGCGAGGAACACCAAGACAAGCGCGACGTTTGCGAGGAAGATGAAGACCCACGAGAAGATGCGCCCGTAAAGCTTCACGTCCGGCTGGCGCTGCGCGAGCGTCTCGAGCGTGAAGAGCGCGTGAAACGCCCATGTAAAGCCGACTGCGAACATCCAGAGCGGCAAGAACGGCAGTGGACGTATGAACGCCGACGTGATGAGCGCCACTACAATCACGAGAAACGTGTAGAACGGGAAGAAGTACGGGGCGAGCGTTATCAGCATGTTCGACTTCGTGAGGTTGACGCTGCCGCCCGAAGCCGAGACGCGCAGCTTAGACGGCAACGCGCCGAAGAGGAGCCCCCATATCGCATGCGTAAGCTCATGGCCGAGGACATATGTCTTCACAGGATGCGAAACCGCCATCCAGCACAGCGCGAAAGCAGCCATTCCGCCGACAAGCGCAATCGACTCGGCCGTGATGCCGCCCGACTCGCCGGCCGACGCCATAACAGAATCACAGAAGGCGCGAACTACGCCCCAGCACATCGGCAGAAGGAGAACGCCGAGAATCATTCGAAGGAAATTCGCCATCGGTCAGTCTTCGAATATGAAAACGAGTTCGCCAGGATACACGCGTCCATTCTGGCGTGCGATGCGTTCGACGAGATCGGGATCGGTCTTGAAGCGCTTCTGGAAGTCGATAAGACGCGCGATTTCGCGCTTCTTCTCCTCGATGCGCCTGGTAAGTTCGGCGTCCTGCCTTTTCAGGCTCTGGCCGCGCAAATATGTGGGCCAGACGGAGAGTGCGCCAAGCGCGCCGATTATCGCAAGAAGCGATATCGTCACGATCTTCGCAACATTCTCTTTGAGTCCGTCAGTCATTGGTGAAAATTATACCAAAAATTTTCGCACGTTTATCATTGACTTTTCAAAAAAATATGAGATACTATACGCCCGTTCACTCGGAAAAGACCTCCGCAAGACCGTCTACCGCGATCGAACACAATCAAAACAAACACAAGAGCAACAAAGAAATGAAGATCAAGACCACAAAGAAGAGCGCTGAGAAGACGGTCGTCGCTAAGAAGGCCGCCGCTAAGCCGGTCGCCAAGAAGGCCGCCAAGCCCGCCAAGAAGGCCGTGACGTTCACCGTCCACGCCGAAAAGGGCAAGGCCGTCTATCTCGCCGGCTCCTTCAACGAATGGAGCACCACGGCCAAGAAGATGGCCTACAAGGCCAAGAACGGAATCTATTCCGCGACGCTCCAGCTCGCTCCGGGCGAATACCAGTACAAGTTCGTCATCGACGGCACCTGGTGCGCTGACCCCGAGAACGAGAACTCGGTCAAGAACGACCAGGGCACGTTCAACTCGGTCGTCGTCGTCAAGTAATCCTCGACGGCAAAGACCAAAAAGCGAAGCCGCGGCAAATGTGCCGCGGCTTTCTTATTTTCTCGCTGCGCCGAATCGCTACCTGACGCCGCCGTTGGAGTCGGAGAGCTTCTTTAGCTTCGGCTCGAACGACTTGCGCTCGTCTTCCGAAAGGCGGTCGACGTAGAGGATGCCGTCGAGATGGTCGATCTCGTGCTGAAGAGCACGCGCGAGGAAGCCGCGCGCAGTCACGATCTGCGGCATGTTGTTCATGTCGAGATACTGGCACGTAACCTGCGCCGCGCGGTCTACGGAACCGCCGACGCCAGGGAAGCTCAGGCACCCTTCCTTGTCGAACTGGCTGCCCTCGCGGGAGATTATCTCGGGGTTGAAGAGAATGAGCGGCATCGGGACAATCGAGTTGAACGCCTCGTCCTCCTCTGTCTCGCACCCTTCGGGAATGTCGATTACGCACATCCTCTCAGTGTGGCCGATCTGCTGCGCCGCGAGCCCGACGCCCTTAGCGGCGTGCATCGTGGCGATCATGTCGACGGCTAGCGAGCGAAGCTGATCGGTGACAATTGCGACCGGCTCCGACTTCTCGCGGAGGACTGGTTCGCCGTACTTGAAAATCTTGAGCTTCACGGCAAACCCTCACCCTCTCACGCCCGTCGAGCCGAAGCCGCCTGCGCCGCGGTCGGTCTCGTCGATCGTGTCGGTTTCCTCGATCTCGGGCTGGACAACCGGCGCAAAGACGAGCTGCGCAACCTTGTCGCCCTTCGCAACAGAAAAGTCCTTGTCGCCGAAGTTCGCGAGGATGACGCCGATCTCGCCGCGGTAGCCGGAATCTATCGTACCAGGGGTGTTAAGCACCGTGACGCCGTGCTTGAGCGCAAGACCGGACCTCGGGCGCACCTGGATTTCGTACATCGGCGGAATGATCGCGACGAGCCCCGTGGGCACGAGAGCGCGACCGCCTGCCGGAATCACAAGATCCGCGACACTCCTGACATCCATGCCCGCGTCGCTCGCATGGGCGTACGCGGGCAGGACCGCATCGGGATGAATGCGCTTGAAGCGGAGCGTCATTCCTCGATCTCCGCGTCGACAATCGACGCGCCCTCGCCGGGCTCAAAACCGAGGCGATCGAGATTCCACTTCTTCCAAGACTCGGGAACCTGGCGGCGCTGAAGCGCCTCGACCTCGCTGCGGACCTGGAGCTTCCAGATCTGCGCCTTGGCGGCATCGCCGGGAACGCGATCTTCGCAGACAACGAGAATCGCCTTGCCGACGCCTGTCGGCGCAAACTCGGAGACCTCGCCCTTGCGGAGCTTCATCGCGGCGCCAACGATGGCACCCTGGTCCGGGAAGTCGCCGGACTTCATGTCACACACGGTGAAGGTGATGTTCGTGGAGACGTCGCCCGACTCGAGAACGGCCTTGACGCCCTTCTTTGCAATCGCCTCGACCTTGGCCTTGAAGGCGTCGGCCTTTGCGGCGGCAAGAGCACGTGGACGGATGATATCCTTGGCCTCCTCAAACGTCGGCACATGCGCTGCGTTCGTCTCGGCCTTCTCAACAAGCCAGACTTCCTTGTCGGAGGCAACGACGCCATAGCGAAGGTCTTCGCTGGACGAATCGAGCTCGGCAACGACTTCCTCGAAGTTCTGCGCGCCGGGGCAGATTTGCGAAGCGCGCTTCATGAAGCCGTCCTTGTAGTTGCCACCAAGGGCGAACCAGTCGCTCGTCTCGACCTTTGCGCTGGACTCAGCCGCGATCTCGTCGAGACGAGACTTGCCCGCGGCCGCCTTCACGCCGTAGACGCGCGAATAGAGGCCCGTCGTAAGACCCTGGACGGACTCGATGAGGCGGACTTCCTTCTCGACCTCGGCCCTGACGTCCTCGAACTTCTTGACGGTTTCGACGCCGTTCGTGTCGGTCGTGGTGTACTTGTCGACTGTAACGTCGTAGTGGTCGCGGAGAGCGTCCTCGGTAACAGTCACGGACGCGAGGGCGTTGCTCGCCGCGCCGTCGAACCTGACCATGCGAAGCTTAATGCGCTCGGGGAGCTCGAGAGACTTGGAGTTCTCGTTATACCACTTCTTGAGGCCATCGTCGTCGAGCTTCACCGCATCCGCCTCGGCCTTGTCCTGCTTGAACCTGGCGACGCGAACGGTGTACGAGTCGGTCATGTCGGCGACCGCCTGCTCGATCTCCATCGGAGAAGCCCAGGAAGCCGAGCCGGAAAGGACCGTGCCGGCGACCTTCATCATCGTGAGACGGCGCTTGATGAACTCCTCGAAGCGCTCGGGCGAAAGGCTGTTCTCGCGCAGAAGCCCCTGGTAAAGGGCAAAGCTGAACTGGCCATTCTGCTGGAAGGACCTGTCGGTGCGGATCGCCTGTGCAACCTCCGAATCGGTCGCCACGATCCCATTGCGGCGGGCGACCTCGAGAAGCGCAGAAGTCTCCCACGCCTCGCGGTTCACCTCGGCGCTGCTACGACGCCAGTCGCGGTTCTGCCCGAAACCGCGGATATCCTCCGTGATCGCATGGAACTCCGCCGAACTGACGGTCTCGCCGCCGAGAGTTCCGACACCCGAGTCTTTTGCCTCGCGCTTGCCATCCCTAAGGAGATCGTCCACAAGGAAGTCGAAGGCAAACGCACCACCGACGATAATCGCGAAAACACCCCAAAGCCACTTGTTGCGAATGAGCTTGTTGAACTGAAGAATGACCATTTTACACTCTGAACTTTCTGTTGTCCCTGTTTTTTGTTGATTTGCAAATCGCGTCAGAACTCAAGATCGTAGTCTGAAGAATTTCCCGCCGGTGCGCTGTTGTCGCCTTTGTCTTCGGGAGTCGCCTCGACCGCCTCGGTCTCGACCGTGCCGGTGTCGGAAGTCGCCTCAGCGGCCTTCTTCTCGAGCTCGGCCTGGCTGTTCTTGTCGTGCGGCGCAAGCTCGCCCGAGTTCACCTCGAAGCGGTTCTCCGCAAAGGCGCAGCGGTTCTTGAGGTTGCCCGCGGCGTCGAACGTCATGACCGTGACCGACATGTTCTCGCCGATTTTCGGAACGGCGCGCTGGATGCGGACCGCCGTCTGTGGCGAGACCTTCCACTCGAGGAACTTCTGCTCGGTGTGCTCCTTGCCAGTCTCTATGTCGCGGATCTTGATTAGACCCTGGTCGAGCTTGCAGATGTAGTCGCCGCGGGTGCCGTAGATCCCGGTAAAGAGAGCGTCCTGCGATGTCTGGATGCAGACTTCGTTTGCGGCGCGCATCGAGAGGATCGTGAAGTGAAGGCCCTGAATCGCAAGCGAGCCGGTGACGCAGCGGATCGTGGCCTTGTCGCCGTCGCCAGTCTTGACGTAGCGGTAGGCGGACTTGCCGGCTGGGTTGATGACCGAGAAGCCGGGAGCCTCGACGAAGACGAGCCCTTCCGGAAGGTTGCGGGGAAGGTCGACGGTTATGACGCCGCCCTTGAGGAGAATCGCCCTGGACTTGACCGCGAGCCCCTGGGAGCGAGTGCCGAACGAGGCCTCGCCGGACATGGACACGCTGCATTCCCTGCCGAGCGCGACGGTGAGGCGCGTAGCCGCGCCGACCGTGCGGAAGACGGAGCCGAGCGGATAGAACCTGCCCTCGGCAGCGGCCTCCCAGTCGCGCGCGCCGGGCTTGAGCACGTTGGCTGTGCCTTCGAGCTTGGCCACGGTCGGAAGCGTGTAGAAGTACTTCGGCTCGGACTTCGTGTGGTGGATCTGCCCGCCGATATCGATACCGACGTCGGCTTCTTCGCCTCCTTCGGTAGTGTTCTCGGTCGTGGTGGTGGCGTCGTCTTCGACGTCATCATCCTGGGCCCAAAGCGACAGTCCGCAGACCGTGGCGGCTACAGAGATGAAACGGGCGATATTTTTCATGTTTATTCCTTTCAGACGAGATGCGCGCCCTCGGAGGGCTTGATCACGCTGCAGGTCGGCTCATCACCGAACTTTGCCTTGTATTCCTTGGAAATCTGGGCCGCGATCTTGTCGGCCGCGGAAGGATCGACGAGAAGGCAGCAGCTGCCGCCGAAACCGCCGCCCGAAAGGCGAGCGCCGTAGACCTCGGGAATCGCCTTCGCGGCGTCCACAATGGCGTCAAGCTCCTCGCAGGAATTCTCGAACCAGTTGCGGCTCGACTCGTGCGAATCGTACATGAGAGCGCCAAAGCCCTTGAGGTCGCCCTTCTCGAGAAGCGCCGCGCCCTGGATGACGCGCTCGTCTTCGCCGATCGGGTGAACCGCCCTCTTCGCCGTGGTCTCGGCAAGGCCTCCGCGGTAAAGAACCCACTCTGCCATCGTGACATCGCGGAGGTGCGTGACGGGCTTCCTGAGGACGCCCGCGAAGAACTTCGCCGCATCCTCGCACGCCTGGCGGCGCGACGCATACGCACCGTCAACGAGCGCATGCTTTGCGTTGGACTTGACCATCATGAACGCGACGCCGTCGCCCATCGGGACGGACTCGAACTCGTTCGTGCGAAAGTCGCTCTTGACGAGCGCACCGGCCTTGCCGTACATCGAGGACGCCTGGTCGAGAAGTCCGCAGGGGCAGCCCGCAAACGTGTGCTCGGCCTTCTGGCCAATCTTGGCGAGCGTCGTCCTATCCTTTTCGATGCCGTAGATCTTGGAGAGAGCGAGCACGGTGCACATCTCAAGCGCGGCGGACGAGGAAAGCCCCGCGCCGAGCGGGATGTTGCCGAGGAACATCGCCTTCCAGCCATGCTTCGCGGCGGCGGGATTGCCGTCAAAGAGCCAGTTGAAGGTGCCGGTGACGTAGTTCTGCCAGGTCATCTCCTTCGCAGGGGCGACGGTGCCGATGGTGAACTTCGCCGTCTCCATGAAGTCGCCGGCGGTGAGCTCGCAGCTGTCGTCGGCAGTCGGCGAAACGGCGAAGAACGTCCCCTTGTCGATGGCCGCGGAGAAGACGTAGCCCTCGTTGTAGTCGGTGTGGTTGCCGAGGACCTCGATACGCCCAGGCGCGTACGCGACGACCTGCGGCTTCTCGCCATACATCTTCTCGAACTTCGCCACCAGCTCGTCGTAGACTTCCTTGTTCTGCATTTCAAGACTCCTTAATTTACTAACCCCTGACTCCTGACCCCTGACTACTTACTTAACAAGCTCGTCGATGTTCTTCGGCGGCTTCGAGAGGAACGCCGAGTAGACGAACATGTAGGCAAGCGCGAGGACGGGCACAGCGTAGGAGATCATGTAGCCCGCCTTGTCGGCGATGAAGTTCTGGACGAGCGGCAGAACGCCGCCGCCAACGACCATCACCATGAAGAGGCCCGAAGCCGCAGCCGTGTACTTGCCGAGCTTCTCGGTCGCGAGGTTGAAGGTGGAGGGCCACATGATCGAGGTCATAAGACCGCAGAGCGCGAAGAGAAGCGCCGTCAGCGGGACCTGGACCATAGCAAGCTTGACGCCCTCGGCGCCGACGGAAATGACAGGCATCTTGGCGGCAATGCCGGTAGTCTGGGTGCCGATGAGGATGAGGATGATCGCCGTCGCGGTCGTGAAGGTCATGAGGATGCGCGACGAAATCTTGCCGCCGATGAACGCGCCGACCGTGCGGCCGATGAGCATGAGGAACCAGTAGGTGCCTGCGACCATGCCGGCGATGCCCGCGGCGTTCTTGACGACGTCGTCAATGCCGGAGGTCATGAGCGGGCCCGACTTGTCGGCGAGCCAGAGGTTCATCGTGGCGGGAATGCCGATCTCGATGCCGACGTACATGAAGATCGCGATAACGCCCAGGAGGCAGTGACGGAACTTGAGAGGAGCGAGAACGGGAACGTCCTCGGTCGTGTTGCCCTGGTCGGGGTTGGAGATCGGAATGAAGGAGAGGACGACGAACGCCGCGGCGAAGACGGCCATCGCGATGTACATCACGAGGTTGACGTCGGCAACCTTCGTGTCGTTCGTGATCTGGCCGATGAGCACGCCGACGAGCATCGGCGTCGCGGTGCCGGCGAGCGAGTTGAACGTCGTGCCGATCATGTTCAGCTGGTTGCCGCGGTTGCCGCCGCCGCCCAGGAGGTTGAGCATCGGGTTGACGACCATGTTCAGCATGCAGACCGCAAAGCCGCACACGAACGCGCCGAGGAGATAGACGCAGAACGGAATGACGGCGCTGTCCGTAAACGGAACCTTGCCGGAGAGGAACTGAATGAGGACGCCGATGAAGCCAGTCGCGATACCGGCCATGGCAGTGAACTTATAGCCCTTCTTTGCGAGCATCTTGCCAGCGGGGATTCCCATGAAGAGATAGGCGGCGAAGTTCATCATGTTGCCCATCATGCCGAGCATGTTGGAGCCCTCGATACCCGGCTGGTACTTCCAGACGTTGCCCATTGGCGCGGCAAGGTTCGTTACGAACGAAATCATGCCGTAGATGAACATCATTGTGATAACGGCAACCCAGTTGGTGCCCTTTTGCTGCTGCTCGCTCATTTAGTATACTCCTATTGAGGTTTATTAGGCATAATTTTACCGAAAATTGCGTGGATAGTCAACACGGACCGGGTGAAATCTTGGCGTCCGGGCAGGCGGCAACTTCGAGGACCTTCTTCGCTCGCCAGCCGCCCCAGACGAGAAAACTCCACGGACGGATCATTTTAACCGTCTTTATGACGCGGTTTTCGCCATCGAGGAAGTACGCGTCGATTGGAAACGACATGAAAAAGGTGTGTATCGCGTTGCACTTTTCGATGAGGAGCCCCTCTCCGGGGGCTAGGGACTTCGTGCCGATGAGCCCGCGCGCCCGCTCGGGGAACGTTCGCGCGACCTTCGCGCGGAAGCCAAGGATCTCGACGGTCTCCATTTCAGGCAAAGGCCAGCAATGCAGCGATGAGGACGAGGAAGAACGCGAGGATGCGCCGCCAAAGTGGCGCAGGCCCCGAGTTCGGCGGCGCGGCACATTCGCCGCGGTCCTTTTTGAGAATGCGGTAGACGCCGCGAAGCGCGAGCGGAATTCGACCGGGTGGAGTGGCAAGCGCCGCCGCCGCGCCCAGCAGCGCGATGATCAGGACTACTATGACTAATTCATCCATAATAGAGGAGTCAGGGGTCAGGAGTCAGGGGTCAGGAGTCAGAGGTCAGTACTGACTACTGTGTACTGACTCCTATGTACTGACCCCTAATTTTACGTGTACCTCAGCACCTCGTCAACGGTCGTGTAGCCGTCGAGGATTGACCTTATGCCGTCCTCGCGCATCGTACGCATGCCGAGCTCGCGGGCCTTCTCGCGAATGATGAGCGTCGGCGCCTTGTTGTTGACGAGCTCGCGGAGTGGCGGCGACATACGCAGGTACTCGAAGACGCCCTTTCGTCCCTTGTAGCCCGTGCCGTTGCAAGTCTTGCAGCCGCGGCCGAAGTAGAACGGACGACCACCGATCTGGTCGCGCGTCATCTCGATGCGCTCCAGCGTCTCGTCGTCGGGCTCGTAGGCCTCGCGACATTCGCGGCAGCACGTCCTCACGAGACGCTGGCCGAGAACGGCCTCGAGCGTAGACGCGAGGAGGTAGGGAGCGACATTCATGTCGATGAGACGCATGACCGCGCCAGCAGCGTCGTTGGTGTGCAGCGTCGAGAAGACGAAGTGGCCCGTAAGCGCGGCCTGAACGGCGATTTCGGCCGTCTCGAGGTCACGAATCTCACCGATCATCATCACGTCGGGGTCCTGACGGAGGAACGCGCGGAGCACCTTGCCGAACGTGTTGCCAACGCGCGCGTCGATCGGAACCTGAACGATGCCGTCGACATTGTATTCGACCGGCTCCTCGGCCGTGAGGAGCTTCGTGTCGATCGTATTGATGCGGCGCAGAACAGAGTAAAGCGTAGTGGTCTTGCCAGAGCCCGTAGGTCCCGTCACGATGAAAATGCCGTTCGGCTTTTCGATGTCCATCGTGATCTGCTCGTAGATGTCCTCAGCGAAGCCGACGTTCTCGAGGTCGAGCGACGTCGTCGTCTGGTCGAGGATTCGCATTACGACGGACTCGCCGTGAGCTGTCGGCAGGCACGAGACGCGGAGGTCCACCGGCCTTCCAGCGACGGTAAGCGCGATTCGGCCGTCCTGCGGTATGCGACGCTCGGCGATGTTGAGGTTCGAGAGGATCTTCACGCGCGAGATAATCGCGGGCGCCATCTTGACGTCTGGCGCCTTCATCTCGTAGAGCGCGCCGTCAACGCGGTAGCGGATCTTGAAGTCGTTCTCGAACGGCTCGATGTGGATGTCCGAGGCGTGGTCAACGACGCCCTGATAGAGAATGAGGTTTACGAAACGGATGATCGCGGACGAGTTCGCCGCGTTCTCCATCGACGCGATGTCGTTGACGTTCGCGGACGCGAGCCCCTCGTCGTCGCCAAGCCCCTCGCCAAGAGACTTGATCATGTCCGCGACGGACTCGTTCGAGTCGCCGTAGTACTGGGCGATGCGGTCCATCACGTCCTTCTCGCGGGCGAAGACGAACCTCACCTCCTTCGAGAGCGTGAAGAGCATCTCGTCTGCAATGCGCGGGTCGACGAGGTCGAAGGTCGCGAGCGTGACCGACGACTCGTCGGCCGCCACGGGAAAGACATTGTACATGCGCGCCGTGGACGCCGGAATCGCCTCGGTGACCTCGGTGTCGATCGTCATGCCGCCGAGGTCTATCGCCTCGGTGTCCTGATAGGCGGCGAGAACACCGAGAAGATCGTCCTCGGAAAGAATCTCCTGGTCGAGCACCGCCTGGCGTATGGACTTGCCCTCGGTCTTCGCGGTATCGGCGAGTTCCTGCGCGGACGCCTCGTCGAGATAGCCGTTCTGTACGAGAATCTGGAGAATCGGATCGTTCATCTCTATGCCATCTCCTCCTTGAGCTTGGCGACGACGGAGTCGGGATCCTGCGACTTCGTGATAAGCTCTTCGTAGGAGATGAGCCCTTCCTTGTAGAGGTTAGTGAGAGAAGCGTCGAGCGTCATCATGCCGAACTTCGCGCCCGTCTGGAGGTCGGACTTGATCATGTTCGTCTTGTTGTCGCGGATTCTCGAGCGAATCGCGTCGGTGGAAGTCATGATCTCGAACGCAGCGACACGTCCATGCACCTCGCCGTTCGCATCAAGCTTCGGGAGGAGGATCTGCGAAATAACGGCCTGAAGGCCTGCGGCGAGCTGGGTTCTCACCTGCTCCTGCTGGTTCGTCGGGAACGCGTCGACGATACGGTCGATCGTCTCGGCGGCGCCGGTCGTATGCAGGGTTCCGAAAACCAAGTGGCCCGTTTCAGCGGCGGTAATGGCGGCAGCGATCGTCTCGAGGTCGCGCATTTCGCCAACGAGAATCACATCAGGGTCCTGACGGAGCGCGCGGCGGATCGCCTCTGCGAAACTCGGCACATCGTCGCCAACTTCGCGCTGCGTGATAAGCGACTTCGCGGACGTGTGGTAGAATTCGATCGGGTCTTCAATCGTGATGATGTGGACGCCGCGCTCGTGGTTGATGACGTTGAGCATCGAGGCGAGCGTCGTCGACTTACCGGAACCCGTAGGGCCCGTGACGAGGATGAGGCCACGCGGCTTGAAGAGAAGTTCCTTGACGGTAGGCGGAATGCCGATCTGCTCGAGCGTGAGAAGCGTCGACGGAATCTGACGGAGAACCGCGCCGTAGCGCTTTCTTTCCTTGAACACCGAGACACGGAAGCGCGTTCCGTCTGGGTGAGCAAGAGCGAAGTCCGCGCCACCGTTCTTCTCGACTTCCTCCATCTGCTCGTCGGTAGAAATCTCCCTCACGAGATTATAAGAGTCCTCCTCTGTCAGCGCCTCGTCGGAGAGCGGACACAGCTCGCCATGGACGCGGAGCTCCGGCGGCATGCGCGCGCGGATATGAAGGTCGGAACCACCTTCGTCGATGGTGGCCTGAAGAAGCTCGTTCATATGTACGTCCATACGTTTCTCCCTTATGCTTTTCTAAAATATTTCCTCTAAACCCCGTCCCGGCTATTTGCGACAATTCACTTGTTGCGAATATTGTACCATATTTTCGCCTTCGTTTTTGATGGCTTTAACAAATTTATCAATTCCGCGTAGGTCACAACTCGAGCCCATAGAGGCGCAAATTTTAACGCGTAACCGCCCCTTGCGGGCGTCGACGACCCATGGGGAAGCGACCAAGACGAGCGGAGCGAGTGCCGAGAGATGCAGAGTAGCAAAGAATATCTGGACGTATTTTCTATCCGTGTAGAACATGTAGAATCAAGGCGGCGCACAATCTTGTTGCACCATGTGTCCATCGATCTCAATCCGGCAGGCTCGCCTCGGGATAGGCCACAAGTTCGTTGATGGCATTGGCAAGGTAGTTGGTCTGGAACGCATAACAGGTGTCTACCGCAACCGGTTCAAGCTCAGTAAAAACCCTTTGAGCCGTATTTCGTAGAATATCAAGACGCCTTTTGCTGAAACGGAAACTCGCATCCGCATCGCACAAGGTC
>JAZSOG010000033.1:0-111664 GCA_045536845.1 Kiritimatiellia bacterium | reverse complement strand
AACCTCATGAGCACGGCGATCGCGCATGGCTCAAACTCGACGTATGTGGTGTTCTCGTGGCCATTCGGCCGTCGTCCCGTCGACGACATCGTCTATGTCTATGCGGGCACAAACCTCCTCGAGCTTGCCAAGGTCTTTTCCATCGACGTCTCGGGATGTGCGAGCAATGCGCTCGTCGTAGTCGAGGACTCGGATTTCGCGGGTACGAACGCATGCCAGTCGGCGTTCATCTCCGCGGGCGACGCAACCGACACAGACGGCGACGGACTTCCCGACTCTGACGAGCGCTTCGTCTACAAGACGGATCCAGCCAGTTCCGACACCGACGGCGACGGGCTTCCGGACGGCGAGGAGATTGCAATGGGCTCGTCTCCCATCGCCGCCGACACGGACGGCGACGGACTCGAAGATGGAGAGGAGCTCGGCCGGACGACCGTTGTGGTCGGTCCGTTGTGGATAGATACGGCCTATGGCGACTTTGACGACATCGCTTATGCGTTGTCGACCGGACACTGCGGATCCGCGCGCTGGGAGCTTCCGATGCCGCTCACCATGCAGGGCACGACGGTGTCCAATGTGACGGTTTCGTCAAAAGGCGCCGTGTTCTTCAACCGCGTCGGGTACGACAACCCAGGGATGGATGTGGGGGCGTTAGACTTCTCGTCCCTGATCGAGCCTCAGGCGGTCGTGGCCGCGCCGATGTCGGATGACGGGCTCTTCTTCAGGACTAATGCCCCCGTGTCGTCGGTGAAAGTCGGCATGGTTGCGTTCGCTGGCGGCCAGGCGGTGTGCATTAGCTATGAGAATATGGGGCGAGAAGGCGACGGCGCCGAGACGAATACCGTTTCGTTCCAAGTGGTCGTGCGCACTCATCGCCCAGACGAGCTGCTCATGCTGTATCGGTACAACGTCGGCGATGCGGTCGACGGGCGGAACGCGGGAATTGGAGTCCAGTCGATGCTTGGGCGTCGGCTTTACCGCATCGCGTACAAGGTCCCCGGCTTCGTGGAGGGTGGCAAGACGGTAATTGTGCGGCTCGGCACCGACACGGATCCCGCCAGCTCCGACACCGACGGCGACGGGCTCACGGACGGGGCGGAAATGTCAATTGGAACGTCGCCACATTACATCGACACCGACCGAGACGGACTGCCGGACGACTGGGAGCATTCTAATGGTCTTGATCCGCGTTCTGCTGACGGTACGAACGGGGCTACCGGCGACTTTGACGAAGACGGGCTCTCGAACCTTGGCGAATACCTAAACGGAACGGACCCTTCGGACACCGATGGTGACACAGACAACGACGGCGTGTCGGATGCGGCGGAGGTTGGCCAGGAATCCGATCCAAACGACGGCGCAGACGGCGGCCTTCCGCCCGAAGCCCTGCAGTTCAGGGAACTCGAGTTCAACATCTACGGCGACTACGCGGCATGGGAAATGAAGATCGAGGGTCTTGGCCCTGACGACATGCGCGTCCGGAAAATCAGCATGGGGGCGCCCAGCGCTGCTAATGCTACAACCCTAAAGATGCGAAAGGGCAATGCTTATCGCCTCACGATGCGGTGGCTCAACTGCGACGGGCACAATGACAAGTATGCGCCTTGGTACTGCTGGCAGGCGAAGATCGACGGGTTGCCGCAGACTCAAAGCTATCAGGACTACTCGGCCACTCGGCGCTCCGGCAACGAAGTTGTCGTTGGCAATGGTTGGATAGCGGAGAACGCCGCCGGGCTATTGACTGAGCATGTCCATGAGAGTACTTACGACTACTACGGCAATCCCAGGCCGGGCAATGTCGCTGGCGGTCTTTCTGCGACGCTCTATGTGCTCGGTGATCCGGTCCTCGTCTTCGACTATGACCGCGACGGTGCGATTACCGACGCCGAGGCTGCAATCGCACGGGCGGGCACGAAGACCTTCCGGTTCTGGGTGAATGACGATCTCGATTCTGGCGACATCTGCACTGGAGCGGACTACAACAGCGACTCGCCGTTTGCGCTCGGGCGCAATTGTCTTGACAGTGTTGTGAACGGCCGTCGTGATTTGGAAGACTTCACGCCAGTGTGGATCGACATGCGCGGAGTGTTTCCGCCTGGGGCTCCGCAGACAGTACGTAATGCTGTTCGCTGGGAACTTCAGGCCAATTGTGTAAACGCCGTCTGGACATCGTATTCTCGCGACGAGGCCGGATCTTTCCATAAGTTGGATCGCAGAAAATGCGGATATTATTTTTCTGACTATGCGTACGAAGCCAACGTCGTCGATCTTGTGGACGGAGTCGTGCTTCCAAGCCCATTCCTTGACTTGATGGCTTCGTCGCCGGACAAGGGGGTTTTTCTGATAGAGGGTCGCGGCACTATTTCCGGGATGACCCTCAGGGCGCAGGGTGGTCCTTTTGGAAGCCCTGCTTTGCAGACGAGTGCCAACCTGAGTATCTCGTCTGTGATGGACATGTTCAGGTGGCTGTGCCTCAGATCGGTTGCCGGCGATGCTCGGACGAGGGGCAATTCCTTGGGAATTCCGCAGAACAGGCCAGATTCTGAATGCGATGGCAGGCATTATTTCTTCGTACACGGGTTCAACGTCAATCCAGACGAGGCGGTGTCCACCGGCGTTGAGATGTTCAAGCGGCTGTGGCAGTCGGGGCTGGATTCTATGTTCACCGTCGTGGACTGGTACGGCGACGAGGAGCAGATGGACGGTCTTCTATCAAACTGGATATTCGACGGAACCGCATCGCCGGACTACTATGCCAACGTGCTGCACGCATTCCAGACAGCGGGAGCTCTTGCCTCCGAGACGGCGCAGCTTCCGGGAACGAACAGGGTATTCATAGCACATTCCCTCGGAAACATTCTGACGTCCGCCGCAATAAAGGATCATGCTCTTGACTATTCCAGGTACTATATGCTCAACGCGGCTGTATCGATGGAGGCATATGATGCGCTGGAATACGCGGAGACCATGGTGGACTCTGACTGGGCCAACGTCACAAACGCATATCGCGCCGCAAACTGGCACGGACTGTTTGGGGCGGATGACTTCCGCAGTTCGCTCTCCTGGAAAGGCCGATTCTCGGGAATTACAAATGCCGTCAACTGCTATTCGGATACTGAAAATGTGGTAGGCAACATCGATACAAACAAGTCTCTCGTGGGACAGACGGTCTGGGTGATCCAGGAGTTGCTGAAAGGGTCTTCGCTTTTGCATGGCCTAAACGCATGGCCCTGGTTTGATGTGGAATGCGAGGGCGGATGGGGTGTCAACTCGTACTATGCTCTTAACCCAACTTATTACCTTGACGGCTTTAAGACTAACGTGAATTCACTTGTACGCGAAGACGTGATTACCCATCCGCTCTTCACTCCGTTCAGGGCGGAGTCGGACGCAATGCACTCGACAAACCGATTCGCAGTAGCCGATGCCGACTATCGCTATACGCTGCGAGCGCGATTCCTCGGCGATGCCATCCCGGCGGAAAGCTTTGCGGCGGGGGCGAATAGGATTGGCGACGAGAACAATCAAGTTATGGGAAATATCTCGCTGATGGACGATTGTATGGCTAACGAGGATAAGTGGCCAGTTGACAGGCGAGATGAAAATGACGATAATGTGTTGCTTTGGCATCACTTGGACTGGAAGAATTTAGCATATCCATTTGTATACCGACTGTTTGACAAAATCAAGGAAAACAATGGAGGTGGCTGATGAGACTAAATGTAATGGCATGTATTGTCGGATTCATGGTGTCGGGATGTGCATTCTCCGACACGGCGAAGATAGAGGCGCTCGTTCTTGATGAAATTACGGGTGAGCCGCTGCATGATGTCGAAGTCATAGGCAGCTTTTCGGTTAACCATGGATGGCGCGCATGGAAAGGCTATTCTGGGCCTAATGTTTCTTCTAACCGAACGGACATGTCGGGAAGATGTAGGTTGTCAAACGAAACCAACCGTGGAGAGGCCGGGTGTTATGTGCGAAATGCACCATACGGATACTATGATAATTCATGCGGTGGTGGCTATACCTTCAAGCACAAGGACATCTTCGGCGTCTGGCAGCCAGACAATCTCGTAGTCACGCTTCGCGTCCAGCGCATCGTGCATCCGATCCCTTTGTTCGTGAAACAAGTCGGCACGACGTTTTCGACGGGGAGCGACAAGGATATCTTCCCGAAGGGCAGTGACATATTGCACTTCGACCTGATGAAGGGTGAGTATCTTCCGCCAGTGGGAAATGGTGTCGTGGCCGACATCGAGTTCACCCGCCAGCCGCGGCAGGACTTTGGCGAAGGTGTTAATGGCGGAGGCGTGAAAGGCCAGTCGTACCGCGACTCAATGAAAGTTCGTTTTCTTGGCGATGACAATGGGCTGGTAGAGATGGTTCATCCAAGAGGTGCAGCTCTCAAGATCAGAACGGCTTTAGAGTCCGGGTATTCGCAAGATTATTCCTGCTGGAGGGGCAGGGATAAAGCTCTTCATCGTGAAGGGCATTATGACAAAAACAGATGTTTATGCTTCCGGATAAGAACTCGCAGAAATGATAAAGGAGAAATTGTCGAGGCGTACTACGGCAAGATATACGGCGACATAACGTTCAATGGAGAGCATACTGCCGACGGTTTGTATATCCCCGTCTCCTCCGTGAACATGCGGTACTACTTGAACCCGACGTCGCTTGACCGCAACCTCGAATGGAACCGTGTGAACCTTTGTCCAAATCCAGGAAAGATGAATTGGCCTGAGCTGTAAAGCTTCCAAGTCAAAAGAAAGAGAGGCCGACATAGTAAATCCTGCACAATCAGAAAAAACAAGGAGGTCGTTAAGATGAAGATTCGAATGTTGTTGTCGGCTGGACTTGGCGTTGTGGCGTTGTTGTACATGGCTATTCCACTGTGTTGCAATGCTGGAATGGGCAGGCAGAAGATGTCGTCCATATATGGATTTGAAGAGTGGTCTCCGAGGATGACATATCAAGCGGCCGCAACAAATTGGTGGGCACCCACGCTGGTTGGTTGCCTTGGTGGGGCTAATGTGGCTACAAATGCCGCATCGGACTCCTCGGTTGTGGTGGACCTGATCTGGGAAACAGGCAATCCAACTGGTGATGGAAGTCTCCTTGTTGTGGAAACCAACTCATTTTCATCGGCTGTCGAGGTCATGGTGCAGAGATTCTCCCAATGCGCGGCGGTCCAGCCTTTCCCGCGTGCACAAGGTGTCTACGCTTCGATTGGCGATGTTTGTTTTACGGCATTTCCACAGGGATGCTCCAATTGCTTCGATTTTGTTCGCAACAATGTGTATGTAAGCGTTGAGGCGTCCGACAATTGCGTTGCTTCAAACTTGGCATTTGCTATTGACTCCGCGATACTCAACGCGTCCACCAACGCACCGGGGAGATAGAGGATGGTTGGGTGCGCGGTGAAACTCGGGGACGGGCCCTTCGAACCCTTGATTTTATTGGCTATCGTGGGGTCTGTCCCCAAAAATACATTCTCCAACTCCAACTCTGAACTCCAACTCCTAACCCCTAAAATCCCTATTGACGGGTAGGAGAAGAATATGATACTATTTGCAACCGAAACAGCCGTTAACGAAATGGACATTTCGTAATGAGGATGGTGAAGGAGTGGGTTTATGAGATTTTTTGGTCGCGAAGTCGAATTGAAAGAACTTAGAAAAGTCCGCGAACTTTCTCAAGAGAGATCGCGTTTTACTGTTTTGACTGGCCGTAGGCGAGTGGGAAAGACTGAACTTTCCCGCGAGGCATTTGACGATGGCAAGACACCATACTTGAATTTGCCCATCACACGGCAGCCAGAAGTCACGCTTTGCGCCCAGCTTCAGGAAGAGGCGGAAAGGGTTCTGCATCTTGGGATGCACGGAACATGCACAAGATTTGGCGAACTTTTTCGGGAGCTGATGAAAGAGGCGGAAAAACGCCCCTACACTCTTGTCATCGACGAATTCCAAGAGTTTGACCGCACGAACCCAGGGGTTTACGGCGACATACAGCACATCTGGGACGAGTACCACAACAAGACGAAGCTGAATCTTGTCGTCAACGGCAGCGTAAATCGCCTCATGAACAAGATATTTTTCGACGATTCGCAACCGCTGTATGGGCGCAACACTGGAACTTTGATGCTTAAGCCCTTTAGTCCCTCGCTTCTTAAGGAGATATTCCGCTGCTACAAGCCAGACTACACAAACAGGGATTTGCTTGCACTTTGGGCAATTAGCGGTGGTGTTGCGCGGTATGTCGACATGATGATGTCGGCGCACGCATTCACAAAGGCGGAGATGCTTGAGGAGATTTTTTCGCCTTTGTCTGCATATATTCCAGAGGGCAGGACGATTCTTGCCGACGAATTCGGTTCTGACTACGGAACGTATTTTACGCTGCTTGCGGCGATTTCTTCAGGTCAGACGACTTCTGCAGAGTTGAAAAACCTCCTTGGCACCGAAGTTGGTGGATTTCTCGCCAAGTTGGAAGATCAGTATTCCATTGTCGAAAAGAAACAGCCGATTTTCGCGAAGCCGACGGCGAAGAACGCCCACTTCCAGATCGATGACTGTTTCTTTAGGTTCTGGTTTCGGTTTGTGCACAAGTTGAACTATCTAAACGAGCTTGGCCGGCGAGATCGGATGCGGGACATCGCCGAAAGGGACTTTGAAGTTTTCAGCGGCTATGCGCTGGAGCGCTATTTTACGGCGAAAATTGTCGAGGAGAAGGGCTGCACGCGAATTGGCTCGTGGTGGGATAGAAAGGGCGAAAACGAGATTGACATCGTTAGCGAAGACGAGATTGCCGAAACACTTGCGTTCTATGAGGTAAAAGTCGACTCGTCGCGCTTTGACGCTGCCTGCCTTGCCGAAAAAGTCGAGGCATTCTTTGCCAAGAACCCCGACAAGCGGAATCTTAGTAGCAAGACAGGCCTTCTGTCAGTAGAAGATATGTGACTCCTGACCCCTAAAATCCTCTCCCCCAGGCGGGTGAAAATTTTTTCATTTTCCCACTTGCGATGGCGAGGTCAGTATGATACAATGCACTCAAGCAAATGGTCGTTAAGCAAATGTCAATTAAGCTGTTGTGAGCCAAGGAGATTGACTTATGGAGTTCTTTGGAAGAGAAGAGGAAATCGACGAACTGCGACGGTTGCGTAATCTGGCGGCCAAAGCGAGCCGGTTTACGGTTCTTACCGGGCGGCGTCGAGTTGGAAAAACGGAACTTATCCATCACGCGCTGGGGGATATGCCATATATCTATTGGCTTGTGACAAGGAGCACAGAACGAGAACTGTGCAAGACTATGCAAGGTGTCGCAGAGTATGTTCTTGGTTTACAGTTGCCAGGACGCGCAGATTCATTTGCCGCTCTCTTCAAGTGGGTCATGCAGGAGGCCACCAAGCGACCGATCACGCTGGTCATCGACGAGTTTCAGGAGTTCTTTCGGGTCAATCAAAGTGTATTCAGCGAGATGGCGGGCATTTGGGATTCTCTTCACAAGACGGCGCGAATCAACCTTGTCGTGTGTGGAAGCGTTAATCGACTTATGGGGCGGATATTCTTTGATGCAGGCGAACCCCTCTATGGGCGCAATACTGGCAAGATTACGCTCGAGCCTTTTAAAATATCGGTGTTGAAGAACATATTGTCGACATATTCCCCAGACCACAACTATTCGCCTGACGATCTTTTGGCGCTTTGGACTTTGACGGGTGGTGTCGCGCGTTATGTTGAGGAACTGATGGACGAGGAGGCGGTGACGCGCGATGGCATGCTTGAGGCGGTCTTTAGGCGCAGTTCGCCTATGATAGACGAAGGGCGAGCCGTGCTTGTGCAGGAATTTGGAAAGGACTATGGAACCTACTTCTCGATTCTTTCGGCCGTTGCCGCCGGCGATACGAGCTACGGCGCTATAAAGAATGCGGTTGGAGTTGATCCTGGCGCCTATCTTTCGAAGTTAGAGGTCGAGTATGGCATTCTTGAGAAAAAGCTACCGTTCAAGGGCGCATCAAGCGGCAGAAGCAGTCTTTACAAAATAGAGGATCGATTCTTCAGGTTTTGGTTTAGGTTCATCTACAAATACCAGTACCTTATCGAGTTAGGGAGGTTTTCCGAACTCCTTGAGATTGTAAGGCGCGACTTCGATGTTTATTCCGGCGAGGCGTTAGAGAGCTACTTTCGCGCAGGATTCAAAGAGGACACAACATATACGCGTATCGGCAGCTGGTGGGACAGGAAGGGAGAGAACGAGATTGATCTCGTCTGCGAAGATGAACTCAACCGACGGATGCGATTTGCCGAGATAAAACGCGACAAGCGAGACATATCTCTCCGATCGCTTGAGAAGAAGGCCGATGCATTCTTTCGCAAGTGCGGCAATCTGCCGAGTGGATGGTCCTGCGACTATGTCGGCCTGAGTTTAGAGGACATGTAACCCCGCTTTCGCTGCAGCTTCACCACTTCCCCCATGTGGGTGAAAAAAATTTCATTTTCCCCCTTGCGGGGGAGAAAAGAATTTGGTATCATACGTGGTGTCTGGGAAAAATGTACCAACAAATTTCAAAGACAAAGGGAGTAAAACGTATGAAAAAAATACTGACAATTCTTGCTGCGACCGCAACGATGTTCGCGTTCGGCGCTAGTAATGGTGATACGGCCAAACCAACTGTAAATCATGGTGCCGACTTTGAGGCGCCGGACTTTGTGCCTGGTGCAAACTTTATATGGGGTTACAACGATAACTATACAGGTGCGACAGGTGATGATCGCTATTGGTTCACCGCAGACACCGATGCCGCCAATATCATTTCCAATTATACAGGTTCGGGAACTGACGTGACGATTGCGTCGCGTCCTGATTTGTTCGCGGATAATGCGAACAGAAACTACCTTCAGGTCGAGACGACTGGCAAGCTCTATCGCACCGTGAAGGGCAACGGTGGAAGTGGCGACTTTACCAATAGCACTGATTACGCTTACTCTATCGAAGACATGCCAATCTATCTTGACACGCTTGTCAAGTTTACGGCTGCCGATAGCGTTTTCGGTGACGACGCACTTGAGAATGGTGACAAGATTGCAATCGAGTATGTTGAGCATGAGTCCGAAGGCGACGGCGACCCCACGGTTACCAACTTCGTCATTCGTGCTGGCTATTTTGCTCAAACGGTTATTGCGACGAACTACTTTGCTGCTGTTCCCGTAGATTTCGACAAGGACGCGTGGCACCGCCTGACGGTTCGCACCTTTGCAAGAATTGATGCGGCAAATCACGTGGGCTTTGTTGTCTATCTTGATGGTACTCCTCTTGAATATGAGGATACTGTTCTTGCTGGCGATAACTTCACCGCTACTGGCGCTGCGGCAAACTTCTATAAGGAAGGTTGCCACGCACTCTATCCCAGCTTCGTTCAGGGTGGCGACTTCCAGTATTCAATTTCCGCTGCCGCATTCTCCGGTAACGGTTCACTTGATGATGTCGTGTTTACTACGACCACGCCGAACTTCATCACGGCAGGTGAGTCTGTTCGCACGGAGATTACGCTTGGCACGGGCATAGCGAATGTTGCCGTTACTGTGGTCGGCACCCCGATTGCTGCAGAAAGCACATCGACATCCACGTTGAAGATTTTCAACCTCCCTGCAGGAACGACAAGCTTTGTTCTTAGCGTGAGCGCCAACGAGGCCGAGGGGTATAAGTTTGATGAGACCACTGGCATCACCTTGACGGATGCGACTTATAATCCTGCTGACGACACGGTCACGATTACTGGTGCATCTCCAGCCTTGACGGTTGTCGGCAAGCGCGATAATGTTTACTATATGGACGGCGAAACGAAGGTTGGCTTTGCAACGCTTACTGAGGCATTTGCGAGTGCGCCTGCGAATGCGACGATCAAACTTGGCTACAATTATTCGGTTACTAAAGATGTAGTGAGTGACGATGCCCCCGTCTTTGTGATTGCGAAGAATATAGTCCTTGATCTTAATGGCAAGGAATTGGATGGTGGGAGTGGCGATGCAAGGGCGCTATTCTCCGTCAACCTTGGTTGTGCGCTGACAGTGATTGATAGTGTTTCCGGTGATGATGGTAGTATTATTTATGGCGGCACATTCGGTATGTTCGCTGGAAATGGTGACACCATTATTGGCTCGGATGCCGATTATGGCCCTGTTATCATTGGTGCCGCAATCGGCAATTATGGTTATATCTCAGAAATAGTGCGCGGCAAATTCTCCGCCGCGGAGAACACTACTGCCGATGACGAGTTTGTGTGCGGTACTGAAGATGACACTGCCGGTATCTATGTTATTGCCGACGACAGCACGTTCAGTCTCGTCGACGACTACTGGGTTGTCACGACGAAGGGTGGCAGCGAGCCCACGACCTATGCGATTTCCTGGACTCTCACGGGCGGCACGACTGAGGCGACCGCAGGTGACTTTGAGGAGAACGACACGATTGTGTTCACGGCCGAAACTGGCAAGACTCTGAGCTACGTCTCGATTAACGGAACAGAGATTGCGGACACCACCGTGTATGGCGCAAGCAGCTACACTTACACGGTTGGCACTGCGGCCGCAACGCTCGAGGTGACCTTCACGACGCCGGCAACTCCGACCTATGCGATTTCCTGGACTCTCACGGGCGGCACGACTGAGGCGACCGCCGGTGACTTCGAGGAGAATGACACGATTCTGTTCACGGCCGAAACTGGCAAGACTCTGAGCTTCGTCTCTATCGACGGAACGGAGATTGCGGACACCTCCGTGTATGGTGCTGGCAGCTACACTTACACGGTTGACACTGCGGCGGCAACGCTTGTGGTGACCTTCACGAGCGGTGACTACCCGAGCTACATCGACGACAATATTGCGTACAAGGATGCGTACGATACTTGGAAGACGGACAACAATGTTGCCGCTGGAGATAACCAGTATGCGACGGCATTCCTCCTGAACATCGCTCCTGACGCTACGGATCAGACGCTTGAGCCGGTGTCGATCACGATGGAAGGTGGCAAGGTTGTCATCTCGGCCAATCAGACGCTCACTGCCGTGAATGGCAAGGTCTACGTCAAGGTCGCCACGACGCTCGCGGGCCTAGCAACGGCCAAATGGACAGAGGCGACGCTTGACGAGGGTAAGGTTCAGGTGACGCCTGGCTCCAGCGATACGGCTGGCTTCTACAAGATCAAGGTTGACTTCTAAGAAAAGCCTTGAGGCCAAAAACAAAACCCGCGGCAGAAACGCCGCGGGTTTTTGTTTTTGGATGTGGCAAGGCCGCCTCGGCCTTGCTGCAAGGGCGGGGGCGCCCTTGACATATGTGTGATATATATGCTACAATATGAACTGTGAAAACAGTAAAGCAGACACAGAATTACTCAAAAACGAAACTACAAGACTGGGATGTTACAGAGACACTGAAGACTCCTGAGGCACGAGCCGCATATATTGAAGCGGCTATCGAGGAGAACGACCCCGAGTTTCTTACTGTCGCACTTGGTGATGTCGCTAAAGCCGAAGGCATGAGCAAGGTTGCGCGCAAGGCAAAAGTCGGTAGAGAGAATCTCTATCGAGCGTTTGCGCCAGGTGGCAATCCGACAATGGCGACGGTAATGCGTGTGCTTGATGCATTGGGGCTTGCTATTCGTGTATCACCTGCAGCAATAACTGGATGAAAGTAATTAGGCAAGGAAAAACAAGCCCGCGGCAGAAACGCCGCGGGTTTGTTTTAGGTGTGGCAAGGCCGCCTCGGCCTTGCTGCAAAGGCGGGGGCGCCCTTGCTACATCGAGGGCGTTGCAAGGCCCGAAAGTGCAAAAGGCAGTAGCACACAAAGCAAGATAATTATGGTATACTATTTTTCAAGCGAGAGGAGTAATCAGTTATGCCTGTAATTGAGAGAACGGTGCGACCCAAGCGAAATCGGGTCTCTTTCGAAGTGCCGAAAGAGTATTCCGCTTTCACGTGTAGGGTTATAGTCATCCCCGTTGAAGAAAATAAGCCGAAATATGATTTTTCCGACTTGGTGGGGAAGTTACACTGGAAGGGCGACGCTGTCAAGGAACAACGGAGACTTCGTGATGAATGGTAAGGGATTTCTTCTTGACACGAATGCCATTATTCAGCTATTCAAGGGGAATAAGGGATTGCTTTCCATTATTTCAGATGCCGATTTCATAGCGACGTCTATTATCTCTGAGATGGAGTATTTTTCTTTTTCGGGATTGAGTGAGGAGGAGGAGGATGTGTTACTCTACCAGAAATTCAGATCGCGCATTCGTATATATGGCGTTCCGTCGGATGATCCAACATTCACATGCCTTGTTGTAAGCGCGCGCAAGAAATACGGCATGAAACTTCCTGATTCAATAATTGCGGCCACGGCAAGAGCAAATGACTTGACGGTGCTTACGGCAGATGAGCATTTCAAGCGGCTAAAATCACCATGGAAAGTTCGAATGTTTACGGCTAATGTCTAATGTAATGGCCATTACAGTACAGCCCGCGGCAGAAGAGCCGCGGAACGACCTTGAGAAGTTCTGCGGAATGCTCAGGGATGTGGATTGTACTGAGCTTGAGGCGACACAGTACGCGTTCAACACATTTGATGAGCATTTTGGAACTGTGCCGCTATTAGAGCGGATTGGGTAAGGCACGGTGTGGCAAGGCCGCCTCGGCCTTGCTGCAAGGGCGAGGGCGCCCTTGCTACATCCGCTCTCCAACTCCAACTCTGAACTCCAACCCCTGTCCCTGACTCCTGACTCCTGACCCCTGACTCCAACTCCTAAAAAATTCCCACACGCGAAGAGATTTGTGGTATAATCTCCATGATTGGTCATAGGCGAATAGTCTCTTCGAGTAATTCGAAGTTGATTCTTCGCTTGTACACTAGTCGGTTGATAAGCTGTAAAAGGCCTGAAAACAAAGTGTAAAAACGGTGTTGAGAAACCAATGACAAAGAGCACGACTAGAATCGCGGCGCTCGTGTTTGCGCTCGCGGGCCTGTTCGTCTGCGCGGCGCGCGCGGACGTGCGTGAGCTCGTCAACGCTGGCAAGGTCTCTTGGTCCAGCAACGCGACTGTCATTTACCTCAATGCCGACGGCACGCCGGCAACGGCAGAAGCTTACGATCATCTTGTTCTCAAATTCACGGACACTACAGCCGCAGGTTCGCTAACCGTTGACGATTCCGCCAGAGCCAATGCGCGCGTTCTCGTTGTTGGTGGCGGAGGTGCTGGCGGCAGCGCGACTGGATCAAATATGAACTGCGGCGCAGGTGGCGGCGGTGGCGCAGGTGGATTTATTGATACAACCCATACGCTTACGGGTGGAGTATATACGATAAATGTAGGTACAGGTGGTGTTGCTACTGCTGCAAAATCCGCGCTTCCTGGCGGTAATGGCGGTAGTTCGTGGATTCGAAATAATGGTGTTAACATTTTTGAGGCCTTTGGTGGCGGCGGCGGCGGTGCTGCTTGTGCAGGGCTTGGTGGCGCTTCAGGAGGAGGTGGTTCTCAGAAATATGCGAGTTCAACAGCAACGCAGTATGATGGCGGGGCTGGAATTAATGGACTCGGGAATGCAGGCGGTAGAGGATCTGTTGGGCGCTCAGCCGGTGGCGGTGGCGGCGCAGGTTCGGCTGGTGGCGATAGCCGTGGCTCAAATGTAGGCGGAATTGGCGGAGATGGTTTGCCAAGTTCGATTCTTTTGGATTCTGAGGGGAATGAGATTTACTACGCTGGTGGTGGTGGTTCTGGCACGCGAAATCAAGTTGCGGGCGACAGCCGTGGCAATGGCGGTCTTGGCGGCGGTGGCACTGGTGGTGGAGATGATGCTGCAACATCTGGTACCGATGGTTTGGGCGGTGGAGGTGGCGGCGGCACACTGACAACTGCGGGTGCAAATGGTGGTAGCGGCGTTGTCATTGTCCGCATTACACAGCTTGTTGAGACAAAGGTAGCGCTTCCGACGATTAGTCCAATTACATTTGACAAGAACAACCATGTCGCGCTTGACTTTGGTATTGCTTACACGTATGTAGAGGGTAGCGGTGAGACGAATGCAACGGATGTTGGTAATTACTCGTTCAGAGTAACGCCCGGTCCAGATCTTGAGTGGAATGCAGAAGCGGATGGTGGCACAGGCGAAAAGACCATTAACTGGTCGATTACTAAGCGTCTGCTTAATAAACCGGAGGTGGTAACAAACCTTGTTTATGATGGCACGGACAAGGTAGGCGTTACTTACGCTGATGCAGATCTTACCGAGTACTGCACATTCGACTCGTCGAGCGTGACGAACGCTACGAACGCCGGGACATACACTTATTCCGTTAGCTTGAATGATACTGTCAACACGACGTGGTCCGACAACTCGACGGAAGCCGTCGAGGGCACTTGGTCGATAGCCCCCCAGACAGTGGCCGTGCCAACGCCGAATACCGGTCTTGTTTATGACGGAAATGAAAAGCAGGGCTTCGCCTCGCTTGACTACGAACACTACCAGCTGACGGCAGGCGAGACAAATGCTACTGCTGGCGGCACGCATCAATTTACGTTTGCGCTTCGTGGCAACAATGATGCGGTGAACTACGTCTGGGATACCGATCCTGTTTCGTCGGCGCCGTATTCAGGCGAGTGGACGATTGCTCCTGCTGCGAATGAAGTTACCGTTTCGATGGCTGGCTGGCGCATCAATACTACACCTAACGAGCCGAAAATCTCGGCGACGTGGGGTTCTAATACAGTGCAGTATGCCTATGGCCTCGGAGAGAACGCGAGCGACATCACAGACTGGGTTGACAATACTTCGCTGATAAATACCGATGGTGTCTGGACCGTAATGGCGATGATACCTCCGACGGCAAACTGGAATGGCGCGACAAACACGGCGCAGTTTACCGTTTGGGACACCCCGGTCAAGCTCTTCCGCGACCATGTCGACATCAAAGTGACGCCACCCGCAGGCTCGTCCGAGACGTTTATAAACTTCGCGGCGCTCGTTAAGATTTCCGAGAACAAGTATTACGGATTCAAGTATTCTGACGCCGGGGATGACGGCAAAAATCTAATGTTTCTTCCCAAGGGGAGCGAAGAGCCCCTTCCCTTTGAAGTAGATACGTGGCGCACGACGGGAGAATCGCTCGTCTGGGTGCTTATCCCCGAGCTCCCGCCCGCCGGCACGACGATTACGATGTACTGGAACCTCAAGGAAGGACGGACACCGCCACCGAACAATCCTGAGGAGGTGTGGCCGTTCTATTCCGGCGTCTGGCACATGAACGAGAGCATCACGTCCGCACAGGCGTCAACGGCGCTTTCCTACGATTCGACTACAAACAAGAACAATGCAACGCCGACGAAGGGCGCGAACGGAAATCTTGGCCAGATGGTTTCGACCACTGGTTTCATCGGCAATGCTCGTGTGAACAGTTCGTCTACCCCGCAGGCACAGGGTAATCGACTTCAAACGGCAAGGCCGCAAGCCTTCAATGGGGTGTTTACGTTCTCCGGCTGGTTCAAGATGACCGCAAAAAACAGTTATCCGCGACTAGCCGGCACAAAGCTCTCGACAATAGATGGCAAGGGCTGGAGCGTCGAGACTGCGCAGAATTCTTCAACATCACTATATCTTCGAGGCAATGGTAATACGTCTTTCGGCGATATCGCTGTTAATGATATACTCAATTGGGTTTATTTGACGTTTGTTTATAACAATAACACGGCATCAGTGTATTCGAATGGTAAGTTTGTAAAAAGTGGCAACATCACTAAAGTCGAAGACACGACTCAGCCGCTTGTTTTTGGAGGTCAAGGCGCACCAAGTTCAGGCAACAACGAATATTCGTTTTACGGTTCTTATGACGAAATCAGAATAGTTGGGCAGGCGCTTTCCGCCGCGCGCATCGCTGCGGAATATGCGACTGTCGTCTCAAACGATTTTACCGTCCAGGGCTCGTCAGTCAGCCATGACGACGTTAAGTTTGATTACTGGGTTTCACTCCCTGCGATGGACAAAACGGATTGGGACGTCAATGACGCGCCCGGTGTAATTACAAACGCCGGCTCGCTGGCATTCTCCAGTGTTTCAAACTATATCTACTCTGTCTATGATCCTACGCAGACATTCGAAAGCACGACAAGTCTCACTAACGCGGGCTATTATCGCGTAGTGTTTGTGTCAACAGATCCTGATGCAGTGATGGTGCCTACTGGTGCGGGGGATTACGAAGGAATCAGCTATACTATCGATATCCATGTTATCGAGAGCCAGCCATATTCTGGTATTGTAGGTAGTAATGGTGATTCTGGGCGTGTCCTCTTGATGAATAACCATACTTGGAGCAAGACTTCTGTTACAAATGTTGACTATCAAGGTTGGTTCGACGCCGACAACGCAGGTGCCAACAAGTCCGATACCTCGACTTACTGGCACCATGAAAATCTTGATGCACCTTCGGCGACTGGGTATAATCTGCAAAATGGCACGGAATCTACGCTATATGCAGCGGATGGTCGTCGTCTTTGGCATATTGTAAATTGCCGTCATGGTAATACATTCCCAACGGCTGCGACGACGGCACTTGACGCATTGCAGAATTATATGCCTTGGGATGCTTCCTACTCGCGCACCATAAAAGATCACACTCTTAATAGGCGTACCGGATTACAAACAGCAGCCATTCGCTCTACTGTCGGCCAAGTCGTGATGCAAAACACGACAGATGCGGTCGTTTACTCGTCTTGCTTTACTAACGGCATTGGCACGATTTACTTTGATGCCGTAAATGGCTGGACGCAATTGAATGATGGATACAATAATTACAAGATTGCCGTCGAAATAGCGACGAATACTGTTGCTGGACTTGCGCCGACCGATGAAAATAGTGTTGAAATTGTAACGACTACAAATATAATTGAAGATGTAGAAGTTATTACTGTCACCACAAATCTCTATGGCTACCTTGAGGGCCAGTGGAAGCCGGCAGCTATGATTCCATTTAAGCGTGACGGAACGGCGGATTTCGAGAAGTGCGAGAAGACGGAAGAACTCACGCTTGATGTGCAGAATGGCGGCACGATGGATAACTTCTTCCGCGTTGTTGTTCCCCTTGATATTTCCGGGCCGGTCCGCTTCCGTATTCGTCGTGTTGCCAACATACCAAGCTCGTTGATTAGTATTGATGCGGGCGGCTTTATCCTTCTCGACAACATTATCGCCTCAATTCCTGCAATGCGTGGCGATTTGGTGTCGGCAGGTCATTACGACGAGGCGATGTCTGGCTTGCAGACTCTTGGTTGGGAACTTGCTACGAGCGTGCCGTATCCGTCGGAAGCCGATACTAACCTTTATAGCCAAGCAGTGCCAGTATACACCTTGAATGCTGGCGATGGTTCTACCCCCGACACAAGCACGTTCTTTGCTTCTGCGACGATGCATTACCGCTGGCGCTACTTGAACCAGCAATTCGGCGAGTGGAAGACGGCCGACCTCGTTGCCGACAACGGCTTTAAGTCGCTTGCTCCGCTTGATCTCCCTGGTCGCGTTGGTGACGTCGAGTACTGGTTTGAATACAGGTCGCAGGCACCGTACTACAAGTACGTCGACTACTCCGGCGCGAGCAATGCCTCGATAGCTTACACCGAGGATCGTGGCGTCCTTACTAACCGACTTGGCGGCGCGACGCTCGCGAGCGGCGGCACCGACTGGTATTTCCGTCTGCGCGAAGGGAAGAGCGACTACTCTGGCCTCGACATCGTCTATCGCCGCGGCGATTCTGCCGCGGAAGAGCGCGTCCACATGTTGCTTTTCGAGGACCGCGTCTGGCGTGGTTTTGTCCAGACGAAGGAAAACCAGGCGGGCGAAATCAAGTATCACATCGAGGCGCTTGACCACCAGACGGCGGAATTTGCCGAATACGCCGCGACGACGAACTACTTTGTATGCAGGACAGACAATCCGCGCTTCCCTGTCAGCGACTCGCTTGTGGCATCTTCCGAGGGCAGCTGGTCGACCCTGACGCTTGACGCCACTACCGGCTACGTCATGTTCCAGATTGACGAAACGTCCAAGGCGCTTACGGTGGTTCACGCAGACTACCAGAATGCCAACGGTTGGAGCGATGCGCTTGCACGCAAGGATACCCAGGGTCGCGGGCCTATCTTCGTCGGCACTTCGACGACTAACTCCTACAAGATCGGTGTCTCGCCCTCTAAGCAGACGTTCAGCGAGAACTTCGAAGAATGGCAGACGATGCCGAATACGAACGAAACGTGGATGTTCGTCACGGGCCTTACAGACATCAAGCCCAACCACATGTACGGCCGCAAGACGTACGATACGTTCGCGAGCGACACGAACGGCCTTTGGGAAGTCGGTCAGGGCCAGTGGATCGCAAAGAAGTATCGCGACGACAGAGACAACGCCGGTGTCGCCCTTCAGATGGGCGGGTACGGAAAGGGCTACTTGCAGTTTACCGACGCGGCAAAGGCGCCGCGTGGCCTCGAGTCTGTCTCGTTTAACGCGCGTCTTACCCAGGACATACAGTTTGACGACTTCGCCTACTACTTTGGCGGAAATGAAGGCATACTCAATCTCCAGAACTACACGTTTATGGTGAGAACGGCGTTTGACCGGAACTCCAACAAGGACTTCACTGGAAATGCCTCGCTTTCGGTCGTTGCCAACTATCTGCCGAACAAGGGCTGCTACGAGGCGCGCTGGGAATGGCTCGGTAACAACAACAATGCGAAGCGCGGCCAGCGCCTTTGCCTCTATCGCTGGAACGTGATCAAAGGTGTAAAAGAGCCAGAGCTTATAATAGCGAAGACGAATACGGTGGTCGACGCAAATACAGTGACGGCGCTTGCGAACAACGACAACAACAAGTACACCCCGTTGTTCATTTCGGTGTCGAATGACGTTCCTAACAATTGTACTTGGGTGGTGGCAGGCATCCGTCGTGCGGGAACAAAGCTTGGAGACTCTCCACTAAAGAACGCGTCTGCGTCAGCCAACTGGCTTGGCGTCTGCTTTAAGGACACCGATTCAAAACGCCTCATTAAGGGCTCGTATGGCGTTCTTTCTGCCAACTGCCCTGGTGTCCTGGCGCGTCCAGAGTTCTCGCACACGACCCAGACAACCGTGGGCAAATTCCCGGGTAACGGCAAGACGAGGGATGCCTACGAAAGTGAAGATCTTGCCCAGGTCAACGACCTGAAGAACGTAGTGAACTGCGCCCAGCGCGATCTTAAGGACGCCGACTATCCGGGATGGAACATTATCCCCGAGCGGAACACAGTTGAGTTTACGGACACGTCGGACACCGGCATTGGCGCAGTCATTGGCTCCGCGCCTGCGCAGGATCTCCATATATTCCTCGGCACGGCAGGCCGTGGCGACTGGGGTCCTACGCCGTACAAGACGATCAACATCGACGGCTTTGGCGGCGACACGTTCAACGTTCCTCTCTACTCGACGAAGGATTGCTCTGTCAGGTTCGCCGTTGGCAGCGGCATTTCCGATGTCGCCATTGACTCGGTGCAGCTCAAGCAGTGGCGCGGCGGCGACTGGGATGATCCCAACGTGTGGCCGCTCCTGCCCGCCTGGGCGGACGACCAGCACCGCAACAGGTCGGTCGGGCACACCAACTTCGTGTTCACTTCGGCCTGGACGACGAACCACACCGTCCTCTTGAGTGCCAAGCGTGCGAGGTTGGAAGAGCCGTCCTCGATACGCTCGCCGCTTATGGACGGCTTTGCAGACGACGGCACGGGCGGCAGCGGCTACATCCGCGGCAAGGGCCTCGGCATGATCTCGATCGAGTACAAGAATGCCGATGAAAACGCCTGGCTCGAACTGCAAATCATCACGAACAACGTCTCCTACACGACGATCGGCAGCTACGACAAGACGTTCGGCGGATGGACGACGGTGACGAACTTCAACTTCGCGACGATGACTGCGGCGCAGCGCAAGTCGGGCATCCTCAACACCTACTTGGGGCTTCACGACGTGAAGGGCGCGATGCGCCTTGTCGTGAGCACCAACGCCATCAAGAAGGTCGCGAACGTGACCGACACGTCGAAGTTCGGCGAGGTGACGATAACCGCGATCGCCTGCAGCGACGAGCCGGCGGTCGATGTCCACAGCTGGTGGGGCTGGAACCTCAGGACCGTTGGCGGCGACGAAGACAGCGAGAGGAAGATGCTCCTCGGCGACTTCGCGACTGGAGCCGGCGAGGCGGGCCTCTCGATCGCGCTCAACAACTCGGTCGACGCGAACTACAGCATTTCCCGAATCGAGGTGAGCGACCGCGAGTCGTACATCCAGCACAAGCCGTTCGTCCAGACGCCGACGTTTACCTCCAACATCGTCGGCGAGGTGTCGTTCAGGGCGCGCAAGTACGAGCCGTCCGATCCTGTGGCGACCGTCACGATCTACGGCTCCAAGAACGCTTCCGAGACAGACGACGGAAAGTGGGATCTCATTCCTGGCGCGGTGTTCATGATTTCGAACTCCTGGTACGAGACTTACACCTGCAAGATGGATTCGAGGTACAAGGCGTTCCGTCTCGCCGTCGCCGGCGTTGAGGGCGTCGTCGAGACCGCAGACGGCGGCGGCAATGGACTGCCGCCCGGCGCGAACGATCCGCCGCCGCGCGTCCTGCTTGACGAGCTTTACGTCTGCGAGGCGATCAACGCCATAATGGGCTTCAAGAACGTCGGCTGCTTCAGGCACGACATGTCGGGTCTCGGCGAGGTGCCGAACGTCCCGAGCGCCGGCGAGCAGCCGCTCTGCGAGGAGGCGTGGGGCGTGCAGTGCGAAATCTACGGCGCCCAGCTCGCGTCGGACATCGACTTCTCCCACACGCCGCGCGTGAAGCTATACTGGTACGAGGGAATCTATCCGTGGGGCTTCGAGAACTGGCGTGACAGCGCGAACGCCCATTCGGCGTGGCTCTCCCGCGCGATCGAGACCGAGGAAGACCGCTACGTCTACCGCTCCAGCATGCGTACGAGCCCCGACGCGATCGTGCCGATGTCGCTCACGGCGCCGACTTACGTGCAGTACATGCTCGAGGTCGTGTTCTATACGAAGGAGAACCCGACGGTTCCGATGACGAACTTGCTTACGGTGACCGACTGGCAGATCCCCGAGTGGTACAAGCCGCTCGACCTCAACGCGGAATACGGCCAGGGCGGCGACTTCGCGGCGTACAACATCCTCGACAACATCGCCCCGAGCTGGGCGTGGATCAACGAGGTCAACATCTTCGGCGACTTCAAGAACTGGGCGAACACCGACGACAACTGCCAGTTCGTCGAGATCGCGCATCCGCCGGAAGCCGACGTGTCGGGCTGGCAGGTGCGCCTCCTGGAGCCGCACAGCGAAAGCAACTACGTCATAACGAACGTCCTCGCGAGGTTTGGCAGCAACGGGCTCGCGGGCACGAAGCAGATGTCGGCCGAGGACGCCGAGGTGAACATGGTCTTCCGCGTGATCGGCAGCCCCCTGTCGCGTTCGAGCGGGCGGCTCAAGAAGTCGGAAGGCACTCTCGACGCCGTGTGGAGCGTCGACAACCCGACGCTTGTGTTCACGTCTGACGGCGTCGTAAGCTACTACGACCCCGTCATCTTCCAGCTCGTCCGCACGAGCGGCATCATCGAGCACGAGATCATCGTCGAAGGCACGAACTACCTCGAGTCGCTCGAGATCGAATCTCCCGACTATATCAAGGAAGTGCGCGACTTCGTCACGAACCTCCTCGTCAAGAGCACGATTCCGATTCCCGGCTACGACTATGGCGGGCCGAGCAACTCGCTCAGCGTGATCCAGAACTTCGGGCACAACGGCATGGAGGAGCCCGAGAACGACTGGACCATGGGAGTCAAGATGACGCCCGGCCACCGCAACATCGGCCAGGTCATCGATCCCAACCATCCTGTGCCGGCCGGCGAGGAAGTGCTCGTGTACTTCACGGTGACAGGCGACCACATACTGCAGTCGCTTGACGGCTCGAACTTCACGAACGGCATGTTCTCGGCGATTGTCTCGAAGGGCAACCCGGTAGGCACTAACGTGGTCTACAGGGTCGATCCGTGGTACGTGCTCGGCTCGGTGCGGACAGGCACGGTCTCGCTCATTGACCAGGCGGTCCAGACGAAGGCGACGCAGCCCTATGAGTACACGCTTTCTGGCGTCGCGAAGGGAACTTCGAACAACGTGACGGTTGTTGCGGCGGCCGCGCTCAACCCGAAGTTCGGCACCGACTGGGGCGTTCCCGAGGACGATCCCTACCGTGACGCGATCATTGACTGGCTCGAGCGCGGCACGGACCTCTACGGCAACCCGTTCGGGCGCATCGACTCCGGCGAAATTAAGCTCGCGAATTACCGTTCGTGGTGGACCGGTCAAATCGTCACGAACCTGACTCTGAGGGAGATGTACTGGCTCGACATGGATCCCACGATCGGCAACCTCTCGCTTATCGGCGGCATCACAGTCGATCCGCACGGCGTCGAGCATGTAGTGTCGCAGACGATCGGCGACAGCACGGTTGTGATGACTAACCGCCGGGTCAACGTCTACATGATGATCTCGAACGAGAACGCGACGGTTGAGGCGCCCGCGCATCCGCGCGGCATCAACGACTTCACGACGCACTGGACGCCGTATGTGCTGCGCGGCCTCGAGCCGGGCGAGCATTCGCAGAGCTACGTTGCCTCCACCGGCGACTGGAACAGCGTTACGTTCAAGATCACCGGCATGCTGATGAGCGGCTACACGTCGTTCGACAACGTCGACAACAAGGTTCCCTTGAGGCACTTTACGTTCAACGAGGACTCGTTCGGCGCCGACGGCCTTTCGAAGATCGAGGTGTACGACCCGTATTCTTCGCTCTCTCTCGGCTACAACGCCGGTTGGAAGCGCTGGTGGGACAAGAACGGCTACTGCCCCGTTGTATTCTTCTGGATGATCGACACGCGTCTGCCCCCGATTGGCGTGGAACAGCTTAACAAGGACAGTTACTATGGCGACTGACGAAATGAAAGACAATAAGACGCCGAAATGGCTGCTGCCCGCGACGATAGCCGTCGCGCTGCTCGCGATTGTGGCGTTGGTGGCCCTGGTGTGCCTCCGCGGCAAGCCAGCCGAGGAGCCGCCAGTGGAGAAGTACGACACGCAGTATGCGAGGATGCACGACCCGGCATACCTCAAGGAACTCGACGCCCTCAGGCAGGAGCAGAAGCAAGTCGCACGCATGCTCGGCGAGGCGCGTGCCGCTCTCGATGCCGCCGCGGAGAAGGGCGAGGACACCGAGGAGTTCAAGGCGGCGAAGGCCAAGATGGCCGCCGCGCAGGACGCATTTCAAAAGAACCGCATAAAGGCGCAGACGATCGTCCGCGACCGAATCATGCAGGAAAACGACGCAATCAAGGCAAAACAGGAAGCTTCGAAAGAGAAGGGTGAATAAACCATGAAAAAGAAACTGACGACCCTCGCACTCACAGCCGCGCTCGGATTGTTCGCGGGATTTTTCGCAAATGCCGCCGTCGGCGACATCTACGATATCGTCCCGTGTGACGAAAACGGCGTAGACCGCGCCGCCTGGACGATTGCCGACGACCCGTTTGGCTCAGGCGTGGACCTCTACTTCAAGGTACGCCTTGTCGCCCGCGAGTTCAACGGCGCGAATCCTGTCAGCCGCTGGCGCCTCGACTACGACGGCCTCATTCCAGAGAACATCGCAGAGTCGCTCTACCCGATGCAGATCGGCATCTACGTCTCTGGCGAGCAGACCTATGCGAAGCTCGTATCGGTGCTGCCCGAAGGCAACTACACGACCGCGCTCGTGTTCATGTACACGACGAAGCCCGGCGACTTCGCGATGCCGATTCGCCTCGCCACGGCCGAAGGTCCCGCTGGAGACTCCATAAGCAACGGCGAGTACGTGTTCAATCCGCTCACCTCCTACTGGAAGATGAGCCGCTACGACGCCGACAACAACAGCATTTCTGACTGCGGCTGGGTCTTTACGGCCGACAATGCGCGCATCGGCCTCGCCATCACCGACATCGGCCGCGCGCCCGTTACGGACTACTCGCTCGAGAAGTGCGGCATGTTTGTCAAGACGGTCGGCTTCTCGCCGGACGACGAGAGCGCGGACTACTGGCGCTCGATCCACGAGAACTCCACGATCACCGGCGGCGGCATCAGCCCGCGCCTCACGATCACCGCGCCGTCCGAAGCGAAGCGCACGTTCTACGTCTGGTCTTCCGACGAGAGCAAGATCAAGCTCAAGCCCTCGGGAACTGTTACCGTCTCGCCCGTCACGATGCGGTATGACGAGGATCCGACCCACACGGCCACCTACCAGGTCGCCAAGGTCGAATTCGAAGGTGGTTCCGAAGCCCCGGTGTCGTTCCTTGTCGAGGCGCAGCCGGGTTCCGAAGGAGAGACGGCGGAACTCATCCTCAGCGCGTTCGACCACTTCAACTACTCGGCAACGACGCCCGACGAGCGTCTCATCGACTACGTGACCGCCACCGTGAAGTGCATTGAGGCGCTGCCGGCGAGCGTAATCGTCGAGTGTGCCGACAAGACCATCACGGCCGACCACGACTACATGACGGCCAAGACGTCGCTCGCCGTCTACCTCTCGCAGGCGGCCGAGACCGACGTCGCGATCACCCTCAAGACCACGTTCGAGGACGATGCCGGCAAGACCGACTGGGGCAACTACGTCCGCTTCTCGACTTCGGCCAACACGGTGCAGACCCTTCCGGCCGACAACGAGATCACAATCACCATCCCCGCCGGCTCCACCGAAAAGCGCATCGTCTACGTCTACGCCCTGCGCGGCGACGAGCATACGGTCGGCGACGGCCACCAGGTGAAGTTCTCCCCGTACGTCGACCCCGCGGTAATGGCGGCGGCCGGCATACAGGACCTCACGGCCGCCGGCCTCTGGATCAGCGCCGCGAAGCCCGTCATCACGACGCCCGACACGACGAGCACCTACGAGGTCACCGCGGGCGAGTCTCTCGAGATCAACGTCGCAGTCGAAGACACCTACGCCGACATGACCGACATCGCGACCGGCTACCAGGTCCGCATCAAGACCGGCTCGACGGCGAGCTGGACGACCCTCCCCGAGCGGTTCAAGGCGAGCGGCGAGGACGGCGAGCTCGTCGGCCTCACGAGCGGCAACCCGCCGACGATCGAATACCCGTCCGCCGGCACCCAGACGTCGCAGATCCAGGTAATCTCCCCGATCAGCGGCAAGAAGAGCGAAATCGTCACCTTCACCGTCAATGTCGCCGCGGCTAAGACCACAAGCGCCATGTCGCTCGATCCCGACCCCGACAACTACGTCGAAGGCGACGTCGTGCACTTCCGCATCGCGCTCAGCTCGCAGAACGACACGGGCGCCCCGATCTACGCGTTCCTCGTCTGCAACGAAGACGTTGACCTCTCGATGTTCGGCGGCACCGCCGCGAAGGCGATTCTGACCGACAGGACGGTCGCGGCCGCCGGCTCGATCGGCCGCCAGATCGGCGAAGTCGGCTCCTACGCGGACAGCTCCTTCACGGTGCTCGATGGTCTCTCGTCCGACGACGGCGGCCAGAACTACACGTTCTCGGTGGTGCTCTGCAGGACGAAGGAATACGATCCCGCCCAGAGGCTCGAGGGCTACGCCACAACCGAGATGCTCAACATCACGGTCTACAACAAGGAGCCCACGTTCAACACCGTCTACCTAAACGGCTTCGACGCCGAGGGCGACGGCTATACCTTCCCGAACCAGTATCCGAGGGGCCAGGATCAGACAATCCAGCCCGACGTCAGCGACGTCAGCTACGACCTGCGGCACGGCTTCTCCTACAAGTGGACGGCCTCCCGTGACGGCCAGGCGGTCGCGAATGGTACCGTCTCCCACGACACGACCGGCACCGTCACCACCCCGACGACGACCGCAAACGCGGCGAGGACTGTGTTCACGACCGTGGTGCCCGACGGCGAGAACATCAACGAGTGCCCGTTCACCTACAACTTCCCGCGCGCCGGCGTCTGGACGATCAAGATCCAGATCAAGGACAAGGACATGCTGACTTGGTCGCCTGTGACCTACTCCATCTCCTTCGTCGTCCTTTCACAGCCCTCGGTCACCGTCACCCCCGAGTCGTCCTATGACGAGAACGCGATCGGCGCCAGGTTCGACGTCGGGCTCGGCTACTTCGATTCCGAGGACGACATCGTCGTCAAGCTGACCGTTACGCCGCCCGCGGGCGTCAACCCCGGCGCTCTCGTCCTTGACAACGAATTCAAGGCGGTGCCCGCGGGCTACCCCGCGCTCGCTGACAACGAGTACTACGTGAGCTTCGACTCGGCGCAGACGATTCCCGTCGGCATCGACTCGATGGACGGCACGCGCCTCTCGAGCTCCAAGGGCTTCGTTGTCAAGGCGGAGGTCGTCTCGACCGGCACCTCGTCCGACCCGACGATGACGTGGGCCGAGTACTACCTGCCCGACGAGGAAAAGATCTACATCAACAACATGACGCCTGAGTTCGGCTACATCACGCTCGAGAACACGAACGCGTGGATCGTCGCCGGCGGCGCGGCTGATTCGTATCCGATCAGCTGGGAAATCCGCAACGACGTCGAATATGATTTCACGACCGTCTGGCCCTCGGGTGAAGGTCCCGGCATCAAGGTGTCCTTCAAGGGCTGCGACAACGAGACGACCTTCTTCGTCGGCGAGAACGACGAGTGGAGCGGCACGTTCGTCCCGAACTTCGGCTCGCGCCAGAAGGACCAGACCGTCGTCCTGACGATCCAGGACAAGGACGGCGGCATCCAGACGTGGACGTACATGTACTTCATCAGGCCGTCCAAGTTCCTCACTACGATCCCGAACGGCCCGACCGGATTCGGCAACAGCGACCTCTCCAAGAAGTATTCGCGCACCGCCCTCAAGGGCGGCCGCGGCGAAGGCCACATCTATGTCGCCGGCGCGACGTTCTCCGACGGCACCTACTGGCGCCAGAGGTGGAACTGCTCGTCCGCGTCTGCCGTCGACGTGTATGCATGGGGCTACCGCGTCGGAGCGTTCGACAACGGCTGGCTCGACAACGGCATGGACCTCGCGCTCGACGAGGCCGGCTCGGGCACGGCCAAGGCCGCGACCGCCGACGTCACCGCCGGGTTCTATCCCTATCCCGACGAAGAGAAGGACAGCTTCCTCTACGCCTGGCTCATGTCCACTCCGCAGACCGAGAGCGGCCCGCCCGAATGGACGCTTACGCTCGCGCCCGAGCAGCCGAGCGCCAAGGCCGAGCCCGCGACGGCGTACCTCCCGACTGCCACGACCGAGGACGAGTCCTACATTCCCGTCTATGCCGAGGCGGTGTTCTCGAAGGAATGGTATCCCGAGGACAACCTCGGCGATATCAACCAGGACGGCATTCCCGACTACTTCGCGATTGCGATCTGGGGCAATGGCCTCTCGCTCATCACCACGGTGACCGGTGCCGAGCCCGCGGACGGCGACCTTAACGACCTCGCGGCCGCCAACCCCGACGATGACTACATCCCCGGCGTGTGGCTGAGCCAGGGCAAGCTCGCCATCGTCCTCAAGGAGCTTGCGAGCTACGCGCCGGTCGGCTATGAGCTCAACAACCGTCTCGAGCTCCGCGGCTTTCACTACGGCCTCAACGAGACGAGCCTGACCATGAGTGAACCGAGCTTCAGCGAGGCCGAGCAGAAGGCGTGGGAGGCGTTCGCCGCTGATAACGGGCTTGACCCCGCGACGCCCGACCTTACGAAGTGGAGCCCGGAGCCGCGTGGAAAGGGCGAGCAGTATCGCATGGATCCGACAATGGACGATACCGACTCCGACGACATGCCCGACGGCTGGGAGTACTTCTTCTGGTACCAGGCCAAGGTCTGGGCTCCTGGCGGCGACAAGCTCGCCGAGCCAAGGAAAGGCCAGCTGTACGTCTTCGAACGCTTCAACCCGGGCGACATCATCCGCGGCATCGAGATTCCCGCCGAGGAAGTGCTCGAGCGCTTCGATCCGTGCGTGGAGCTTGACAGGACCATCAAGGACTTCAACCCCGACTTCGACCACGACGGCCTCACCGATCTCGAGGAACTTGTCATCGGCACCAATCCCTGCCACTGGGATACTGATGGCGACCACATGTGCGACGGCTGGGAGGTCATCCACTCCCTCGACCCGCTCGGCGGCTCCAAGGTCGGCAACCCCGACGGCGACTTCATGGCGTACGTGAGTCTCAAGGCCTACATGGCCGTAGAACACGATTCCGAGCCCGACACCTATGTCTTCGACCTCGACAACGAGCTCGAGTACGGCCGCGACTGGGATTATGTCGGCGGCTTCCCGAGGACTATCCGCGACGTGACGCTCACCGCCGCGCTTATCGCCCCGCAGAAGTTCTATCCCGACGGCGAGATCTATCTCTACGGTCTTGAGACCGATGCACCGCCCGTGCCGATTCCCCCTGTCTGGCACTGGAGCTATCCGATGCTCGACCACACCATGCGCACGAGCATGGACGACGGCGAGCTCCTGTTTAGGCGCGCCGAGTACACGATTCCCGAGGGCACCGAGCTCTTCTCGACGGATCACGTGCTTGTCCACGACCAGATCCACTTGGCCTTCGGCTTCGATCCCAGAACCGGCTGGAACAAAGACGCGGCCGGCTATGTCGCAGACCGCTGGAATCCCGCGATCAACGGCGAACTCAGCCCGCTTGACACTACGGGTGCCGCGGTCAACACCGATCCGTATACGGACTACGACGAATATCTCGCACTTCGTTATCGTATCGATTTCGGCATCGCGTACTACGACGACGCGCCCTACGGCAACGACATATGGAAGAACTTCCTGAGCTACTCGACGAAGCCGAACATCGTGTACGCCAAGGAGGAGATCGACGCGATCCTGAACGCGTCGAACAACACCGAGAACGCGACGACTTACGATCCTGAGACGGCCGCGAACCTCACGGCGACCGCGAACATCGCCGAGTACCTCGCCCAGGCGTTTGCCGAGGCGGGCAGCGAGAGGAGCCCGGTCAAGGGCCATGGCGCCGATACCGACGGCGACGGCGTTCCGGACGGCTGGGAACTCTACAAGAGCCGTAACCCGAATGCGACACCCGCCGATCCGATTGCCGTTGGCTTCGAGGGTATGGGTGCGCCGTGGGACAAGGAAGAGCTCTTCGGCACTCCCGACTACCTCGGTTATGCGCTTGAATACGCGGGCACTGATTCGTGCAACGCCTACAAGGACTGCCCGTCGATCTACAACAACCATCCTGGGCTCCATTCTGTCGCAGAGAACTTCGAGCAGGGCTGGTTCAACAAGTTCTTCCCGACCGACCCAGACAATCCCGATACCGACGGCGACGGCATTCTCGACGGCGCCGAGGGAATGACGTGGGTTGGCTTGTGGGCCAACGCCGGCGCAAGCTATCTTGTCGCAGGCACCGATCCAGGCATGACGTTCATCTACGGCAATCCGCAGGACTCCATCACCTGCTGCGTGCGCGGCGGCGGCATGAACCCCTGCACGGTCGATACCGATATCGACGGTCTCCCCGACCCGTGGGAAATGCAGTATGCCGGCCTTATCGTAAACGCCTCGACGCGCAGGTACGCCGGCCCGGCCAAGAACTTCGATCCCGATATCGACGAGACGACGTTCACCGCCGATGGTCTCAATGCAGCCGACTACGCGGTTCCCGAAAACGCCATCTACATCTGCGGCGGCATGGACGCGACGTGGGGCGGCGACGGTTGGGCCGATCCTATCAATGACGGCAATTCCACCGACCCGCTTCTCGGCACGCGCCGTGACGTCGACTTCGACCACGACGGATTGCAGAACTATCAGGAGTACCTCGTCCAGCAGGTGCGTCACTTCCGCTACGACGATATCACGACCCCGCTCATGGGCCGCTATCTCGACGAGGGCGAGTACAATCCGATGGACACCAGCGGTCCGCTTCTCAGCGACCACGTCCTCAACGAGGCGCCTGCGTTCACGCCGATGATGCAGGACCCGAACGACTTCGTGCTCGCCGCGCTCCAGAACTGGGCGGACGGCTCGGCCTTCTCGGTCGTCACCAACGCAGCCGGCTATACGATCTCCACCAACGAGATCACCGGGCAGGTGACGCAGGTTCCGAAGTACGAAGTCGTGACGAACATAACGGCCGGCAGCGGCGTCGTTGCTAACAAGTACTACGGCACCGGCTATAACTACATGTTCTCCACTCCGTGGATCGAGGCCGGCTGGCGCAAGAACGGCTACATGGCGTCGCCCATCCACTACTGGGACCGCATGATCACGTGCGTCGTGATACAGCCGAGCTTCATGATGCCTTCGGCCGGCGTCTATGTCTCGACCGACCCGCGTATCGCCGATACCGACGGCGACGGCATGGACGACTACTACGAAATGTTCCACGGCCTGAACCCGCTTCTCGGCAGCACGACCGCCGGGGCGAAGGACGTAATCGCCGAGGCGTGGGGCCAGAAGGAATTCTACAACGCGTTCTGGAACGAGTGGACTCACTCCGACTTCAACCGCGTTACGGCGCTCATGGGCCTGCCCGGCAGTATTGCCAATCCGGAGCCGCTGCAGTCGGCGGCGTCTCTTGACCCGTTCCTCTATCCGTGGGCGATGGGTACGGCCGAGGCCGATCCCGACGGCGACGGACTCAGGAACGACGCGGAGCGCATCACCGCCAACCTTACGAGCCCGATGACGACTCACACCGACCCGACGCCGCTCTGGTACACCGACGCGAGCTCGGCTAACAGCTACGTGGCGCAGTATTACCAGAACACGCCGCCCGTCTCGGCAATGCCGTTCTGGCCGATGCTGATCGGCTTCGACGACCCGTACTCCGTCCAGACGCCCGACGGCGGCTACGGTGGCTTCGCCTACCTCTACGCGTTTGAGGAGAACGAAGGCTACGATACCGACAACGACTGGAAGGGCGACGGCCGCGAGATCGTGAGGACCTTCCGCGCGCCGACCGATCCGCTCGACTTCACCGATCCGGTTCGCCGCCAGGCGCTCTACCTCGACGGCGACCAGTCGTGGGTCCAGTCGCGCTCCACGTTCATGCGCGACATCTTCACGGGCAGGGTCCCGAGCGCGACGACGGTCGACTTCTTCAAGCAGTTCACCGCCGAGGCGTGGATCCGTCCCGAGAAGATCGGCGAACAGGTCATCCTCGACCGCTGCTCGCTCTACGGCTACGACGCGATCAACAAGGAAGAGGCCGCGATCCGCACGAACTTCCGCATCGGCTTGACCGAGGCGGGCAGGGTCTACGGCATGTTCGACAACGACGACGCCAAGGTGTCGGTGCGCGCCGACAGCGAGAGCTGCCAGACCGTCATCGGCCCGGTTGTCCCGACGAACGAGTGGGCGCACGTTGCCTTGACCTACGATGGCAAGCGCCTCGTCCTCTATGTCAACGGCTCTGCGAAGACGAGCGCGCCGACGCACCTCATCCCTGCAAACGGCGTCAACGTCATCGTCCAGGATCCGACGTACACCAACGCCTTCACGCAGACGGCCTACGAGGCGGTGCCCGGTGCGTTCTTCATCGGCGGCAGGCCGCTCCCGGCCAACGCCGGCGGCGCCAATGCGTTCGATACGGCCACCATCACCTACGCCTCCATGAACCAGGACGAGTGGTTCAAGGGCTACATCGACGAAGTCCGCATCTGGGATGGCGCGAGGACCGAGACCGAGATCGCCGATGCCTATCGCAAGCACATGACGATGGCTGACGCGGCGACCAACCGCCTCGAGGTCTACACGCACCTGATGGGACCGGAGGCCGATTCCTCGCGTAACGACAACGACGGACTCAAGGCCCTCACGGCCGAGCTTGTCCAGCTCTACGACTTCTCGACGATGCCCGGCGCGATCAATTCGGCCGACGCCGCGCAGAACGCGTCTGGCTTCGACAACGCCGTTCGCGGACAGCTCGTCAGCAAGCCCGCCTCCTTCACCGAGAACGTCGGTTGGTGGGATGCCTGCCAGACGAAGAGCACGATCTACACCGACTACGCGGTACTGCCGTGGATCGAGAACACGGTCCACCACCTGCCGGTCATGGACGGCAGCGTAGTTGACTCGTTTGTCTACTCCGACATGCTCGGCGGCTACCTCACGCCTGCGTCGCAGCACGAGCTCCAGAAGTACTCGCTCAACAACTCGGCGATGCCGTATCCCTACCACAACTACTTCCTCGAGCGCTACCAGCGCCTCTTCAAGCTCAACTTGCTGCTTGAGACGAATCCCGAGGACGAGCTGTTCAACGACCTCGTCTGCCGCTACGAGTACGAGGTGCGCTCCGACTTCATCGGCACGGCCGACCTTGTTCCGATGGGCAACGCGTACTCGAAGCCCTGCCCGCAGATGTGGGACGGCCAGGGTTCGTCCGACCTCTGGGAGCTCACCGGCACCGACACCGACGGCGACGGCATCCCGGATTGGTGGGAGACCGCGAACGGCCTCGACCCGAACGACCCGAGCGACTGGGCGTCGACGATAATCTGGAACGACGCCGAGATGCCCGCCTGGGAGGCGTATCTCCGCGACCTCGCGCGCGGCGCGATGCCCGACGGCAGCGTCGACCCGATCTACGCCTCGACGTCCGATACCGACGCCGACGGCCTCTACGACTGGTGGGAGAACATCTACGCGGTCGAGCAGGGCGCTGGCGGCGACGATGACGGCGACGGCCTCTCGAACTACGTCGAGTACATGCTCTCCGAGGTGTTCAACCTGAATAGCAACAGCACGTGGATCCGCTTCGCGCCCGACAACGCCTTCAGCGTGAACCCGAACGTGTCCGACTACTTCTTCCGCCTGAACCAGCTGTACGCCGGCGAGATCTTCACCGACCACGACAGGATCAAGGACCAGTGGGAGTCGAAGTACCTCGTCGACAACGACAACGTGTCGCCGTACGCCTACGACCCCGACATCGACACCGATGCGGACGGCTGGTCGAACGAGGCCGAGTTCCAGGCCGGCACGAAGCCGACGGTCCTCGCCTCGCTCACCGTCGACGCGGTCCAGATGAACGAGTATCCCGTTCCCACGATCGAGCTCACCGTCTCCTACCACGGCAAGCAGAACGTCGGCGAAATGCCGGTCGTCGTGAAGGCCTGGCGCAACCAGTCTCGCGTTGGAATTCCCGACGCCGTCTGGACGCTCGGCGGCCAGGGCGACGTGAAGCTGTACGAGAACGGCAACTCCAACATCGTCACCGGCGTCAAGCACTTCGGCATGAACCCGATGCGCGAGATGCTGCTGCACCTCTCGCCCGGCAGCGTCGTGCCCGGCTCCATCAAGTTCGAGTTCAAGGACCTCGCCTGGATCCTCTACAACCTGCTGACGAACCAGGGCTACGTGAGCGATCCCGTGACGGCGATTTGGCAAGGCCCGATCATCGACCAGCCGCGCAACGACGACCTCGAGATCGGCGACATCGTCCGCCAGGGCTTCCCAGACGAGTCCTTCGGTACGATCAACTACGCGACTGGCGAGCTGAAGGTCGACTTCGCCGCGTTCCCCGACTGGTTCGCGATTGACGGCGACATCTCGCAGACGATGACCGGCAACGGCTGGAGATCCGTCTACAACCTCCAGAAGAGCTACGTGCGCGTCAACTGGCAGTCGAAGCTCATCACCGGCGGTAGCGTGAACACCTACTACCTGTCCGAGGCCGATCTCCGCGGCCCAGACAACAATTCGCTCGGCCACATCAAGCAGGGCCCGAACTGCTTCGAGGCGTTCTACGACTTGAACCAGGACGGCATGTACACGCCCGGCGAGCCTTACGGCTTCGTCCGCGACGTCGATGTCGGCTGGAACTACGCCAAGGCGGTCGTCGAGCTCACCGACACGACGACGGTCACTCCTCGCTACAACCTTACCAAGGGCAGCACCACCAGCGCCGGCGATACGACGCAGACCGGCGGCAACGACGAGGGTGATGATGCGGCGACTGACCGCGAGAAGCTGTGGGGAGTTCCCGGAACCGAGGACGTCTACACGCTCGGCAAGGGCGTTGTGGCGCCCGAGAGCGACAATGTCCGCGTCAGGGTCGTGCGCTATGCGGTGGACAACCCGACGAACACCCTGAACTACCTGTATGCGGCTACGCTCTACGATCGCGTGCTCGACCTGACGGCCGATGGACACCAGGTCCTGACCGAGGCGGACATCCTCTCCGATGCTCGCAACGCCTTCGACCTCGACTGGGATGCCCGCGCCAACGGCATGTCGGATCAGCAGACGTTCTCCCAGATGAAGAGCGCCGGCTCCACCTTCTATGCGTTCACGAACGTCTACTACGGCGTCTATATCGGGAACGGCGAGACACAGCCGTGGAATCCGACCAACGACAACCTGCTCGTGAAGCTCATTGTCCGCAAGTTCTTCAAGGACAGGTCGTATCCCATCCCGGTCCCGGGAGCGACGACGATCAACACGCCTGCTCCGACGTTCTCCTGGCGCACCGGCATCGACGCGACGTACACGGCCTTCCGTATCAAGGTCACTGGAAGCGGCTTCTCCTGGACGAGCGACTACCAGCTCATGCCGCCGCATGATGCCGACGGCGTCTGCAGCTGGACTCCGCCCATCAGGATTGGCGCGATTGTCCCTGGCGGAACGACCGAGTTCAAGAACGGCGGCACGTATACGTGGTCGGTCTCGACGTACAACGCGAAGTTCAGGGATGACGCCTGGATCGAGGGCGGTACGTTCCTCGCGAACGTGCTCACCAACGCGACCGACTACGCGACCGCCCGCGTTGCCGTGAGATACTACGGCCCGAGCGACGTGGCGTCGTCCGGCAAGATCCGCGTCCAGGCGTTCAAGACGCCCGACTTCTCGGGCGAGCCGGTGGCCGAGGGCTATGTCACGCGCACCAGCGACCTCACGTCGACTGCCGCAATCAAGCGCGAAAACGCCCTGATCATCGGCCTCAAGCCGGGCTCGTACTACATCCGCGCGTTTGTCGATACCGACAAGAACGGCTCGCTGTCGTTCTGGGTCGATACCGCCGCCCGCCGCTTCAACTGGGAGTCGTGGGGCTGCTACTGCACGCGCGACCTGAAGCTCGGTACGATCTTCACCCCGAGAAGCATCACGGTCGGGCCGGAATACGGTTCAAGCGACATCATCCCCGTGTACATCGAGGACTGCGACACGGACCGCGACAGCCTGCCTGACGCGTGGGAGTGGGCGCAGAAGGGCGACCTGACCACGTACGGCGCGACGTCGATCGACCAGAACGCCGGCGGCTTCGCGATGAAGAAGTCGCTCACCGGCGCGATCACGGCGAAGGGCGCACTCTCGACCGGACTTGCGGTGATGACGATGACGAACCTCAAGTCGTCGCGCGTCGCCGCGCTCCTCCTGGGCGTGAACGCGACTGGCTCTGACGCGCAGGTCAATGCGGCGCTCAACAACGCGAAGAGCGATGCGACCGCCGAACCGACCGCCGTCGCGATCAAGGCGATCGAGATCGACCGCGACACCAACAAGGTTGCGATCAAGACCGAGACGGTCGGCACCGAGAAGGGCTCCGTCGTCGCGACGTCTGACATCTACGAGTTCGCGTCCGGCTCGAGCACGCTCACTCTGACGTGCAAGATCTGGCACCGCAATGCGCTCGGGTCGGGCGACTGGACGGTCATCAAGACGCAGAAGGTCGAGCTCGGCAAGGAGACGAAGACCTACGAGTTCGACCTCGGCGATGACGTCGACCTCGCGAGCGGGTTCTTCAAGGCAACACTGGAAAAGTAAGAAAATGAAAAAGGCAATCAGGAAAGTTCTCGTAATCAACTCGGGCTCGAGCTCGCTCAAGTACCAGCTCTTCGACATGAAGACGGAGACCCGCCTCGCGAAGGGCCTCGTCGAGCGCATCGGCTGCGGCGGTCCCAAGGACCACGCGGCCGCGCTCGCGCAGGTCGTCGCAGACCTGGGCGATGCCGCGAAGGGCATTGACGCAATTGGACACCGCATTCTCCACGGCGGCGAGGTCTTCACCGACTCCGCCGTCATGAACAAGGCGAACATGGCGAAGGCCAAGAAGCTCGTCAAGTTCGGGCCTCTTCACATGCCGGCGAACCTCGGCGGCGTCGAGGCGTGCGAGAAGATCTTCAAGGGCGTTCCGAACGTCGGCGTCTTCGACACTGCGTTCCACATCGCGACGATGCCCGACTGCGCGGGAATGTACGCGATCGACCCGAAGTACTACAAGAAGATGGGAATCCGCAAATACGGCTTCCACGGCACCTCTCACAAGTTCATCACGCAGGCCGCGGCGAAGTTCCTCAAAAAGCCCCTCGCCAAGGTCAACCTCGTCACTTGCCACCTCGGCAACGGCTCGTCACTCGCCGCGATCAAGAACGGCGGAGTCGTCGACACTTCCATGGGCCTCACGCCTCTCGCCGGCATGGTGATGGGGACGCGCTGCGGCGACATCGACGCCGCGGCGGTCCTCTCCATCATGGAGGCCGAGAAGAAGACTCCGGCCGAGATGGACACGCTTCTCAACAAGAAGTCGGGTCTTCTCGCGCTCGCCGGCTCGAGCGACTGCCGCGACATCTGCGCCAAGGCCGCCAAGGGCGACAAGCAGGCCGAGCTCGCGCTTGAGATGCTCGCCTACCGCGTCGCGCTCTACATCGGCGCGTACAACACCGTCGTCGGCGGTGCGAACGCGATCATCATGACCGGCGGCATCGGCGAGAACTCGAGCGAGGTTCGCGAGAGGATCATCCGCCGCCTCGGAGCGCTCGGCATCAAGCTCGACCCGAAGGCCAACCAGGTTCGCGGCGAGGTCAAGGTCATCAGCGCGAAGGGCTCGAAGATCCCCGTAGTCATCATCCCAACCAACGAGGAGCTCATGATCGCAAGGGATACGGTAAAGGTGCTGAGTAAGTAATAAGCTAAAACCATGAACGCAATCAAGAACATCATCGAAAAGGCCTCGAAGCTGAACGGAACGGTCGTTCTCCCCGAGGGAATGGATCCGCGCGTGATAACCGCCGCGTGCGCTTGCGTCGACCGCAAGATCGCGACGCCTATCGTCCTCGGCACTCCCGAGGAGATCGCCGACGCCGAGGCGAAGGCGGGGCTCAAGCTCGCCGACCGCGGCATCAAGACGATCGACTACACGCAAGGCGATGCGGAACTCGAGGCCGCGTATCTCGAGGCGTGGAACGCCAAGGAGTCGAAGAAGCCGGCCGAGAAGCAGAAGATCATCGACCTCGCCGCGGCGCAGAAGACTCTCCGCACGAAGCGCATCTACTTCGGCGGCATGATGGTGAAGCTCGGCCGCGTCAACGGCCTTGTCGCAGGTTCGATTGCCTCCACCGGCGACATGCTCCGCGCGGCCTTCCACACGCTCGGCACTCAGAAGGGCGTCAAGACGGCGTCTAGCTGCTTCATCCTCGACCTCAAGACCCCGACGGTGTCGGGCGACGAAGTGCTCGCGTTCGGCGACTGCGCGGTTATTCCCGATCCGACGGCCGAACAGCTCGTCGACATCGGTCTCGCGACGGCGCAGACGTACCGCGACCTCACCGGCAAGGAGCCGCGCGTCGCGTACCTCTCGTTCTCCACAAAGGGCTCCGCTGCGGGTCCGCTCGTCGAGAAGGTCCAGAAGGCCGTCGAGCTCGCGAAGCCCCGCTTCGAGGAAGCCGGCATCAAGATGGACGGCGAGATGCAGTTCGACGCGGCGATCGTTCCCGCGACCGGCAAGCAGAAGAACCCGAATGGCGCCGTGCAGGGCGATGCGAATGTCTTCATCTTCCCCGACCTCAACGCCGGCAATATCGGCTACAAGATCGCGCAGAGGATCGGTGGCGCTGACGCCATCGGGCCGAACCTCCAGGGTCTCGCCAAGGCGATGAACGACCTCTCGCGCGGCTGCTCCGCCGAGGACATCGTTGGAACCATTTGTGTAACACTGCTCCAGTCGACGACAAAGTGACAGACAACAAGATGATCGAGCGCGCGAAGCAAGTCTTCGCAGTTGAGATCGAGGGTCTCGAAAAGACCCGCGACTCTCTCGGCGCGTCTTTTGTCAATGCGGTCCGGCTGATTCTCGACACTGTTTCAGACGGCGGCATTGTAGTCGTCTCTGGCGTCGGCAAGAATCTCCACATCGCCGAGAAGATGAGCGCCATCTTCTCGTCGACGGGCACGCGCTCGATTGTCCTCAATCCCGTGCAGGCGATGCACGGCGACCTCGGCATGGTTTCCGCGAAGGACGTCCTTATCGCGCTTAGCTTCTCGGGCGAGTCGGCCGAGGTGAACAACTTGATACCCGCGATCCGCCGCCACGGGCTAAAGGTAATCTCGATGACAGGCCGCCCCGATTCGACGCTTGCGCAGATGAGCGATATTCACATCGAGATTCCGTGCGGCAAGGAGGCGTGCCCGTTCGGCATGGCGCCGACGAACTCGACGACGGCGACGATGGCTATGGGCGATGCGCTCGCGATGGTGATGATCGACGCGCAGAAGTTCCCGGTCGAGGACTACGCGATGAACCACCCGGCCGGCGCGATCGGCCGTGCGCTCGTCATGAAGGTGACCGATGTCATGCGCTCGGGCGAGCGGCTTGCGAAGGTCGGCCCGAAGGCAACCGTGCTCGACGCTCTGATGGCGATGACGAACTCTAAGGGCGGCAGCGCCGTTGTCGCTGATGCGGACGACAAGCTTCTCGGCATCTTCACCGACGGAGACTTCCGCCGCATCGTATCGACTTCGGCCGATTCGAACAAGCTGCTCGCGAGCCCTGTCGGCGACGTGATGACCAAGTCTCCGCTCTTCGTCTACGACGACGCGTATGCGGCGGAGCTGCTCAAGATTTTCGAGAGAAAGCGCATCGACGACCTGCCGGTGTGCGACAAGTCCGGCCGAGTGGTCGGACTCGTGGACATCCAGGATCTCCCCAAGATGAAGGTGCTTTGATAAAACCACTTAAGTAAGAAAGGAACGAGAAAATGAACAAGAAGATCGTGATGATGACGACTGTCGCGCTTGCCGCAGCGGTGGCATTGGCGGCACCGAAGAAGAAGCCGGTTGTCGCTGCTGACGATGATGCCCCCACGACGGGCAAGGAGGCCAAGATCATGCTCGACCAGTTCCCGAAGCTCGGTCGTCAGTCAACTCTTTCGGCACCGGCGCTTCAGGGTGGTTCCATTATCGGCAAGTGCTACAACAAGCCCAGGAGCTGGATCGTCCTCGAGGCGAAGTACACGACCTTCGTGAAGTGGCAGGACCAGCTCACCTTCACGTGGCACGTCCTTCTCGAGACGAAGACGGCGACTGAGAACAAGGGCAACAAGGAAGGCCTCGCCCCCTACTCCTACTTCACGACCTCCACGACCTACCAGAACATCCCGCAGGGTTCGCACGCGGCTTCCGTGTGCCTGCATCCCTCCTACCTCGAGCGCTTCGGCGAGGCGAAGGCCGTCGGTCTCGTCATCACCAACGCGAAGGGCGAGATCCTGCAGGGCGACAGCGAGAGCGAGATCAACGGAATCGCCAAGCACACGAAGTGGTGGGAGAACCAGGACATCATGAACAAGACGCAGGCTGACGGCAAGCCGTTGATCGAGCGCCGCCAGGGCCTCCTGGACCGCTCCAAGACGATTTGGGCTCTCGTGAACCCGAACGACTACGAGCAGGTCGCGCAGTAAGGGAAACGACATGGCAAAGAGATACTTAACATTAGACATCGGCGCTTCCTCGGTGAAGCTTGCCGAGTACGAAGGCGGCAAGGGAGGTCTGACGCTCGTCAACTACGGCATCGCCGCCCTCGCCGCGCCGCTTGACGCGGGCAACGCCGGCGCGCTTCTTTCGCCTGCGCTTCTCGAGATTGTCCGCGAGAAGGGCATCAAGCCCGGTCCCGTCGCGGTCTCGATTTCGGGTCAGATGGTGTTCCCGCGCTTCGCTTCCATAGCGGCTGCGGGCGGAGCGGACAAGTTCGACCAGATGGTCCGCTTCGAAATCGAGCAGAACATTCCGTTCCCGATCGACGAGATGATCTGCGACCGCCAGATCCTCGGCGACAACGAAAACGGCGAGAAGAACGTCATGATCGTCGCCGCGAAGATCGACCAGGTCGAGGACATTGCGGCCGCCGTGCGCGGCGCGGGGTTCACCCCCGAGCTCGTCGACGTCGCTCCGATCGCGCTCACGAACGTGCTTCGCCACACCGGCGCCACGGACGAAGGCTGCGTCGTAGTCCTTGACATCGGCTCCAAGACGACCTCTCTCGTAATCGCCGACGGCGACAAGCTCTACAACCGCTCGATTCCCGTCGCTGGCAACACGATCACCAAGGAGATCGCGACCGCGCTCGGGTGCACGGCCGAAGAGGCCGAGGAGTACAAGCGCGAGGCGGCGTATGTCGCGCTCGGCGGCGTAGTCGAAGACGAAGACGAGACGCGCGACCGCGTCTCCAAGGTCTGCCGTGCGGCAATGACGCGTCTTCACGCCGAAGTGTCGCGCTCCATCAACTTCTATCGCTCGCAGCAGGGCGGAAGCGTTCCGGTGAAGCTCTACATCACCGGCGGCACGGCGCTTCTCCCGCAGCTCGACCGCTTCTTCGCCGAGAGCCTGCAGCTCGAGGTCGAGTACGTAAATCCCTTTTCCGTCGTCGGCATCGGCCCGAAGATTGATGCCGAGGCAATCGAGGCCGACGGCATGCTCCTTCCGGCGACTGTCGGTCTCGCGATTCACATGGTTGGCCTTGCGTCGTTCGCAATCAACCTCCTGCCGCCGTCGCTTCTCAAGGAGCGCGCCGACGTCGCGAGGATTCCGTTTGTCGCGATCGGCGCCGTTTCGCTCGTCGCGGCCCTCGCGCTCGTGATGCTCGCCGCCCGTCGCGGCGCTGCAGAAGCCGAGGCCGAAAGCGCCGCGGTGACGGCGGAGGTGTCGCGCCTCCGCTCCGCCGAATCGAAGGTAAAGGACGCGATTGCAGCCGAGGAGCGCGAAGCCGCCAAGGCGGACGCCATCAAGAAGCTGTTTGACAAGCGTACGCTTTCGGTCGCGAAGATCATGGCGATCCGCTCCGCTCTTGGCAGCGAGATGTGGATCGAGAAGTGGGAAGGCGACCGCGTGACGATACGCGGCTGGTCCGACGACCTCAAGACGCTCGTCTTGCGCACGAAGACGGGTGGCTCCACGGCCGCGCAGATCATAGAGGCGAGGCTCAAGGGCTCGCCGGCGGTCGATCCGTCGTCAGTCAAGATCGAGTCGATGAACGACGTGGGCAAGGACGCTGCGCTCAAGCAGATTGTAGTCGTCGTCAAATTCGGGAAGGGAGAAGAGCGATGAACTTGTCCAAGAACCAGATAATAATGCTTGCGATAGGCGGAGTCGCGCTTGTCGCAGCGATTGCGCTTGGATATTTCGCGTTCAGCGCCTATTCCACGAAGTCCGAGGCGGCAGAAGCGGCGGAAAGCAATGCTTCCGCGGTCCGCTCCCTCTACGGCGCCGCGATAAGCCCCGACTCTTCCAGCGTCGCGGCCGTGAACAAGAACCGCGATGCGCTTTCGGGATGGACCGAGGCCGCGCTTTCGACCGCCGCCGTCGGCGACTGGTTGATTGCGACCAACGTCAACGAGGCGGCGTTCAAGCAGAAGCTTGTTGACGAAGCCCGCACGCTTTCGGGTCTTCCTGGCGGCGTAAACGGCAAGATCATGAAGGACGTTGCCGCGTTTGGCTTCCCGGATCTCGTGGCTGGCGACAAGCTGCCGGAGAAGGATCAGATCCCGCGCCTGCAGCGTCTGTGGGGCGACGTCTCCACAATCGTCAAGATCCTCTCGGTCTGCGGTGTCATCGAAGTTGTCCGCGTCGAACCTGGCGCGGCGCCTAAGCAGCAGGCGCAGGCGTCTGCCGAGCCGAAGGACGCCAAGAAGTCCAAGAAGCGCAAGAAAAAAGGCGCCGAGGAGGATAAGCCCGCCTATACCGAGGAAAGATATACAATCGACTTCCGCGCAAAGCCGGCTGCTCTCGTCAAGGTCGTCAACGCGCTTGCCACGTCGGAACGCTTCATCGTCCTGGAGTCGCTCGACTTCGCGCGTGAAGGCGACATGATCGGCAAGGCGCTTGGCGGAGACGACAAGAGGGGCGCGGGCGAGCAGCAGACGACGTCCCGTCCGCGGCGGAGGCGCCGCGGAGCCGAGCAGGAGTTCGGCGAGGATGCCGCTGCTCAGGATGCCGCCGCGGAGGCTAGCAAGGGCATTGTGAACGATCCTGCGAAGGAGGAGCCGTTCCTCGCGCGGGCGACAATCTCAACGTATGATTTCGGCGCGGGCACTAAGACGTCCGATGTGGTGGCTCCTGCCGAGGCCGGTGAGTCCGCCGAAGCCGGCGAGGCGGCTGAGAAACCCGCCGAAGCCGAAGGCGCAAAGGAAGAGAAGGAGGGAGTGGAATGATCTCCAGGAATTCCGGAGGCGGCTTCTTTGCCGCACATTGGGACTGGCTTGTGGCGGGCGCTGGCGTTGTCGCGCTCATTGTCGGCATAGCGCTCTTCGTCATGTCCGGCGGCGGCGATCCCGATGAGAAAGCTTCTGCAGTCGTGAACCGCCTGAGGTCTGCGAAGAAGGCCGACACCGGCGTCAAGCCCATCGACATGACGCCCTACGAACGCGCGCTCCAGTTCGCGGTCAAGCCACTGTCGCTTGCCGAAGTCGCGGACGAGGGCGGCAACTTCCTCGTTTCCGAGCGGCGCGTCTTCTGCCAGGTGTGCAAGAAGCCGATCAAGGACGGCACGAAGGTGTGCCCGTTCTGCGGCGAGGCCCAGCCCGAGCCGGAGAAGCCCGTTGCGGACACGGACGGCGACGGACTTCCCGACGACTGGGAGACGAAGCACGGTCTCGACACGGCGCAGAACGATGCGGACGCCGACAAGGACGGCGATGGCTTCACGAACGCCGAGGAGTTCGCGGCCGGCACCGATCCGTCCGACAAGAACAGCCATCCGGACTACTTTGACTCGCTCAAGATCGTATTGCCGCTCAAGGAGAAGGTGCTTCCGTTCTACCTGCGCTCGTACATGAAGACGCCGAGCGGCATGAAGCTCGAGTTCTTCGACCCGAAGCGTCGCAACGACTACGGGAAGAACGGCTATCGCTACTCCGTGCTCGTGGGCGAGGCGATCGGAGACACGGGCTTCACCGCCAAGTCGTTCGAGCAGAAGGAGAAGAAGGTCAAGATCAAGGGCTCGAACGTCGAGCGCGCCGTTGATGTCTCTGCCGCGACGATCGTGCGCAAGGATGACGGCAAGGAGATCGTCCTCGCGATTGACGAAAAGCGCACTCCGGTCGACGTGCAGGCGACGCTTGAGTTCAGCCGCGGCGAGACGAAGACCTTTACCGTCCTGCCTGGCGGAACGATTGATTTGTACGGAAACAAGTACAAGGTAGTAGAAGTGAAAAGCGTCGGGAAGGGCGCGAAGGTCACACTCGAGGATAAGCTGCTCGGAAAAATTCGTACACTTGAAGCCCTTGAACAGTGAAGAGAATTAAGATATAATACGCAATACAACTCATTAGGAGCAAGTTCGATATGACGAACCTTAGGACATATGTCGCGCTGACGACGACCATCGCTTTCATTGCGCTTGGCCAGAGCATGAATGCACAGGATGATCTTGACGACCTGTTGGCAGACCTTGAGGGAGAGACTCCCGCGGCGAAGCCCGCGGCAGCGCCAGCGGCTGAAGAGCCCGCGCCTGCAGCTGAAGAGCCTGCACCCGCGCCTGCGGCCGAAGAGCCTGCACCCGCGCCTGCGGCCGAAGAGCCTGCGCCCGCGCCTGCGGCCGAAGAGCCTGCACCTGCGCCTGCGGCCGAAGAGCCTGCACCTGCGCCTGCGGCCGAAGAGCCTGCGCCCGCGCCCGCAGCTGAAGAGCCTGCGCCTGCGCCCGCGGCCGAAGAGCCCGCTCCTGCTCCTGCGGCTGAAGAGCCCGCGGCCATGGCTGACGATGCTCCTGCAGCCGAAGAGCCCGCTCCTGTAGCCGAGGCGCCTGCCGAGCCCGAGAAGAAGGTTGATGACGCGCTCGGTCTCCTTGACGAGCTTGCCGCCGAAGAGTCTGACAAGTCTGACAAGACCGAGATGCCTGCCGCCCCGGCGCAAGTCGCCGATGCTCCTGCGGCCGAGGCTCCCGCAGCCGAGACGCCTGCTCCTGCAGCGACTAGGGCCGCCAACAGGAAGGATGGCGCGCTCATCGACGAGATTGTGACGACCGAGAGACTGCGCCGCGAGGCGATGGACGTCCAGGCCATGCGTGAAATCCGCGAGGCTAAGGAAGCCATGGCAGGCGGCGAGTATGTCGAAGCCGTTCGCCACTACGGCATCGCGGTCAAGCTCCTCAACGACAGCCCCACGGCGATGCGCTACAAGAGCGAGTGCACCGAGGGAATTGCCGAGGGTCTTTACAGGGCCGCCATCGAGGAAGAGCGCACCGGCCGTCGCGCACGCGCGATCAAGTACATGGAGAAGGCCGTCGACCTCCGTCACCCGAAGGCGCGCCGCCAGCTCGAGGCGTGGCTCAACGCCGAGGATCCCGACGCCCACAAGACGGACGTCTCCGAGATTCAGCACCGCCGCAACGAGGCGGACTACAAGGCCCGCCGCGAGATCGAGCGCCGCCACCTGAAGCGCGCCCGCCAGCTTCTCGCGCAGCGCGAGCTTGACCTTGCCCTTGACGAGTGCGAACTTGTTCTCGTGAAGGATCCCTACAACCAGGAGGCGATTCGCCTCAGGGACTCCATCGTCCGCAAGAGCGACGTCATCATGAAGCAGGAGCGCGACGTTGCGCGCGAGAAGTGGATTGCCGACGTCGACAAGGCGTGGCGTCCTCCCTACGCCATCAACGCCACTGGCCGCGACGAGGAAAAGGGCGCTACGGTCAAGACGAAGCCCGATCCCAAGAGCGAGCGCACGGTCGAGCAGACGATCGTCCAGCGCATGAAGGAAATGCGCCTCCCCGCGATTTCGTTCAAGCCGCCGGCCACGATCATCGACGCCGTCGAGTACTTCCGCGGCGCGTCCAAGGACTTCGACCGTCCGGAGATCCCGCTTGAGCAGCGCGGCTTCAACTTCGTCCTCAAGACGCCCGAGGCCGTCCGCATGCAGGATTCGGCCGCGCCGAGCGAGGATGCCGACGACTTCTCCGACACTGGTTCCGACGATGCCGCCGGCAACGGCCCGATCGGCGTGCCGGTGATCCCGATGATCACGGCGAGCGACATCTCCTTCTATGATGCGTTGAAGCTCGTCTGCGAGTCTGTCGAGTACAAGTTCACCGTGCAGGGCCCGATCGTCATGGTCATGCACAAGGACATGTCGACCGAAGAGCTTATCACTCGTTCGTTCCCGGTTCTCTCGTCCTTCACCGAGAAGATGGGCAGCGCCAAGGAAGATATCACGACGATGCGCGCCAGCGGCAGCGCCTTTGGCGGCGGTTCGCGCAAGAGCGACGAAGGCGAGGAGAACGAGGAGAGGGACTGGAAGGAGTTCTTCTCGCTCCTCGGCGTCAAGTGGCCTGAGGGCAGCTCGATCTTCTACGTGAAGACGGTCGGCCGCCTCTTCGTCAAGAACACCCAGGACAACCTCGCGGAGTTCGAGAACGTTCTCGCTCAGCTCAACCAGCAGGTCACGCTCGTCGAGATCGAGACGAGGTTCATCGAGGTCTGCCAGGATGACCTGAACTCGCTCGGCTTTGAGTGGATCCTCAACAGCGACTACACGCTCGGCCTCAACAGGCATCTCGCCAAGGCCCTCGGCATCCGCGACGGTGCCTACAGCTCGGAAGTCGGCACGCGCTGGCCGAGGGGAAGCGAGAAGTCGCAGTACTGGAGGTACTCCTCCTCGACCTCTGGCGGCACTTCGACGAGCACGTCGGGCGGTATGGACCCCAGCGGCGGCAATCCTACCGATCCGCTCACGGGCAACACCTCCGCGTCCTCCTCTTCCACGACGACGCTTACGAGAGAGCCGCTTGCCATTCCGAGCGGTTCGGGCGCGACGGCCTGGAAGCACTGGAGCGCGGCGAACAGGAATCCCTGGCAGAACCGCAGCAGCCGCAATGTTGGCATCGACGCGTTCGGCGAGGACTATTCGACCGGCCAGCGCTATCTCTCGACTCTCGGCAACCACATCAGCGGCGAGTCCAAGTCGACGAACGACCAGTTCATGAGGCTTAACGCCTTCCTTGGCTCGGCCGACCTCTCGATGATCCTCCACATGCTTTCGCAGCGGAGCGACACCGACCTCCTCTCCGCGCCGAAGGTGCTGACGCGTCCTGGCGAAGAAGCCGTAATGAAGGTCGTCACCGAGTACATCTACCCGACCGACTACGACGTCCAGCTCCAGTCGAGCTCGTCCAGCAGCGGCGGCGGCTACGGCGGCGGTTCGCAGTCCGCGATTCTCGCGGTTGTCGAGCCGCAGAGCTTCACGATGCGCGAAGTCGGCGTCATTCTCCAGGTCACTCCGTCTCTGACTGACGACGGCAACGTCGTTGACCTCGAGCTCAACACCCAGGTCGTCGACGAGCCGACGTGGAAGAACTACGGTATGAAGATTCCGTTCACGGGCAATTCCTCGCAGATGCAGAACTTCATGGGCATCGGCGACATCCTGACGGGTCTTTCCCAGGTTCTCACGACGCTCGGCACTGGTATCAGCGATGCCATGAAGGCCGACTTCGCGAATACCGCGGTCAACTCGGCAACCAGGGCCCTCGACAACCTCACGGCGGCTGGCAACGACAACATGACCTACTACGATGCCCCGATGGAGCAGCCGTTCTTCCATGTCCGTTCCGTCGACTCGAAGGTTTCGGTCTATCCTGGCGCCACGATCGTCATGGGCGGTCTCATCACCGAGGCCCGCAAGGCGATGGACGACAAGATTCCGTTCCTCGGCGACATCCCGTTCATTGGCCGCCTCTTCCGCAGCCATTCTGAGCAGACCTCCAAGCGCAACCTCTTGATCTTCGTCACGACGCGCATCGTCGACGGACGTGGACGCGAGATGCACAAGGACGGCCTCGAGTTCAACGAGCAGCAGGGTGCCGACGAAGTGAAGCCCGCTCCTGAAGCGCCGGCAAACTAAAAGGAAAAATGAAAGTCGCACTGACGGGAGGGATTGCCTGTGGCAAATCCCTCCTTTCCAACTTTTTGAGGGAGATCGGCGTCGAAACCATCGACGCCGACGATGTCGTTCACGAACTTATCCCCGACCCGGCTGAGCGCCGGCGCATCGCGGCCGAGGTGTTTGCCGACCCAGAGAAGCGCCACGCCCTCGAGGCGAAGATACATCCAGTCGTCAAAGAGAGGATTGACCAGTGGTTTGAGGGGGCAGGAGTCAGGGGTCGTAACCGCCCCTTGCGGGTGGGCGCGACCCTTGGGGAAGCGACCGAGCCGAGCGGAGCGAGTGCCGAGGGGTCAGGAGTCAGTGGGTCGGGAGTAAAAATTGCTATAATTCCGCTTTTATTCGAAGCACACTGGGAGAAAAATTTTGATATAATATGTTGCGTCGTCTCCTCTCGGGAGAAGCAAATCGAGCGGATGATGACGACACGGGGGATGACGCTCACGGAAGCCGAGTCGCGACTTGCAGCGCAGATGCCAGTCGAGGAAAAAGCCAGGCGTTCGCAGTATGTCATCCGAAACGATGGAACAGCCGAGGAGCTTCGCGCAGAGGCACAAAAGCTCATCGACTGGCTTTCAACCACCAATCCGGCTTAACATGTTTTTAGCCACAAAGGATCACATAGAAATGAAAGTTGGAGTCTAAAGTTGGAGTTGGAGAAAGGAATGTTAAAGATTCCACTCTCCATACTCGAACCTCCAACTACTGACTCCTGACCCCTAACCCCTGATCCCTGACTCCTAAACTCCAACTCCAACTCTGAACTCCAACTCATTTATGTCAGAAGAACTCGATGTGTTTGCGAGCGCCGTCACCAAGAGCGCCGCGCCGAACAAGGGGTCAGACCCCGCTGGTAAAACCATGGGGGTCAGACCCCCTGATCACCAGGGCCAGAAAAAGCGCTTCCACAATCGCGGCGGCAAGAACTTCAACCGTGGCAACGGCAAGCAGAACAATTCCCCGATTCGCGGCGCAAACGGCGAGGAGAGCGTAAACCCGCTCCTCAACGCCCCGCTTCCGACCGAGCAGCGCGCGCAGGAGCCCGACGCCCCCGCGAATCCGAATCGCAATCCTGATCTCCCCGAGTACCGCCTTGCCGACATCCAGACATGGCCAGCGCCGACGATCGTCGAGCGCATGATGCCCGGCGCCGATCCCGAGGAACTCGGCACCTACCGCAAGCACGAGCTCATTTTCGCGGCGATCAGGATGTACCTCGCGAACGGCGGCGCGGTTCTCGCTTCCGGCTGCCTTGAGATCGTCCGCGAAGGACACGGCTTCTTGAGGTCCGCGAAGAACAACTTCCTCGCCTGCCCTGAGGACGTCTTTGTAACGCAGCAGCAGATTCGCCGCCACGCGCTCAGGACTGGCGACATAGTGGAAGGCCCGATCCGCGACCCGCGCGACCGCGACCGCTTCTTCTGCCTCGGCAACGTTGCGACTGTCAACGGCAAGGAGCCATCTGTCGCCGCGCGCGTCATACACTTCGAGAACCTGACCGCGACATTCCCGACTCGGCGCATCATCCTCGAGACCGACCCCAAGGAGTTCTCTACGCGCGTCGTCGACCTCTTCACGCCGATCGGCTTTGGCCAGCGCGGACTTATCATCGCGCCGCCGCGCGTCGGCAAGACGGTTCTCCTCCAGAAGATGGCGAACGCGATCTCCAAGAACTATCCCGAGGCGATGCTCATCATCCTTCTCATCGACGAGCGCCCCGAGGAAGTGACGGACATGCAGCGCAACACCAAGGCGATGGTCCTCTCCTCGACGTTCGACGAGGAGCCGCAGCACCACGTGAACGTCACCGAGATGGTGCTTGAGATGTCGAAGCGCCAGGTGGAGAACGGGCGCGACGTCATCATCCTCATGGACTCGCTTACGCGCATGGCCCGCGCCTACAACACGGTGCAGCCGCATTCCGGCAAGATCCTGACGGGCGGTGTTGACGCGCTCGCGATGCACCGTCCGAAGCGCTTCTTCGGCGCGGCGCGCAACATCGAGGGCGGCGGCTCGCTCACGATCATTGCGACAGGCCTTGTCGACACGGGCTCGAGGATGGACGAGGTCATCTTCGAGGAGTTCAAGGGTACGGGCAACATGGAAATCGTCCTCGACCGCGGCCTTGCAGACAAACGCATCTACCCGGCGATCGACATCGACAAGTCGGGAACGCGCAAGGAAGACCTGCTGCTCGACCCGATGGAGCTCGAGAAGACCTGGGGCATGCGCCGAATCCTTTCCGACGCTGGTCCCGAGAGCGCGATGAAGTCGGTCCTGAACTCGCTGAAGAAGACGCAGTCCAATCCCGAGTTCCTTCTCGCCCTCGACCTGAAGAATCTCTGATGGACATCACGATAAAGAACGCAAAGGTCCACAACCTGCGGGGAATCGACGTCACGATTCCCCGCGACTCTCTCACGGTTGTCACTGGACTTTCTGGGAGCGGCAAGTCGTCGCTTGCGTTCGACACGCTTTACGCGGAGGGTCAGCGTCGTTACGTCGAGTCGCTTTCCGCGTATGCGCGGCAGTTTCTCGACAGGATGCAGAAGCCCGACGTCGAGAAGATAGAAGGGCTCTCGCCCGCGATTTCCATCGAGCAGCGCACGACGAGCGGCAACCCGCGCTCGATCGTCGCGACCGTCACCGAGATACACGACTACTTGCGAATCCTCTATGGTTCGATCGCTGTCGCGCACTGCCCGCATTGCGGCAAGCCGGTTGTGAAGCAGTCGGCCGAGCAGATTGTGGAGGCGATTATTAGGGGTCAGGGGTCAGAAATCAGAGGTCAGGAAGGAAGGAAGATTATAATTTATGCGCCGCTGGTGAAGGGAAAGAAGGGGCGGCACGAAGAGCCGCTTGCGGCTGTGAAGCGCAACGGCTTTGCGCGCGTCAGGATCGACGGCGCGATCTATCCCGTCGACGAGCTTCCGGCGCTCGACAAGAAAAAGGCGCACACCATTGACGTCGTGGTTGACCGTCTCGTGATTCCAGCGGCGCCCGATGCTGCGTTCAAGACGCGCCTCACCGATTCTGTCGAACTCGCCCTCAAGACTGGCAAGGGAATTTTGATAGTTGAGTGGTTGGGGGATAAGGGGGCAGGAGTCAGTATAGAGGGGGCGGAGCGTCAAACCACTTATTCAGAACTCAACGCCTGCCCTGACTGCGGCATTTCCTTTGAAGAGTTGAAGGCGCGTTCGTTCTCGTTCAATTCGCCGTTCGGCGCGTGCCCGACGTGCGCGGGGCTCGGGCAGCTCTACTACTTCGACGAAGACCTCGTCGTGCCCGACAAGACGCTTCCGCTTGAGGAGGCGATACATCCCTGGCGTCGCATGGGGCAGATGAACATCCTCTATCACAAGGAGCTTCTTTCGCATATCGCAAAGCAGTACAAGGTGAAGCTCTCGACGCCATACGAGAAGCTGCCGGCGAAGTTTCGACACGGACTCATGCACGGCTTCAAGGACGATCTCGTTCTTCCGTGGCGGCGTGTCGACCGTCCGTTCGAGGGTGTCCTCGCGTCGCTCCAGCGGCGGCTCGACGAGGCGGAGGACGAAGAGATGCGCGCGAAGTTCGAGGCATACCAGAGCTTCCGCACTTGCCCCGACTGCAACGGCTCGCGCCTCAGGCCCGAGTCGCGCGCTGCGACCGTCGCCGGCAAGTCGATAGTAGAGGTGATGGCGATGCCCGTCACCGAGGCATTGGAGTTTTTCAAAAACGAATTCCACTCTCCAACTCCAACTCCATTCTCCAACTCATCCAAGCTCGCCGGCCTCAAGGACATCATAGCCGAAATCGAGCGGCGGCTCCAGTTCCTTCTCGACGTCGGCCTTGACTACCTGACGCTCGACCGTGCAGCGTCCACTCTTTCCGGCGGCGAAATGCAGCGCATCCGCCTCGCGACGCAAATTGGCTCTGGGCTCACCGGCGTTCTCTATGTCCTCGACGAGCCGACAATCGGTCTGCACCCGCGCGACAACGAGCGGCTTATCTCGACTCTCAAGGGATTGCGCGACCGCGGTAACACCGTCGTTGTCGTCGAACACGACGAAGAGATGATGAGGAATGCCGACTACATCGTCGACCTCGGTCCAGGTGCGGGACGCGAGGGCGGCAAGGTAATGTACCAGGGCAACTTCAAAGGGCTCCTCAAGTCGAAATCGCTGACGGCAGATTACCTCACGGGAAGAAAGAAAGTTGGAGTCCAGAGTTCGAGTTGGAGAGAAGAAGCAAAAAATTCCACTCTCCAACTCCATTCCCCAACTCCAACTCCATTCTCCAACTCCAACTCAAGACTCCAACTCAAAACTCTTACCATCTCCGGCTGCACGGAGCACAACCTCAAGAACATCACCGCCCGCTTCCCCGTCGGCGCGTTCACGGTCGTGACTGGTGTCTCCGGCTCTGGCAAGTCGACGCTCGTCGACGAGACGCTTAAGCGGGCGCTTCTCCAGAAGTTCTACCGCGCGAAGGACATCCCCGGCAAGTTCAAGAAGCTTACTGGCTGGGAGAACTTCGACAAGGTCGTCGAGATCGACCAGTCGCCTATCGGCCGCACACCGCGCTCGAACCCGGCGACATACGTCGGTTTCTTCTCCGAGATACGCGAGCTCTTTGCGAAGACCGAGTCGGCGCGCGCACGCGGCTACACCGCGGGGCGTTTCTCCTTCAACGTGAAGGGCGGGCGCTGCGAGACTTGCGGCGGCGACGGTTTGCAGAAACTCGAAATGAGCTTCCTCCCCGATGTCTACGTCACGTGCGACCAGTGTGGCGGCAAGCGGTTCAACTCCGAGACCCTTGAAGTCACCTACGGCGGCAAGAACATCGCGGACGTCCTCGAGATGACTGTCGCGGAAGGGTGCGAGTTCTTCGCGAAGGTGCCGTCTCTCGCCCGCAAGCTCCAGACGCTCGATGACGTCGGGCTTGGCTATATCGCGCTCGGGCAGTCCGCGACTACGCTTTCCGGCGGCGAGGCCCAGCGCATCAAGCTCGCGACGGAACTCTCCCGCCGTTCGACCGGTCGCACGCTCTACCTTCTCGACGAGCCGACGACAGGTCTTCACTTTGACGACGTGGCGAAGCTGATGAAGCTTCTCCTGCGGCTTCGCGGCCAGGGGAACACCATCATTGTCATCGAGCACAACGTAGACGTGATGCGGTGCGCCGACTGGATCGTCGACCTCGGGCCCGGCGGCGGCGATGCGGGCGGCGAACTCGTCTGCGAAGGGCCGATCGAGGCGATAAAGGCATGCAAATCTTCTATCACAGGGCGCTTTTTGTAATCCGCCCTTTTTGATATAATATCGACGAATGACATTCAACCGAAACCAATCATAAGAAAATCTGCATGCCAGGCCGAAGCGTCCACGCTCCGCGTCTCTGCACCTCTGCGTTAAAACATTTCAAAAGTATGGCAACGAAAGAAACGGCGAAGAAATCCGGGAATACCGCGCTTGACGCGGTGATGAGCCAGATCCGCAAGGAATTCGGCGAGATGGCGATTATGCGTCTCGGCGACCAGGAGGTGAAGGAAGTTCCCGTGATTTCCACCGGCGCGCTTTCGCTCGACATGGCGCTTGGCGTCGGCGGGCTTCCGCGCGGGCGCATCGTCGAGTGCTACGGACAGGAGTCTTCGGGTAAGACTACGCTCACTCTGCACGTTATCGCAAATGCCCAGAAGGCGGGCGGCGTCGCGGCGTTCATCGACGCGGAACACGCTCTCGACCCAGGGTACGCGAAGAAGATCGGCGTCGATCTCGACAACTTGATTGTCTCCCAGCCGAACAGCGGTGAAGAGGCGCTTACGATCTGCGAGCAGCTCGCGAAGTCGGGTGCGCTCGACGTAATCGTGGTCGACTCCGTAGCGGCGCTTGTTCCGCAGGCCGAAATCGACGGCAACATGGGCGACAGCCACATGGGGCTTCAGGCGCGTCTTATGTCGCAGGCGATGCGCAAGCTCACCGCCGTCGTTGCGCAGACGAAGACGCTCATCATCTTCACGAACCAGGTGCGCGAGAAGATCGGCGTGATGTTCGGAAATCCCGAGACGACGCCCGGCGGCAAGGCGCTCAAGTTCTATGCGAGCTGCCGCTTGCAGGTGCAGCGCATCGGCGCGATCAAGAATCCCGCCGGACAGGTCGTCGGCAACAGGACGCGCGTCAAGGTCGTGAAGAACAAGGTCGCACCGCCTTTCACCGAGGCCGAGTTCGACATCCTCTACACTTGCGGCATTTCGTACGAGGGCTCGGTCCTCGATGCGGCGCTTGCGCGCGGCGTAGTCGAGAAGCGTGGCAGCTGGCTCAGCTTCGGCGACGAGCAGCTTGCTCAGGGCGCGCTTGCGACGATCGAGTACTTGAAGGCGAACCCAGATGTGACGGCGAAGATCGTCGAACTCGTGAAGACCACGCCGGTCAACCCAGCGCTGGCCAAGAAGAAATAGGGAAGCGGAAAGAAAGAATTTTGGAGAGTTGGCGGAGTGGTTGAACGCGGCGGTCTTGAAAACCGTTGAGGATGCAAGTCCTCCGGGGGTTCGAATCCCTCACTCTCCGCCACTTTTGCAGGAACTTAAAAAAGGAGACAGAAAGTGAAGAAGACCGTCATCGTAAACGCACACGTCGTTTCCCCCGGCGTCGACATCGAGAACGCCACGATTGTCGTCGAGGGCAAGAAGATAAAGAAGGTCATCAAGGGCTCCAAGTCCGTCAAGTCCGACGCGAACACGACCGTCGTCGACGTGCGCGGCCAGTACGTGATGCCCGGCTTCATCGATGTCCACACCCATGGTGCGCTCGGCTACGACTTCTGCGACGCCGACCCCAAGGCGGTCTTCGAGTTCGCGAAGGCGAAGCTTGAAGAGGGCGTGACGACCGTCCTCCCCACGACTCTCACCGTCTCCAACGGCGAGCTGAAGACCGCGGCCAAGAACGCCAAGGCCTACGCCGATGCGAGCATGCCCTACGCGAAGGTTCCCGGCATCCACCTCGAGGGTCCGTTCATCAACGTGAAGTGCTGCGGCGCGCAGAATCCTAAGTTCGTCCGCAAGCCCGACATCAAGGAAGTGAAGGAGATCGCGAAGATATATCCCGTTAAGCTCATCTCCTACGCCGTCGAGACCGAGGGAGGCGCCAAGTTCGCGAAGGAGTGCTTCAAGGCAGGCGTTGTTCCGAGCTGTGGCCACACTGGCGCCAAGTTCGCGGATCTCAAGAAGGCGTACAAGAACGGCCTTCGCCACATGACGCACTTCTGCAACCAGATGACTCCGCTCCACCACCGCGAGATCGGCATGGTCGGCGCTGGCTTCCTCGTCGAGGACCTCAACACCGAGGTCATCTGCGACAAGATCCACCTCTGCCCCGACATGCTCAACCTCATCTTCACGCGCCGCGACCTCGCGCACATCCAGATGATCACCGACTCGCTCCGCTGCTCGCACTGCAAGGACGGCTACGCGTTCACCATGGGTGGCCTTGAGGTAAAGCTTGAGAACGGAGAGGCGCGTCTCGTCAAAGGCGGCAACCTCGCGGGCTCCACGCTCTGGATGGGCATGGGCCTCAAGAACGTCCACGATGTCACCGGCATCCCGCTCAAGGACCTCGTCCGCACGACTTCGTGGAACCAGGCGATCGAGCTCGGCTGGGGCAAGACGCTCGGCAAGGTCGAGAAGGGGTATATCGCCGATCTCGTCGTGATCAATCCGCGCAACTGGAAGCCGTCGGCCGTCTTCATTGACGGCGAACAGCGCATTTGATACAATACGCGCCGAACGATTTGGAGAGATGGCCGAGTGGCTGAAGGCAACGGTTTGCTAAATCGTCGTACGGGTTAATTTCCGTACCGAGGGTTCGAATCCCTCTCTCTCCGCCATTTTCCCCTCCGTTTTTTGATATAATACGGAACAGTGGAATCCCACATCGCCATAGTCGGCATGTCATGCCGATTCGCCGGGTGCCCGACGCCGTCGGCCTTCTGGGGCGCCGTCATGGCGCGCCGTTGCTGCCTTTCGCCGCTTGGCCCAGACGCCGAGATCCCGCTCGGCCAGCGCAACGTCTTCGCGCGGCCCTATCCCGTGAGGATGGGCCAGCTCGGGCCTCTCTTCTCGTGCGTCCCCTCGATGCAGAACTTCCCGCGCCAGGTGAACGCCGGCGAGAACCAGGACCTCTACTTCGCGACGCAGCTCGCGTTTGACGCGCTTGCAGACGCGGGGCTCCGCCCGCACTCTCCGACTCCCGTAAAGGGCAGCGTGCGCGTCGGCTATGCGCCGCCGTTCAACGCCTCGACGGTGAACTGGCTCCAGCACACGGCATTCCTCGACCAGACGATGGACATCATCCGCCGCTTCTTCCCGCGCTCGCCGGAGGAGTCTCTCGACATCGTGAAGGAGAAGCTTGTAGAGTCTCTTCCCGCGCCAAACGCCTCGTCCTTCCTGCTCGGCACTGGCTATCGCTTTGCGTCGTGGATTGCGCGCGAATGTTCCTTTTCAGGCGTGGCGACGACGATGGACGCGGGGCTACTGACTGGCGCCGCGACTTTGCAGGACGCTGTAGCGGACCTTATGTCGGGGCAGGTTGACGTCGCTCTTGCGGGCGCGCTCACGCCGCCGATTCCGCGCGCCTATCTCGAAGGCCTTTCAGGCGAGGTTCCTTTCTCGACGCGTACCGAGCTTTATCCTTTCGCGCAGGATCAGGACGGCACGATCCCCGGCGAGGGCGGCGCGTTCTTCGTCTTGAAGCGCCGCGCCGACGCGTTGCGCGACCACGACAGAATCTATGCGCTCGTTCGCTCGATTGCGATAGGCCACAATCCCGAAGACGATCCGTCTACCATTTTCGCTCAGGCGACCGAGGGAAGTGGAATCCCCGTCAAGACAGTCGGGCTCATAGAGGCGGACGGTTCTGGAATTGCCGTCTCCGAGCAACGCGAGATCGACGCCGTCCATCGACTTTGGGGCGAGCATCGCCCGGGCGGTCCGCTTGTTGCGATGGGTTCCGTGAAGGGCAACATCGGCCACACTCTTCGCGCAGCCATGGCTGCCGGCGTCGTGAAAGCCGCGCTTGCGCTTTTCCGCCGCGTACTTCCGCCGCAGGTCCCGCAGGAACATCCGCACGAATCTCTCGCAAACCTCGCGTCGAGCGCCTATCTTCTCGACGAGGCGCGTCCTTGGATAACGGGTGACAGCTCGAGCCCGCGTCGCGCCGCAGTCCTTGGCGCGAACTTCGACGCAATCGATCCCGTGGGCACTGCCGCGAAGGGCGGCCGTGCGGCGGCGATAGTCCTCGAGGAAGAACCGGAGGACCGCCTGTGAACATGGATTTCGGAGCAGCGGGAAGAAGCGAACTCGTCCTCGTCTCGGCGGCGGACGACTCTTCGCTCGTCGACGAGATATCCCGCATCGTGGCGTTTCTCGACCGCATGCCGGACGTGCCTCTCGCCGACGTCGCCTATACGTGTTCGCTTGCGAGCGGCAACTCTGTCCTCGCGCTCGTCGTGGCGAGCGTCCAGGAGCTGAGGGACCGTCTCTACTCCGCACGCTCGCGCATCGCGGCAGGCGCGGCGCGGATACGCGACAAGAGCGGCACTTACTATTTCCGCGAGCATCTCGTGGGAGAGGGCCTTGGCAAGCTCGCGTTTGTCTACCCCGGCGTGATGAGCTATTACCCCGACATGCTCCGCGACATAGCGATACTCCATCCGGAGTGCCGCTCTGCGTTCGACGAGCTCGAGGAGGCGCTTTCCGACGATCCCGACTTCACGCCGTCGAGCTTCATCTTTCCGCCCGCACCCTATTATCGCCACGACGCAGACATCTTCAGCTCCGGTGCGTACGCACAGGCGTTCGTTGCGTCGTTCTCGGGGTGCATCGCAATGTCGCGGCTCCTCGATCGTCTCGGCATCGTTCCAGACGGCGTTGTCGGCTGCGTGGGTGGAGATCTCGCCGCGGTGATGCGCTCTGGTGCAGCTGGAGTTGGCAATCCGCGTCCCGTGAGGGTGCGCGCGATTCGCGAGATCTACAAGATCGTTGACAAGGCGGTGGACCATTCTGGACTTCCCAAGACGTCGATGATCTCCGTCCTTCTCAAGCACGAGGGCGAGGCGGACGAGGTCGTGAAGGGCTTTCCGTCGGACAAGGTTGCGCTCGTGCTCGATTTCTCGCCGCGCCAGCGCACGTACGCTGTTGCGCCTGACTACGAGGAGATTGCGCTCAAGGCGTTTGCCGACGCCGGAATCCGCACGATGAAGCTCGCCCTCGAGCGACCCTTCAACACGTCGAAGTGCAAGCCGATAGTCGCGGGCGTGAAGAAGTTCGCCGGTGACTGGATGAAGCACGAGGCGGTTTGCGACGTATACTCGTGTGCGCAGGCCGATCGCCTCCCGAGGAAGGCGCGTCCCGCGCGCAACGACACGGCCGAGCGCTGGGCGCAGCCGGTGAGGTTCCGCGAGACGATACTCAAGATGCACGCCGACGGCTATCGGATGTTCCTCGAAGTCGGTCCGCGCGGACTGATGACGGCAGCCGTCTCCGAGACGCTGAAGGGCTCCGACTTCGCGGCTATTGCGTTCAACTCGATACACCGCCGTGGCGTCCTGCAGGCATGCCATGCGATTGGCCAGCTCGCCGCGTACGGCGCGAAGCTCGACTTCTCGAAGGCGTTCGAGCGCCGCCGCGTGAGGAAGCTCGACTTCGACTCCGCGATATCGCTCGAGGTGCGACGCGATGCCGAGATGCTGCTCTCGAGCGCGTTCCCGCGGCTCACGCTTCTTGGCGACGAGACGTTCCTCCAGGGGGCGAACTTCCTGTCCGAGCCGACGGGCCGCGGCGCAAAGGCCGCGCAGCGTGCGGCGGCGGTCGCGGCGAAGGCCCGCCGCCAGCGCCAGTTCGACTTCGGCGCGACGAACCCGCTCGTCTCCGACGCCGACATGATCGCGCAGAGTCCCGGCGTCACGGTCGAGGTGTCGAAGACGTTCCGCACTTCCGACGCGCCGTTTCTCGCGGACTTCGCGCTTGGCGCGAGCCAGCTTTCCTATTCCGACCCGAACCTCAAGGGCCTCGTCACGCTCTCCATCGCCGCCGCCGCCGAAATCATGGCCGAAGTCGCGCGCATGGTCGTTCCGAACAAGACGCTTGTCGCGATTGAAGATCTCGGCTGTCGGCGCATGGTCGCGTTCACCGGCGGCGAGCTCAAGCTCTTCATAAAGGCCGAGCGCGTCGCCTCTGGCGATGCGAAACGTGCGGCCGTCAAGGTGCAGATCCGCGACGACTCTCCGAACTCCGCCTACACGTGGCCGGTGATGGACGGTGTCTTCGTAATGGCCGACAACCTCGCCCCCGCGGTGCCCGTCACCCCGCCGCCTATGTTCAAGCCACGTAGCGTGCACTGGTCGGGCCGCGACATATATCCCTCGCGCCTCTGCTACGGCAGGCGCCTGAGGGGGGTGAGGTTCGTCGAGTCGTGGAGCGAATCTGGTCTCGACTACGAGGTCGAGGTTCCGCCGCTTTCCGACGCCGTCGTCTTCACGCGCTTCCCGCTGTGGCTCGTAAATCCGCTTCTTCTTGGCGTCGTCACGAGCGGCTTCTCGCTCTGGCGCAGCCACGAGAAGTTCACCGGCGCGTTCTCGTTCCCGTTCCGCCTGAGGAAGCTTGAGCTTCTCGGCGCGCAGCCGCACGAGGGCTCGCGGCTCAAGTGCTACCTGCGGCTCACGGGCGTTACGCCGAAGTCGCACGTCTGCGACATCACGGCGACAGACGGCAACGGCACGGCGGTTATGTCGATTTCCGGTTGGGAGGAGCTAACCGAGCGTGTTCCCGCCGAATACCGCGAGCTCGTGCTCCAGCCAGCCAACGCGTTTCTCACGCGGCGCGTCTCGACCGACATGCTGGGCGACCCGGCGACGGAAGTCGCGAGCGCGTTCATCACTGACGTTCCGTACCACATCTTCGAGCGCAACGAGGAGCTCTGGCTCAAGACGCTTTCGCACGTTGTCCTCGGCGCGCAGGAGCGCGACGAGTTCCGCAATATGCCCGGCTCCGCGTCGCGCCGCACCGAGTGGCTGTTCGGCCGCGTCGCCGCCAAAGAGGCCGTAAGGCGGTATTTGAAGGACTTCCACCAGGCGCGGTGGAGCGATGCCGACGTCCAGATATGGCGCGACGATTCGGGCAAGCCACACGCGCTCGGCGCATGGGGAGACTACCTCTCCACGAAGATCGACATTGCAATCGCGCACACGGCGCAGTTTATCATCGCGCTAGCGGCGGCGAATGCCCGCGTAGGCGTCGACGTCGAGTCGGTCGAACGCGATCTTTCCGAGGAGTTCACGGCGGGCGTATTCGTGCCCGAGGAGCTCGAGCTTGCGGCAAACGCGGCGAACGCCTCGCAGGCGATAATCCGCTTCTGGTGCGCGAAGGAGGCAGTCTCGAAGGCGCTCGGCACAGGCATCCGCTACAGCCCGCGCGAGATGCACGTCACCGACTACCAGGCCGATACCGGCAAGCTGATCGTCCGTCTCGAAGGCGCGTGGCTTGACGCGTTCAAGAAATTCAGGGGCCGCGACATCGACGTCGTGTCGCGCGTCATGCGCGACCACGCGCTTGCGTTCTGTTTCATTCCAATGACGTTGTTCGATGAGTAGCAGGGATCCGTTTGGAGAATTGACGCGGCGTCCCGCGTTGCCGCCTGGGCTGAAGCAGAGGTTTCCCGACCGCGTGCTCGTGATGACGACTGACCGCTGCTTCGGCGCTTGCCCGCACTGCACTCGCAAGTTTATTCTCGGGAAGTCGCCTGTCGTCGACTCGCCCGCGCGTCTCGCCGCCTGCGTCGACTACGTGAAGCGCCATCCGAAAGTGCGCGACGTGCTTCTTTCCGGCGGCGACGTCCTTACGCTTCCCGATGCGAAGGTCGCGAAGTTCGTCGAGGCGTTTGCACGCCTCGGGCAGGTAGAAGTCGTCCGCATATGCACGCGCGCGCCTGTGTCGAAACCTGCGCGGATAACCGCGCATCTCGCGCGGCTCCTAAGGCGCATCGGACGCGGCAAGGTGTGGGCGAACGTCCACATCAACACGGCAGAAGAGGCGGCGCGCGCGCGCGGCGCGGCGGCGCGGCTTGTCGACTGCGGAATACCGGTGTCGTCGCAGACGGTACTTCTTCGTGGGCTCAACGACACGCCGCGCAAGATGCTATCGCTTCTTCGCGCGCTTTCCGCCGCGAGGATTCGGCCCTACTACGTTTTTCAGTGCGACCCCGTCGAGGGGCTTCAGGAGCGTTTCGGCGTTCCGCTCGCCCGCGCGAAGGAGATCGAGGCCTACTGCGCCGAGCGCATTGGCGGCCTCGCGCTCCCGCGCTTCGTCGCCGACCTTCCCGGCGCCAAGCGCAAAACCCCCCTCGACCTCCTCTAACCCCGCATCGCCTGCAGTATGATATAATATGCCGAAATGAAAAAGGGGAAAGACAACAACCAAGAGAATCTTCCGCCGAGTCTGTTCGACAACCTCGACATTTTCGCGCCCGCGCCCGCGGAGCCGCCGAAGAAGGAGGGAAAGAAGTCGAAAGGCGAGACGGCTGCCGCTCCGCTGCGGCCAAAGCCGGGGCTCACCGGTCTCGGGCCGATGCAGCAGCTTTACGATTTCAACTTCCGCCAGTATTCGGCGTACGTCATCTGCTCTCGCGCGATTCCTGCGGTCGAGGACGGGCTTAAGCCAGTCCAGCGCCGCATTATGCACGCCCTCTACGAGCAGGACGACGGTCGTTACACCAAGGTCGCCAACATCGTCGGCCAGACGATGCAGTACCACCCGCACGGCGACGCTTCCATCGGTGACGCAATCGTAGTCCTCGCCAACAAGCTGTGGGGCAAGGGCAAGGGATATCTCATCGACGGTCAGGGAAACTTCGGCTCGCTTTTGACCGGCATGCCGCACGCTGCGGTCCGTTACATCGAGTGCCGCCTCACCGAGCTTGCGAAAAAGGAAGTCTTCAACCGCAAGACCACCACCTACGTTCCCAACTACGACGGGCGTAAGGAAGAGCCGGTCTATCTCCCCGCGAAGATTCCTCTGCTTCTGATGATGGGCGCAGACGGCATCGCGGTCGGTCTTTCGACGGCGATTCTGCCGCACAATTTCATTGAGCTTCTCGAGGCCGAGATCGCGCTCATCCAGAAAAAGCCGTTCCAGCTCTATCCCGACTTCCAGCTCGGCGGCCTCATGGACGTGAGCGAGTACCAGGACGGCCTCGGCAAGGTCAAGGTCCGCGCGAAGATCGAGAAGGACGGCAAGAACAAGCTCGTCATCACCGAGCTTCCGTGGGGCGAGACTACCGACTCGCTCGCCGAGTCCATCGAGGATGCGATCAAGAAGAAGAAAGTTCCCGTCCGCAAGCTCCACGACCTCACGAGCGATACGGTGAGGATCGAGCTCGAGCTCCAGTCCGGCGAAAGCCAGGAGAAGGCGATAGTCGCGCTCTACGCGTTCACGAACTGCGAGAAGTCGATCTCGTCGCGTCCAGTCGTACTCGACGGCGGCCGTCCGCGGCTCATGAGCGTGACGGAGATCCTGCGGAAGAACGTCGATCGCCTGATGGAGCTCACGAAGCGCGAACAGGAGATTCGCCTCGGAGAACTCGACGACCTCTTCCACGCTCGCACGCTTGACCGCATCTTCATTGAGGAACGCATCTACAAGCGTATCGAGCAGGAGAAGACGATGGAAGGCGTGAGGAACGCCGTCCGCACCGGCTTCGTCCCGCACATGAAGGAACTTCGCCGCAAGGTCATAACCGACGACGACATCGAGCGCCTCCTCAAGCTCCAGATCCGCCGCATCTCGCAGTTCGACATCAACAAGAACCGCGAGGAGATCGAGGCGATCGAGAAGGAGGAGCGCGAGGTCAAGGACAATCTCGTCCATCTCCGCGCGTTCGTCGTGAAGTACTTGAAGGGGCTCGTGAAGCAGTACGCGAAGAGCTACCCGCGCTGCACGAAGGTCGAGTCTGGCGCGTTCAAGGAAGTCGACGTCCGCGCGATCACGGCGAGCGAGCTCACGATCAAGTGGGACAAGGAGAACAACTACGTCGGTTCTGGGATAAGGAACGGCGACGAGCTTTTCAAGTGCTCTTCTTTGGACGAGCTCATCCTCGTCTGGAAGAGCGGGCGTTTCCGCAAAGTTCAGCCCGAGGACAAGATATTCGTCGACAAGGACCTTCTCGCCGTCATGCGCTACAACCAGGAGAAGGACCGCGACGCGCTCGACTTCACCTGCGTGTACGAGGAGGGCTCCTACGGCTTCAGCTACATCAAGCGCTTCCGCTTCGGCGGGCTGATCCGCAACAAGGACTACTTCCTCGCGCCGGAGAAGCCGAAGTCGAAGATACTACTTCTTCAGCGCGGCTGTCCCGAGACGCTGTACGTCAAGTACAAGCCCGCGAAGGGGCAGAAGATACACCAGCAGCACTTCCTGCCGCTTGAGCTCGTCGATCGCGTGAACCGCGAGACCGGGAAGACGGAGAAGCAGGAGGTCGTGCCGATCCGCTCTGCGACGGCGAAGGGCAAGCAGCTCACGACGAAGCCGATTGCAAAGGTCTCCGGCGCGAAGGGCTCGTGGTGGGATGACTCCGAGACTCCCTCAAAAGGCGTCCTCGATTAAACCTTGGCCACATCGACACTTAGTTCGCTTTGTGAACTTTGCGTTCTTTGCGGCTAAAATCAGACCTTCTCCCAGCGGTTGCCGTTTTTGTTGGAGCGGAGAGCCGCCTCGACAAAGCGCATAGTCCGCACTCCTTCGTGCGCGCCAGGGAAGTCGTGGGCCTTGCGGTCGCGCACAGCCGCGCAGAACTCGCGGTAGATGTTCGCGAACCCCTCGATGAATCCCTCGTGGTGGCCTGCTGGTATGCGCGAAAGATTCTTGCTCGCCGCCGAGAGATCGCCGATGTACGGGGCGTTCCTCTTGTAGATGCGCTCGGGCGCGAAGGGGTACTTCACCGAGAGGTAGTTGTTCTCCTCCTGGTTCCAGTAGAGCGACGCCTTGTCGCCGTAGACCCTGAGCCGCACTCCGTTCTCCTCGCCGGTTGCGACCTTCGAGACGGTGAACATCGCCTTTGCGTCGCCGGAGAGCCGCAGCAGCATCGACGCATCGTCGTCGAGGCGGTTTCCGGGCGCGAAGGACGAAAGGTCCGCGAGAACCTCCTTGACCTCGAGTCCCGTTACATGCTCAATCAAGTGGAAGCCGTGGACGCCTATGTCCGCGACGACGCAGCTCGGCCCCGCCTTCTTCGGATTCATCTTCCAGGCGTTGCGCTTGTCGAGCGGCTTCGAGAAGTCGATTTTCCTGAACGAGCCCTGGCTGTACTCCAAGACAACCTTGTCTATCTTCCCGAGCTCGCCCCTCTTGATTAGGTCGCGCGCGAGCTTTACCATCGGGAAGCCCGAGTAGGTGAAGGGGATGCCGAGGACGCGGCGTTTCCGCCGCGCGAGGCGCTCAAGTTCCGTCGCCTCGTCGAGCGTGAGCGAGAGGGGCTTTTCGCAGAGGACGTCCATTCCCGCCTCAAGCGCGGCCTTGGTGATCTCGTAGTGCGAGCTATTTGGCGTGCAGACGGCGAGAAAGTCGATCTTTCCCTTGCACCGCTCAATCAGGGCGTGCCAGTCGTCGGTGTGCGAGTAACACCCGTCGACGAGGTCCGCTAGGTCGTCCATCCTTATCGCCATGCGGTGGATCGGGCCGATGAACGATCCCTTTCCCCCGCCCACCATGGCGTATTTCAGCCGTTTTTCTTCGTTCATGGTTGCGATTATACCATTTTTTTCACATTTCGGCGGGGAAATATGATAAAATATCACCTAATTGTTTTTTCCAACAGGAGATAGACTGCATATATGAAGACGAGCACGAAGAACGAGTACAAGTGCCAAGTTGAGCTTAAGGTCGAGCTGAACGCCGAGGAAATAAAGGAAGTCGTGAAGGACGTCGAGAAGGCGTTCGTCCGCGAGGCGCGGCTCCCCGGCTTCCGTCCGGGCAAGGTTCCGGTTGAGATCATCCGCAAGCAGTTTGCCGACGGCCTCAAGCAGGAGACCGAGCATACGATGATCCGCAAGCACTACGCGGATGCGGTAAAGGCCGAGAAGCTCGACGAGATCACGCTTGCCGACGTGAAGGAGATTTCGTTCAACGCCGATGGCGGCACGTTCACGGCTGTTGTCGAGATAAAGCCGAAGTTCAAGGTCCCGACCTACAAGGGGCTCAAGATCGCAGACAAGGACACTGCGGTTTCCGACGAAGCCGTCAAGGAGCAGCTCGAGCGCCTGCGCGCCGCGTACGCGAAGTACGAGGACGCGAAGGAGGGCGAGACGGTCGCTGACGGCGATTTCGTGCAGATCGACTACACTGGCACGGTCGACAAGAAGCCGATCCTCGAGATCGCTCCCGACGCCAAGGTCGTTGCGTCCGGCACGGGCTTCTGGACCCAGGTCGAGGAAGGTCGCTTCCTCCCCGAGATCCTCGATGCCGTGAAGGGCATGAAGGTCGGCGAGACGAAGGATGACGTCAAGGCGAAGTTCGCGAAGGAAGGCGCTCCCGAGGGGCTTGGCGGCAAGAAGGCCGTCTATACGGTGACGCTCAAGGCGTTCCGCCGCCGCGTCCTCCCCACCGATGCCGAGTTCGCCGAGAAGGCGAAGGCCGAGTCTATTGAGAAGCTTTCCGCCACGATCCGCGAGACGCTCGAAAAGCAGGCCGTCGAGGCCGAGGCGATGCGCCGCGAGAACGAGGCTGTCGAACTGCTCCTCAAGAAGGCCGATTTCGACGTTCCGCAGAGCCAGGTTCGCCGCGCGATGGACGGCTACCTCCAGGAGCTCGCGCAGCGCGCGCAGTACTCTGGGCTCGACGCTTCCTACTTCGAGAAGAACCGCGACAAGATCCTCAAGGACGCCGAGGAGGCTGCCACGAAGCAGGTCCGCCTCTGGTACGTTCTCGAGGCGATCGCCAAGGCCGAGAACATCGAGGCCAAGGACGAGGAGCGCGGCAAGAAGGTCATCGACTTCGTCCTCGCGAACGTGAAGAAGTAGGGGTCAGGGGTCAGTACTCAGGAGTCAGGGGTCAGGAGTCAGTGTTAGAAGGGAAGTTTGAAAAGATGAAGTCATACATGATACCGTATGTCGTCGAGCAGACCGGCAAGGGCGAGCGTACGTACGACATCTACTCGCGCCTCCTCCTCGACAGGATCGTCTTCATCTCCGGAGAGGTGAACGACGAGATGGCGAACGCCGTCTGCGCCCAGCTCCTCTTCCTGCAGTCGCAAGACCCGAAGAAGGACATCAACGTCTACATCAACTCGCCGGGCGGCAGTGTCACGGCGGGGCTCGCGATCTACGACACGATGCAGTTCGTGAAGTGCCCGGTCGCGACGTACTGCATCGGCCAGGCCGCTTCCATGGGCGCGGTGCTGCTGACTGCTGGCGCGAAGGGCAAGCGCCACGCGCTCCCGAACTCGCGGATCATGATCCACCAGCCGTGGGGCGGCGCCGAGGGCAAGGCCTCCGACATCGAGATTACGGCGAAGGAGATCCTGCGCCTCAAGGAAATCTTGAACGGCATCCTCGCGAAGCACTCCGGCAAGAAGATGGCCGACGTCGTGAAGGATACGGACCGCGACCACTTCATGTCGGCCGCCGAGGCCGTTGAGTGGGGTCTTGTCGACAAGGTCGTGGAATGAAAGAACTGACCTGTTCCTTTTGCGGAAGAAGTTCAAAAGAGGTCGGGATGATCCCCGGCCCCGACGCGAACATTTGCGTAGACTGCGTTCGCCACGCCAACGAGATGGTGACGCGCCACGAGAAGAAGGCAAAGGACGTTCCGCCGCTTCCGCCGACGCCGACCCCGAAGGAAATAAAGGCGTTTCTCGACCAGTACGTCATCGGCCACGACGAAGTGAAGAAAGTGCTCGCCGTCGCCGTTCACAACCACTATCGCCGCCTTGAGGCAGCCGAGAAGGGCAATGGAACGGACGGGGGCTCTGGCGCCCCCGCACCCCAGCCCGCGGAAAAGTTTACCGATGTTGAGATCGAGAAGTCTAACATCCTCCTTATCGGGCCGACGGGAACGGGCAAGACGCTTCTCGCGCGGACGCTTGCGAAGATGCTCGGCGTTCCGTTCGCCATCGGCGACGCGACGGTGCTCACGCAGGCGGGATATGTTGGCGAAGACGTCGAAAACCTCGTTCGATACCTTCTCCAGAACGCCGACGGCAACGTCGAGCTTGCGAAGCGCGGCATAATCTACGTCGACGAAATAGACAAGATCGCGTCGAAGACCGACAATGTGTCGATCACGCGCGACGTCTCTGGCGAGGGCGTTCAGCAGGCGCTTCTCAAGATTCTTGAAGGTACGATTTGCCGTATCCCGCCGAAAGGTGGCCGCAAGCATCCCGACCAGGAGTACATCGAGGTCGACACCTCTAACATCCTCTTCATCTGCGGCGGTGCTTTTGTCGGACTCGACAAGATAGTCGGCGAGCGCACCGGCAAGCGCGCTATAGGATTTGGCGCGGCAGAGCAGAAGCCGGGGAACGGGGAACGGGGAACGGGCAGCAGTGACGTTCGCCCGGAGGACCTCGTTAAGTTCGGGCTCATCCCTGAATTCACCGGCCGTCTTCCCGTCATCACCACGATGAAGGAGCTCTCCGAAGACGATCTCGTCCGCGTCCTCACCGAGCCGAAGAACTCGCTCGTCAAACAATACCAGAAGCTTCTTTCAATGGACGGCGTTTCGCTCTCGTTCGAACCCGACGCACTAAAGTCGCTCGCGAAGACTGCGCTCGAGCGCAAGACTGGCGCGCGCGGCCTCCGTGCCGAGATGGAGCGCCTAATGACCGACGTCATGTACGAAGCCCCCGGCAACGCGAAGATGAAGAAGGTCGTCGTGACTAAGAAGATGGTCGAGGAGAGGAATTAGGGGTCAGGGGTCAGTAGTCAGGGGTCAGGAGTCAGTGATAGATGTTGCTTGAGATTTTAAAAGCGAAGTTGCATAGAATACGCGTAACCGAGGCGTGCCTCGATTACGAGGGCTCGCTTACGCTCGACCCCGACGATATGGAAGCAGTCGGGCTCGTCCCCTACGAGAAGATTCTTGTCGCCGACGTCGAGAACGGCAACCGCTTCGAGACCTACGCCATAGCAGGAAAGCGCGGCAGCCACGTCTGCTGCCTCAACGGCGCGGCGGCGCACAAGGGCAAGATAGGCGACAGGCTCATCGTGATGGCTTTCGCCCAGATGACGCCTGAAGAGGCCAAGGGCTGGACGCCTCTCGTCAAGCATTTCAAGAGTTAGTGGCTAATGCCATGGAAATACCGAACCTTCGGACACAGATATGAAACACGGAAAGACATTCTTTTTGCTGACATTCATCTTTGCAGCGGTCGCCGCGTTCGCGGGGGAGGCGCTTCCCGCCGAGGCGGCCGACTGGCCGGCAAAGCTCGGCATGACGCCGAAGATGCTCTTCCTCGTGCTGCAGATCGGCATAATTATTTTCGCCGCGAAGATCGGCGGGTCGATTGCTACTGCGCTTAAGCTCCCGAGTGTCCTTGGCGAACTTGGTGCCGGCATCCTGATTGGCCCGTGGGCTCTTGGCGGCTTCGCGATTCCCGGCTTCGACGGCATGTTCCAGTACGGCATCTTCTACGGCAAGGCCCTGCGTGCCCAGGCCGCCGCGGGCGGGAATCCATTCGCCGCGACGCCCGAGCTCTACGGCATCTGCACCATCGCGTCCGTCGTTTTGCTGTTCCTCTCAGGGCTTGAGACGAACCTCAAGATGTTCCTCAAGTACGCGTTCGCCGGCTCTCTCGTGGGCATCGGCGGCGTGGTGTTCTCGTTCCTCCTCGGCGACCTCTGCGCCGTCTACGCGACGACGTATCTCCCCGACCTCCTCGGGGGCATCCAGTGCCTCGCAGAGCTTGGTGATCTCGTGAAGGAAGGCAAGGTTGTTCAAGCGGTGCTTTCTCCGGCGGCGATGTTCATGGGCATCATGTCGACGGCAACCTCGGTCGGCATCACGGCGCGCATCCTCTCCGAGAAGAAGAAGATGGACTCCGAAGAAGGCGTGACGATCATGGCGGGCGCGGTGATCGACGACGTCCTCGGCATTATCGTTCTCGCTATCGGCATGGGCATCATCGGCTCCCAGCGCGAGGCGGCGGCGGCCGGCGAAGCTGCGGCGCAGGGCATCGACTGGGGCGCCATCGGCGCGACGGCCCTGAAGGCGTTCGGCGTGTGGCTCGTCGGCACAATCGTCGGCGTGGTGCTCGCGAAGAAGATCTCCTGGCTCCTCAAGCTCTTCAAGGCGCACGGCGCAATCGCGACGCTCGCGTTCGGCCTTGCGCTCGTTATCGCCGGCATGTTCGAGGCGCTCGGCCTTACCCTCATCATCGGCGCGTACGTGATGGGCCTCGCGCTCTCGCGCACCGACATCAAGCACCTCGTCCAGGACAACCTCTCGAACCTCTACACGTTCCTCGTGCCGATCTTCTTCTGCGTGATGGGCATGATGGTCGACGTCACGGCGCTCTGCTCGAAGCCCGTTCTGATCTTCGGCGGCATCTACACCGCGCTCGCCGTCCTCGCAAAGATCGTGGGCTGCGCAATTCCGTCGCTCTTCTGCGGCTTCAACTTCCTCGGCTCCCTGCGCGTCGGCGCGGGCATGATTCCGCGTGGCGAAGTCGCGCTCATCATCGCCGGCATCGGCCTTTCCAACGGCTATCTCACCCAGGAAGTGTTCGGCATCGGCATTCTCATGACGCTCGTCACGACGGTCGTCGCGCCGCCTGCGCTCGTCGGGCTCTTCCACCCGAAGGCGAAGGGCGTGCGCCATCCGAAGGCCGACGCAGACGGCGGCCGCGAAGTCGTCTTCGAGCTCGAGACGCGCGAAGTCGCCGAGCTCGTCGTCAACCGCCTCGTCGAGGAGTTCCGCAAGGAGGGCTTCTTCGTCACGCTCCTCTCTCAGGCCGACCACATCTGGGAGATCGCGATGGACGACATCGACATGGCGGTCCGCCGCATCGGCAAAAAGATTCGCTTCACCTGCACGAAGGCAGAGGAGACGATGGTCATGACGGCTTGGATGGAGGTTGCCTCGCAGATGAACGACCTCGCGCGCGCAATCGCCAAGCCCATCCGCAAGGAGGACCTCGGCAAGATGATTGCGCAGAGCGAGCCCGCGAAGCGCGGCCACGAAGGAGTCGGTCGCTATATGCAGGGTTTCGTCATGCTGCCCAAGTTCCGCGCGTCCTCGAAGAAGGAGGCGATCGAGAAGATGGTCGCCGAAGTCGCCACGGCCTGCCCGAACCACGTCAAGAACGCCGCAGAGGCGGCGGAAGCGGTCCTGAAGCGCGAGGCGTCGATGCCCACGGGTCTCGACCACGGCATCGCGGTTCCCCACGGCCGCTGCCCGAGCGTCCACGGCATCGCGGGTGCCGTTGCGATCGTCGACAACGAGGGAACGGCAAATGGCTGCATCCCCGACTACGAGACGATCGACAACTCTCCTTTGAAGATCATCGTCCTTACCCTTGCGAACGACGAGGCGCAGACGCCGTATCTCAAGCTGATGAGCTACATCTCCCGCGCGCTTCGCGCGGACAACGGCTATGAGCAGCTTGCCGCGTGCAAGACGCCCGACGAAATGCGCCGCTTCTTCAGAAACGTCAAGTGAGTCTCGGGGATACGATCGCGGCTGTTGCTACTGCGCCCGGGCGCGGAGGTGTCGCGGTCGTTCGCGTAAGCGGGCCCGAGGCGTTTCAAGTCGCCGAGCGGATTGCTGGCCGCGCGCCGCGCGCCGGAAGAATCTCGTTTGACCGCTACCGTCTCGACGGGCGTCTTTTAGACGATGGCGTCACGCTTGCCTTCAAGGCCCCCCATTCCTACACCGGCGAGGATGTCGTCGAGTTCCAGTGCCACGGCGGCTCCGTGACGCCTCGCCGCGTCCTCGAGGCATGCCTCGCCTCTGGCGCGCGCCTTGCGCACCGCGGCGAATTCACCGAGCGCGCGTTTCTCAACGGGAAGCTCTCCTACGAAGAGGCGGAATCGGTCCTCGATCTCGTAGACGCCAAGACTGACCGCGCGGCCGATGCAGCGCTTCGGGGCGTGTCTGGCGAGTGCCGCAAGGCGACAAGGGAAATCTACGACGCTCTTGTTGACATCTCCTCGACGGCCGAACATGCGCTTGACGTAAGCGAAGAGGAGCTTCCGAGCGGCTTTCTCGACGGTCTTGTTTCCTCGGTCGCCGCCATTTCCGTCCGTCTTGACGAGGCGATTCGTCGCGCTAAGGAGGGGAAAATACTGCGCGAGGGCGCTCTTGTGGTGATTGCTGGACCGCCGAACGCAGGGAAAAGTTCACTTTTAAACGCGCTTCTCGGGGAAAGTCGCGCAATAGTCTCGGCTACGCCTGGAACGACGCGCGATTCCATAGAGGAATGGCTCGACATTGACGGCTGGCCGGTGCGGCTCGTCGACACGGCGGGGCTTCGCGAAACCGGCGATGCCATCGAGGGTGAAGGCGTCGCGCGCGCGCGCGGTCTTATGGGGAAGGCCGACATTGTGCTGAACCTAACCCCAGCCGACGGCGATCAGGCTGGCGGGACGAGCGGGACAGGCGGGACGGACGGGACAGGTGTCGTCATAGAAGTCCTTTCTAAATGCGATTTGATAGTAAACTCCGAAGATTATGGCTCTCGTTACCACTCCGCAGTTTCACACTCGACAATCGCTGTTCACGAGAATCCCGGTAGTGATGGTTTTATGGCGCGAAGCGGTGGAGCGTTAGCGGGAACAACAACCATCGGAGTTTCTGTAAGCGCCAAAACAGGAGAGGGGCTTGAGGCGCTCCGCGGCGCAATTGCCGCGGAACTCGAGCGCAAGGCGGCCGAGCCGGGCGACGCCGATTCTGCCCTTGGCCGCGATGCCGCGGCACTAGTCGAGGCCAGAACTCTCCTCTCCCCCACTCCCCCACCCCCCGACCTTGTCCTTCTCGCCAACTGCGTTCGTGCGGCGGCCGAAAAGCTGGGCGGGGCCATCGGCGCGACTTACTCGGCCGATATGCTCGATGCGCTCTTCTCCCGCTTTTGCGTCGGGAAATGATTTGGCGTTTGCCATAATACGCGATAGATGGTATAATTTACACAAACTTGAGGAAGGTCAATCCCTAACATGGCGACATTTCAGTACATAGCGAAAGATGCGTCGGGCAACGAGACGCGCGGACAGATCGAAGCCGGCGACCGCAATTCCGCCATTGCGGCGGTTCGTGCGCAAGGACTTTTCCCGACTGCGCTCGGCGAGGTGAAGCGCGCGGCGTCTACGCCTGCGGCGGCTCCAGCCAAGAATGCTCCTGCCAAAAGGGGCGCCCCCCCTGCTCCCGCGCCTGCGGCCAAGAAGGGCGGCCTTAATACGAACATCAACATCAAGCTGCCGAGCTGGATGCGCGGCAAGATCAAGACGAAGGTCCTCACCCAGTTCACCCGCCAGCTTGCGACGCTCGTGAACGCCGGCCTTCCGCTTATGCGCGGCATCGAGGTCTTGAAGCGCCAGATGAAGGACGCTCAGATGAAGGAGGCCCTCGAAGGCATTGGCGAGAACATCGCGGCCGGCGGCACCTTCTCCGAGTCGCTGACGGCGTATCCGAAGATCTTCGACAACCTCTACGTCAACATGGTGAAGGCAGGCGAAGCGGGCGGCGTCCTTGAAGTCGTCCTCGGCCGTCTCGCGGAGTTCGCCGAAAAGAGCGAGAAGATCAAAAACAAGGTGAAGGGCGCGATGATCTACCCGATCGTCGTCCTCGTCGCCGCAATCGGCATCACCACCTTCCTCCTCATCACCGTCATCCCGAAGTTCAAGCAGGTGTTCGACGACATCCTTGGCGGCGCGGAGCTCCCTGCGATCACCCAGTTCGTCATCGACGCGTCTGATTGGGTGCAGCACAACTACATCACTGCGGGCATTGGCGTCGTCATGCTCGTCGTCCTCAAGAAGATCATCGGCAAGACCGAGAAGGGCGCCACGGTGTTCGACTGGCTGTCGCTCAGGATGCCAGTTACGGGAACGCTGGTCCAGCGTACCGCCGTCTCCCGCGTGACGCGTACGCTCGGCACGCTGCTCGCTTCTGGCGTCCCGATTCTCCAGTCGCTCATGATCGTCCGCGACACGACCGGCAACAGAATCGTCTCGAAGGCGCTCCAGAGCGTTCACGACGCGGTGAAAGAGGGCGAAGGCATGACCGCGCCCCTCTCGCAGTGCTGGGTGTTCCCGCCGATGGTCGTCTCGATGGTCGAGGTCGGCGAGGAGACGGGCGCTCTTGCCGAGATGCTTACCCGAATCGCGAACACCTACGACGACGAAGTCGACAACGCGGTCGCCGACATGACGGCCGCGATCGAGCCGGCGCTCATCATCGTGCTCGCCGTCGTGGTCGGCACAATCGTCGTCGCAATGTTCCTGCCGATGATCAAGATCATTTCCGCAGTTTCCGCAGGAGGTGTCGGCTAATGAGACGCGCGTTCACCCTCGTTGAGCTCATGATCGTCATCGCGGTCATCGTGTCGCTGATGGCGATCACGTTCCGCATCATGAACACCGTGGGTGACACGGAGGCGCGCACGATCACGATTACGCGCATGCAGCGCCTCGAAAACGCCCTTTCCGGCTTCCACGCCGCGTTCGGGTGCTATCCGCCTGTGAAGCTCCACGGCAACCGCAGCTTCAGGGGGCAGGAGGAGTCGATAAACTGGGGCAACGAGTCCGAGGCGTGGCACTGGGTGCGAGCCGTCTGCCGCTCTCAGCCGATCGGCTGCCGCTTTCCCTTCCCCGAGGGGATGAACAACTACATCCGCGAGCTCAGCGACCTTATCGCCCAGGCGGCGTCTTCCGGCGAGTACGAAGGGGTGTTCGAGAGCCAGACCATGAAGGAATGGGCGGCGGCGGGCTTTTCCTCCGCAGGCGACAGCGCCATAGAGGACCGGCTTTCCTCAAAGAAGGACGAGGTCCTGTGGAGCGAGATCAAGCTGTTCCAGTACGGCGTAATGAGCTATCTCCTGCCGCGCTACTTCGTCATGATGAGCGGCAACTCGAAGTATTTCGAGGCCGGCGGCTACGCCCAGTGGACGAAGAACAACCAGCGCCCGAGCGATCCCTTTACAGGCGACACGACAGAATGGACGACCGTCTACAGGTGGGCCGAGGAGCAGCGCAACGGCGGCAAGAGCGAGAACGTCGTCAAGCTCCAGATGATGCCGTCTCAGTCGTCCTGCGCGCGCTGGCTGCCGAACCTCGAGGGCATCTGCCGGTGCGACTCCGACCTCAACCTCTTCGGCGTCCACATCAAGAGCGGCTACTGGCGCGACAAGGGCGTTTTCGACAGCATGTCCATCGAGGACCTCGCCCCCGCGCTCTACGAGGCGTGCTTCACGCCCGACGGGAACGGCTCCTTCAAGGACCAGTACATTCTCGACGAAGTCACGGTGCAGGACGGGTGGGGGCATGAGTTCTACTACTACTCCCGCTCCCCGTACCAGAGCTACACTCTCTGGAGCGCCGGCCCGGACGGCAAGACGTTCCCGCCCTGGATCGCGCGCGACCAGCTTTCCGGGCAGGAGCTCGACCTCGCCGCGAAGTGGACCAAGGACGACATAGCGCATATGAGCAACTGACAATGAAAAGACGCGGATTTACACTTATCGAAATGCTCGTCGTGATAGGGATTATCGCGATGCTGATGGGCGTTTTGCTCGCTTCCGTCTCGACGTTCCTCAAGACCGCCGAAAAGGCGCGTTGCCAGGAACTCGTCGCCAACACCGCGACGGCGCTCACGGCCCTCTACCAGAAGGAAGGGGCTTGGCCAAGGGCGCTCATCAAGGGGCACAACGGCAACAACATGCTCGACGAGCACGCCGCGCTTCCGCTTGCGAAGGGCAAGTACATGACGCTCACGCAGAACAGCTCCGGGACCCAGCTTTCCGGCTACGACCGCTTCGGCATAATCTCGCCGTGGGCGCTCAACGTGCTCAAGCACCGCGGCTCTTCGGTCTCGCTTTCTACCAAGGTGCCGAGCGGCGGCACCATCCAGGACCATGTCCTGCGGTATGCGCTCGACCTTGACGGCGACGGCGTGATCGAGGGGGCTCCGATCGGCGGCGAGAACATTGACATACGCGCGACGGCCGCGGTCTGGTGCTGCGGCAAGGACGGGCGGATCGAGGCGTATTCCAGCGGCACGAAGAAGGACGACGTCTACAGCTGGACCATCGGCCAGACGAGGGAGGTGCAGAAGTGAAGCGTGGCTTCACCATCATTGAGCTCGTGATGGTAATCGCGGTCCTGGGGATTCTCCTCGGCATCGTGACGACCGCGGCGGCCGGCGCCATAAGGCAGGCGCGCATAAGGAAGGCCGACGCCTGCTGCAAGATCGTCCAGGCTGCCTTTGAGACGTACTATGCGCAGAAGGGCGAGTGGCCGGGCGGCATAGAGTCCAAGATCACCGGCGACCAGGCGAACACGGAAGGCAAGGAATACCGTTCCGACGCCGACAGCTATGTGCTCGACCCTAGCGATGTCGACGACATGATGCGCGACATCCTCAAGGAGTACAAGAAAGGCAACCCGTGTCTCGACATCTCGGGGCTTTTCGTGTCGCGCTACGACGGCCGCGCGGGCACGAGGCACCTCGGGCTCGACTTCATGACGGCAATCAGGGGCACGAAGAAGGACGCGAACGGCCAGAAGATGACGACGGCCCAGATGCACTTCGGCTACCCTGAGGCTTCCCACGGCTATTTCCGCCACTTCAAGGTCGTCTACTCCAAGCCGACCGACCAGATGAAGGTATCGACGCAGTGATGAAGAGAAGTGCATTTACTTTGATTGAGCTGCTCATGGTCATCATGATCATGGGGCTCCTCGGCACCGTCACGGTTGGCGGCTACCGCGCCATGCAGCGTGGCATGGAGGAGCGCGGCGTGATGGAGAACGCGAACCACTTCATCCGCGCGGCCTATCGGCGCGCGCAGATCGACCGCCAGCCGGTCGCGGTCTACTTCTGGAACGAGACTCTCCGCGAGGAGACGGACACCGAGCCCATGATCGTAGTCGGCAAGGCGGTTGCCGTCAGGCGCGCCGGACGCGTCTCGCGATACATCGACCCGTACCTCTATGACGAGTTCGGCGACCTCGACAAGGAGCGCCTGATCGAGAGCGCAGAGGACGAGGACGAGGAGAACGCCGACAGCGGCTCGACCGAAAACGACAACCTCGTGCCCCTCTACAAGATGAACTCGAGGTCCAGCAACGGCCGTTCGCTCGTCAGCCAGACGACAAAGAAGATGTCCGAGCAGAACAAGGACACTCTCCTCTCCACCGACAGGATGGTCGAGATTCCGTGCTACGCCTATGTGCTGAAGAGCGCGGGAACAGCCGGCGAGTGGCATGTAGGCGACGCCTATGGCTTCGAGTTCGCGGAGATACAGCTCCCGCACGGCTATCTCTTCGGAAGCTCCTACCACAAGCGCCCGCAGGACAAGATATCTGCCGGCGACTACAAGATGATGTGGTTCGACGTCAGCCTCAACACCGGCTCGGGTTCGGACGAGGGAGCCACCGGAATGTCGACGATTCAGGTGTACAGCCTTCGCCCTGGCAAGTCGGGCGAGCTTGAGGCGCAGCCGGTCGCGACAACAGACAAGCCCACGGAGGGTCTGCACTGATGAAGAAGGCATTTACGCTCATAGAGGTCAACCTCGCCATAATGGTCATGGCGGTGGGAGTCCTGGGCATAATCTCGCTCTACGCCTTCGGCTTCCGCGAAGAGCGCCAGAGCCGAGAGGATGTCGCTTCGGCCGCCTACGCCGACGCGGTGATGGGGCCGCTCGTGACCGCGCTCACGGCGACGAACGTCAAGTGGTCGGCGTTCCGCAAGATACCTGATTCGCCTGGGCCAGATGGTTGGGGCCACTATCTCCAGAACCGCGCCACAGGCAAGGTCGTGGCCGATCCCGAGGGCGTCGCGCAGTCAGCGTATTCGCGCACGATGAGCGCGCTTAGCCTTGGCGGCGGTTTTCCGACCGGTTTTCAGGTGTCCAAGCAGAAGGCGGGCAACCTAAAGGCGGCACTTGTCGTGATGCACGACGAGGGCAGCGCAATAGTTCGCATTTCGTTCAGGGCGGCCGCGAAGGAGAATCTCCTCTTTTCGGCGCCGCTATACTACACCGAGGCGAGATTCCAGGGAGTGATGGACGAGAATGGGGGTAGTGAATGAGACGCGGTTTCACCATACTTGAGCTTCTTGTCGCGGCGCTTCTCCTCGGGATGCTCGTGACCGTGCTCACCATGGTCTTCAACCAGTCCTCGATTGCCTGGCGCACCGGCGTCACCGGGCTTATGGATATGGACGAGGTGCGCGACAACGTTGCTGCAGTTCGCGACGAGGCCGACAGCCTTTACATCTGGAACGAGAGCATGCACCGCACGCTGTCTATCTGGAAGGAGAGCGCCACAGGAACTCGCCCCCAGCTCAGGAAGCGCGCGGTGGATTCGCCGGACAACACGGACGTCGAGGAGCGCGCGAAGGTGCAGTACCTCAAGGGTCGCAGCGAGCTCAAGAAGCAGGAGGTCGAGCCCAAGGACGCGTTCGGTCCGGTCGACGTCAAGCAGAGCGAGTCTCAGGCTGGCAGAAACTGGATCGTGAACGTCAAGAGCAGCGGCCCGAACGGCGTCTTGAACGACTACGACGACATTTGGAGCAATCCCGATGACTTTGAATAAGAGAGGGTTTACGCTTGTCGAGCTGATTGTCGTGATCGCCATGATCGCGATATTCATGGCGTCCGTAGGCGCGGCGGTCGGCAAGACGCATGAGCGCGCGCGCCTCGAGAAGGCGCGGAGCGACGTGAAGGTCATTTCCCAGGCGATTCTCGCGTGGGAGAACTATTCGCGCAACGGCAAGCACGAATTGCGCGAGATGAACGACGAAGAGGCCGACTCCTCGTCTCTCGACTTCCTGCTCGGACAGGGCGAAAGCGCCACGTCCGGCAACATTCCCGAACTGTTCCAGGCCCAGCTTTCCGCAGGAGGCAAGATCCGCGACCCGTGGAACAGGCCGTATATAGTGCGCATCAAGGAAGGCAAGATAGACCGGCCCGAGAACCTCGACCTCGGAACCTGCTACTATCTGCCCAACTTCTATAGGCTTTCGGAGGAGGAACGCAAATGAAGCGAAACGGTTCAGCGCTCCTTATCGTCCTTGGCGTTCTCGCGTTCCTCGTCGTCTCGGCGGTTGCGTTCTCCGCATACATGCGCCGCGCCCGCCTGCCGTCGAGCTACCTGCGTCGCTCCGTGGCAGCGCGCGAACTCGCGAAAGGCGCCCTTGCCCGCGCAATCGACCAGATCGACAGGGCGATCGGCGACGGTGTCCATCCAGGCATTGGCGGAAATGCGCAGAACACCTGGCGTGACCGCGTCTTCTTCAACGGCGGCAACGAGCAGGACCTCTCGCAGACTGCGCCGACCTTGACGCTCGAGGGTCTCGCCTACATACCGCCGCCGCTCGTGAACGAGGTGCGCTACTGGTCCCGCAAGACGCCGACGGCGGTGTGGAGCTCGTTTGGATACGACACCGGGTGCTACGCATACTGCGCGATCGACGTGTCGGACTATTTCGACGTGAACCGCCTCGTCGCGGACTATCCGCGTTCGTCCGCGTCAACCCGTCGAATCACGGCCGCCCACATCTTCGAGCCGCCGGGGCACAGGTCTGCTCCGTCGGGAGCCGATTCGTGGGACACGTTCATGGAGCGCTTCCGCGACATCGACGAGGAAACCCTCGAGATACGCTTCGACTCCAAGTCCAAGATGCCGCTCATCTCGGTAGCCGACTTCAACCTCGCCCTTGGCGACAAGGGCTCCATCGGACGCCTCAAGAGCCCGTTCGTCGAATACCTCAAGGCGGGAGACGGCAGCTTCTACCCCGCAGAGGGCACCGCCGAACTCGAGACGTACGGCTTGATGACGTTCGTGACGGACGGCTGGTTCCCCAGGGGCAAGAAGACGCTCTCCGGCGGCGCGGCCGCTGGCAGCACGGCCATCGAGACTTATGACCTCTCGGACGGCCGCTACCAGCCGTACAAGATGACGGATCTCCAGAAGGGCGGTCCGCTCATGCTTTCCCGCACCACTTCGCTCTACAAGACGCAGGTTGCGCCGAGCACGGAATCCAAGACATGGTACGACAGGCTCAGCGGCCTCGGCATGACGGCGCTTGCCGACTATCTCGACGCGGACCACGTCCCGATTTCGCTCGCCACGCCGACGACAGAGCGCGTGCCGATGATCTGCGGAGTTGAGCCGCGGCTTGCCCAGTCTCCGTCGTTCGGCGTAACGAAGACCCCTGGGGATCCCACCGGCTGGAACGGCGGTGCGCTTCCTCCGGACAGCAGCCAGGTCACGGAGCGCAAGATCGAGCAGGTCGTCCGCTGGTCGGTAAAGCCCGATGGCATCGCCCAGGCGTTTCAGGGCGGCCGCATCCACACGCTTGTCACATATCCGTTCCTCCACAAGGACAGTTCCGACAACACCAGCTGGACGCTTGACGGCAAGTTCGCGATGTTCTTCACTTCCGAAGCCGCGGCGCCGTTCCGCACGAGAAACGCCAACGACGTGCTTCACCTGACGAGCTCGACGCTTCCAGAGAGCGGCCTCAACGTCAACAATGGCGTCATGACCATAAAGCTCGAGGGCGTAAGGCCTAACTTCCCGGCCAAGATCACTGACGAGGAAGGCGCAGTTTGGGAAGGCGACCTCGATCTTCGCAACGGCGTCAGGCTTGCCACTGATCTCGCGAACCCCGGCAACGAACTCCTCCAGGTCACCTACCAGTGGATTCAGACGCGCCAGCAGAAGCCGCAGGGCGGCTTCACCGAATGGACGCCGACGTTTGCCGAGGTGCAGGACGACCCCAAGGCGCACAATGCCACGCTCAAGGCGCATACGGCTCTCCCCGCGCTTAGCGGCGATCCGAACGGCGGCAGCGTTGGCTCACCTGACCCCGACTTCGCGGACAACACGCTCTCCGACAAGATCAACGCAAATCCTTCCTGGAGCAAGAAGGTGTTCCTCAACGTCGCCGTGTGGCTTCGCATCAAGGATTCCGACGGCAAGATCGTCGACCTTGTTCCGGCGAGCATTGCCGACGATTCCTCACAGAATTCCATAAACGATCCGACGATTGGCATCCTGCTCAGGGGTTCGCAGGCGCTCGACGGCTCGCAGTGGCCGCTCCTCAAGTTCGGGACCGGCGTCGAATTCGACTTCGGTATAGCCGGCATCAAGAACCTCGAGGATTCGGCAGATCCGATTTCGATCTCTCCCGCCGCCCTCATGGTGCCGGATCCGCGCCACAACCACTTCCCCGAGAACTGGTACGCCGAGTCCGGCGGCAGCATAACGAAGGCGAAGTGGCTCGAGACGAACCTCGTCGGCGGCAACGGCCGCGATGGAGACATTTTCATGGCGACGAGCGACGCAGGGTACCTCCAGTCGGTCTACGAACTTGCGTTCCTGCCTAGGTTCACCGATCTTGTCACGGTTGGCAACTACGGCAACTCCGGCACGTACAACATTCCGCAGAACAACTGGAACGGCAACCAGTATGCTGCAGACGCGGGGCACACGCTCAACGAGAAGTTCATGTGGCGGACCTACGATCCTATTGCCGAGAACGAAGCCGCGTTCGAGAACCTGCCGTTCACGAGCGAAGGAACGGGCATGAAGGTTAACCCCTATTCCGACTCCACGAACGTCCTCATGGCGGCGTTCGCGAACACTCCGGTCGACTGGCGCCACGCTTCGACGAACACGATGGACGGTGCGACCGACTACGCGTCCATGTCCGTCGCAGACTTCAACAAGAAGTACGCCTGGAACGAGTACTCAGAGAGCGGCAAGTTTGCGTGGGAGGATCTCCAAAAGGTCGCCGGGCACTTCATGTGGCGCATGCGCGCCGCGGGCAACAGGAGCTGGAAGTCCGTCTGGAACGACATCGACTGGTACGGGCTTTGCAGCGACGGCAAGGTGTTCACCAACGGCGGCGGGCAGGACATGCAGATAACCGGCAACACCGACGAAATCTGGGACGTCGACCGCAAGTTCCTCTATGGCTTCTGGCGCGACTGCTTCGACGCAAAGCAGCAGCTGTTCCTCGTGTTCGTTCGCGCGGAGCCGCTGATGCTCGGCGGCGGCACGGCCGACCAGATGCCTCCTCAGCTTGGCGCGCGCGCTGTCGCGCTCGTCTGGCGCTCCCCGAGCACGTCCGGCAGCACGACCAGCGGATATCCGCACCGTACGCGCATCCTCTTCTACCGCCCACTCGACTGACACAGATATGAAAAAGGCATTCACTCTAATAGAGCTCCTCATCGTTGTCGGCATCATCGCCGTCCTTATGGGCACACTCATCGCGGCAATCGCGGGAGGCACCGAGGCGGCTCGCGCGACACGCTGCCTCACGAACCTCAAGAACCTCGCGAACGCCTGCAATTCGTACGCGATGGCGACCCAGGTCTATCCGCTTGCGGGATCGCTCGAACTGCGCGCCCTCGACAGGGACAGCGGGCTTTCCGGCGAGGTCAAGCTCAAGTTCTCCGAGGCGCCCGGCTGGCTCAGCTGGGATTCGCGCGGCGCCTACGAGGGCAAGACGACTTCGCACGTGGCGAGCGGCGGCTGGTTCACTTCCGCCTACAACCAGACTTTTGAAGTCCGCCAGCACGCCCTCACGAACGGCGCCCTCTGGCGGTATGTCTCCGAAAACGCCGACGTGTACATGTGCCCCGTCCACCGCAGGTCGATGCGCCTGCAGAAGCCGCTGTGGAGCTATGTGATGAACGAGCGCTTCGGCTACGACAATTCTCAGGGCGCGCAGGCGAAGCTCTACAATCCGCACATCGGCTACGGCCGCCTTTCGCGTCCCGACCGCGTGCTGTTGTTCGCGGAGCTCCAGTTCCTCGACAACGACAAGGTGGAAGTGAGCACCGATGCCGGCTCCGGCATTAGGAACGACTGCACCCTGCAGTACAACCACAACGAGGTCATCGGCTTCAACCATCCGAACGGCAAGCGCGGGCTCTTTGCCCATGTGGCATTTGCCGACGGACACGTCGAGAAGCTCGCCATTCCGGCCGGCCCGGGCGATGGCAAGTGGACGGTCGCGATTGGCCGCAGCGAGCTAGAGGACCTGACGGAATGGCTCTGCAAGGGCGAGGACGTGTTCTTCGACGGCGCGAAGTACGAAAAGCGCGACGACTGACGCAATGATTTCGATAATGATAGTCGACGACCACCCGATGGTCAGAGAAGGGCTTGCCGCGATGCTCGAGAGCGAGCGCGACTTCAGCGTGAGCGCTCTTGCAGCGACGGGCGAGGAGGCGGTCGCGATCGCGGGGCTTTCGAAGCCTGACGTGGTTTTAAGCGACATCAGGATGCCGGGCATCGACGGTTTCGGCGTTCTCGCCAAGCTCCGCGAGGTTCATCCCGACATCCGCGTGCTCCTGATGGCTGGTATGCCCCTCAAGGAAGAGGAGTCGAGGGCGCGGGAAGAGGGCGCGAAAGGGTATCTTCCCAAGAACGTAGACCAGGACCGTCTCGTCGCCGCGATCCGCGCGATTGCCGCGGACGGGCCGGATTTCATCTGCGAGGAGTTTCAGGCCGCGCCGTCTACGCTGACAGCACGCGAGCTCGACGTCCTCAGGGAAGTGGCGCGCGGCAAGCAGCGCGAGGCGATCGCTTCGGCGCTTGGAATCGGCGCAGAATCAGTAAAGACGCATTTGAAGGGAATCATGACGAAGCTCGGCTGCCCCAACGCGACGAGCGCCGTCTCGCGAGCATACGAACTCGGTATTCTTCGGGCCTAACACATAGGGGGGACTATGAAAAAGGCGTTTCTCGCTCTTATTGTACTCGTCGGCCTCGTGGTCGTCGCGGAGTTTTTCATCGCCAAGTTCTGGCCCGACACGAAGGCTGGAGAATACGCCGTGATTGGGCGCGACGCCACTGTCGAGTGGTACAACATAACGAAGGACTTCTGGGTTGAGCAGTGGCATCGCTTCCGCCCCGAGGAGCCCGAGCCCCAGGTTGCTGAAGAGCCCCCTGCCCCAGAGCCCGAGGAGGAGCCAGAAGAGGAGGCGAAGCCAGAGGAGACGGCGAAGAGCGCCGAGCCACCAAAGCCGGTCGTCGACCTCTCCAAGCCGTGGAAGGGGCTTGAGCCAGAGAACTGGTATTGTGGGAAGAAGCTCGACGAGAGTTCGTTCGACGGGAAGATCGTCATGGTCTACGTGTTCAGCGAATCTGACGAGGACAGCGTGGCGCTTCTGCCGCGCATCGAGAACGTGTGGTCGGCATACAAGACGAAGCCGCTCGTCGTCCTTGGTTCGCATCGCGGCGGAAAGTCCGCGAAGGCCGAGAACCTCATAAAGAAGGCGAAGGTAACCTTCCCGGTCTACGAGGGTGCGGGGCGCACGCAGGAGCCCAGCGCAGGAGGCCGCTATCCTATTGTCTATGTAGTGAACGACACGGGCCGCATGATCTATCGCGGCCGTAGCGACCTCGAGGCGACCGAGGCAATCGTCACGGCGATTCCAAACGTCGGCAGAAGTTCTGCCGCCCGCAATGGCGCCAAGACAGGCAAGCGCCGCAAGGGCGGGAGATGACCGACGCGCACTGCCATGTCTCTTGCGGCGACTCGTCTGTGCGCGAGTTGCTTGTTGGCCGCGACTTCTTTGGCGTTCACCCATGGGATGCTGTTGATGTCTCATTTCTTCCCTCGCTTCGCGCTCAGCTTCTCGCCAACCCTGCTGCTGGCGTTGGCGAGATCGGGCTTGATCGCCTGAAAAGCCGTGACATTTCGCCGCGCATGCGAGAGGTCTTCGAAGCGCAGCTCGCGCTTGCCTTGGAGCTTGGTCGCCCAGTTGTCCTTCATGGGGCGAAGTGCTGGGGCCAGGTCGTCACAACGGTTTGCCGCCATCTTTCCCACTCCCCCACTCCTCCACTCCCCCACTCCCCCACTCCCTCATTCCTTTTTCATGGGTTTTCTCGCTCTGATGGGCTCATTCCAGAAATCGTCAAATTGGGTGGTTTTATCTCCGTGGGCCCAGCCATCTTGAACGATCACGCCGTGAACTACCGCGAGCTCGTCAAGAAGATTCCCCTCGACCGGCTTCTCGTCGAAACCGACCGGACTTCTTCTTCGGACTCCCCGTCGATTTCCGATGTTCTTGCCAAGACGGCCGACATCCTCAATCTCTCCGCCGCGGAACTCGAGCGGATCACTGACGAAAACGCCGACCGCTTCCTCGGTGCCGTGTGATATAGTACACACCATGAACGGTGCAATATCTCCTTGCTGCCTTACAATTGCCGGAAGCGATTCCGGTGGCAACGCCGGCGTGCAGGCGGATCTTCGCGCTTTCCACGCCTACGGTCTCCATGGCTGCACTGTCTTTGCTGCGCTCACGGCGCAGAACCCGCATGGCGTTTCTGCAATCCACGCCGTTCCTGCAGACTTTGTCGCCGCGCAGCTTGATGCGGTTCTTGGCGTCTACGAGATTCGCGCACTCAAGACGGGAATGCTCGCAGATCCTGCAGCAATCGAAGTAATTGCCGACCGTCTTGCCGCGCATCCGGAAATCGCAAAGGTGATAGACCCTGTGATGATTGCGACGAGCGGCGCGCGGCTTGTGTCCGACGCTGCGGTCACCGCTCTCACGAAGCGTCTTCTTCCGCTCTCCACACTTGTCACGCCGAACTTGCCCGAGGCCGAGGCGCTTTGCGGAGTTGCAGTCGATCCGTCTGAAAGTCGCGCGGCTGATTCGGCCCATGCGAGGGAGCTTGCCGCTAGGCTTCACGACAAGTTCGGCTGCGCCGTGCTCGTGAAGGGCGGCCATGGTTCTGGCGCGACGGCTGTTGACGTTCTTTTTGACGGAAAGTCGTTTGAGGAGTTTTCGATGCCGTGGGTCGCCAATCCCGTTTCCACTCACGGCACCGGCTGTTCGCTTGCGGCGGCGCTTGCTGCAGAGCTTGCGCTTGGCCGCGATCTTTCGTCGGCCGTTCGCGGCGCGAAAACGTACGTGCATGACGCGATTGCGCGGTCATATCTCGTCGGAGAGGGCTGCGGTGTACTTGGCTTCGCTCCGCGCGCATAGAAAATGGTATATTGCGATTGACTTTAAATCCATGAAAGTGTATAATTCAGACACCTAAAGGGGTGTGTCACATGACTATGAAAGGCCATGCAATGAATGGTTACACGCTTTCATTTCACTCAACATGTCTTTCTGTTGCTTTTGCGCTTATTGCGCTTCCCGCCGTTGCGGCATGGACGGTCGAATCCTATCCCCAGAACAACTGCACTCACAAAATCACCGATGGCAACTGGGAGATTGGCGTCTACCGGTATTCAGACAATGACTGGAGTCTCGGCAAGCAGATCGGCGTGAACGGCTCCCCCTATATCGCCGGCTCCGGCGACCTCGACCTGCGTTCGCTCGCGGCGGATTGCGGCGTAGTCCTGACGCGCTCGAACAATGGCGCCTTGGAGAAGAACAACAACATCTACTCCGTCATCTTCCCCGATTCGCTTGAATCTACCGCCGGAAACACATTTAAGCAGTGTGCCAATCTTACCAATGTGGTGTTTGGGAGCGGCTTCAAGACCGTCGGCTCGGAGATGTTCCGCAGCTGCAGCGCCCTCAAGACCGTGACGATCCCCGCAGGGCTCGAGGCCATCGGATATTATGGTTTCAATGGTTGCTCGGCCCTGGAGTTGGATAATTTCACATTCCCCGCGACTGTGACGACAATGGGCGACCATGCCTTCACGGGCTGTATGATGATTACAGGTACGCTAACCTTCCCCGGATTGACGACGATATCCGGCACTTACCAGTTCGAGGATTGTAAGGGGATGACGGGCTTTTCTGCGCCCTCTCTTTGCACGATTCCGCAGGGCATGTTCAATCGCTGCACGGCGCTCGCGTCGGCCTCGTTCTCGGCCGATCTGGCGTCCATCGGTGCTGACGCCTTCAACAATAGCGGAGCCCTCGTCTCTTTTTATCCGACAACTATGCCTAAACTGGCCACATTCGCCAGTTGTGGACTGCGTGGCCACCGCAAGTTGGAGGCCGATTTCGACTTCTCCAAGTCGCCGCTCGTTATCCTCGGATACCAGGCATTGGTTGATGGCGAGAAGATTGGAACCGTGAAATTGCCCGAGTCGCTGACGACGCTCGGCGGTGCGTGCCTTGCCTACAACTCCAAGCCGCGCGTTGTGTGGTTCTACGGCCCGCCACCGACGACGGTTGACTCCGATGCGCTAAACTTCAAGGCGCGCGGCTATCTTGTCGCGGGCAAGAAGCATGCGGCCGAGTGGGCGGCGGACTCTCGCGTGGAGACGCTCACCGACGCCGATAAGGCGCTTTCCGACTATCCTGGACTGGAAGCCGTCAAGGCCTCGAAGGGGCTGGAGGGAACCCGCCCCATCGGCAAGTGGTCAACGACGACCGGTAGCTACTGGCACTGGGTCGTGGAGGAACTTCAACCCGGCCTTGTCTTGGTGGTGCGATAAATTAAAGGAGTATCATGCTGTTTAACTCGAATTTCCTTCGCCTCAACCTGTCGTTTGCGTTTTTGCTTGCAACGATGTCGGCAAATGCTGTGTGGATGTACGATTCGGGCACGTCCACCATCACCAAGAACGGCGTGTCGATCAACGTCGGCGTCTGGAACGGAACGCGCCTGTCCATAGTGGACAATAGGAATCGTACCGACATTGTCGAGCTCGACTTCACGGACGGCATCGAGGACGAGACCGGGAAGGCGTACACCATTCAACAGATTAACGGTAGGTCTGGATTTGAAGGTTGTATAAACCTGGAGCGCGTTGTCCTTTCCGATGCGACGGCTTCTGTCGGGGAGAACGCCTTCAAGTCTTGTGTGAAGCTGCAGGAGTTCGTCATGGGCACCGGTTGCAATGCGATTGGTTGGAACGCCTTCAACGGCTGCACATCGCTCGTCACTTTTACAGTTCCCGAGAACAGCCTAGTCTCCAACCTCCAGCCTGGTGCTTTCATCAACTGTTCGTCTATGACATCGTTTCCGTTCGCGAACTTTCCGAACCTCACGACAATCGGCAACAACGCTTTCAACGGTTGCTCATTGCTCGCGACTGCAGACCTTTCCCCCTGCACGAGGCTCGCGACATTCGGGGAGGGTGTATTCCAGAACTGCGCATCGCTCACGTCCGTCGTTTTTCCGCAGAACTGTCAAATCACCTCAATTGGGAATAATGCATTCAAGGACTGCCCTCTACTCCAGGCCATTGACCTCTCGGTCTGTCCCAATCTCACAACTATCGGATCTTCGGCTTTTTCGGGGTGTAGATCCTTCACGGCGGTCGATCTCTCTGGCTGCTCTAGCCTCACGACAATTGGCGGCTCGGCCTTCGGTGGGTGTACTGCGCTTGGTCGTGTCGACATGCCCGCGTCCCTGACAAGCCTTGCACAAGGCGCATTCTCGAGCCACGGATCTCTCGCCACGCCTGGTGTCTCGATGCTCCACGTCTGGTTCCTCTCCTGCCCGGTTGCCGACTCGGCGAAGAACCCGTTTTCCAACATGTTCTCGGCGACCACGGACTACACCGTCACGGACACCGACATGGAGAACGCTTCCGTGACGATCCATGTTCCACGCACTCAGGCTTCCGCCGGCTCGCCGAACTGGAACACCTACGCCGCTCAGTGGCAGGCGCTCGCCGACGCCAGCGTCTCGTGGAATACCGACGCTACGCGTAAGATATTCTCGCTGCCGGATGCTGCCGACGGATCGACGCTTTGGGTCACGGACTGGCGCAAGACGGGCAATACCTGGAACGACGCCGCAGTTCATGTCGCCTTTTGGGATGACCCCGTACAGGTTGAGATATCTGGTCCAGTCTATGTCGGCAAATTCGTGCGCCGCGGCTATACGACGGCTGATTTTTCCGCGACACTTATGTCCTACGATATAGACTCTGCCTCGTTCGTGGATTTCACCGTCACGCTCTACACGGATGCTGCGCATAACATCGAGGCCGCCCATGGCACCGCCATGCTCTCAGTCCTCGGCTCGTCCGTCGACATCTCCGTTTCGGGGCTTTGCGAAGGCACGACATACTATGCGGTTCTCTCAGGCGTTGACAGCAAGGGCGTGTCTGGCGATCCGGTTGACCTTGGGTCGTTGACGACGATTTGGGATGAAGACATCTGGACTTTTCACTCCGACAAGGGCACGCTCGAGAAGGGCTGGATCGTCGTGAGCAACGTCACGGCGAACGGAACCGCGCTAACCATCGCCGCGAACTCCAACACGGGCGACGCCGAAATCCCCGCGCTCGACTTCACTGGTGGCATCCGCGACGGCTACGAGCTAGTCGCTGTCGGCGCTTCTGCCTTCGCGAGCTGCACCGCGCTCACGAACGTCGTTCTTCCCGCTTCCGTGACGACGGTCGGCGGCGACGCCTTCCGCTACGACACGGCTCTGCTGTCCTTCGCCGCGCCTGGTCCGGTCTCCATCGGCAGCTACTGCTTCTATCAGAACGGGACGATCACGAATGCCTACCTCCCGAACGCGGTCGCCTTGAACATGCGATCCTTCCAGAACTGTACAGCGCTCCGGACCATTGGAACCGACCTCTCTTCGGTCCGGTCGCTCGGCCAGGAGGCCCTCTCAAATTGTAGGCGGCTTGAAGGGGAATTGGTGGTCACAAACTGCACGTCGTTCGGGACTTGGGTGTTCAGTGGGAGTGGATCGTTTACATCTGCAATCCTTGGCGAGGGCGTAACGCGTGTCACGGCCAATACGTTCAGCGCCTGTGATTCGCTTACGAATGTCGTTGTCAGAGGTGAGATATCCGCAATTGACAACTCGGCCTTCGCATCGCACGGCCCTTACAACAGCCACTGCTCGGTACCCGGACACCTCAACATTTATCTAACAAATGTTCCGGACTCGCTCGGCAATCCGTTCAATGGCCAGTACTGGAACGGGAACATGGCATCAATCAACCCGGCGGACTCAACCATCGTTGTGCACATTCCATACTACAATGGAGTGATTGAAGGGCAGGGCGAATCCGACGGGACGACAGAGAAATTCGCACAGTGGGCTCGTGCGTGGCAGCAGGTGAACCTTGAAGGCATAGTCGCGCGCGGCTGCCCGGCTACGGGATTTGCCCTACCGCAGACGAAGACCGGCTCCGGCTATTGGCGCAACGACGTGGACTACAATACGGCGGCCTACGTCGTTCGCCTCGCCTACTACACTGACCCTAACAAGAAGTCCGTCGGCTTAAAGATAATTGTCAGGTGAATCGAATTTATGAATTTCTGGGGACAGACCCCGCGATAGCCTTGTTTTCAGGGGTTTTATGGGGTCTGTCCCCAAAAGTTCTGCAACTACGCGACGAACACCGATGGCATTGAGCTGTATTTTGTGGCTATGTATGGGGGTCGCCCCATAGCCACATGAAGATAACAGATTTTGCGATGATGCCCGAGTTTCGTTGACATTCGGCGCGGAAAGTGGTATTATACGGTTGAAAGCGAGGCTGAGCGCGGCAGATGTGCCGCGTGTGGCGTTCGTCTTTTGTCGTATGGCGTTATAAGCAGCATGGGAGTAACTGCGCAATGAACATAACGAATCACAAGTATGCATTTGTCGCGCTCGCGGCATTTTCACTCGCGGCGCTTCTGCCGTCGGAGGCGGGATTTTACTGGCTCGCCGTCGGCATCCCGTCGGGAGCCAACGGCCAAACCAACAGCGGACTTGGCAACTACCTTGTCCTTACGAACGACGACCCGTCTGTTGTCTTCAACGCGGTGAAGCTCTTCGATGTGCGCCGCACGGAGAACAATGGGACGAAGCTCTACAAGAACAACGGCCAGAACGGGACGCCGCCCTACGAGGGCTGCCCCCTCGGCGGCGCGCACTACGACCTCCGGCTCCCGATCCGGGACGAAGCGGGCAACGAATTCACGTTCGTCGGGATCGCCGCCGAGGCGTTCCGCGGCAACGACTATCTCGGGTCGATCCAGCTTCCGGACACGCTGGAGTACATCAGCAACCAGGCGTTCTGGCAGGCCCACTACCTCCGGGAGTTCGTCTGGCCGGCCGACATGACGAATCTCCGGACCATCGGCGTCCGGATACTCGACTCCTGCTCCCGCCTCGTCGGCCCCGTCGAGTGGCCGGCGAAGTTCCCGAACGTCGCCCAGGCGTGCTGGAACTGCCCGGCGCTCGTCGGCTTCGGCGGTGCTTGCATCACCAATCTCGGCGACACCGCCTTCCAGAGCTGTTCGTCCCTCAGGACGATCGAGTTCGGCGGCACCGAACCCGTGACGTTCGGAAACGCCGACTTCCAGGGCGCCAGCGCTCTTAAGACCGTTCTCTTCCACGACAATCCGCCGACGATCAACACGTACATTCTCGGGTTCAATCCGTCCACGGGGGCCGCCGTCGGCAACACGACCTTCGACTGGTGGTCGGGCTCCGGGGCCACCGTCTACGTGCCCCTCAACGCGACGAAGGACGGCCCGACGGAGAAATGGGCCGCGTTCAAGACGGCCTACGAGGCCGCCAAAGACGGCAATGCGGTCACGTTCCCGACCCGCGACCCGGAGACGGGCGAATGGGGCGTCGGCTCGATCTACCTCAAGCAATGGAGCAAGTCCGTGAAGCTCCGCTTCTGGGACCCCGATTCCCGGACGACCTCCGCCCTGTTGGCCTACTAGAGAAAGGACGCCCGACATGAAAAAGATTCTCGCACTCCTCTTCCTCGCGGCGCTCGCCGCGCCGGCTTCCGCCACGTGGTCCTACGACAGCAACGACGGAAACAACATCTGGGCCACCGACGGCACGTGGAAGATCAAGTTCATCAAGAACGGAAGCACCTACTACATCGGCGGCTGGTCCGACGGCGGGCCGACGCTCGATCTCACGACCATCTACGAGGACCTCGCCGCCGAGGCGACCCCCCATGTGGTGCCGTTCTCCAACATCGGCGGACAGTGCTTCCAGAACAACAAGGTCGTCGAAACGGTTGTCCTGCCGGCGCGGTGCACGACGCTCGGCGCCAACGCCTTCAACGGATGCACGGCCCTCGTGAGCATTACCATGCCGGGCGTCACGACGTTTTCCGGCGCCCAGACGTTCGCCGGGTGCTCGTCCCTTGTCACGGTCGATTGCCCGAACCTGAAATCCATCAACAGCTACAGCGCGTTCAACGGATGCACGTCGCTCGTGGAGCTCAAGGTTTCGCCAGACATGACATCCTTTAGCACCGACACGCTCCGCAGCTGCACGTCGTTCACGACGCTCTACACGAACGACGCGACGAAGGTCGTCGGCCACGTCCAACTGCCGCCGGGCGTCACATATCTCGGGAACTACAACTTCTACCAGACGAAGATCACGCACGTCTTCGCGCCGGGCGTGAGAACCTTCGATAGCGGAAACGGCTACACCTTCGGAGGGTGTACGCTCCTGCAGGAGGCCCATTTTCCGTCCGTGACGAGCATCGCGGCGCCGAGCGCGTTCAACGGATGCACGGCCCTGGAGATGGTCGAGATTTCATCCGGGCTCTCGGGAACGATCGCGAACTCCGCATTCAACGGCTGCACGAGCCTCGAGTCGGTCTACCAGAGCGGGAACGCACCGGTCGAGGGGCTTGTCGACCTGCCCGACGGCGTCACGAAGTTGGAATGGGGCTGCTTCCAGAACTGCAAGGCGATCGAGTATGTCGTCGCGCCCGGCGTCGTGGACGTCCAGAACCGCGCGTTCACGTCCTGCACGGCGCTCGAGACAGTCCGGCTCTCGCCGAACCTCTCCGTTCTCCACAACAACAACAACGGCACCCAGGCGGCCTTCTATGGGTGTTCCGCGCTCGTTGATTTCTATCCCTCGACGATCCCGAACATCACGCAACTGCGTGCGGGCATGTTCAGCGGCGACTCGTCGCTCACGAACGCCTTCGACTTCTCCGGCGCGACGCTCACGGACGTTTCCGGCTCCTCCTTCATGAACGGCGCGAAGAACGTTCCCTGCGTGCGGCTGCCGGCGTCGTTCCCGAAACTCTACGAAAAGGAGTTCTACGGCCTCAAGCCCGGCGCGGAACTCCACTTCGCGGGCGACATTCCGCCGAAGGACTCCAAGAACGACCAGATGTATGCGGGCAAGAACGGCGCGGGGAACCGCTACAAGATCTTCGTCGACGCCGAAACCTACCCGGCCTGGACGAACGACACGGCTTCCGGCGCGTCGTTCACCGCCAAGACCGCGGAGATGGAGAGCGAAAGCGACTATCCCGGTATCGCGACGCTGGGATATCTGAACTATGCTTCGAGCGGACAGAACAACTGGCTCGTGCAGGAGCCGTTCTATGTAGATGTGACGTTCTACGACGAGGACGGAACGACCGCGCTCGGCGTCGAGAGGACGCTCCTCGGCGCGGCACCCGCGTGGACGGGCGCGACGCCGACGAAGCCCTCCACGGCGCAAGACGACTACACGTTCGCGGGCTGGTCGACGGACGGCTCGACGGTCGTGGACCTGGCAACGCTGCGGGCGGACGCGCCGATGTCTTTCCGCGCCGTCTACACACCCGTCCTGCGCTTCTATGAAATCGAGTGGCAATGGTTCGACGGCACGACGACGCATTTTGAAACGAATACGTTAGCATACGGCGAGACGCCGTCACATGAACCTGTCGAACGCGCCGCGACAACCGAATACACCTACACGTTCCAAGGGTGGTCCACGGACGGATCTACCATCCTTGACCCGATTCCGGTCGTCATCGGCCCGGCGACCTACATCGCCGTCTTCGAGGAGAAGGATGCTTCCGCCACAGTCACGGTCCGCTGGCTCGACGACGACGGTACGACGCTTCTCGGCACGACGTGGCCGGACAAGAACACCGTCGCCATCGCGCCAGTTTCGCCGACAAAGGAATCCACCGTTGCCACGAACTTCACATTCGCGGGCTGGTCCACGGACGGCACGACGGTGCTCACGGATCTTACCGTTCTGGCCGACACCGACTTCATTGCCGTCTACACGCCGTCTGTGCGCAAATATACGGTTTCATTCTTAAACTATGACGAATCTGTCGTGGACGCGAGGGATTACGACTATGGAACCTTGGCGAACGACATCACGGTTCCAGCGAATCCTGTACGGCCGGCGACGCCCGAATACACTTACACGTTCGCGGGATATGATGCCGAGATCACGAACGTCGTCGGCGTCGCGACATACAACGCCGTCTACGCGTTCACGACGAACATCTACGCCGCGACGTTCGTGGACGGCGTGGACGGCTCGACGATCCTTGGGCCGACGAACTACACCTACGGCGCGGTCGTGGAAGCGCCCGATGCGCCGGAACACTATGGCTTCACGTTCTCCGCATGGTCGCCTGCAGTGGAGACGATGCCCGCCGCCGACACGATCTACACCGCCGTCTACACGACGAACCGCTTCACGGTCACATGGGTGAACGGAAACGAGACGACATCCGTGAAATACGATTACCTCACGCCAACGAATGCGATTGCGGTTCCGACGGGAACGAAGAGCACATCGGAAAAGGCGTCCTACGTGTTTCTGCGGTGGGAACCGGAGCTCGAGCCGGTCCAGAGCAATGCGACCTACACCGCGATGTTCCAGGGGACGATTCTCAAGCCGATGACGCTGCTGTACAATGACTCTGTCGTTGCATCGGATCTTTCGGGAGTGGAGATTTCCGCCCGCCTTGCCAACTATACGACGGCGGTTGGCGGCTTTTCCGGTGGCATCGGCGCCGGCATAAGGAACCGCGCAGGCATTTTCTCGTCGGCGGAGGGCGATGTCTCGATAGAGGCCCCGTCGGTCACGGCGACTTTCTCCGAGCTTCAGTCCGGGAAGGGATATGATTGGACCCTCACGGCTACACAGACGCTTGCGTCCATATACGCCGACGACGTTGCAGTCCTGCACGGACGTTTTTACGGCAAGCCGCCGAAGGCTTGGTTTGAGGCGGCGCAGGCCGTCTTTGACGCGAATGGAGTTTTCGCGCCTTCGGCTCCGTCTGCGGCGCGACAGCAGCTTCGTCTTCGTGCGACGATGACGTTCCCGGTGATTCCTTCGCGAGTCCATCCCGATACCACGGGCGCCGTCATCGGCTTTGACGTCTGGCAGCCAAATGCTGGTTGGCCACTCGCCTATTACGCCTGGAATGGCTCTCGGTGGGTGCAGCTCCATGGCACAGTGGCAAAGCTGGGCGAGCCGGTCAACATCATTGGCGTAGTGGACTTTGCAATTAAAGGCGGCACGATGACATGGTATGTCGACGGCGTGGAGCTAACCGATTCCGAAGGCAACTGGGCAATTCCGATGGAAACCTCCGCGAACCAACTCAAGTCTTTCCTGTTCAACAGCGAGACTGCGACGCTTGATTCGCTCGCAGGCGACTACGACGTCGGCGGACAGGGCTTCTTCCTCATCATGCGTTAACGGCGCGAACCGTAAAGCAGATATGTTTTGAGCTCAATCCAGAAAGGACACTATGCTATGAGGTCACTACTGATGGCGCTTCTTTCTTTTGCCGCGACGCCGGCTTTTGCAAGCTGGACGGCGGACGAATCTGCCAAAACTATATCTGACGGTACGTTCACCATAAGTTTCTATTTGAAGGATGAGAGCTCGACACCGCGAACGATTTGCCTCAAAGACATCAAGACATATCCGGCCTCGCCGGCAGTACTCGACCTGCGCACTGTCGAAGGCGAAGCGGGGCTACGTGTTGTCGGCATAGAGTCGGACAAGTGGAACGGCAAGAACATTGGCGAACTTTGGTTCGCTGACACCATTTCGTCCATGTTGTACTTTAGCTGCACATCGCCGACCAATTCGCTAATTATTCCATCGGCGCTGACCTCAATTGGCGCATACTTCAAGAATGCCAACTATACTGGAGACCTTGTGATTCCTCCGAAAATTACCTCCATAGGTTCGTATGCATTTGAGAATGGCAAGTACACCTCGATTGATCTTTCGCAGGCGACGGGGCTTGTGGCTATCGGCGAGGGGGCGTTCAAGAACTGCAATGCAGTTACCAACGCAGTCATTATTCCTCCCAATGTCGAGGAGCTTGGCAAGGGGGCCCTTAGCTTCAACGGAGCTCTTGTTGATGGTGTCGCGGTCATGCCGTTGCGCGGCGACTTGAAGCTCCCGGGTTCGCTAAGGAAAATCGGAGCGTCCGCGCTGAACAACGGCTATTACACGTCGATTGATTTCTCGGAAGCAACGAATCTTGTTGAACTCGGGGATAATGCCTTTGCCTGGGAGCCATCTTTCAAGAACACGGTCAGCGAAGTTCCCTGCACCGATCTCGACCTTAGCGCATGTGTTTCGCTCACCAATGTTGGCAATTATGTCTTCAAGAGATTCGGGCAGGTTAGGTCGCTTGTCTTCCCTGATTCTGTGCAACGAATAGGGACGTACATCTTTCATGAAAAGAAGAATATGTTGACGAATCTCGTCCTGTCGGCATCTCTGGACAACCTGGCATCTATTCCATTTTGCCAATGGGAGGACAAAAGCAAGCGCGGCGTGACGCACATGTATTTCAGAAATTGCCCAACTGCGATTGGAGGCAGCCTCTTTGACTATGTACCCCAAGATTCGGTTATTTGTTATCTGCCGAAGAATCGTGGTTACAGGGAGGCGTGGAAGAGTTTTGTCGAAGCGAATCCAGATGCCGGGCTTACATTGCCGTCCGATGACAATTCCTCGCCAGGTACGTGGAAGAGTGGCAACGGCAACGCCTCTCAGTGCGCCAAGGTGCTTTGGTATACTGCTAAATATCCGTCGCCAGATGGTTTTTACATAATTGTGCGTTAGTAGTTGCATGATGTCTGACTTCATTTCCTTGGAGGATGTTGCATGACTATGGGGTCATAGTCGCCATTGAGCGCTTCTTCCTGCCCAATCCATCTCTCCGCTAGGCGGACGCCATCATCGGCTATAGAGCGGACGACAGCTACTTTACCTTTGCACAGGACTTCATATCGGGAGCGATTTCCTATTCGCAGCTTGCGTCCGCAATACGCCTTGGGCATCTTGGAGACCAGTATGTGATAAAGAGCCGGCGGGCTTTCGGCCGTATTAGTCATGTCGAGTCTCGGCCTGCGTTGCGCGCTGACTGGCTCGAGCGCAAGAATGCCCGGGACCATGCCGCGCGTCAGGAGTACCTGAGTGCATTGAGGCATCAGAGAGTGCCAGGAGATTTGCGCATAGACCGTATAATAGACGAGGAGATCGGCCCTGATGACGAACGCCTACGATAGAGCGTATCTCTTGCATGCCCGGCAGTCGCTTGGGCGGATGCTTGACTTCTCTTGTCATTGCCTTGGCTATTCAGCAAGAGGGTTCTGGGATTTGTTTCTCGCCTCGGGCGTCGCCGCATCTTTCGGGGAAGGGGACGCTCATTTCATCGCCGGCATGAGCGGATATGAGCTGGCCTACGAGGTTCTGGAGCGCTGCGGGGAGAAGTTTAGGCGCATCGTAGATCCGTCGCCACCGGACGGGAAGTCACAGGAATTCTGGGCTGGATGGGCCGTCGCCCATTATCAATGGTTCAGGGGTCTGTCATTTTCGCGCATAGATTCGTTTGCCCCGATAGACGACATAGTTGCGATGTTCCATCCATACCACGAAATGGACATCTCGCAGTTTTGCGACGAGATGGACAGGCTCTACCGGCTGAAGTATCCCGAACGGAACTTGCAGCGAATTCGGCGCAGCGCCCATTTGAGCCAGCGCAAGCTTGCCGAGCGCTCCGGCGTGTCGGCGAGGACTATACAGGAACTCGAGCAGGGCCGCAAGGATATCAACCGTGCGGGCATAGACACTCTTATGCCGCTTGCCGCTGCGCTTTCGGTCAGCGTAGAGTCGCTCGTGGAGCGAGTTGTCTAACCCATTGCACAGAACTCTGGGTGCCCCGCGACACACTTGATTTTCAGGGCTTTCTTGCCTTCGCTTGACTTTCGGGGCGGGCGGGTGTATAATCACGACATGAAAAAGATTATGATCTGCGCCGCCCTGTTCGGCGCTGTGTTCGCGGCGAATGCCGAGCTCGAGCGCGTTTCGCTCGACGGAACATGGGACTTCTCGTTCGCGAGGGATTCAAAGCTCTCGTCGGCGACGAGCGACTTCAAGGCAACAGACAAGATGGTCGTGCCGGGATGCTTCGACCTGATGCCGAAGTGGTATGCGCAGCGCGGCCTCGCGCACTATCGTCGCGCGTTCACGCTCGACAAGGCGGCCAAGGACGCGTGGCTCGTCGTGAAGGGCATGGGGCTTCAGGCGAAGTTCTTCATTGACGGACGAGAAGTCGCGGTGTCGAAGCTTCCCTATTCTACGCTCGAGATTCCGCTCGGTCCCCTCGCCGCTGGTGAACACACTCTCGTCGTTGCGCTCGACAACCGGCTCTCCGGCTCCAAGGATCTCGTCTTCAAGGGGTTCTACGACTTCTTCCTCTCGGGCGGCTTCTACCACGGCGTTGAGCTAAAGCTTCAGCATGCGGAAGTGGAGCTTGACCGCGTGGTCGTCAGGACGCGCGACTACAAGACCGGCACGGTCGAGCTTGCGCTTGAGGCGAAGGGCGCTCTTCCCGCATCGCTCGACGCGACAGTTTCGTTTGATGGTGGCGCTGCGAAAACTGTCCGCTTTACCGATGGGCGCGCACGCCTCGAAGTGCCGTCGTTCAAGCTGTGGAGTCCCGAGAGCCCGAACCTCCACCGCGTGACCGTCGCGGCTGGCGCGCTCGGTTCCGTCTCTGCGCGGTTCGGCATACGCGAGTTCGCCGCGCACGACAAGGCGCTTTGGCTCAATGGCAACAAGGTGTGGCTCAAGGGCGTCAACCGCCACGAGTCAGATCCCGAGGACGGATATGCGACTTCGCTTCCCACGATGCTCCGCGACGTCCAGCTCATGAAGTCTATCGGCTGCAACTATGTCCGCGGCTCCCACTACACGCAGTGCGACGACTTCCTTTCGCTCTGCGACGAGGTGGGGCTGATGGTCTGGGAGGAGTCGCTCGGCTGGGGCAACTACGGCGAGCTCGACGACCCTGGCTTCATGGCGGCGCAGGCGGAGCAGACGCGGCTTATGGCGAAGGCGTCTATCAACCATCCGTCCGTCGTGATCAACGGCTTCCTCAACGAGTTCGGGTCGAACATGAAGAGCGGGATTGCCATCGCCAACCTGCTTGTCGAGACGATTCGCGCCGAGGACACGGGCCATCTCGTGACTTACGCGAGCTCTCACCCGACCGACGGCATCTGTGCGTCGAACCTCGATTTCATCGCGTTCAACACTTATCCCGGCTGGCATCAGGATTCCGCGCGCGCATCCACCCCAGAGTCTCTCAACAAGACGATCAAGGACCGCTTCAATGCCTGCGTGAAGTACCTTCGCAAGACGTACGGCGATGACAAGCCGATCATTGTCGGCGAGACCGGGTGCTACTCTATCTACGGTTGCCACGATCCGATGGCCGCGCAGTGGACGGAGGAATACCAGAGCGAATACCTCGACCACTGGCTGAAGATCGTGAAGGCATCACCCGAGATCGCCGGCTTTACCGTCTGGCAGTTCTGCGACGCGCGCACCTACTTCCGCGGCGGAAGCGACATTCGCCTGAAGCCGCTCGCGTTCAACCTCGCAGGGCTTTACGACCGCCACCGCAACGCAAAGATGGCGGCCGAAACCGTGAAGCGTCACTACACCGAGAAGCCGCCTACGGCAGACTGATGACTTTCTTCCCCGGCTTGACACCGGGGAGCGTCGAGTTGTTCTCGGCCTTGAGGCGCTTTATGAGCGAGGTGACGGCCGTCGTCCATTTCGCGGCGTGCGGAGGGTTGTAGCGCTTTCCGAACGCGGTGAGGTCGCCGGTGTAGTGCTTGCGGATCGTCCCTGCCGCCCAGTATCCCTGCACGTAGAAGGACTTCACGCCATCGCGGTAGCGGTGCGCCTTGTGCCCGGAGTCCATCGGCCCGCCCACGCCGAACTCGAGACCGGGGCGGCCGTTCTCGTGGCGGCGGATTGCCGCGAGGAGCCATGTCGCCTCGTCGCTCAGGTCGTAGTTGACGGCAATCTGGCGTATCATCTTCCACTCCGATGCGGGGATAAGCGGCTTTTTCGGCGTTTCTGCGGGTTTCGCAGGCTTTGCGGGAGGCGTCACAGGCGCCGCCACGCTCTTTGCGGGCGCTTCTGCGCCGATCGCCGCCGTGGCCGCGAAAAGCGCGAAGACAGTATGCAGGCAGAATTTCACATCCCAAATTATACCAAAAAGTGGTATAATAGTTGGAGTATGAAAAGGACAAATGGTTTGATTTCATTTGGCGAAAGCGCCAAATCGGCCACATGCGCAATCGCGATGTTCACCGTTGCGATGCTGTCGTCGGCCGCAGTCGCGGCCGACCCAGTCGAATGGGAGAACATCGATCCGGCCCATTACCTCGCGGGCCGCATGGCCTCCGCCGGCTATCTGCGCGGCAAGGTCGTTTGCCTCGACTATCGCGACTACGGAGACAAAAGCGGCGTTGCCGCGATGCGTCGCATGGAAGAGGTCTGGCAGACGTTCAAGATGAAGCCGTTCGTGCTCATAGGCAGCCACCGCGGCACTGCGGACGCCGAGAAGATCAAGCGCATAGCCGAGGGGCTCAAGCTCACGTTCCCAATCTACAAGGAGGCCGACATCGTCCGCACCGAGGAGCAGAAGAAGACCGACCCCGTGCACATCGGCTTCATGTACATCATCGGCGGCACGGGGCGGATAATCTATTGCGGCACCGATGACCGCCGCGCTTCGGGCGTCATCGCAAGCGCACTCATCTCGATGCGAAGCCCGACGACGGTTAAGCAGTGGAAGCACTACATCGACTACGACATAAAGGTTCTCCCCGGGAAGGCCTATGTCGAGATAGAGGAGTTCCGCAAGACGTTCCCGAAGGAGGCCGCCGTCTACGACGAGGTCTGGGCGAAGTTCAACGAGGACAGCGAGATAAGGCGCGTTGCGAAGCTTGAGCGCATCGCCCAGCAGGCCAAGGACTACGATTTCAAGGACGCAAACGCGAAGCGGCTCAACCTCGAGAAGGTCGAGAAGGCGATAGAGCTTTCCGCCGACCTCAAGAAGAGCGAGAATCCGTTCGTTGCCCAGGAGGCGAAGAACTGCATCGCGGACCTGACATGGACGGCGGCGATGCTGAAGCCGGCCGAGAGCTCTAAGAAACAAGGAGAAAAATGATGACGAAGAAGACAGTCGTTGTCGCCGCCTGCGCGCTTTCCGCGCTTTTCGCAAGCGGCGCGGCGAAGTGGAAGAACCTCGACGACAAGTTCCATGTGTCGGGGCCGAAGCTGACAGAGGCCGATCTACTCGGAAAGGCTGTTCTTGTGTACTACTGGGACTGCTCGATAGATGCGAGCGTAAAGTACCTCCCCGAGGTTGAGAAGGTGTGGAACTCGTTCAAGACGAAGAAGTTCCAGATTGTCGGCAACTACATCGGCGCGAAGGACGACGAAAAGGTCAAGGAGGCGGTTCAGAAGAACAAGGTAACGTTCCCGGTCTACTACAAGTTCAGTCTCGATCCCGACCCCAAGGTCCAATGGGAACGAGTGCCGTATTTCAACGTTGTCAACCATAGGGGCGTAAGCGTCCTCGGCAAGGCTGGCGTCAAGGAGGCGATCGAGGCTGCGGTTGAGGCGATTGGCGCCATTGGGATGCCGGTATCTCTCTGCGGCGACGTCACCTTCAAGAAGTTCAAGTCGCTTGAGAAGCAGCTCGCGCTCGGCAAGAACGTGTCGTCCATCGTCAAGAACCTCGAGAAGCAGCTGAAGTCTAAGGATTCCAACGTCGTCGCCGAGGCGCAGGAGATAATCTCCGCCATCGATAGCGCCAAGGATGACGTGAAGGAGGACATCGCGCTTTACCGTGAGGCCGATCCTGCAGAGGCGATTAAACTCATCAACCTCTTCATCAAGACATGGCCGAAGGACGACTCCGCGAAGGAGTACAAAGAAGCGATAGCGGATCTAAAGAAGGCCGCCGCGGAGAAGGCGAAGGCAGCGAAGGAGAAGGCGAAAGAGAAGTGAGCATGAAGACGGATTTCCGCAACATAACAGAGATACTTGAGCGCAATGCGACGGAGTGGCCCAATGATGTCGCGCTTGTCGAGATAAACCCGCAGGAGCTTGAGGCCCGTCACACCACCTGGCGCGAATATTCGCTCATCGAGAGCTCGCCTATCGAGGCGTTCAGGAGCGAGATGACGTGGCGCGAGTTCGACGAGAAAGCGAACCGCTTCGCGAACCTCCTTTTGAGCCGAGGGTACAAGCGCGGCGAGAAGATCGCGATACTCCTCATGAACTGCCTTGAGTGGCTGCCCGTCTACTTCGGCATCCTCAAGGCCGGCTGCATGGCCGTCCCCCTGAACTTCCGCTACACGGCAGACGAGATAAAGTACTGCCTCTCGCTCTCCGATGCGGCGGCGCTTGTCTTCGGCCCCGAGTTCACTGGGCGCGTTGAGCAGATAATCGACCGCGTTCCCGCCGTGCGCGACCGCTTCTACGTCGGCGACGACTGCCCGACGTTCGCGATGTCATATCGCGCGCTTCTCGGATACTGTTCGTCGAAGTCTCCGACGATTCCCATGGTGCCTGAGGACGAGGCGGCGATCTACTTCTCGTCCGGCACGACCGGCTTCCCCAAGGCGATTGTGCTCCAGCATAGGTGCCTCCTGCACTCGTGCCGCGTCGAGCAGGCGCACCATGGCCAGACGAAGGACGACTGCTTCCTCTGCATCCCTCCGCTCTACCACACTGGCGCGAAGATGCACTGGCTTGGCTCTTTCCTCGTCGGTGGCAGGGCGGTGCTGCTGAAGGGCGTGAAGCCCGAGTGGATCATCCGCGCGGTGAGCGAGGAGAAGTGCACCATCGTGTGGCTTCTCGTTCCGTGGGCGCAGGACATTCTCGACGCGATCGAGCGTGGCGACGTCAAGCTCGAGGACTACCAGCTCTCGCAGTGGCGGCTCATGCACATCGGCGCGCAGCCCGTGCCGCCCGCCCTCATCAAGAGGTGGAAGGCCGTCTTCCCGCACCACGACTACGACACCAACTACGGGCTTTCCGAGTCGACTGGCCCTGGCGCCGTCCATCTCGGCGTCGAAAACATCGACCACGTCGGCGCGATTGGCGTCGCGGGCTTCGGGTGGGAGACCAAGATCGTCGGGTCCGACGGCATTACGCCGGTGAAGCAGGGCGAAGTAGGCGAACTCGCGCTCAAGGGCCCGGGCGTGATGAAGGAGTACTACCACAACCCCGAGGCGACAGCCGAGATAATGAAGGAGCCGGGCTGGCTCCTCACAGGCGACATGGCCGAGGAGCGCGACGGATTCATCTACCTCGTCGACCGCGCGAAGGACGTCATCATCACAGGAGGCGAGAACCTGTATCCTGTGCAGATCGAGGATTTCATCCGCGCGAACCCGAAGGTCAAGGACGTCGCGGTCATTGGACTTCCCGACGCTCGCCTCGGCGAAATCGCCGCGGCAATCGTGTCCGTAAAGGAGGGGATGACGCTCACCGAGCAGGAGTTCAACGACTACTGCCTCGACCTACCGCGCTACAAGCGGCCGCGCAAGGTCATCTTCGCGGAAGTTCCGCGCAATCCGACAGGCAAGATCGAAAAGCCGAAGCTCCGCAAGATGTACGGAGCCGCAGGACTTGTCGCCCAGCAGAACGGCATCACGGCCTGAGGCCGCACCAAAGCGAGGCAACCTACATGGACCTACCTTCCTACCGAATCGGAAAGACAGTGTTCGGCTCGTCCGCGTCCATTGCGGCGGCCTACGAGCGCTTCCGCGCAATGCCCATAGACGAGACGCGTCTCGCTCAGGATCGCTCGTCGCCTTTCCCCGCAAAGCGACAGACGCTGCTCGGCGAAGCGCCTGTCGCGGGCATCGGCACCTTCAAGGGCAGCGAAAAGCAGACGCTCACCTTCGCGCCGCCGAACAAGCCGGGCTGGTGGATTCGCCGCATGGACCTTCCCGAGCAGTTGGACACTGCTGTGGACGTGGCGAACCTCTGGACGAGTGCGCAGAACCTCGTGCTCAGGTCGGGCTCCGAGCACAACTACCTCCGCATGGTCGAGCATATCATCGCGCTCAAGGTCGGGCTCGGCGTAGACGACGTCCTGCTCAAGGTCAACTCCGGCGATCCGCCGCTCTTCGAACAGTCGTCGCTGCCTCTCATCAAGGCGATGGAGCACGCGAAGATCGCGGAGACCGACGAAGACGCGACCTATGTCACGGTAAAGGAGCCGGTCGCCTTTGGCGGCGGCCGCGGTGATTTTCTCCTGTTCCTCCCCGCGGAAAACGGCGAGAGGAACCTCCGCATCGACTGCGGCATTTCGTGGAACACCGTGATAGGCGACCAGAGGATTCTCTTCGACGTCACGCCCGAGACGTTCCGTTACGCGGCTCTCGCAAGGACCAACGCGACGCGTCGCCAGTACATCCTCGCGAAGACCGTGGGCAAGCTGTTCGCGGCGACGCGCAACTGGGGCTACAACGACAGAAACATCCTGATACACGGCAAGCGCAGGTTCTACACCGAGCCGCGCTTCCCTGTCGGCGACAAGTTCCTCGAGCCGGTCTGGCATCGTGCGACCCTCGATCTCATGGCGGCCATCGCGCTTATCGGCGGTTCCTCCCGCTTCGTCGGCACGGTCGTCTCCTATCGCGCGGGGCACACGCTCGACTGCGATGCGATCCGCGCCCTCCGCCGCAACGACCTCCTGTCGTCCGTGTAACGGCTATAGTGCTGTGCTGGTTTGCCTGTCAATGTGCGGCTTTGTTTCGGGCAACCGTGCTCCCTGTGCTGTGCTGGTTTGCCTGACATCGTGCGGCTTGCTTCGCCGCAACGGTGCTCGCCCGCGAGAAATGGCCGATTCGCGCGTCCTTGCGACCGCTCGACATATACATATATGTCTTCGGGTCGCAGTCCTGCGCGACTCGTCTCATTTTCGCGGGTTCCGCCCCGCTGGCGGCGGCGAAGCAAGCCGCGCATGGCACCTCTGGTCGAGTTCGGCGCGGTGCTCGGGGTCTCGGCCTCTCTCCCGCTCCCTGCGCCGCCGCTCCCGTCGTCTTCGCGGCGGTACGCGCCGCAATGCTTCGTCGCCGGGATACCGGCTTCTCGCCTTGCGACGTGTCTCACCGCGCATCCGACGAACCGCGTCGGCGCATGTCGCTCAGTTCGGCACTCGTCCCCTCGTCCCTTGCCTCACCTTCCACAAGGCGCGTTTTTCTTCGTAGCATCTGCGTTCGCCGACGTTCCGTCAGCTCGCTTAGCCGCGCCGCGTATCCCTCGGAGCGAAGCGGAGTCGCCGAAGGCGAGCTCAATGCGGGGTGCACATCCGTCGCGCCGCCTTGGTAGGGGCGCCTCTCCGAGGCGCCCGCTTCTCCGCGGCAAATCTGCCGCGATTTCGTCCGCACCGTAATCTCATATCAAACACCAGCAGTCCTGATTTCTTCAAATTTCGCCGCTCCGCTCGGTCGGTTTTTGGTATAATAATGTCGTTCTGCGAGAGCGGGGCTATGGCGCAAAGGGGAGAAATCCAATGCGCCGACAATCAATTTGCGCTGCAAAGCGGTCGTCTTCTGAAACCTGAGAATTTTCAAATCGGCGATACAATGCAGAGAAAGTGCAAAAGCACTTCCTCTCTTCGTATTCCGATTTGGGCTTCTCAGGGCCTCAGAAGAAATACGAACGAGAGGATTTATCTTCTCCAGATTCGTGTTTGTCCGCCGAGTAGCGACGCGAAGTGAGGATGCGTCCAGGTCCTCCCACGGAATGGCGAAACATGGGCATGAGAAAGAATGAAAATGAAATCTATACAGAAGTGGCTTTTGGCGGCGTATGGCGAACTTCCTGCGTTTTATGGACTGTGCAGGGCAATCGCGCAGTTATTGTTGCTGAAAGTTCGCAAGGAAGATTGTACGACGGCGATAGGAGAGGTCGTTTCTCTACAGAAATGCTCGCAGAAGGCGCAGATTGTTGTCTGTGGGTGTGTGGCTGTATTGTTTGTTGTCGTGATGCGTGGTTGCGCCGATTCAGCATCTGCGGAATCATCACTCAAGCTCGGTGCGACGAGGTCTGAGGGAATGAGCACTTTGGGGGAGAGTTTGCCCGCCGTGCCGTTGCCGCCATTGCCGAGGTCTGAAGATGAGAGTTTGACGGCGCAAGATGCTGTAGCAAGGATTGTCAATGTGCCGCTTGATACACTCGTGCATTTGAGGGAGCCATTGCCTAAGGAAGGAGACATCTGGCAGATTATGTCGAAAGGTGTTCGAATTTCTCAGGTTCTTCAAGGCGGTGTAGTCGCGCTGTCTGAGGACTTATCCCCAAGCCCTGTCCCTCCAAAAGCGTTCTTTGTAGCGACATGGCGTAAGTATGCGGACGGAGATGTTCTCGCATGCGGATACTATCTTTCCACTGGTATTCGCTCGTTTGAAACTGTAAGTGGGGCCAGCAGGACGCTCTATGCGTTTATAGAACTTCCAGAAGTGCTTCAAAATGAAATGACTTCTATTTTGTCCGACAACAAGAACAAGGAGCTTCAGGAACGTGCTGCCAGCAGGAAGAAATGGGAACAGGAGTCTGAAATGCGTCAAAAGATTTGGCGCACTCCAGATGAGTATATTAAAAATGGATTTTGCATTAATTTGAATGACTCTGGGAAAGTGGAAGAGTTTATTCACAGCCAAAATTCAGAGATGAGTATTTCATGGCAGGAATTCCTTAAGGATAGTGGCGCAGCCCGTACTGAATTGTTTCGCAAAAAAGCGGATTTTCACGAATATCGGAAGAACCTCATTTTGCTCTATGCAAAATGGCTGTGTGACAACAATCTTTCTGACACAAAACTGTTTTTGGACAGATTCATGCCCAAGTTAAAGCTGGATATTGCAGAAAATATCATCGTCCAGAAATCATTGCACTCCAAATTGTCGATAAACTATGATAGAGGTTTTATAGAGAAGCTTAAAGAAATGCAGAAGAAGCGAGACTGGGTCGGTTTGCTGAACGTTGCGTTCAGAGACACTGCGCTACAAATTACTCAGATTCCAACAAGGTGGGAGGTGTGTAGCAGCGGGATATCTAGACTTGCAAATCTTGCTGTCAAAGTTGAAATTGCGCCAACTGCCGACACAAAGATTAGAATCATGGTCGATGAAGTTGATGTCGACGAGTTCAGAGTCGTCCCTACGCGCAGTTTCCGCAACCCAAGTCATTCTTCGTTTAGCGAGCGCAATGTATATATCGGAACGGTTCGGTTTGGTGAGAAGGCATACCTAAGGGAGCAAAGTTCGGATGTGGCGATTAAGGCGTTGTGCAAAGAGTTTGTGAGCAGAAAGTCAAAGATTGAGGATGAATATAGGCTTTCAATGGATCCAAACACGGAAGAGAAGAAACAAAGAATGCAGGCATTGAGAAAAGAATTCCTTGTGGCCTATGAGAAATGGTTTGAGTTGAATTAAAGATACTGAGACGCATGCGGTAAACTAAATATCAGTGCAGGCGCAAGCTTGCTGTAGCGCATGTCGTTTTATGTGATTTATGTATTTTTTATCTAATGGATTGCATCAGAACTGCTACAGTAGGATTTTGGTATAATGTTTGGCACAGGATATGTGGCGGTTCTTGGTAGTGCTTCTTCTTGCGATTTTTTCTTTCTCCGCCCTCGCGGGGGCGAGGGTTGTCGTGTCGTCGCTGCCGGAGGCGGTGAGGCCGTTCGCCGAGGTCGAGACGAATGTCGTATTCTCGACAGGAGCGCCTACGGACAACAAGTGGACGCTGACGATTGAGCGCGACGCGGCGGCGAGCAACAGCGTCGAGGTCGTGTTTGGCCGTGATGCGAACGAGGACGGCGTGCTTGGTGTCGAAGAAGGGGAGCTTTGCGTCGGCTGGGACTGCGGGGAGTGGTTCTGGCGCGACAGGCGCGCAAACACGGCATGCCGCGTTGTGGGAACAACCCAGCGCCTTGACATGGTGCTATACCTACGCCGAGACCGCGCGGCGAAGTCGTTGGCATCATCGGTGTTTCCGGCGGTCGTGTCGCCCACGTGCTTCAACCCAGACTGGAACCTTGCCCGCGTTGTCTCTCGCGGCGCGGAAACCGTTCGCGTAGAGAGCAAGGTTTCGATTGACGCGCTAAAGCTGAGGATCAGGTGACATGGTGGCGCTCTTCCAGACTGTGCTGATGCGCCTTGCCTTATGCGGGCTTGCGGCTTCATTACTCTTGCTCACGCTTCGTTCGCGCATAGCACATGATGTCTTTGCGCGACTGCTATCAATCTGGCGTTCGCTGACTGCATTCGGCCGCGTTGCCGTCTGCTCGTTCCTTCTGATTGGTATCCTTATTGGCGGAGACAAGACTAACAACGTGCCGCCAAACTTGAATTTGCCGTTGCCGCAGATGATGCAAGGGGGAATTTCTTTTCAGACAGGATTTACAGGATTAACAGGATTGTCGGGGATGGGTAATCTTGTAAATCTTGTTAATCCTGTCCAAACAACTCCTGTCCAAAACAGCTTTGCGCAGCGCAAGGCCACGAACTGGAACGTGCGCGGCGCGTGGAAGGACTCGTTCTGGCTGGACTTCGAAAACGACTTTGTGTTCCCCTGGGGCACGAACCACTTGTCCGGCGTTGAGGTCGTTTCTTACGGCCAGGTCTGGGCGACGCCATTTGACACAAATGCCGTCGCCTCTGCTGGCGCACCGTTCGAGATAGTGCCGGGGCTTACGACATTTGCATACGAGTTCACCCCGTCAAATTCCTACCGCTTTGTCTGGACTGACGCGGCAATCAACCGCGACACGAACAATCTCGTCTCTGCCGCGCTTGAACTTTTCCGCAATGGCGATGTCTCGGTTTCGACAAACGGCGTCGCGGCGCTTTTGCCGCGCGAACTTCCATTCCCCCACGACGGCTTTGGACAGGACGATGAATGGGTGACGGCGAACTTCACAAACGCGACCGAGATCCTTGCCGTCGGCTATCCTCAGTGGGTCGATCAGCAAGTCGGCGTTGGCCTCACGAACGGGCTATACAAATTCACGGCGACGATATCTGACGATCCCCCAGAAACAGTTCGGCTTGTCGTCGGCGACTTGTCGGTTGCAGTCACCAACGCGGGCGAATACATCTTTCTCTTGGAGAAGGGGATTGACTACGAATATGGTATAATTCCGTTCATGACGAATGTCTCATATTCCGCCGTCGACGATGTGCCGCAGACGCGTTGCGATGTGCGTGGAGGGCTGCGCTCTCTGCCCGGTGACGCGATGCGCACTTGGACTGTCGATGGCGGGTATGGGAACGAGCCGCAGACGGAATATGCATTCGGCCGCGTGTGGTGGCTCCCGTTCTTCTTCGGCTCGCCAGACGTGTCGCATATCGGGCCGGATGACGAAACGCAAACATTCACCGCCAACTTTGCCGACTGTCGTCAGCAGCCGGTCGCTTCTTATCTCTGGACGGCCTCTGACGGCTTGACTGTACATTCTCCGGACGCGCAGACGACGCAGATAACTGTCGACTCGATGCCGAGCTGGGCGCAGGCGAACATTTCTGTTACGGCGACCTTCGGCGACCATGAGCTCAATTCTTATCTCGACGGCTTTACCTACGGCACGAACGATACGCCGCAGGTACATTTGTCGCTGGACGTGCCGGAAGGTATTGTCTGCGGCGGGGGGCGGCAATCCATGGTGGCGACATTCCATTCCGATGTAGAAACCAATGGGTGTGTTGCCCTGCGTTGTGTGTCAGGATTGGACAAGATTGAGATGTGGTCGGCGGCATCAAACGGCGTTCTTGTCGCCAGTTCAAACTGCTGGGCGGTGACGCGTTCGCACACATTCACATGCTATCTCCAAGGGAAAGTGCAAAGTGATCTGGAGGGTGTGGAATTTGAGTATAAATTTATTCCCGACGAAGGAGATGCTCGGGCGGCAACTGCGAAATCGACGGTGTTTGAATGCTATGCGCAGTCCATCGACAATACGCACATTTCCGGATTGAATGTAGTTAATCCAAGCTTTCTCAATCCGCAGTCTAACGTTGTTTTCCGTGTACAAGTGAGGCCGGAGACCATCCCTTCGTCTAAGATTCAATGGAGCGTACGTGCTGGAGCGGCCACTTTCCCTTCGGGGAACACAGGAATGGAAGTCAATGTACTCGGTTCCAGCGGAATGGTCGACCTTGAAGTCAGAGTTCTTGGAGCCGCAGATGAGCGGATGCATTTCAAGTCTAAAGTCCAATGAAAAGAAAGATGAATCAAAGGTGTCATTATGATGATTCAAACGGGTAAAAAGATCATGCAGTGCGATGGGAAATTTAGTCGGGCGATTGCCGCGATTGGTTTTGTTGCCGCATCCACCGCGGCATTCGGGGCGTTCACCCAGGCGGAGGTGGATCATATTGTAGACAACGAGATCCTCATGTGTGAGCACGAGGAAGATGCCGAGGCCATTGAAAAATCCCTGAAGGAACGCGGCGCTACGGACGAGATGCTGGCGCATGGCTATTATTTTGTCATATCGAAGACGCAGAATTCCGAAAAGGAAAGTCTCGATTCAGAGAAATTCCATTCCGCCGTGTTTGGATTTGCCAATGTAGCAAGCGGAACCATGTTGACCAATCTGCTTAATGCGGCTGCGGCCTCTACTAACGAGCTGGACGTCTCGGATGCGATTCTGGCCTATCACGGACGGGAGCCGGGTTCGAAGTCTCTTTTGCAGTGGTGCATGGACGAGGCAAGTCAGACGAACTGCCCGAAGCATGTACACGCGACAATCTGGGGATGCCTTGCCAAGAGCATGAGAATGAACGATCTGCCAAAAGATATCAAAGGCGATATCCTGCGATTTTCACGCGAGAGAGTCCTTGCTGACCCCATGTCTGCTTTTGAGGCGGATCGAATTCTTTGCATGCATGATCCGCTGTATGCAAAGAGTGCTTTGCGGAAGCAGGCGTCTTCTCGAGTTCTGTCTCTTGCTGACGGAACAGTTTCGGCCGAGGTTAAACGTTATTTCGAGACATTGGCAAAAGAGGTTGACAAGTGATGCGGCATGGAATAGCTGCTCTCTGTATCCTTCTGTCCGGTTCCGTCTTTGCTGGTGCCAGCGACGTAAAGTTGTCTTGCTGGATTGTCGGAAATGATGCTGGTGACGCTGCATTTACATCGGATGGCGTGTCAAATCTTGTGAAGGGAGTAAATGAGATATATTCACAAGTTGTCATGACCTTTGTCATTGATTCGATTTCCTACACGAACAATACATATCTGTCTGATTTGATATATACGAATGCGGCTCAGAAGGCGGCCATTTGCAATATAACGAACAATACCGGGGGGTTGGAGCTCTACTTTATTCGGAGTCTAAGCGGCCGTCCGACGGCATTTAGTAGGAAGACAGGGATAGTAATTGGTCCAAGGGCCAATGCGCGAACAGTATCGCATGAAATCGGGCACACATGCGGACTCCCTGACATATACAATTTCTACCGTGGAACGCCGCTTGCCGTTTACGGTGCCCCATCTAAGGATCGCATGGTTGACGATTGGGGATGGTATCCTCCGTCGGTCTTGCACTCCAACATTGTTGAAAGGCTTTTAATGTATGGCTTTAGAAGTGATGCCAAGGCCGACATTTCTTATGGCGATGTCTTCGGCCTTCACTATACCAATTCCTGGGATGGTGCGTCGCATACATGGAACCGAGTATGGTTTTTGGACAACGCACCTGTTGGTTTTGGAATTCATGGCAGACGAAATCCAACCAGTGAATGAAATACAATGCTGGTATATCCGCCACATACAAAATGAGGTATAACATGAAAACTATCCTTGTAATTATTCTAAGCTTCTTGGTTGGCTCGTCCTTTGCGGAAGGGGAGTGGTCGACGGATCGGCTGGCCTCGTTTTTGCGGGGCAGCTGTAGATTTATTGAGTCTGATTGTGACGAAACGGATGCATCGGACGATATACCTGGCAGAATGCGTGACGCGCTTCCACTTTTTCGTGATGTATTTCAGGAAAGTGGCTGGACGACAAACGAACTGGTAGATGCGCTGATTGCGGTCGTATCCAATGGATTGCAGACAGTTAATCTTCAAGATCCGGACATGAGGCGGTCGGCCGTTGTGGCGATGAGGCAACTCGCAGACATCAACCATCCTGCCGTGACAAATTTTTTCAGATGCATAGTTTACGAGGATCTCCACGGCATGGAGAAGATCGCAATACCAGGTCTGTTTAGGTACACCAATCTGGAGAGTAACGTAGTCGATAGATTGTACGACTTGTGCGTTTGTACGAATAGATATGATGAGGCGGCATCTATTGTTGCATGGGATTTGCTGGATTGCCTCGCGACCGTGCCGGAGGCGGAGAGGGAGGGCGCAAAGATTCGTGTGGCGAAATACATGTATTATTCAATGCGCCATATTTCCACCTCCCAGACGTGGCAGGACGAAGAGCTTGCCAAGCTGATACCCAGTTATTCTAATAGTGTCCAGAGACTTGACCAGGCGCGCTTCTTCATTCAAAATTCGACAAATGCTTACGAACGGTCAAAGGCGCTTGTGCAATACAATCGATTGAGCACCTTCCCCACGAATTCCTTGAACGATGTTTCCTGGATCGGATATCGAGCAGATTGAGGTTCGGCGGATGGACGAAGCAATGACAGAGACAATTGTCGAGAATCGACTGGCCGAATATGACGTCGAAATCGCCGCGCAGTTTGCGACCGGCGCGGCGCGGGAGCATAGCTACCGCCCCGCGCTTCAGTGGCTGCTTGCTGACGCGATCCACGGCGCCACCGTTGGCACGAACGCCGCACCGCAGGCGGGAGTCTCGGTGTCGGTTCCTCGCGTGATGTTCCAGAACGACGACGACAACTGTGACGGCATCGTCGACTATGAGGTGGTGAACTTCGGGAATATCCTAACCAACGCCGAGGATGACGTAGCGAAAGGCGGTGTAGTGTGTCAGCAGGGTCTAGTATGTATTGCGTCAAGGGGGAAAGTGAAAAAACTTTGCATGGAAGTGAAAGCGGGTACTAGCGCGGATGTATCCATCCGCGCTCGGGGGGGTCCAGGGGGACTCAAGTCCCCCTGATGAGGGCTGGGGCAAAGCCCCAGAGCTGCCATGGATTCAGGCGCGCGCCGACGGTGAGCGGAACCGGGCGCGCGCCGC
>JAZSOG010000031.1:0-45374 GCA_045536845.1 Kiritimatiellia bacterium | reverse complement strand
AAGCCCGGAAATTTGGAAAAGATTGTGAATCACAATCCTACATTAATACCATGACGAATCCAATGATGAGACACTTGCTTCTGATTTGCAATATCGCAATCGCGACTTTTGCTGTCGCTGACACGGCAAAGCTGGCTGTCTATGTTTGCGATTCCGTAACAGGCGAGCCATTGAAGGATGCTAAGGTTACGGCATGGTTTGATGTGAATATTGGATGGCGGGCGTGGTCTGAAATGACGCCGATTGTTACTGATGTTAAAGTGACAGATGGAAAAGGCGTTTGTCACTTGAGTGGCAAGACAAATACTGGCAAGGCAAGTGTAGAAGTGCGCGAGCCGCCAAGCGGATATTACAAGGCGAATGGTGGTTCTGTCGAGTTCAAGTCAAAATCGCTCTTTGGCACATGGCGACCCGATAATGTTGTCGTCACTGTTGCGCTCGACCGCGTGGAGAAGCCTGTGCCTCTGCATGTCCGAAACCTCACGTTCCCGTCTGGGAAACTTGTCGAAGAAATGTGTGACGTGGAGAAGGGGCCGGTTTCCTACGATTTCTTGAAGGGTGATTGGCTGCCGCCGTGGGGGTGCGGGGAGGTCGCCGATGTGATGTTCTTTAGGAAACCCCGCGAAGATTGCGGTGTCGGGGTTAACTTTTGCGGAGAGAAGGACCAATCGTTTAAAGATGTTGTGACAATTGATTTCTTGGGGGAAGGCAATGGCCTTGTAGAGGTTGCAGCCAATGTCGCCTCGGAGTTGAAGGTAAGAACAGCGCCTAAACAGGGTTTCTCGCCGCATTATGAGCAATCATGTGGTGTAGGCAAGGATTTGAAAGTGTTCAGATCTCGTAATGAGTCAAAGTGTTTGTGTTTCAGGGTTCGTACTAAGTATGACGAAAAGGGAAATGTTGTAGAGGGGTACTATGGCAAAATATATGGCGATGTTGTGATGGAATGGTCGTATCTTGGTGTTTCGAGAGTGGGATTCCTTTACTACCTCAACCCGACGCCGAATGACCGCAACCTCGAATGGGACAGGAAGAACAACCTTTGCCCCAATCCTGGAAACCTTGGGAATAAATTGATGCCATGAGTAACACGATGGGGGCGACCGACATTTCGAACTGCCAGATGCTTTGCAAGACCCACAACCGCGCGAAGGGGAACAGGTAAAGGTGGCAAGCGGCGAATCGAGAGGGGCGTGCCGCTTGGCGGGTGGTTTATTTTTTATACATGTATAATTTCTGATTGACGGGCGAGGCGGATTTATGCTAATCTGCTCTCGTCATGGCGAAGAAGGTGAAATCCAGAGGGCGCCCGTCGCTCAACGCACGCATCGCGGATGTGCTGCGCGAACGTGTCGCCGCGATGAAGCCGGGCGAGCCCTTCGGCACCGAGGTCGCGATAGCGGATGAGTGCGGTGTCAGTCGCATGACTGCGCGCAAGGCCGTCAATGCGCTTGTGGAAGAAGGTCTTCTGGAGCGTAGGGCCGGTGTTGGCATTTTCGTGCGCGGTAAGGACGAAGTCACGCGCCGCTGGCGCTTTATCGCCGGCAATCTTCTGTGGGACACCGCGATCAAGGTGGCGAGCGGTGCGAGGCGCGAGGCGCAGAAAATCGGAGCGGAGCTGGAACTCAAGGACGCTGGCGGCGACATGCGGGCGCTGCTCGCCGAGATTGCGGCGCTTCCCGATTCCGGCGCCACGGGCGCGATAGTGTTTTCCGTTCACGCGAAGGCGTTCGACGCGGCAGTACATGCCGTTGCGGAGAAGGGTTTTCCAATAGTGGTCGTCGACGAAGATCTCGGGAAGAAGGTGCATGTCTCGTGCGTTGTTGCGGACAACGTAGTCGGCGGCAGACTCGCCGCGGAGCGGATCGTGAGCGCAGGTCATTGCCGCCTTGCGTTTATCGGCGACCTCGTGGCGGATACGGTCCGCGAGCGCTGGAGCGGATTCTCCAAGCTTGTGGCAGAGCTGACGGGGGAGGCCCCGCTTAAGTACGACGTGAAGGGCGAAGACCGTCTCGGCGACTGGGGGACGGAGGTGCGCTCCGCCGTTGTGCGCATCATGAAGCGCAAGGTGCGTCCGACCGCCGTATTCTGCTCGTGCGACGCGATTGCTCGTCATGCGATGCGCGCGTTCGCGGAAGTCGGCATCTCGGTTCCTGGCGACATGTCGCTCGTCGGATTCGACGACGATCCGATTGCCGAGTGGACGACTCCCGCGCTCACGACCGTCCGCCAGGATTTCTCGGCGATGGGCCGCGAGGCGGTGAAGGCGCTTGTCGCGCGGATCGCGAAGCCCGCCGCGCCGGGCGCAACGGTCGCAGTGCCGGTGGAATTTGTCGCGAGGGAATCTCTTGCGAGAAGAAAAAACTGATTTAAACACAACGAAAGGAATGAAAACAATGAGGAAGTCCAACATCATTCTTACACTCGGCGCGATATTGGCGCCAGCATGTCTTTTCGCCGGCTGGCTTCCAACTGGCGGGGGCGACTTCTACTACACCAACATGGTCAACTGGACCGACGGCGTCATCGACAACGTCTACGACGCCGCGTTCTCCGCCAAGGCGACGCAGAACCTCCTCTTCGACGCCCCCTTCGACTTCACGAACGGCCTCTCGTTCACCCATCCGGGCGAAGTCACGACAGTCCTTCGCGGACAGGGCGGCAACGTGACCGTGCGGCTTCTTGGCGACATCGAGATAAACAAGAGCGCCAACGGAAGCAAGGGCTCGCTTACCTTCGGTAGCAACACCGACGGCCAGCACCTCGACATCGACCTCGGCGGCGCCAAGCGGACGATCCACAACGCCAACCTCGACGTCTATCTGCGCAATACGTTCTTCAACGGCGACCTCCGCATCTTGAACGGCAACTGGGCCTATCTGAGCGGCGCGGGCGGAATCCCCGCCGGCACGCTGGAGGTCGCGCCCGCTTCCACGGCGGTACTCGATAGCGGCGTCCGCAACGACGCGGGCGCCACGCGCGCGGCGTCCGTCCGACTGACTCGCTCCACGCTCCTCGCGCGCGGCAATCCTGGCGCCGATTCAACCGAAACGATCGCTGGACCGATCGTCGTCGACGGCAGCGAGGGCGGATGCTCGTTCGTCTCCCTCAACGGCGGCAACGGCCATACGGAGCTCCTTATGGCGACCGCCCTCCAGCGCGAGCCGTGGGTCCCGGTATCCATCAGCGGTGCGACACTTGGCGCGGCGGACGGATCCGGTGCGGTAGCCCGGTTCAAGCTCGGCACAGCCCCAGTCCTCGTCGGCGGTGGCGGTGCCGCCGGTTCGACCGAGATTTCCATCGTTCCGGGCGTGATCGGGTCGAAGGCGTATTGCGGAGGCGGAAACGGCGACTACACGCTGACCTTCCTCACCTACGATCCCCAGACCGGATTCCGCCCGCTCGACCTCGAAACAGAGTTCGTTCAGGAGGACGCCTTCCCCATCGGGCAGACGACCGCCGCCAACGTCCGCGTTGCCTACGGGGCCACGGTCGACGTCTCGGCCGAAACGACCATCAACGCCCTCCTGATACAGGGCAGGGACGCCAAGGGAACGAACACCTACGTGAACGGCACGGGGCCTCTCCACGTCACGAGCGGACAGGTCATCATCGGCTACCACCGGAACTCCTCGCCAAACGTGAACGTCCCGCTCGACTTCGGCTCCGCGACGGGGTTCATCGAGTACCCGCAGGGAAAGGGCTCCTACATGAACGGAGCCATCTCCGGCACCGGAGGCGTCGTCTTCTACCAGGCCTCCGTCGCTACCACGGGCGCCGGTCTCACGCTGGGCGGAGGCTCCTCCCATACGTGGACCAACGACACCTACATCCTTTCGCAGCTCGCCGCCGACGCCAACGCGCTGCCCGGGCGCGACCGCCTCGGCGACCTCTACGTCTACGGTATGCTGGAAGTTGACGAAGGTACCTACAATGGCCTCAACGGATGCGGAATCGTCCACCGCCGCTCCTCCGGAAGCGGCACCCTCTCCTTCGGCGACAACGACGCCGACGGCGACTTCACCGGACGGTTCGAGCAGAACAAGGGCAAGTTCACCATCCACAAGATCGGCGCCGGCACGCAGCGCTTCGCCTGCTCCTCGATGACCGGACTCAACGGCCTCCAGGCCGACGCCGGCACGCTGATTCTCGACGGAACACTCAGCGAATCTTCCGTTACGGTTGAGGCGGACGCGACTTTCGGCGGCAACGGAACAATCGCCGTCGGCGGCATAACCTTTGCGGAAGGCGCCAAGTTCGCTGTGTTTGGGTCTAACGGTGTAGTTTCGTGCATGAAGGTGAGCGGCAGTGTCACTGGCGGCAGCGTGACGATAAATGCCAGTGTGACTGGCAAAAAGTGGCGCACGGCGCAGTGCATTATCAAGTGCGAGGGAGAGGACAGCTCCATCACCGCGACATTCGTTCGCGGAGAGGGCATTGGCGCACTCGAACTTCGCAACAACGACACCGAGCTGTGGGCGACGCCTAAGACCTCGCGCCTCGCCGTCATCATTAGGTGATGAGTTTTGATAAAATAGGTCTGACCTACTATATCATTTTCAAGGAGTGGCGCAATGAGAACTAAGACGATATTGGCCTTGGCGGGGCTGCTCGCGCTGGGGTTCGCGGTGCAGGGCGGGAACCTCGTTCCGGAGGGGAAGCGCGATTTCGACGTGCCGTTCAAGGGCGCTGGACAGATGAGTCTCGTCTACACGCCTGTCTTCTTCCCGAAGGGGACTGCGGGTGTCGTCGTTAGCGGCGAGGCGAAGTGGAGTGACGTCGTGCGCGGCGACAAGAGCTGGTTCGACGCGCGCATAATGACCGACTTCATCGACTCGAAGTGCAAAAAGGTGAATGGCGGTCCGGTCATCGGCGGCTGGCATGGAAAAGGAGGGGAGTGGCGGACTTTCCGCAAGTCTATCAAGGTTCCGGAGGGCGCGGAGGGAATCGCGCTTATGCCGACGCTCTTCAACGTCAAGTCAGGTGCGCTCGCCATCCGCGGCCTCTCCGTAGAGGCGCAGGAAAAGTACGAGGAGCTTCCCGAGGAGAAGGCGGCGCGGGAGGAGGCAGACCGCAAACGTTCCACGCAGTGGGCCGCCCGCCGCGCGAAGGCCCGCGAGCGCATGGCAAAGACCGGTTCGCTCGCCGCGCCCGCCAAGGAGGGAGAACTGTACGCCGATCTCAAGGTGAAAGAGCCCGGCAAGTTGGTCAACGCCTACCGGGAATACGATCTGCCCGAGGGCGTGAAGGCGCTGAGGATTTCCTGGATGTGGGAAGTCAGGAACCTCAAGACGGGCGAGAGGCCGTGGTTTGACGCCCGCGTGCTCTTCAAGCTCAAGGGCGCGGACGGCAAGGAGCTCAAGAACGCGCCCGGTCCGAGCTATGTCCAGAAGGACACAAACGGCTGGCAGGAAAAGTCGACGGCGTTCCTCGTCCCGCCTGATGCCGTGCAGCTTGTCGTCATGCCGTGCCTCTTCATGGCGAAGGCGGGCGAGATGCAGATGAAAGACGTCAAGATCGCCGAGACCGATCCGCAGCCTCTCTACGCAGCGGCGGCGGAGCGCGAGCGACAGGAAAAGGCGCGGTATGTCCCCGACGAGCCGGAGCGCCGCGAGAAGTGGCCGAAGCCGCTCAGGGTCGTCGGCAACAGACTTGTCGACTCCGACGGGAGGGAGGTGTGGCTCCAGGGCGTGAACGCGGGCGGGATGGAGACGGTCCCGAACGGCGACCAGCAGGTCAAGTCGACGGTCGTCGCCATAGACGAATGGCACGCAAACTGCATCCGCCTCCCGATCAACGACGACCACTGGTTCGGCCGCGGAAAGTTCCAGGGCGGACAGCCCGATGCGGCGGCGGCCGCGTTCCGCAGCTACGTAGACAAGATAGTGCGCCTCGCGGCAAACCGCGGCGCATACGTCGCGATCGACCTTCACCGCTTCCGTGCGCCGAAGGCGGAGCACGTCGCGTTCTGGAAGGACTGCGCGGCGCACTACAAGAACCATCCCGCCGTCCTCTTCGATCTCTTCAACGAGCCGCACGGCATCAGCTGGGAGGTGTGGCGCAACGGCGGCTGGGTCGGCGAAGCGGGAAAGGTCGACGAATCGGCGTTTCTCACTGCTGAGGAAAAGAAAAAGAACCAGGGCTTCGAGTCGGTCGGAATGCAGGCTCTTCTCGACGCGGTGCGCTCGTCCGGAGCGAAGAACGTCGTGATCGCAGGCGGGCTTTTCTGGGCGAACGACCTGACGGGGATAGAGAGCGAGGCGATAGAGAAGGGCGAGGCGAAGAGCTGCCGGCTCGACGAGAAGGGCGGCGACGGCATCATGTACGCGTGGCACACCTACCACTGGCACAAGGGCTGGGCGCGGATTCTCCCCGTCGCCGCGAAGCATCCGATCTTCCTCGGCGAAGTGGGCGCGGCGCCGCGCGAGGAGATGACGTTCATTCCGTTCGAGCAGAAGGAGGACCCGTACACGTTCGCACCCGACATGCTTGGGTTCATCCAGAAGCACCGCATCAACTGGACGGGATGGTGCTTCCATCCGAAGGCGGGCCCCTGCATGATCAGGAGCTGGGACTACGACCCGACGCCATACTGGGGCGAGTTCGCGCGCCGCGCCCTCTCCGGCGAGAAGTTCGACATGAAGAGAATGCGATGAGCGGCGTCGAAATCGCGCTTTCGGCGCTTCTGAGCGTCACAAATGTGCCTGGATACTACGCCTGCTACACCGAGGCGGTCACAGGCTCCGTCGAGGTGCAGCGGCGCGTTCTTGCGATGCCGTCGAACGAATGTGTGCGCGGCAATTCGGCTTATGTCAACACGGAGCGTTTCCTTCTCGGCCCGGACAACCCGCACTGGATGGAACTGCGGGGGCCAGAGTATGCCGCGAAGCTGAAGGAGTGGAGGTCTGCGGCGGAAAGGGCGGTAGAGGCGGCTGCATCGCGCCCGCATCCGCGTCTTTTCGCGACAGATGCGGACTTCGCACGCCTTAGGGAGGACGCGAAAGCCGACCCGCTTGTGAAACCGGCCGCCGATCGCATCATTGCAGATGCAGAGGTGTATCTTTCCGCGAAACCGGTTGAACGTGCGATGAGCGGATACCGTCTTCTCGGTCCGGCCCGCAAGGCACTTACGCGGCTTGCAACGCTGTCTATGGCCTATCGGCTGACCGGCGACGCTCGCTATGTGCGCAGGGCCGAACGCGAAATAGAGGTGGTTGCCGCGTTTTCGGACTGGAATCCCGGGCACTTCCTGGACGTCGCCGAGATGTCGGTTGGCGTTGCCGTCGCCTATGACTGGCTCTATGATGCGCTGAAGCCGGAAATCCGCGCCCTTGCGGCGCGTGCGCTTCGCGACAAGGCGCTCCGTGCGACAGCACCGCATCCGCCCTGGACGCGGCTGCGCAACAACTGGGTGCAGGTCGGTTCCGCCGGCATAGTCGCCGCAGCCGCCGCGCTGGCCGATCTTGAAAAAGACCTCTGTGCCATTCATCTCGCGGACGTCATCGAGTCGCTTCCGGAGGCGGAAGGAGTCGTCGCTCCTGACGGTGGTTTTCCCGAGGGACCGAGTTACTGGAAATTCGGCTTCACATTCAACGTGTTCGCGCTCGACATGATGAAGAGCGCGTTTGGAACGGACTTCGGCCTTTCGGAACTTCCGGGATTCCGCGAAACGGGATCGTTTCCGCCGCTCATGACCGGCCCATCCGGGCAGTTCTTCGCCTTTTCGGACGGTCATACTGCCCGGCCCCAGATTTCGGCGCTTTGGTGGTTTGCTGTCCGGTTCGGCGATCCATCGTTCGTCGATGACCATGAAAAGCGCCTTTTCGCGAGGATGTGTGCGCTCCGCACGGCTAACGCAGAGGATGAGAACGACGTTCCTCGCGACTTCCCGATCGGGCTGCTTTGGGTCGACGCCTATTCGCGGATGTCGAAAGCCGTGGCGTCGCCATGCGACAAGAACGGACCGTCCGTAGTGGTTCTGCGCGGCGAGATGCCTTTGGCGGTTCTGCGCGATGCGCCAGCGGACACGAACGGCATCTACATCGCGACAAAAGGCGGTTCGCCTTCCTACAACCACGGGCATGCAGACGAAGGAACGTTTGTCCTCGACATGCTGGGCGAACGCTGGGCCTACGACCTCGGGGCTGAAGACTATACGGCAATTGAGCGTGCCATCGGCGCAAGTGCTCTCTGGTCCCCCGAGCCGGACTCTCGCAGATGGACGCTTTTCCGCCTTGGCACACAGGGTCACAACACGCTGATGATAGGCGGAAAAGGGCAGTATTCGAAGGGTTTTGCGACTATATCTCAGCCGAAGGACGGGGTTGTTGAAGTCAATCTCTCTGAACTTTATCCAATGGCGAAGGGCGTCGTCCGCCGATTCCATCTCGATGAAAAAGCCTTCTATATCGAAGATTCCGTCAGCGGCGTCGCGCCTGGCACCATCGTGCGCTGGGCGATGGTGACGGATGCCGAAGTCTCGGTTTGGAACGACTTGCTGCCAATGGCCGAACTTAGGAAAAACGGCAAGACGATGACGATTCTTTTCGAATCCGATGGGGCATCTGGCGAGCGCCGTGTGTCCGTTCGCGAGGCGCGTCCTGAAAATGCCTATGAGAAGCAGAACGACGGGTTTCGGCAGGTCATCTTTGAGTTCAAGACGCGGGGCGAGTCGGCAAATTGCGATACCTTTTTCTTCCAAGGGCGCGCAACGCTTGGGAATGACGTTTCCCCTCGCGTTTTGTGGGCTAATTTGCTATAATATCGTCCAATGAAGCGATATTGGTTTTTGGCGGCCTTCGGGTTCGTCGTGCTTGCGTTTACGGCCGTGTGGCTCGGGGCCCTCAATCAAGACGAGGGATGGTACCTTTATGCCGCGCGCCTCGTGTCGGAGGGCAAGACGCCGTACCGTGACTTTTTCTACACCCAGGCGCCCGTCATGCCTGTCGTCTACGCCGCGTTCACTTTCGTCTGGAATTCGTTCGGGCTCCTAGGCGCAAGGATCCTTACCATCGTCTTTGGTGCGCTGGGGCTTGCGTTCTTCTGCGCCCTTGCCGCCCGGCTCGTCGCGCCTGGCCGTCGTGCGCTTGCCGCGCTTGCCGTTTTTCTGCTACTCGGCTCGAATCTCTACCACCTCTACTACATCGCGATTCCGAAGACATACGCGCTCGCGTCGCTTTTCGTGGCGATCGGCTTCTTCCTCCTGACCTTCGCCCGCCCGCCGACCATTAGAGGTGGCGTCTTCGCGTTCGCGTCTGGGCTTTCGCTTGCGTTCGCGTGCGGCACACGCATCAGCCTCGGCGTGATTCTCGCGGTTGTGGGCCTTGGGCTTCTTTTGTCGATTCGTTCCTGGGCCAAGACCTTCCTCTGGTTCGGTCTCGGCGGCGCGTTTGGCCTCGCGGTCGTCTACGGCTTTTTCCTCTGCGATCCTTCGTCGCGCGAAGGGCTCTTCTTCGCCCAGGCCTACCATGCCGCCCGCGGTGGCTTCGACCCCGTTTTCACGATTGGTTCCGTGTCGCGGCTCGTCAGGTGGTATCTACCAGTGTTCATACTGCTCGGGCTTGGTTTCGCGCATCGTCGCGAAGCTGGCGGAGAGACCGATGCTTTACTCGTCGCGCGTCTTGCGTTTGCGAGCTTTGTCGCTGTCTTTCTCGTCCAGATGCTCGCGCCGTTCCCCTATGAAGACTACCAGGTTCCGGTAATGGGGCTCCTGGCCGTCTTCGCCGCCGTGCTCTTCTTCGGCCGCCCGGCGTCCGTACCCTCGCGCGGGCTTCTGCTGACGCTTGGCCTTGCCTGGGCGGCGTCGTTTGGCTCGCCGCTTCTCGAAAAGTGGACGACTAACGGTCAGGACAGGTTCTGGACCCTCAAGAAGGAACAGTGCGAACTTGCCCAGCTGCGGGATGTCGCGCGCACGATCGAGGAGGAAGATCCGAACGGCGACATGCTGTTGACCCAGGATCTCTATCTCGCAATCGAGACCGGGCGCAAGGTTCCCGCCGGGCTCGAGATGGGGCCGTTCAGCATGCTTTCAGACGAGGAATGGCGCAAGCTCCTTTCGTCGGCACCATGCAAGATGGCCGCGCTTTCCGGCTACTCTTTTGCCATAAATCCGCCTCGTTGCGACGAGACGCCGATTGAGCGGCAGATAGAGTACTTCAGCATTTTGAAGAAGAGCTACGACCTCGTCATGAAGGAAGATGCGTTCGGCCAGAACGCGACTTCGCTTCTCATTCTCAAGCGCAAGGCGGACAGGACTGACAGGTGAAGCCGATAGAGCTTAGGCACAGGATTCTCGAGACCGTTTCGAAGAACGGCGGACACCTCGCGTCGTCGCTCGGCGCCGTCGAGATAGCGATGGCCCTCGCGGATGTCTTCGATCCCGAGACCGACCGCATCGTGTGGGACGTCGGCCACCAGGCATACGCGTGGAAGATACTCACCGGCCGCGACGCCGCTTTCCCGACGCTCCGCAAGATGGGCGGGCTCTCCGGCTTTCCCAATCCCGCCGAGTCCAAGGCCGATGCCGCGATTGCGGGGCATGCGGGTGTCGCCATTTCGGTTGCCGAGGGTCTTGCCGCAGCACGCGACAGGCGTGGCGGCAAGGAGCATGTCGTCGCCGTCATAGGAGACGCGTCGTTTGCGAACGGCACGAGTTTTGAGGCGCTCAACAACTGCGCGGCGGCGACAAAGCGGCTTATCGTCGTCCTGAACGACAACGACATGTCGATAGCTAAGCCGGCGGGGAGTATTGCGAAGGGGCTTGGCCGCCTCACGTCGGGCATCCGCTACAACCGCGCGAAGAACGTAGCCAAGAAGATCGGCCGCGCGCTTCGGCTGTCGTTCCTCTATGGGTTCGTGCATTGGGTTAAGAACCGCCTGAAGACGATGATGCTCCGCAACGTCTGGTTCGAGGAGTTTGGCTTCCACTACCTCGGTCCGATTGACGGCCACGATCTCACTGCGCTCGTCTCGGCGCTCACTGCTGCGAAGGAAGAGAACCGTCCTGTCCTCCTTCATGTCGTCACGAAGAAGGGTCACGGCTATGGCCCGGCAGAGAAGAACCCGACGGCATGGCATGGCGTTGGGCCGTTTCCCTGGCCTTCGACTCCCGACACCGTCGATCTCGCGCTTCCTACGGACGGGCAGCGCGAGCCGCCTGCGCCGGGCTGGAGCGAGGCCTTTGGCGATGCGCTTTGCGAGCTTGCGAAGAACGACGACCGTGTCGTTGCGCTGACTGCGGCGATGCGCGATGGAACTGGGCTCGCCGGCTTTGCCGCGCGCTATCCCGATCGCTTCTTTGACGTAGGCATAGCCGAAGGCCACATGGTAGCGTTCGCAGGCGGGCTTGCCGCAGGCGGCATGCGTCCTGTCGTCGCAGTCTACTCGACGTTCCTTCAGAGAGCCGTAGACCAGGTGATGCACGACGTGGCGATTTCCAACCAGCCCGTCGTCTTTTGCGTAGATCGTGCGGGCGTCGTTGGCGCGGACGGAGTGACGCATCAGGGGCTCTACGACATCGCGATGCTGCGGTGCCTCCCAAATGTGACGATATGCCAGCCGAAGGACGCGGACGACATGAAAGCGCTGCTAAAGGAAGCCCTTGACCGCAACGGCCCCACTGTAATCCGCTATCCCCGCGGCAAAGTGCCAACTCACCCACTCCCTCACTCCTCCACTCCTCCACTCATCGACTCGGCCGCCCGTCTCGCCATCTGGGCGACAGGCGACTGGTACGGGAAGGCATGCGAGATCGCGTCTCGCGTTGGCGGAATCGCGGTACACGCACGCTATTTGAAGCCGTTCGACAGCGAACTCCTTGCCAAGCAGCGCGCCGCGGGAATGAAGATCGTGAGCCTTGAAAACGGTGCGGTCGCCGGCGGGTTTGGAGAGGCGATTGGCGCCGACGTGAAGTTTGGGTGGCCCGACGCGTTCATACCGCACGGAACGCAGGCAGAGCTCGAGAAGAAGTACGGTCTTGACGTTGATTCAATAGCGGAGGTTCTCAAAAATGGCTAAGGTTCATGGCGTCGCCGGAGAGTGGGCGCGAGTAAAGGGCATGGTGACAGGGCTTTGGCCCCTGTTTCTCGGCGTGTTCGTCGCCGGGTTTGCCGTTGCCGCCACGGCGTTCGCAAACGTGATGTGGGGGCTTTCGCTTCTTGCCGTGTCGATCGTCTATTCGGGCTGGAGTCTTTCGAAGGGGCTTCGCCACGCCGAGCGCTTCTTCAAGGGCGCGCGCGGTGAGGAACGCGTCTCCGGCATCCTCACGCATCTGCCCGAGTCCTACCACGTGTTCAACGACTTCGTCGCGGGCGGGAAGCATGTCGACCATGTCGTCGCGGGGCCGGCCGGCGTGTTCGCGGTCGAGACGAAATACTGGCGAGGCAATGTGACGGTCGAGGACGGCCATATACTTCTTGACGGCCAGCTTCCCGACCGCGACCCTCTCGCCCAGGCGCGCAAGGAGGCGCAGCTCGTGAAGTCGGCGCTTGCGTCCGCCGGCTGGAACGGCGCGGTGACGCCGGTCCTCGCGTTTGCGTCCGACACGTTCAGGCAGCATATCGCGGAAGTGCAGGGCGCCGTGGTGATGAATTCGTGCGAACTTGCCAGGGGCTTTGCGACGGAGCGTGTCGTGATTCCGCCTGCGGAACTGGAACGCCTCATAGGGCTCATGGAGAGCAATTCATGAAAAGAACAATTCAATATGTGCTAGTCCTCGCGCTTGCCGCGTCCTTCGGCGCATCTGCCGCGGGAGTGCAGCCGCAGGACTACTACGGGAAGATCGCGCGCCGCGTCGGTGACATGCTGCCGAAGTACCACGTCCTCCAGAAGAAGCTAGACGACGACATCTCGCAGAAGGCGTGGACGAACCTCGTTACGTTCTACGACTTCGACCACTCCGTGTTCCTGAAATCCGACCTGGACGAGTTCGCGAAGCGCGAGAAGTCGCTCGACGACGAGCTGCACGCGGGCGATCCGTCCTTCGGCTTCGACGTATACAACCTCTACTGTCGCCGCCTCGCAGAGCGCATGGAGTTCGCGACGAACTTCCTCGCGACGGTGGAGTGGGATTTTTCGACGAACGAGACGTATCGCGTGAAGCGCAAGGACGCGCCCTGGCCCGAGACGAAGGAGGAGGCGGAGGACCACTGGCGCAGGCGACTCAAGAACGAGGCGCTCGTCCAGATCCTCGGCGCGGAGCTCGACAAGTCTACGAACAAGGTCGATGCCGCGGAAAACCTCGTGAAGAAGTACCGCCAGTACTACACCGTCCTCACCGAGCCAGACGAAGAGGCGGTTCTGCAGCACTATCTTTCCGCCGTGGCGCGCGCCTACGACCCGCATTCCGACTACCTTTCGCCCGCGTCCAAGGAGGACTTCGACATGGAGATGAGCCTGACTCTCTGCGGAGTCGGCGCGGTCCTGCAGATGGACGAGGGTGCGCTCAAGATCGTCGAGATCATGGCGGGCGGGCCTGTTGACCGCGACGGGCGCGTAAAGGAAGGCGACAAGATCATCGGCGTCCAGCAGGAAACTGGCGAGATGGAAGACATCATGTGGAAGCCGATAAAGAAGTCGATCAAGAAGATTCGCGGTCCGAAGGGCACTCGCGTCACGCTTGAGATCGTTCCGCGCTCCGACACGTCTGGCGCTACGAAAAAGCTCATCGAGCTTGTCCGCGACGAAATCAAGCTCGAGGACCAGGCGGCGACGGGTCGCGTCGAGACGGTTTCGCTCGGCGGCTTCACGAACAAGGTCGGCTACGTCTACCTTCCCGGCTTCTACGGCACGATGGACAAGCGTCCGCAGGATCCCGGCTACCGCAGCTGCGCGATGGACGTCGCAAAGCTCATCGCGGAGTTCAACGCCGAGGATGTCGGCGGGCTTGTGCTGGATCTTCGCGGCAACGGCGGCGGGTCGCTCCGCGAGGCGGTGCTTCTCTCGGCGCTCTTCGTCCCGAACGGCCCGGTCGTGCAGGTCAAGGACGTGCGCAGTCTCGGGTGCCTCCCGATACCCTACGGCAACCCAGTCGCGTTTCGCAGGCCTCTCGTCGTGCTTACCGACCGCGCGAGCGCGTCGGCTTCCGAAATCGTCGCAGGCCATCTTCAGGACGTTGGCCGCGCAGTCGTTCTTGGCGATGGCAAGACCCATGGCAAGGGCACTGTCCAGACCGTGCTCGGCATGGGTCCCGCGCAGTATGGTTCGATGAAGATCACGACGGCGAGGTTTTACCGCGTTGACGGGCGTTCGACTCAGCTCGAGGGCGTTGAGGCCGACATACGGCTTCCGTCGCTTCTCGACTCGCTCGACATTGGCGAGGACAAGCTCCCCAACGCGCTGCCGTTCAGCCGCATACTTCCCGCTGACTACGCGCGCTGCTGGAACATGTACGAGTATGTTCCACAGCTCCGCAATCTCGCGGAAGAGCGGCTCGCGACCGACGAACGCTACCAGAAGCACCTCGCGAACGTCAACGCCATGAAGGAGATGGGCGAGCGCGAGGAAGTCTCGCTCGAGCGCGAGGCGAGGAAGGCCCAGATGGCCGCCGACCGCGAGCTTCGGGAAGTGGCCGACGCCGACGATGACGATGAGGATAACGACAAGCCTCGCCGCCGCAAGCGCAACGAGCGCTCGAAGGACGACGTCGTTCTCGACGCGGCGTTTGACGTCATGTCCGATCTCATACGGCTGAACGCCGGCGCGGAGGTGCCGCGCCCGCGCACGAACAGCGGCTGGTACAACGCGATCATGGGAGGGTTCTGAAAATGAAACCGGTCAGATTCGTCAAGATGCATGGCGCGGGGAACGATTTCGTCCTCGTCGATGACCGCGACGGCGACTTTCCCTGCGAGCACCGTTTGATCGCTGCCATGGCGACGCGTCCGAGTGGCATCGGGTGCGAGGGCGTAATCCTCGTGCAGCGCTCCGATACGGCCGACTTCAAGATGAGGTTCTTCAATCCCGACGGCTCCGAGGCGGATCTCTGCGGAAACGGCGCGAGGTGCGTCGCCGCGTTCGCGCGCGAAATCGGCGCGGTCGCGGGGAAGGCGATGCGCTTCGAGACTGCGGCGGGACTTGTGGACGCAGAGCTGCTCGACGACGATCTCGTCCGCATCGCGATGCCCGACCCCAAGGACCTTGGCGACGATTTCGTCGTCGCGGGCGTTCCGCACAAGATCGTGCCAGTCGACAACATCGCAAAGGCGGACGTCGAAGGCGAGGGACGTCGCATAAGGATGAGCGACGAGTTTGCGCCCGACGGAACGAACGTCAACTTTGTCTGCTACCGGGCTCCCGACCGCGTGTCGGTGCGTACCTACGAGCGCGGCGTCGAAGCCGAGTCGTTTGCCTGCGGCACCGGTTCGGTCGCGTCGGCGGTGGTCGGTGTCGCGCAACACGGTCTCAGGTTCCCTGTGCGCGTCAAGACGGCGGGCGGCTACGAGCTTACCGTCGACGGCGTAAAGACCGAGGCGGGGTTCTCGGACATAACGCTGACCGGTCCGGTGAAACGCGTCTACGAGGGAACGCTCGACCTCGACTCCCTCGGCGTCGTTCCGGAGTAGGCGGGGCGCTTGAAGCCTGGCGTGAATAATGGTATAATCGGGACAAACCTATGAGCTACTACTTGATGCTTCTTGTTGGTGCGGTTCTTGTGAACAACTTCGTTCTGAGCCGCTTTCTCGGTTGCTGCCCGTTCCTCGGGGTGTCGAAGAAGCTCGACACGGCGCTCGGCATGTCGGGCGCAGTCGTGTTCGTCATGACGGTCGCCGCGGCGGTGACGTGGTGCCTTGACCACTGGCTTCTTCAGCCGAACGGCCTCGGCTACATTCACACGCTTGCGTTCATTCTCGTCATCGCGTCGCTCGTCCAGTTCATCGACATCGCGATGAAGCGTTTCCTGCCGCCGCTTCACGCCGCGCTTGGCATCTTCCTTCCCCTCATCACGACGAACTGCGCCGTTCTCGGCGCGGCGGAAATCAACTGCAAGCAGGGAACCGGATTCTTCGAGTCCGTCTTCTTCTCTTTTGCTGCCGCCGTCGGCTTCGGCTTCGCGCTCGTCATCTTCTCCGGCATTCGCGAGAAGCTCGCGCACGCCGATCCTCCGCGCTGCTTCCGCGGCATAGCCATCGCGCTCGTCACGGGTGGTCTTCTGTCTCTTGCATTTATGGGGTTCTCGGGGCTTGTGAAGCTGCCTTATTAGGGGTCGGGGGTCAGGAGTCAGGAGTTGGAGTTGGAGGTTAGGAGTTAGGGGTCAGAAGTCAGTAGTCTAGGAGAGGATAAGGATTTAAAATATGACAATCGCAATTGCAATTATCGCAGGTGTTGGCCTTGTTGCGGCAATCGCGCTTGCCGTCGCAGACAAGTATCTCGCCGTCCGCGAAGATCCGCGCATCGGCATGGTGACTGCCGCGCTTCCTGGCGCGAACTGCGGCGGATGCGGCTTTCCTGGGTGTGATGGCTATGCCCGCGCGCTCGTCGCGGGAACGGCGCCGAACGGCGCGTGCGCGGCTGGTGGCGATGCATGTGCCGCGGCAATTGCCAAGATCCTCGGCGTCGAGGCGACTGCGACCGAGAAGCGCGTCGCGCTCGTAAAGTGCTGCGGAACGCGTTCCGAGGCGATTCGCGTCGGTGACTACAATGGCATTTGTGACTGCAACGTTGCGGCTATGACGGCTGGCGGCGACAAGGGCTGCACGTACGGCTGCCTCGGCTACGGCGCTTGCGCGAACGTCTGCCCGAAGGGCGCAATCTCGATTCACGACGGGCTTGCCAAGGTTGACAAGCGCCTCTGCATCGGCTGCGGCAAGTGCGTGACGGTGTGCCCGAAGAAGATCATCGAGCTCGTTCCCGCGTCAGCGACGATCCATGTCCTCTGCGCGAATCCCGACAAGGGGCCGAACGTCCGCAAGGTCTGCGGCGTTGGCTGCATGGGCTGCCATCTCTGCGAAAAGAACTCAGGCGGCAAGGAAGCCGGTCACTTCACGTTCCAGGGCTTTCTCGCCAAGGTCAACTACGAGAACCCGCCGACCGACGAGCAGGTCGCCGCGAAGTGCCCCGCGAAGTGCATGAGCGTCGACCCGCATTTCGAGAGCGGGCACTGAGCGCCATTTTGATATAATCTCCACCTATGAACAAGAACATCGTCTGCATCGGCGCGGGATACATCGGCGGGCCGACCATGGCCGTCATCGCCAAGATGAACCCCGACCGGAAGGTCTACGTCTGCGACATCAACGCGAAGCGCATCGCGGCGTGGAATTCGAAGAACTACGCTCTCCCAATCTACGAGCCGGGGCTCGTCGACGTCGTCAAGGAAGTGCGCGGCAAGAACCTTTTCTTCACGACCGACATCAAGTCTGCAGTCAAGAAATGCGACATAATCTTCGTCGGCGTAAACACACCGACAAAGATGTTCGGGCGCGGCGCGGGCAGGGCGAGCGACCTGCAGTTCTGGGAGGCGACCGCCCGCGAGATCAAGGGCTACGCCGACGGCGACAAGATCGTCGTCGAGAAGTCGACGCTCCCGGTCCGCACGGCCGCCGCGATGGAGGCGATCCTGAACGACAGCGCGAAATACCGCTTTACAGTCCTTTCGAACCCGGAGTTCCTCGCCGAGGGAACGGCGATAAAGGACTTGCTATCCCCAGACCGCGTTCTGATCGGCGGGCCGGAGACGCCTGAGGGAAGGGCGGCCGTCCGCGAAATCTGCGACATCTACGCGGGCAAGGACGGCAAGTGGGTCGAGCGCTACAAGATACTCACGACGAACGTGTGGAGCGCCGAGCTCACGAAGCTCGCGGCAAACGCGATGCTCGCGCAGCGCGTAAGTTCCGTGAACGCGCTTGCGGGGCTTTGCGAGGCGACTGGCGCCGACATCGACGAGGTTGCTCGCGTTATGGGCGCCGACAGGCGAATCGGCCCAAAGTTCCTCAAGGCGGGCCCCGGTTTCGGCGGCAGCTGCTTCAAGAAGGACGTCTTGAACCTCGTCTATCTCTGCGAGACTTTCGGGCTCCACACCGCGGCGGAATACTGGTCTGGCGTCATCAAGATGAACGACCACCAGCAGGAGCGCATCGTTTCGCGGCTCTTCAAGGCGATGTTCAACACGCTTGCGAACAAGAAGATCGCGATGTTCGGCTTCGCGTTCAAGGCGGATACCGGCGATACGCGCGAGACGCCCGCCGGGTATGTCGCGCGGCTTCTCAACGAAGAGCATGTCCGGCTCGCGATCACCGACCCCAAGGCGATAGAGAACGGCAAGCGCGATCTCGCGGGGCTTGACGGCATTACGTGGGAGAAGGATCCGTACAAGGCCGCGAAGGACGCGGACGCGGTTCTCCTCATGACCGACTGGAAGGAGTATCCGGCGCTCGACTGGGAGAAGATATTCAAGTCGATGAGAAAGCCCGCGCTCGTCTTCGACACGCGCAACTGCCTCGATGCCGGCGCGCTAAAGAAGATTGGCTTCCGCGTTCTCAACGTCGGAAAGTAGCCTGAAAGATTTCAACAGAAAGGACCAAACGATGAAGATTCTAGTAACAGGCGGTGCCGGATACATCGGCAGCCACACCGTAGTGGAGCTCTTGAACGCGGGGCACGACGTAGTTGTCGTGGACAACCTCTGCAACAGCTCGAAGAAGTCGCTTGCGCGCGTGAAGAAGATCACGGGCAAGCCCGTCGCGTTCTACAAGGTCGACATTCGCGACGCGAAGCGGCTCAACGCCGTTCTCGACAAGGAAGGTCCCTTTGGCGCGGCGATCCACTTCGCGGCGCTCAAGGCCGTCGGCGAGTCGACGAAGATCCCGCTCAAGTACTACAACAACAACCTCGGCGGCACTTTCACGCTTCTCCAGTGCCTCGGCGACCACGGCTGCAAGAACATCGTGTTCTCGAGCTCCGCGACGGTCTACGGCGATCCCAAGAGCGTGCCGATCCGCGAGGACTTCCCGACGCCTGGCTGCACGAACGCCTATGGCTGGACGAAGCTCATGATGGAGCAGGTCTTCAAGGATGTCCAGAAGGCCGATCCAGAGTGGAATGTGATTCTTCTCCGCTACTTCAACCCGATCGGCGCCCACAAGTCTGGGCTCATCGGCGAGGATCCCGCGGGAATTCCCAACAACCTTCTGCCCTACGTCGCGCAGGTCGCAGTTGGCCGTCGCGCCGAACTCAATGTCTTCGGCAACGACTACCCGACGCCCGACGGCACGGGAATCCGCGACTACATCCACGTCGTGGACCTCGCGATCGGCCACCTCAAGGCGATCGAGAAGCTCGAGAAGAACCCGCAGCTCGGGCTCAAGATCTACAACCTCGGCACTGGCAACGGATATTCCGTCCTTCAGGTCGTCAAGGCGTTCGAGAAGGCGTCGAAGCGTCCTGTTCCCTACAAGATCTGCCCTCGTCGCCCCGGCGACATCGCAGAGTGCTGGGCCGACCCGTCGCTGGCCGCGCAGGAGCTTGGCTGGAAGGCCGAGCGCGGCATTGACGAGATGTGCGCCGATGCATGGCGTTGGCAGAAGAAGAACCCCTACGGGTACAACAAGCCGAAGAAAAACGGCTAAGTAGTCAGGTGGCGTGACAGCGCTTGAATATCTGTTAGACGGCCTTGAGGCCGAGCTCGAGCTTGAGCGAGAGCTTGGCGTCAGGGTCGTCGAGCTTGATAGGGCGTTGCTATCTTCGCCCCCCGGCTCCTCCTCTCCCCCGATCTCTCCTTCTACATGCTCTACACGTTCTACACGGCTCCAATTCTCCACTCCTTCATTCCCTCACTCCCCAACTGATCCAATCCCCCAATCCCCCACGCCCTCACTCTCTTTCGCCTTCCTCCATGACAGGCCCTTGTCGCCTAGCGGCATAGAGATGATGGCGAAGATTGTGACGGCGATGCACGAGACGCCAGAGTCTGCGCCAATTGTGTTCAATGGGGAGCGGCCGCCGGCGAAGATGTATGTTGTCCTTGGCTCGGAGGCGATGAAGAAGTGGTATCCTGGCATGCGCGGGGCTCCTGGCCAGTGGCTTCGCGGCCGCGATGGCGAGGATGTTCTCCTCACGTACTCGCCGGAATACATCCTTCGCTTCGGCACCGTGACGCCAGCGGTAAAGAAGATTAAGTCCGATATGTGGACAAGCTTGAAGGGCGTCATGCAAAGATTACGATAGGAGAATTAAATGATTGACGAGAAATGCAAAGTAATCGAGCATCGCGAGCTTGGAAGCGGCTACCGCTTCATCTCGTTCGAGGCTCCCAAAATCGCCGAGACGGCCGAACCCGGGCAGTTCGTGCATGTGCGCGTGCCCGCGCTTGAACCGAGTGCGCTTAGGCGCCCGTTTTCCATCTTCAACGCCGAGGAAGGGCGGCTCGAACTTCTCTACAAGACGATTGGCCGTGGCACTGCTGCGCTCAATGCCGTGAAGCCGGGCGATGTCGTTTCGGTGCTGGGGCCGCTTGGGCACGGCTTCCCGCTAAAGTGCAACGGCTCGGCGCTTCTCGTTGGTGGCGGCTTTGGCGTTGCCCCGCTCTACTTCCTTGCACGCCGGCTCCTCGCCGTCGGCGTAAAGCCGAGTCTCTTTGTCGGTGGCCGGACGAAAGACGATCTCCTCGCCCTCGACCGCTTTGAGAAGCTTGGCGTCGAAGTTCATGCCGCGACAAACGACGGCAGCTTTGGCACGAAGGGGCTTGTCACCGATCCGCTCGACGACGAGCTTATCCGCATCAAGACTGCGGGCGAGAAGTTTGAGCTGTTCGCCTGCGGTCCCGACCCGATGCTCAAGGCCGTTGCGCTTCGAGCGACAGGAACGAAGTCGAAGGGGTGGATTTCGATGGACAGGCACATGGTCTGCGGCGTCGGCGCGTGCTACGCCTGCATCCAGAAGACGGTGCGCGGCAATTCCCGCTGCTGCATCGAGGGCCCTGTTTTCGCAGCAGAAGACCTTGTCTGGTAACTCTTAGACTGTGCCGTGCTGGTTTGCCTTCCAGCGTGCGGCCACGGTTCGGGTAACGGTACTCCCTGTGCAGGGCGGGCGATTTGCGCGTCCTTCGACCCGCTCGGCGTATACATATACGCCGTCGGGGTCGAGTCCTGCGCAACTCGCCTCCCCCTGCTTCGGTCCGTCCCGCTACGACCCGAACCGTGGCCGCGCTTGGCACCCTCGGGAGTTCGGCGCGGTGCTCGGGGTCTCGGCCTCTCTCACGCTTCCTGCGCCGCCGCTCTCGTCGTCTTCGCGGCGATACGCGCCGCAATGCTTCGTCGGTGAATACACCTCCTCGCCTTGCGACGTGTCTCACCGCGCATCCGACGAACCGCGTCGTCGCATGTCGCTCAGTTCGGCACTCGCCCCCTCGTCCCTTGCCTCACCTTCCATAAGGCGCGTTTGTCTTCGTAGCACCTGCGCTCGCCGACGTCCCGTCAGCTCGCTTAACCTCGCCCGCGTATCCCCCGGAGCGAAGCGGAGTCGCCGAAGGCGAGCTCAATGCGGGGTGCAAATATGTCGCGATTTAATCTCGCGGCGGTTTTGCCGCGGTGAAATCGGCGTTTGGAATGAGCGTAAAGGCGAGATGTTTGGTATAATATACGCAATGAAGAATGAAAGACAGATAACGATGAATGATGTTTCGCCCGAAAAGATTCAAGGTCGTATACTTGCCATGCGTGGCGTACAAGTCATGCTTGACCGTGATCTGGCGGAACTGTACGGTGTGCCGACAAAGGCGCTTAACCAAGCCGTGAAACGAAATGCGGACAGATTCCCCGAGGGATTCGTATTTCAGCTGACGCAAGACGAGTTTGATAGTTTGAGGTCACAAAATGTTACCTCAAACGAAACGAGCCATTTGACTAATAGTGTTTTGAAGTCGCAAATTGCGACTTCAAGAAGAGGAGGTTTGCGCTACAGGCCATACGCATTTACAGAGCATGGCGTTGTCATGCTGGCATCTTTACTTAAATCAAAGACTGCCGCTGAGGTGTCTGTTAGGATTGTCAATACCTTTGTCGCCATGCGGAAGTTCATTCTTGCGAACGCACAGGTGTTTCAACGGATTGAAAGTGTTGAGCAACGTCAGATTGCGACAGAAGGGAAAGTAAATGAGATCCTGAATCGTCTCAACGCTGGCGAAGCCCCGACGCAGGGCGTGTTCTACGACGGGCAGCTGTGGGATGCACGGGCGCTGGTGCTGAAGCTGGTCGCGGGCGCCAAGCGGTCGCTGATCCTCATCGACAACTGGGCGACGCCGGAGGTGCTGGACCTCTTCGCAAAGAAACGCAAGGGCGTGAAGGTGACGGTCTTCACCTCGGAGCACTACGACAAGAAGCACGTTCCCCACCGCAAGATCTCCGACGCCGACGTCAAGACCTTTAATGCCCAGTACCCGAAGCTCGCCGTCTGCTACAACGAATCCTTCCACGACCGCTTTCTCATCGTCGACGACAAGGAACTGTACCTGATAGGTGCGTCGCTGAAGGATCTCGGCAAGAAGTGCTTCGCCTTCACGAAGCTTGACGCATCCGAAATCCGCCGCATCAAGAAGTCGGCGTTCGCGGCGGGGGCGAGGTAATTTACGGAGAAGCTGAAATGAAAAAAGAAGATTGCGTTAAATTGAGCAAAAGGACTGCTGATGGGAAAATCGCATATCTCATTAAGCCCATCTTGAAAGTGTTGCAGGACGCAGGGGGGCAGTTGGAGCGTTCGGAGATCAAAGAGCGCATTGCCGACTTGGATGATCAGATTGCAGAGTACGCTGAGAAAGTGTCGATATCTAAGAATAAGGGGAACGCCTACAAGGAGTTTAATTTCAAGTTCAACTTTGCGATCAAGGACTTGCTTTTCAATAATTTGGTTACATTCTCGCGGTCATCGCCCGTGGTTTTGACAGAGAAAGGCGAGAACCTTGATTTAGAAGCACTTGATGTTTGGAAGATCATTGATGCATCAAAGAAGCATTGGGAGGAACTTAGTAAAGGCAGAAAGAAAAAAGACTTTGATATTGACGACAGTGAAGAGGAATCCGGAGCAGAGGACAAGCTAATAGAAGAGTTTGAGAGAAAGTTGCTTGATGCAATTGCTGGAATGTCGCCTAAAAAGTTTGAGGTTTTTTCGCGGGCGTTATTGAACAAAATGGGCGTTGAATTCGATGCGGTAAAAGGTGTGCAGGTCAGTAATGACGGCGGCATTGATGGATATGGTTATCATATTGATCGCAATGACTTCCGTACAACGAGGGTTGTTGTTCAGTGTAAGCGCTATAATGCAGGGCCTGTTTCGGGACCGGCGATCAATCAGTTTTTGGGAGTTATGAACAAGTATCAGGCGGATTATGGCGTCTTCATCACAAATAGCAGATTTACAACTGCGGCAAAAACAGCCGCGAAAGAGGGATCGCCTATTACCTTAATTGACGGCAACAAGTTGGTGGAACTGGTTAAAAGATATGAATTGGGCGTAAAGCCAGTCCAAACCTATGTGCTTTTGGATGAATTTTATGATTCTGATGAGTAATGTTATCTGAGGGTGTTATTGGTTGAGGGGATGAAATGATGAATGAGGGTCGTTGAGAAATGCTTAGACATTGTGAGCGGTGTCAGACTGTCTTTGTCGCAAAGTCCTCGGGTGCACATTACTGCTATGAATGTCAGAGAAAGATGGCGATAGAGACGGCAAAAAGAAATGCTGGAAAGAAAAAGTGTCCATATTGTGGAGAAGAGTTCTGGGCAATCTATGGTGCGAAGCATTGTTCTAAAGGCGATTGTAAAAAGCAGCATCGGCTGCGTCGCAACTCTGCAAGATGGGGTTTAAAGAAATGTCCAATTTGTGGCACGGATTTCGTGCCTGCGTGCCGCAGTCAAAAATATTGTAGTGTTCAGTGCCGTCAGCGGCATGAACATGAAGCATCCGCCGCAAGATTGGCTTTGTGTGAATCAAGGGCCCGGAGCTGTAAAACAGGCACAGTTAATGAGTTTATGCGGAGATTCCCTGCGGATTATAAAATCGCATGTGAACATGGAGTACATTTTTCATTCTTAAAAGCAGAAGGCAACAAACAAAAGATTACTGATGCGGAAATCATAGCAGTAGCAAGAAAATACAAGACGACAAAAGATTTTAGGGAAAAGCAATATAATTTTTATGCACTTTCCGTTGCAAGGGGGCTTAGAGATTCGTTTACTTGGCTGGAAAGCGCTCCTGGTAAATTTGGTGATTGTAATTATGTGTATGGCTATTTCTGGACGGAACAAGGAACATTTTACATTGGGCGATCGCGGCAGAATCCAGACAGAAGAGATAACGATCATAGACACAACTCAAGATCATCTGTTTTCAGATTCGCATCTGAATCGGGAATAGCTATACCCAAGATGGTGATTATTGAAGAGGGGTTGTCGCTAAAAGATTCTCAAAAACAAGAGGACCGTTATATTAAGGTCTTTGAATCTGCTGGGCTAACAAAACTTAATCGAGCAGCGACTGGAGTGGGGACTGGGTCTGTTGGAGCTGCGGGCAGAGTACCAAAGCGTGAGGTTAAAGAATCCGCAGAACAGTGTAAATCTTTATTAGAATTTAGAAAGCGCTTTCACAGATATTACAGAATCGCAATATATCATGGGTGGCTTGATGAGTTTAAATGGTTGGAAAGAATTAAAAGAAAGCATGGGACTCTGACCAAAGGATATTGTGTAAGAATTGCAAACCGTTACCCATCAAGAGTTGCGCTGTTGAAAGCGGACGCTTCTGTTTATGCAAAAATTGATGCCAACAACTGGTGGAAGTTTACAAACTTGCCACAACGTCAAAGGTTGACGTTGGCTTATTGCAAATCTGTTGTAGACAAGTATGATTCAATCAAAGGTCTTTTACAAGGGAATTGCAGTGTATATAATAAGATTCAAAAAGCATTTCCTCGGCTTTTGCGGAAATTCAAAAAATTGAGGCACTATGACGGCGTCTTGCAATATGCGCTTGATGGTTCTTTGGTTGCTAAGTATAAGTCTATAATGGAAGCATCCAGGTCCACGGGAATCGGCGCTTCTAACATTGTGTCAGTGTGCAAAGGCGAGCGTCATCACACTTGCGGTTTCTTCTTCAAATATGTAGATGACGCGTAGGATGAGGATTGTTGAGTGTTTTGTCGCGGCAATCTTGCCGCGGAGTCGTCTGCCTGCGACGATAGCGCCGGCGAGACGCCGGCTTTCCCAGTCAGAGAGGCGAGGCTATCCGTGTTGCTAAGCGAGCCGACGAATGTCGGCGAGCGCAAGAGCTACGAAAAGAAACGCGCCATAGAGGAAGGTCGGGCTAACGGCGCATGTGTGAGGAATGAGCGCAGGGGAACGGCGCGACGACAGTTCGCGTGGTGCGCCAACGGACGCGCGCGAGACGAGAAGGCGGTATCCCGCCGACGAAGTATCGCGCTGCGGACGGTGGATGCAGCGCGCGGGAGGAGTCGAGCTTTTCCCAGAGGGGAGAGACGACCGCATCCGCCGTTAGCCCAGCTCCCGAGGATGCCATGCGCGGCTTGCTTCGCCGCCGACAGCGGGGCGGAACCCGCGAAAATGAGACGAGTCGCGCAGGACTGCGACCCGAAGGCATATATGTATATGTCGAGCGGTCGCGAGGACGCGCGAATCGGCCATTTCTCGTGGGCGAGCACCGTTGCGGCGAAGCAAGCCGCACGTTGGAAGGCAAGCCAGCACGGCGGGGATTTGGTATAATAGGTGCATGATTAATACATCTGTCAATCTTGGCGGGCTTGAGATGCCGACGTTTCTCGCGACGGCGAGCGGGACGTTTGGCTATGGGTTTGAGTATGTCGGCGCAGTCGACTATTCGAAGCTCGGCGCGGTGACGGCGAAGGGCATTCGCGTCGAGGAGTGGCCCGGCAATGCGATGCCGCGCCACGCCGAAGTGCCTGGCGGGCTCGTAAACGCAATCGGGCTGCAGGGAACAGGCGTCGAGCACTTCCTCAAGTACACAGTGCCGTGGTATCGCGAGCAGGTGAAGGGAGTGCCGCTTATCGCCAACATCTGGGGCTCGTCCGTCGAGGGTTATGCCGAAGTAGCGGCGAAGATGGGTGATGCGGTCGATGCCGTCGAGATGAACGTCAGCTGCCCTAACGTCAAGGCGGGCGGGCACACCTTCGGGCAGGATCCGAAGGTTCTCGCGGAGGTCGTTTCTGCCGTAAGGAAGGCGACGAAGCTTCCGCTGATCGTCAAGCTCGCGCCGAATGTGCCGTCAATCGTTCCGTATGTCAAGGCGTGCGAAGACGCTGGTGCAGACGCGCTTTCGATGATCAACACCATCCCAGCGATGGTGATCGACATAGAAAAGCGCGTGCCGGTGCTTGCGAACGTGACTGGTGGGCTTTCGGGCCGCGGCATCCACCCCGCGGCAGTAAAGCTTGTCCACGACGCGCACAAGGCGACAAAGCTCCCGATTCTCGCGATGGGCGGCGTTTACGAGGCGAAGGACGCGATTGAGTTCTTCCTTGCCGGCGCGACTGCCGTCGCGGTTGGTACGGCGACTTTCTCCAATCCAAGCGTAGTTGCAGAAGTCTACGATGGAGTGGTCGCCTACTGCGAGCGACACGGCTTTGCCTCCGTCTCCGATCTGACTGGCGCTTTGGCATAGTTGGCGGCGAAGCGAAGGCTCGAGCGAGAGGATGCGGCGTCCTCGGCGAGGATCCAGATTAGGAGTGCAAGGATCGAAGTGGCGGCGGAGCGAAGGTCCGAGCGAATGGATACGGCGTATTCGCCGAGGCTCCATGAGGAGGAGCCTTCGGCCGCCGCCAACTTCGCCACGATCGGCCGCCGCTAATCCGCCAATATGATATAATATCTAAATCATGCGAATCCTGACGCGATACGTCTTCCGCGAGTTCCTCGTCCCGCTCTTCTACTGTCTGTGCGGGTTCGTGTCGATCTACGTCCTTTTCGAGCTCTCAGGATCGTTCTCGCGCATCGCAGACGCCAAGCCGCCGGCGTTGACGATCTTGAAGTATTTCTGCGGATATCTCGCGCCATTCTTCCAATATCTCGCGCCCGCCGCGCTCATGCTTGCGACGCTTTACACCATGTGGACGTTCTGCCGCCATTCCGAAATCATCGCGATGCGTGCGAACGGCATAGGGTTTTTCACGATTGTGAAGCCGCTTCTCGTCGTCGCGTTCGCGATGGCGTGTTTCGTCGCGTGGGTCGACGAGTGGTATGTGCCGAGAATTGCTCAGTGGGCGAAGCTGCTCCGCAACGAGAGATTCGACGTCGCCAAGGCCGCGCGCGCCGACAACATAGTCTTCCGCAACGCCAAGGCCGACAGGACATGGTCGATCGACGTGATGCTCGACGCGAACGGCGAGCACTTGAAGGACGTGCGTGTCACGGTTGACCGACCCAACGGCGCTCGGCTCATGAACGTCGTGGCGGAACGTGCCGACTATCTCGACGGCGAGTGGTGGATGTCGGGCGTAACCGTCCAGCACTACGACGCCGCCGGACAGGAAGTCGCCTCCCCGACGCCCGAGCTCGATGCGCTCTCTATACGGCCGTTCCCCCAGTTCGGGGAGCGCCCGAGCGACTTTATCATGCAGAACAGGGACTGGGCCTACAATTCAGTCGCCGACCGCCTCAGGTACATAAGGCACCATCCGGACCTCTCCGAGAAGATGCTTAGGAAGTACAGTTACGACACTTGGTCGCAGATGCTTGCCCCCCTCGCCTGCCTCGTAATCACGCTTTTCGCGATTCCGGCTGGCATCGCCTCAGGGCGCCAGAGCGTGTTTAAGGGCATAGTCGGGGCGCTTCTGATGTTCTTCTCGTTCTATGGGCTTGTCATTGGCTGTATGGTCGGTTCTGACGTCGGCTGGCTCCCGCCGATCTTCGCGGCGATTCTCCCACACGCGGTCTTTCTTGCGATTGGTGGGTGGCTATTTTACCGCCAGCGGTGAAAATATGGTATAATAACCCCTAATGTTCGGATTTCTGAAGAGGAAAAAAAAGATGCCGACCGTTTACAGTCGGCCGGAGCACTGCATTTCGCGCAAGGATATTGATCCTGACGCGCTGAAAGTGCTCTATCGCCTCTCCAGTCTCGGCTATACGGCGTATCTCGTCGGCGGTGGCGTGAGAGACCTTCTCATGGGCCGCAAGCCCAAGGATTTTGACGTCGGGACGTCCGCAAAGCCCAACGAGGTGAAGCGGGCTTTCCGCAATTGCTTCCTCATCGGGCGGCGTTTCCGCCTCGCGCACGTCAGATTTGGCGAAAAAGTGATCGAGACCGCGACATTTCGCCGCACTGCGCAGACGGTGGGCGAGATAATAGAGCATGCGGCGGAGGGCCCTCAGGAGGACAACACCTTCGGCACGCCCGAAACCGACGCCTATCGCCGCGATTTCACGGTTAACGGGCTTTTCTACAACATTGAGGACTTCAGCGTCATCGACTGGGTCGGCGGCATGAAGGACATCAAGGACAAGGTCATACGCTCCATCGGCGATCCTGCGATTCGCTTCCAGGAGGATCCCGTCCGCATGATGCGCGCGGTCAAGTTCTCCTCGCGGCTCGGCTTCACCATCGAGCGCAAGACGCTTGCGGCAATGAAGAAATACCATTCCTGCATCCTTACGGCCGCGACGCCGAGGGTCTGCGAGGAAGTGTTCCGCCTCTTCCCTTATGGCAAGAGCGCCGAGGCGTTCAAGCTCATGTGGGAGACGGGGCTTCTCGGCGATCTCCTTCCCGAACTTTCTGCGCACATCGACCGTTCCGGCGGCGTTAAGTGCTCGATATGGAAGTTCCTCTCCGCGCTCGACAAGTACGAGACGATGATGGCGGGGAAGGGGCTCGAGGTCTCCAACGGGCTCAGGGCCGCCGTCCTCATGACGACGATGCTCGAGGCCGATCCGAAGGATGGCGCGGGACGGCGCATCATGCAGACGATGATGTCGGCCCTCAAGATACCAAAGGCGACTTATTTCACGGCGGTGCTCCTTATGGAGAGCCGCAAGCGACTCACGGCGCGCCCCCAGAGAGGCAAGGCGCGGTTCGTGCACAACAGGGACTTCCTCGACGCGCTCGACTACAATCGTATAGTCCTGCGAGCCGAGAACAGGGACGAAAGCGCCCTCAACGAATGGGCGGACCTATACGAAGAGAAAGGCAACAGCAAATGAACGAAGAACTCGAACAGCTCATCCAGGAAGTGAAGTCCATCCTTCCGTGGCTTCTCGCCGCCGGAATCGTGGTCGCAGGGTACCACGGCGTCCGGAAGTACATGGCCGACAGGCGCGCTGCAGCCGCCGAGGCCGTGGCCAATGCCTACACGACCGAGGAACTCGAGGACGCCGCCGCGAAGTTCAAGGGGTCGAAGGCCGAGGGTGTCCTCCGTCTCCGTCTCGCAAAGAGTTATTTCGATTCCGCGAACTACGATTCCGCGCTCGAAATCTACGAGTCGTTCAAGGACAAGGCTCCCGACGGGTTCGAGGGCGTTCCCGCCGTCGGCAAGGCCCAGTGCCTTGAGGCGCTCGGCAAGTTTGACGAGGCGCGCGCAGCGTTCGACGCGTTCGCAGAGGCGAACGAGAAGTCCTTCCTCGCTCTTACCGCGAAGCTCGGCTCCGCGCGCTGCATCGCCCAGGCCGGCGACCGCGCCAAGGCGATCGAGGCACTCGAGGCGCTCAAGACGTCTGTTGGCGACGACGAGCTCGCCAAGTCGCGCGTCGAGTCCACGATCCAGATTGTGAAGCGCTACGAGAAGCGCGCCGAGCGCTCGCTCTTCGAGGCCGCCGACGCTGCCCAGAAGCAGCTTGAGGCCGAGGCCGCGAAGGATGCTGAAAAGAAACCTGAAGTCGAAGCGCCCAAGGACGAGGCGAAGGCCGCGCCCGCGGCGCCTGCGAAGGCGGAATGACGATTGTACGGGAGCCGATGTGGGACGATGCGCCACGCTCTCGAGTGCAGGCGCTTGGCCGACATCTGCTCCTGTTTCTTTCTACGCTCGGTTGGACGGCGCGGATACTTGTCTCTTCCGTCGCCGCCTTTCCGTCTGTCTTGCTGAGGCGGTCCGGACGCGCGGACTTCGCCTCGCAGCTTTACATCGTCGGCATCAGGACGCTTCCCGTCATCACCGTCGTCTCGCTCTTCATCGGCATGATCCTCGCCTTGCAGGTGGGGCTTGAGCTGAGGCGCTTCAACCAGGAAATCTACCTTGGCGCAGCGGTGATGCTGACGCTTCTCCGCGAGATGGGGCCGTTTGCGTGCGGCATAAGTCTCGCCGCGTGCGTTGGCTCCGCGATCGCCGCTGAGCTCGGCACGATGAAGGTCAACGACGAGATCGCCGCGCTCGAGATAATGTCGATCTCGCCGATACGCTACCTCGCGGCCCCGCGTCTTCTCGCGCTCCTCGTCATGTCTCCGATCCTCGCGTTCTACTGCAGCGTGATCGGTACTCTTGGCGGCGGCATCGTCGGCTCGACGCAGCTCAACGTCTTTTTCCAGCAGTACATCTCGAGCGCGCTCAGCATCGCCGAGACGAAGGACCTCTTCGTCGGCCTCCTGAAGGCGGGCGTCTTCGGCATGCTAATAGGCACGGTCGCAGTTGCCGAGGGCTTCGGGACGCGGCTCGGCGCGACAGGCGTCGGCCGCTCCACGCAGCGCAGCGTCATTGTCAACTTCCTTCTCATCCTCATGTTCGGCTACATGATAACAAGGGTGTTCTACAGGTGAGGGAAGTTGAAAGTCGTGAAGTGAGCAGTCTGATCGAGTTCAGAGACGTCGTAAAGAAGTTCAACGGGATTCCCGTTCTGGACGGAGTGACGTTTTCCGTCGAGAAGGGCGAGGTGCTCTGCGTCGTCGGTCCTTCCGGCACGGGCAAGTCCGTCACCCTGAAGCACCTCGTCCGCCTTCTGACGCCGACGTCGGGCAGCATAATGGTCGACGGCATTGACGTCGCGACATGCAGCGACGACGAGCTCGTGAAGCTCCGCGACCGCATCGGCTACCTCTTCCAGGGCGGCGCGCTCCTCGCGTGGATGACCGTCGCAGAAAACGTCGCGCTGCCGCTTGAGGAGTGCTCGAAGCTCCCCGACCGCGAGATCGCGGTGCGCGTAAGGCATGCGCTCAGGGCGGTCGAGCTGACGGCGGCGGCAGACAAGTACCCGACAGAGATCTCGGGCGGCATGCAGAAGCGCGCCGGGCTCGCACGCGCTGTCGTGCGCGAATCCGACATCGTTCTCTACGACGAGCCGACGTCAGGGCTTGACCCGGTGACGTCTATCACGATCAACCGGCTTATCAGGAAGCTCAACAAGGAGCTCGGCATCACCTCGATCGTCGTCACGCACGACCTTCAGGGGGCGCTTGCGATAGCCGACAGGATACTTCTACTGAAGGGCGGCAAGGTGATCGAGTGCTCGACGCCTGCCGAATTCACTCAGTCCTCAAACCCCGACGTGAGGGAGTTCCTCGCGGCGATGAAAGGTGAAACGCTATGAGCAGAAGAAAGAAGAACGACGTTTTCTCGGAGGCGATCGTAGGCATCTTCATGATCGCGGTTCTCGCGCTCCTCGTGTACTTCACGATCATCATCTCCGGTGTCGACGTCCTAAAGGGGCGCCAGAAGGTCATCGCGAGCATCGCGTTCAACGGCGTCGGCGGCCTCAAGGAGCACGACAACGTCATGTACCGCGGCACGAAGGTCGGCGGAGTCGAGGACATTCTCGTCTCGCCCTCGAACCTCGTCGTCAAGATCGAGATCGACAAGTCTGTCGTCCTGCGCGAAAGCTACAGGATCTCGGTGTGCAGTCTTTCGATGCTCGGCGGCCAGTTCCTCATGCTCGAGGAGGGCGAGGGCGAAATTGTGGACATTACCGCGCAGACGCTCGTTGGCGAGACGCCTACCGACTGGATGCGCGACATGGCCGACATAGCGAGGAACCTGAGGGAGCTCACGAGCAGCGAGAACGTCAACACGATCATAACGAACGTTGAGGCCGCAAGCTCCTCCGCGAAGGAGATAGCGAGGCGTCTCGAGCAGGGAGAGGGCATGCTCGGCCGGCTTCTCTCGCCTGACGACCCGATATACGCCGAGGCGACGAACGCAGTTGCAGACGCGAAGCGCATGCTCGCAAACGCGGCGGAGATATCAGAGAGGATCAAGGCTGGCGAGGGTACCGTCGGCAAGCTGCTCTCTTCCGACGCGGAACTCTACGCCGACCTCAAGGATTCCGTCGCATCGTTCAAGAAGGCGTGCGAGCAGATTAAGCTTCCCGAGAACATGGACAAGGACGTAGCCGAGATAATGACTGGCGCGAACAAGCTTCTCGCGAACCTGAACGAGGTTTCCGACAAGCTGAAGAACGGCGAAGGTACGCTCGGCAAGCTCGCGACCGACTCCACGATGTACGACGAGGTGCAGGGCGCTATCAAGGACGTCCGGCAGGTGCTCGACAACTATCGCGACACGACGCCGATCTCGACTTTCGGTTCGCTCATAATGGGCGGCCTGTAACGAGACCTCGCTCGCCAACGTCGACACTCAGGCCTCTGCGCTTCGCCCCGACCGTGACCGCATGTTGGAAGGCAAGCACACATAGCACCCCACGCGCCACTTGCCGACGGTTCGCGCGATGTGGTATACTACGGCAAAACACCTCAAAGGGAGACGCCGACGAATGAAAGCCATCGCAAAGGTTGCGCCCCAGAAGGGCGTCGAGCTGGTCGAAAAGCCGATGCCCGAGATGGGCATAAACGACGTCCTCATCAAGATCAAGAAGACCGCGATTTGCGGAACGGACGTCCATATCTACGAGTGGAACTCCTGGGCGCAGGAGGAGATCAAGCCGCCGCTCACCATCGGCCACGAATACGTCGGCGAAGTCGTAGATGTCGGCTCGAACGTAAAGAGCGTCAAGGTCGGTGAGCGCGTAAGCGGCGAAGGCCACATCGTGTGCGGGCACTGCCGCAACTGCCGCGCTGGCCAGCGCCACCTCTGCCGCGAGACGAAAGGTGTCGGCGTAAACCGCGACGGCGCTTTTGCGGAATACCTTTGCATCCCCGAGACGAACGTCTGGCGCTGCGACCCGTCGATCGACGACGAGCTCTACTCGATCTTCGACCCGTTCGGGAACGCAACGCACACCGCGCTTTCGTTCAACATGGTTGGCGAAGACGTTCTGATTACTGGCGCGGGTCCGATTGGCATAATGGCGGCCGGAATCTCGAAGTACGTCGGCGCGCGGAACGTCGTTGTCGTGGATGTAAACGACTACCGCCTCAACCTCGCGCGGCGCCTCGGCGCGACGCGCACGGTGAACGCGAAGAAAGAGAAGCTCGAGGACGTGATGAAGGAACTCGGCATGGTTGAGGGCTTTGACGTCGGCCTCGAGATGAGCGGTGCCGCGCCTTGCCTCCACCAGATGATCGAAACGATGAACACCGGCGGCAGGATCGCGCTTCTCGGCATCCACGGACCCGACACCAAGGTCAACTGGAACCATATCGTCTGGAAGGGCCTCAAGATAAAGGGCATCTACGGTCGCGAGATGTTCGAGACCTGGTACAAGATGGGCGCGATGATTCAGGGCGGTCTCGACATCTCGCCCGTCATCACGCACCGCTTCAAGTACACCGATTTCGAAAAGGGCTTCGAGGCGATGATCTCTGGCAAGTCCGGCAAGGTGATCCTCGACTGGGAATAAGAAAGGAGCGCAAGAATGTACGGCAAGTTCCAGGCCTATCTTCAGGAGACGATCGCCGACCTCAAGGCGAAGAGCCTCTACAAGAACGAGAAGATCATTGCGACTCCCCAGGGCGCGAACGTCGTCCTCGAGAACGGCACGAAGCTTCTCAACATGTGTGCGAACAACTACCTCGGGCTCGCGAACCACCCCGAGATAGTCGAGGCGTCGCGCGAAGCGACCGCGAAGTACGGCTACGGCATGGGCTCCGTCCGCTTCATCTGCGGGACGGACTCGCTCCACAAGCAGCTTGAGCGCGTCGTCGCGGATTTCACGAAGACCGACGACTGCATTCTCTTCGGCTCTTGCTTCGATGCGAACGGCGGCGTCTTCGAGGCGCTTCTTGGGCCAGACGACGCGATAATCTCGGACGCGCTCAACCACGCGTCGATCATCGACGGCGTGCGTCTGTGCAAAGCGAAGCGCTTCCGCTATGCGAATGGCGATATGGCAGATCTCGAAAAGCAGTTGCAGGCCGCGGCCGAGGCGGGGGCTCGCTTCAAGCTCATCGTCACCGACGGCGTCTTCTCGATGGACGGCATCATCGCGCCGCTCAAGGAGATATGCGACCTCGCGGACAAGTACGAGGCGCTTGTCATGGTCGACGACTCTCATGCCGTCGGCGTCCTTGGCGAGACTGGTGCTGGCTCGGTTGAGGACTGCGGTGTCACCGGACGCGTCGACATTATCACCGGTACGTTTGGCAAGGCGCTTGGCGGCGCGTCGGGCGGCTATGTCGCTGCGCGTCAGGAAATAGTCGACATCCTTCGCCAGAAGGCGAGACCGTACCTCTTCTCGAACGCAGTTCCGCCTCCTGTTGCGGCCGCGTCTATAAAGGCGATCGAGCTCGTGAAGACGAGACCCGAGCTCAGGGCGCAGCTCAACGCCAACGCAAAGCGCTTCCGCGAGGGAATGGCGAAGCTCGGCTTCGATCTCGTTCCAGGCCACCACCCGATCGTCCCCGTCATGCTCGGTGACGCTGTTGTCGCCGTCAAGATGAGCGAGAACCTCTACAAGAACGGCGTCTACGCGACTGCGTTCTTCTATCCCGTCGTGCCGATGGGCAAGGCGAGGATCAGGACTCAGATGTCCGCCGCGCACACGGCCGAGGACATCGACTTCGCAATAGACGCATTCGCAAAGAGCCGCTGAAAACGATTTTGACATGATACTCCTCGCCGCGAGCCTCTTTTTCACAAACCCGTCTCCAATGGAGATGCCGCGGGCGCAGGCGTATCTCGTGAAGGAGAAGGGCGTCTATCGACTTGAGGATCGCTACGAGAAGACCGATCTCTGGATAACGCGCACAGTCGACGGCTCGTGGCGCGACGACGACGGGCGCGAGTTTCTCGTGGCGTCGCTTGTCGAGGCCGTTCCTCCGATAGCGAAGGACAAGCCCGTAACGCGCTCGGACTACGTGGCCAGCACGGTGCCGATCGGCAAGAAGGACTTCGACGCGCTCTTCTTCGCTGTCGACATGCTTTCGCCTATTCCCCCGACCGAGGAATTCTCCCGCCCGCACCAGACGCCTCGCGGCTACAAGGACGTTCGCTACTACCATGGCACAAACGAGTCTGCCATCGTGTGCGCATACCTGCCCGAGAAGTCGGAGCGCTGGTCGTTCGCCGCGTGGACTCTCGCCGACGGCGATGATTTTGCGGAGCGGCTGAAGAGCTTTGAGGACGAATTCCTCGACAAGGAGCGCCCTGCCCTTGACGAGCGCCGTGTGCCAAGCGCCGCGCCGGGGAAGAATGATTCGCGCCGCGCGAAAAAGTCGCCGCTCCCTGGCGAGCGCGAGCTCCTTCGCGCCGACGCGCGGCACTCTGTCGCGCTTTACGACACGTGGCGCGTCACCGACGGCGACGAGTTCACCGTTCTCGACGACATAGGTAGCGCCCATTCCTTCACCGTGTCTGTCACGAACGACTTGAAGCGCATGCGCGCCGCATACGCCGCGACAGTGCCTTCGCCAATCGACGGCTCGAATGTCCTCTGCGTTGCGCGCATTTTCGCGTCGCGCGAGGAATATCTCGATGCGCTCGAGGCCAACGACCACGGCGATATGGAATGGAGCGCCGCGTACTGGAGCCCGAAGAGGCGCGAGCTTGTCGCGTATCTCCCGCCAGACGGATCGGAGAAGCTTCTCGAGACAATCCGCCATGAGGCGTTCCACCAGTATCTCTCCTACGCGACTTCGATGATCCCGACGTCGCCGTGGTTCAACGAGGGGTATGCGCAGTATTTCGAGAAGGGGCCAGACGGGCCTGATTTCGTCGATCCCTCGGACCTCGTGACATTTGCAGAGCAGCTGCCTTCGCTGATGGCGATGGACTACGACGAGTTCTACGCCGGAACTGACAGGGAGCGGCAGCTTAAGTACCGCCTTGCGCTTGCGATTGCCGTCTTTCTCGAGAAGGGCGCGCCTGAAGTCCGCTTTGCGCCGTTCAAGGACATGAAGCGCGACTATGTGGCTGCACTCATCAAGACGAAGGACATGTGGAAGGCGACTGCGGCCGCGTTCAAGACCGAGGACAACATGAAGCTCTTCGTCAGCGAATGGGCCAAGTACTGGAAAGAACAATGAAGTACGTCGGCCGCCTTGCGCCGAGTCCGACTGGCGCCTTGCACTTCGGGAACGTGCGCACTTTCATGATTGCATGGCTTCGTGCGCGGTCGCTTGGCGGCAAGATGGTCTTCCGCATGGAGGATCTCGACCATCCGAAAGACAAGCCAGGCGCGGCGGCTGACGCAATTAGAGACCTCCAATGGCTTGGCTTTGACTGGGACGAGGAATACGTGCAGTCCGAGAGGAAGGACCTTTACCGCGATGCGCTTTCCTCGCTTGTCACTCGTGGTCTTGCGTATCCGTGTGTCTGCTCGCGCCGCGATGTCGAGGCCGCGCAGTCGGCGCCGCATGAGGGCGAGCAGCTTTTCTATCCCGGCACCTGCCGCGACCGCTTCGCTTCTTGGAGCGAGGCATATTCGTTTCTCAATCCGCTCTCCAACTCCAACTCAAAACTCCAACCACCACGTTCCCCCTGCTGGCGTTTCCGCGTCGCCGACGGCTCGCGCGTCGCGTTCGACGATGTCTTTGCGGGGCGTTTCGAGCAGGATGTCTCCGCGACGCTTGGCGACTTCCCGCTTGCGCGCGACGAGTTTGGCGCGGGCTACACGCTTGCCTGCGCGGTGGACGACATCGCGATGGGAGTGACGGAAGTCGTGCGAGGCGACGATCTCCTTGCCGCGACGCCGGCGCAGATTCTCGTTTCTCGCGCGCTTGGCGCGGAGCGCGAGATTTCCTATTGCCACGTGCCGCTTGTGGTGGGTCCCGACGGAAAGCGCCTTGCAAAGCGGCATGGCGATACGCGTATTGCCGCGTATCGCGCGGCGGGTGTTCGTCCTGAGAAAATCGTCGGGCGGCTTGCGGCGAGCTGCGGATGGGCTGAGGAGGGCGAGGAGATTTCGCTCGCGGCGCTTTTGCCGCGCTTCGATCTTTCAACAATCCCCCACGCGCCGTTCGTGGTGTCGTAACGGTTGTTGTTCGCTTCGTGTCACTGCGGCGTAGTGCTGAGTGCTGGTTTGCCTTCCAGTGTGCGGCTTTGTTTCGGGCAACCACGCGAACGCGGCCTCTTGCGACCGCTTACGCGGCTCGGCCTTCGGCCTCGGGCAACCTGATCGCTTCGCGACAGGCGCATGTCGTCGCGCCGTTCCCCTGCGCACCCCTCTAGCGACCGCTTACGCGGCTCACTTCGTTCGGGGGATACCATTCCTCGCACATGCGCCATTAGCCCGACCTTCCGCTGCGGCACGTTTTTCTTCGTAGCTCTTGCGCTCTCCGATGTTCCATCGGCTCGCTTAGTTTTGTCCGCGGCAGTTTCGCCGCGCTTTTTTTGCTATAATACTCACATCCCGCGAGGCGGTGTGCGCGGCGCGGGGTCATAGTCCGGAAAACGAGAGCAATCTCCGCCGGGCGCTTGTCAATGTAGCATCAACGCTACACGTCGTTCCTGCAAAATACGACCAATATTTAGGATAGAACGGCATGTAAGTGGAGATGCGCCTAGTTGGGCGCATTTTCTTTTCGTGTATTCTATCCGGGCCCTTGGTCGGGCTTTGCAGGAGTGCATGAGAGAAAATGCGCTCTTTTTCATGCATGCGAGGCGGTCTCCGCGACGATTTATGCGCGGTATGATTTTCCGCATTGAATTCTCGCGCAGAGGCGAAATGCGCCGAAGAAGCTTGCTTCGGAGGGAAGATTCGGCGAAGCCGAACCCGAAGGGCGCACAAGCGTCCGCGAGACGCGGAGTTGTGGGGGCATGGTAATGGGCGACAATGCAGCGCTTACGGCGGCGAAGCGGGCGAAGAAGGACGAGTTCTACACACAGCGTGTGGATATTGAAAACGAACTGCGGCATTACAAGCCACACTTCAAGGGAAAGGTAGTGCTTTGCAATTGTGATGATCCTCGGCAAAGCGAGTTCTTCAACTACTTTGTGGAGAATTATGAGAAACTTGGTTTGAAGCGACTTATTGCCACATGCTACAAGAGCCAAGATGTCGATCTGTTTTCTCAAGGGAAGTGTGAACGCGCCATCTACCAGATTTACGAGGGTGACAAGAACGGCAATATGACACTCGACGATGACGAAGTATGTGTTAGGGAACTTAAAGGCGATGGCGATTTCCGAAGTGCTGAGTGCATTGAGATATTGAAGCAAGCGGATATAGTTGTCACTAATCCACCGTTTTCGCTTTTCCGTGAGTATGTTGCTCAGTTGATAAAGTATGGCAAGAAGTTCCTTATTGTCGGAAACCAAAACGCGATAACTTACAAAGAGATATTTCCATTGTTCAAAGAGGATAAGATATGGCTGGGATTTGGTTTTAAGGGCAATGCCGCGCATTTTAAGTCTCGCTACAAAGACGTCGCAACCGCATCGGACCATCGTGATGGGATGATTCGTGTCTCCGGGGTGATGTGGTTCACAAATCTAGATATAGCAAAACGGCATGAGAAGTTGCCTCTATACAAGTCATATACCGCAGAAGAGTTCCCTAAGTATGACAACTATGACGCTGTAGAAGTTTCAAAGACAGCCGATGTGCCTTATGACTACGACGGAGTGATGGGTGTGCCAATTACATTTATGGACAAATACAACCCAGAGCAGTTTGAGATAGTTGGGATGTGTGAAAACGAAAACCTGTATGGATTGAAGACGAGAGTGTACGGGAGAGAGGAATGTCAAAAGGCATATTATGCGAAATTCGGCAAGAAAGGGACTTATGACTTGAATGCAAGTGGAGTTCTTACCATCAATGGCATCCAGGAGAAAGTGTATCAACGAATTCTCATTCGCCGGAAGAAGTGAGAGACATGCACCTTTAAAGCAAAAAGATTTGATAAAATACTTGGTGGCGGATGATGTGTGATCTCGAGTCATTGCGGGGAATCTTCGGCGATTTGCTTATGCGAGTCTGTCTGTCCGTGCTTTTGCTGATTGCGTGCGGAAGTGCAATTGCGAGACTCGCAAAGGCGACGGGCAGACCTATCGGGGCTCTGTGGCGAAAGTCGCGCTCTATCTTCGTCGCGCTTGCACTTTTGGCATGCTGTACGACGCTTGACGCGGAGAAGACGAATACAATGCTGCGGGTCATTCACGGGCTCGTGACATCTGTTCAGACGGTTTCGGAAGACGACATCGCTCGCTGCTATCGACAGGAAAGCATGACGACCAATCTGGAGCCGTTTGCCGAAATGCCGTCAAATGCAGTCGAATACGCGCGGTGGTCGTTGCGCGGCGGATTTGCCGCGGACTTTGCGCTGCATCTCGGCAATTTTGTTTTTCCGGTCGGCACAAACCGCGTAAGCCGCTTCGACGTTCTTTCCGGCGGAGCGGTGGAGCCGCTTCCGCGCGGCACATCCGCCGCGATATATGCCGCCCGCGAACAGGCGTCGCTTGTCCCTGGCGTGAGCCGGTTCTGGAGCGCGGACGCGGACGACGGCGCGAAGGTGTTGCGCTGGGATCGCGTGTTTGCGGGACGCGACAGCACGGGCGAATACACGGTGGAAATGCGATTCTTCCAAAACGGAGACTTCACGACACGGAGCAACGAGGTGGAAGCCGCGTATCGCCGCGTCAACCCCGACGACTGGGATGACGACGGGATTGCCAACGAGCGAGACGCGAACCCGACAAGCTATGACGGCGATTTCTTTGGCGTGGCGAATGCGCTGCCATCCAATGCGAACATGAATGCCTACTACTGGCTTGACCTTTCGGTGACAGGGCTTCTCGATTGCGCGACGATCCGCGTCACTTGCGACGGACCGAGCGACCTTGGCGACCATCTGATAGTCGCCCGCACGAACGAGGTCTGCCACATCCCGCTTCTCGCTGGCGCGACCTACGCTGTCGAAAGCGACTTGCCGATTGACTATTCAGCCGTGTCTACAGAACACGCCGAAATCGTGGCGAACTCCGAGAACCGCTTGACTGTTTCGCTGCCTCTGGAGCTTTATTTTGAGCGCGTTCAGATGAGGTCGGGCGGGGGGGCTGGCGATGCACTTACTGCCAACTACGCGCTTCATTCCTCGCCGATAGACGTTGGTGCGTCGCTTGCTTCGCTCTCCGGCGGGTGCTGCTCCTGTGAGACAAACGCATTCGGCTTTGCGTGGCTCTGCTCTGAGAATTGCCTGTGCGACGGTGAGCATCGGCTGTATGCCGTGGCAGCGTGGGATGGCTATTGCCGCGCATTCAGCTGGCATGGCCCGTGCAGTTGCAAAATGTACGAGCCAGAGCCGAGCACTTTCACTGGTGATGGGATCAGCTTGTCGATAGAAATGCCGTCCACGTTCATTGCGAACGACGACGACGACAACGACAATGGTTTGGTGGATGCCGAGCCGCCGTTCGCGGACAAGGACGACGAAATCACGGAGGGGCACGTGTCGTTCTCTTCAATCTTGCCGACCAGCGGGGCCGTCAAGCTCCAGAGATTGACGGGGCTTGAGCAGGGCACGAACGGAACGCGTCGCGTTTATGCCGACAAAAACGGCCTCTCGCCAGTTGACGAAGGGCATGAGTACGCCGTATCTGGCGCATCTTCGCTGGAGCGGGATTTCTTTGTCAACCCCGCCGTGACGAGTTCGCATTACCAGGACGGGCGCGTACGCGTCCTGTGGAAGCCGAACTCCGGAGCTTGCTCCTCTGTGAGCAAACGCTTTACAATCGTTGAGCCGACAGCCGAGCCGATCACCGACGAGTCGTGGTCGCTCGCCGATTTCGCGGGCGACGGACGGCTGCATTCCTACCTCTACAACCCATGTGCCGTCGTCGTGGGGAAGACGGCGACATTCAAAGTCGATGTTCTGCCCGAGGACTATCCCGACAGCAAGATAATCTGGACGACCAACATGTGCGAAGGTGCGGTCAACTTTGTAGGCTCGAATGTCAACACCGGAGAAGTCGTGACGGTAGAGGGCGCAAGAACTGGACAGGTCTTTCTTTCTGCCAGCATAGGTGATTCAGAGTCCGTATCTCCTACGTTTATGATGCAAGTCGTCACGGAAACGACTGTGAGACTACGTGCGTGGATCATTGGCAACGGATCGCAATGGGCGCGGACGGAAACTGGAGTACGGGATGCGGTAGCGGTGGCTAATGACATCTATCGGCAAGTTGGGGTGACATTTGAACTGGTTGAGCCGATAATCATGACAAACATCCCTTCTGCATATAATCCAACGATTGGGGTTGAGTATCCAGAAAGATGGAAAGTTGATCAAGTTGTTTCTTTGGCAGAAGGTACAGATGGTTTAGAATGCTATTTCATAAATCACTTCTATGACGAGGCAACCACTGTGGGATACAATTGTCCGTCTGGGATGGTATTGACTTCATTTGCGGACGGACAGACACTGGCGCACGAGATTGGCCACGCGTTTGGTCTTCGTGACATATATGTGTCCAATGCCAGCAAAACCAATAATGTTGTAACGCTGAAGGCAGTTGGAGTGGATGAAAGACCCAGCTCTGACCGTTTGGAGCTGGACTGGAATTGCGGGTGCGATGGGCATGGAGCGGGTGGCGTCCGATATTACGGGAAGAGTCTTATGATGAGGGATATCATAGAAAGACTGCTTATGAACGGAGATGGTCCAGCACGGGGAAGGGATATTTCATATGGAAGTGTTTTTGGCGTTTTGTACGAGGGTGAAGGAAAACTAGACGGCGATTGGCGGGTCGACCAGACTCCAGTCGGGTTCTTTTCCGATCCTGGCGCGACGAGGAATCCTATCCATAAATAGAAAGGAGTATTATGCGGAAGATTGTCTTTCTGTGTTATTTGATGTCTACGATGCTTTGTGCGGCATCAAATGTTATTTCCAGGACCGCAGTGTATTGTCGTAACCTTGATAATCGCAGTGATTACGGGTTAGACAAGACTGCGGAGTATCGTCGAACGACAAACAAGTTGGTAGCCCGTATGTATGCAGCAGGTGCCGCCAATAAAACTGGCGTGGCCAAGCGCGTCGCAATTATTAAGCAGGGAAGCCATCCTGCGCCGGAGAATCTGCAATATCTATATGCTTTTACCAACGATGTGTCTTACGCATGTCTGGCTGCCGCATCGATTGTTCAGATTGTCGGAGTCACGAGTAATTCAATCGAAGTCGCAGACCATGCTCTGTCGTTGGACTCAGTGCCCGAGGAAGACGGCCATAGGCTTTGCGAGATTATTGTGCAGAAGGCAAACGAGGTCACTACTCCGCTGGATTGCAAACGCCTTGCTGTGGATGCCTTGGGAAAGTATGCGACGCGCGTTTCAGGCGCTGAGGCGCTTGCAAAACATATTAGAATGGAACAACTGGGTCTGCCGAGCAATGTTGCGGTTAAGCCAATATCCAACGAGGCCAAGGTCTCTTGCGACGAGCGAATCAAGGCGGCATTCCTTTCTGCCTCTGCTCCACGGTACTGTGGAACGGAAACGTCTGGTGCGTTTCAGCGAGCAGTTGATCTCTGTGGCGGAGACGCCCGCATGATTTCGCGTATTGCCACGGAAATAGCCATCGAGCAAACGAATCGTGTCTCTTGGGCTATTGGGGTCTTGTCGAAATATGGGGCAAGGGAAGATGTCCCATTTCTTCTTGGTTTTACGAATGATGTTCGATATTGTGGAAATGCGGCGCACTCCCTGCTGTGCATCGAGGGCGTGACGGAAGAAACGATTAGAATCGCGAATCAAGCGATTGTGCGCAGCGCTGATGATTCGGACGAGAAGTATGCGATCTGCGCTGCGATAGCTCGGTTTGCTGGCTCGGAAGATGCGACGATTGAGAGCCGGAGACTTGCCATTTCATCGCTCAAGCGGTATTCAAGGACGATCCCCGTGACGGCGCTTTGGGCGGACGGGTTTTTGCTTTCGCTTGACCCTGACTACGAGACGAGCGATGACAGGAAAGCATTGCTTCGCGAAGTCGCCGAGCGCCGCGTCAACGACTACCAGATTGATTACGCGACAAATGCACTGAAGAGAATCGACGCCAAAATTCAAGCAGAGAGGAAGGGTGATTGAGCATGGGGGCATCAGTGCTATTGTCGTCACTTTGTCTTGCCGCGGTCTTCGCCGTGCCGGAGATGCCGGAGGCGGAGTGGGACGACACTGAGGTCGTCACGAACGCCGCGCTTCCGGCGGCGCGCGCCGATTCGCGCGTGTTCGCGTTCACGCTTGAACTCGACGCGACGGCAAGCAACAACGTCGAGGTTGCGTTCGGGCACGACGCGGATCACGACGGCGTTTTTTCGCGGGGCGAGGCAGGACTGCTCGTCGGCTGGGACTGCGGAGAGTGGAAGGTTGTAGACTGCGCCACGGGCGACGAGATGGTAGAGCAAGGAACAGAAGGGCGCGTGTCGCTTGACTGGCGGCTCGTGTTCAACGCGGCAGATGTGCCGCGCTCGCTTTCGGCCACGGCGAGCGGCAACCCCGCATTCGCCGCGCTCGCGGCAAATCCGCCGCGCTTCCTTTATTCGACGGATTGGGACATGGTGCGAGTGGTCTGTCGTGGGATGGATTCGCCAAGCCCGTCGATTTCTGGTTTGATCGACAACATTCCGCTCTCGATAAGAATACGGTAGAGCCATAAGTGTCTACCTGAAACCTAATCGTGTCAATCCTGTAAATCCTGTCAAAAAAGAGAAAGGCCGAATCGCCATGAAGATTGAACTTCATCGAATCAAGATACGCGACCTTGTCGACGGATATGTCGATGACGCGGAGAGCGGCGTGAGGGGATGCGGCGGACTTTTAGACATCAGACCCGCCTACCAGCGCGAGTTCGTCTACAAGGAGAAGGAGCGCAACGCCGTGATCTCCACCGTGATGAAGGGCTTTCCGCTCAATGTGATGTATTGGGTCAAGAACCCCGACGGAACATTCGAGGTGATGGACGGACAGCAGCGGACGATTTCGCTTTGCCAATACTACAACGGCGACTTTGCGTGGGGAGAACTTGACCTCGCGGCAAAATACTTCCACCGACAGCTTCCCGACGTGCAGGAGAAGTTTCTAAACTACGAGCTGATGGTCTACTTCTGCGAGGGAACTCCGACGGAGAAGATCGACTGGTTCAAGGTCATCAACATAGCGGGGCTCAAGCTCACCGCGCAGGAGATGCGGAACGCCGTCTACTCGGGCCCCTGGGTCGCGGACGCGAAGCGCTACTTCTCGAAGCCCGGGTGCGTCGCGCAGAAGATCGGCTCGCCATACCTGAACGGAAGCGCGGACAGGCAGGAGTATCTCGAGACTGCGATTTCGTGGATGGTCAACTCGCAGAAGGACAAGGCGATCGAGGAATACATGGCGATTCGCCAGGGCAACGGCGAGGCGACGGAGCTATGGCTCCATTTCCAGAAGGTCGTGAACTGGATCGAGACGCTGTTCCCGAAGTATCGGCGCGAGATGAAGGGGCTTGAGTGGGGGCGGCTCTACAGGGAATTCTCCGCGAAGAGCTACAACCCGAAAGAACTGGAGCGCCGCATCGTCGAGCTGATGACGGACAAGGAAGTGCAGAACAACAAGGGGGTCTACGAATTCCTGCTTTCCGGCGAGTCGCGGCGCGAGAAGTTGAACCTGAGGCAGTTCGACGACGACGAGAAGCGCGCGGCATATGAGGCGCAGAAGGGGGTCTGCCCGGTCTGCGGCGGGCACTTCGAGTACGAGGAGATGGAAGGCGACCACATCGTGCCGTGGTCGAAGGGCGGCAAGACCGTTCCCGAAAACCTCCAGATGCTCTGCCGCCGCGACAATGCGCTGAAGAGCGACAGGTAAGGCTGTGGCAGTCGCCGCACGGCTATAAGCGCCTGCCAGAGCATCTCTGGCCCGAGCGCACCTGGTGGGAGGATGTGAAGAGCTATTTCTGAGAGCGGGATTTATGGTAAAATACCCGTATATGAAATTTGCGGCGTCAGTGCTAGTTGCGCTTCTTGTTCACGCATCCGCTTTTGCTGGGGCGCGGGTGGTTGTGCCGCAGCTGCCGCCCTCGCCGTATGACGACACGGAGATTTCGACAAACGTGACGTTTTCGGCGGGGGGCGATGACTCGCGCTTCTTCTCGCTCTCCATTTCGATTGACGCAACGCCCACGAACACCCTGCAGATCGC
>JAZSOG010000020.1:0-21774 GCA_045536845.1 Kiritimatiellia bacterium | reverse complement strand
CTCGTTCGCATCACATCCAAACACGACCTCAACGCTGTTGCTTGTCGCCGCGTCGCGCTCAATCGTCAGCGTCCATTTGTTGTCCGTCGCCGCTCCAGTGGCGAACACTACATTCGTCCCAACCTCGGCAAGCGCCCGCACGGGTGTCGGCAGTTGCGGCACAACCACCCGCTGCCCAGCAATGCTGGAGAGTGCGAGAAGAGCAAAGGCCAGTAGCGCCAGCCAGCCATAAACCTTTCGACTTTCTTCCATCATTCTACCCGTTCTACATGTTCCTAGCGGCTAAGACTTTTAGTGCATCGCGCCGAGTTCACAACCATTATAGCAAACGAATCTTAAATCTAATCTTAAATCGTAAAAAATTTTGCGGCGTGAAAATGAGACTTTAGGCAAGCAAAAACCGCGGCAAACCCCCGCGCCAAAGATGCCAAATTCAAAACGCCGCCAAGATGGCGACGTTCCCAGTTAGCGGCAGGGTGTTTCGGCGGCGCGGCGATTTGCATCCTTAAGCCGAAACACGCCCCGCCGCGGACGCGCCACAAAACATAGCTCACTTGCACCACAGCGAGCGGATGTGGACGACAGAGCGGCGGAGGGATTCTTCCGAGACCTCCTGCGACGGCTCGAAGACGACATGGCGAACATTTTCCGCAAACTCCTTGAGCGCGGCAAAGTCAACCTTCCCGTCACCTGGCGCAAAATGGTCGTCGTTAAAATCCACGACATCATTGAGATGCATCCCCGCAAAGAAAGTCCGCGCATATTCGCCAAGCTCGGAAATCTTCACCTCGCCGCGCCAGCCGTGCATCTCGCGCACACGATCATGCCCCGTGTCAAACCAACCGCGGATCGGCGCTCCCTTAAACTCGCTGACGATCTTCGGAAGCTCCCACTCCGCAGGGAATCCCTCGTAGTACGGAAGATTCTCAAGCGCGAGCGTCACGCCCTTCTCGACAAGGCGCGGCGCGAGATCGGAGAGCGTCTTCATAAACGCATCCAAAAGCCGCTCTCCACGCTTCACGCGACGCTTCGAGGCGCGCGCGAGCAATTTAACGTATGGCGCGGACTTGATGTCGCCCTTGTTCTCCTTGAGAACATCGCGGAGATCCCCCGAGTCAATGCGGTCGAAGATTCGGTCGAATGAAACGCGCCCCGCGTGAAGAACAACAGTGGCCGCGCCCATCTCGGCGGCGAAGTCGATGTTTCTCGTCACCTGAAGAACAGCCATCTTGCGCCCTTCCTCGTCGAGTGTCGCAAGCTGATATAGCTCAGGATATCCATGCGGCGCCGAAAGCGGAACAGGGCAAAACGCATGAACGCTCCCGACGGGAATATGCCCAAGCATCGCCTTGAAGCCGGAAACCTGCTGCGCCGTCGTGTGGAAGCCAAGCTCAAGCTCCTCAAAGCCGAGCTCGAGCGCCTTCTCGGCAATTTCGCGACCGTCCTCAATCCTGCGGTTGCACCAGTTCGTTGAAAGGGAAAGCTTCATTTCGCTATTCCTTTCAAGCGGGCCATACAAGCCGGTCGGCAAGATTGACAAGCACCGCGTCGTCAGTAAGATACCGCTCGCTCTGGCGGAACGCGTCTTCCACCGCGACGACATTCTTGAACGCCTGCTGGCGCGGAAGCTCGCCCTTCACCATCCAGTCGCGGACGAACTTCATGATCGTCTTGTAAAACGCCTTTCGCGCAAGAGCGACGTCCTCAGGCTCGGACTCGTCCTTCACCTCGGTCAACACCTCGGCAAGCCGCTTCCCCGCCTGCGCCTTCTCGAACACGCCGTCCACGCCGCGCGAGGAAAACACCTCCTCTATTGCATCGAACGCGTCGCCGTCGAGAATGCCTTCCGAAAGCGGAAGGTCAATGCGCTGCGAACGCGAGACAATCGTCGGAAGCATTGCATCCGGCTGGTCTGTCAAAAGAAGAAACAGCGTCTTCGGCGGCGGCTCCTCGAGAGTCTTTAGAAACGAATTCGCGGCCTCGGTCTCCATCCTGTCCGCGCCGACTATTACGCCAACCTTCCAGCCACCCGAGAACGCCGTCGCGGACATGGGCTCCACTATGCGCTCGCGCATCGACTTCACGTGGATCGTCCGCGACTTCCCCTCGGGCTCTAGCCACGCGATGTCGGGATGGCACCTCGACTCCACCTGCGCAAGTTCGTTCGGGAACAGCTTTCGGAGAATACGCTCTGTCAGCGCATCGCACTGTCCGCGCAAGTCGCCGCACACGAGATATCCATGCGCCGCATGCCCAGTGTCTATCGCGCGGGAGATCAGAGTATAGGCGTCAGCGACTTCCATACCCTCTCCCAGACTTCATCCTCGCCGCCAGACGCGTCCACCGTCACGATCCGCGACGGTTCCGCCGCGGCCATTTCGAGAAAACCCTTCCTGAGACGCGAATGGAAATCGTCGCCCGCGCGTTCTATGCGGTCCGCCGTCGTGTTCGTCGACGCCTCGCGCCCACGCATGCGCTCACGCGAAGTCTCGGGGTCGACATCGAGAAGAATCGTCTTGTCTGGCTTCAGCCCCTCACATGCAAAATCGTTTGCCTCGCGGATAATGTCGAGCGGAAGCCCGCGCCCGTACCCCTGGTACGCAAGCGTCGAATCGCTGAACCTGTCGGAGACGACCCAAGTCCCCGATTCAAGCGCGGGGCGGATCACCTTCCTGACGAGTTGCGCGCGCGCGGCGAGGAAAAGCAGAAGCTCGGCCCTGTCGCATGGTGGATCGGCGGTCTCGTCCTTTAGAAGAGAACGAACCTGCTCCGCAAGGCGCGTGCCGCCGGGTTCGCGCGTAAGGAGGACCGTAATGCCCTTCTGCTCAAGCGCGGCCTTCAGGCGGCGCACTTGCGTGGACTTTCCGCAGCCCTCGCCGCCTTCAAAAGTTATGAACTTCCCTCTCGCCATTATTCGTCGACAGTCTCGTCGCGCTGATACACGGGAAGCTGGCGGAAAGGAACCGCGAACGCAAGGATCGTCATCGCCGTCGCATACGGCTCGGTGCGCTCGCTGCCGTGCTCTGGCCATGCGCCCGTCGGACGCTGCTTTGGCAGATACGTCATGTACATCCACTCTGAGAATTCCTTCCAGTTATCGCCGCCTATCTGAAAAAGGCCCTGCGAAGCGTAGTATAACCCGTAGTAGGCATATCCCTCGTTCGGGAGTTTCTCGCGGTACACAGACATTAGGTATTTCGCCGCGCTGAGCGAGTCGGGGTCCTCGTGTTTGCCGCAGAGCTCGAGGCAGAGGATTCCTGCACCCGAGAGCGTCACGGCGTACCCGTCGGTGTTCTGGTAGCCAAAGCAGCCCTTTTCCCTATTGTGGTGGCGGTGCATGTACTGGACGGCGCGTTCAATCGCGTTCTTCGGAACCTGCGCACCGTTGAGACGTGCCGAGCGGAGCGCCATAAGCGCCCATCCCGAGCAGCTCGTGTCGGAATCGTTCGCATCCGGCGTATAGCGCCAGCCGCCGTCGCTCTGCTTGCTTTTCTTCACGTTCTGTGCGTCAAGAATCACCTTGATGGCCTTCGGGAGGACGGCATCGATCCGCGCCTGGCGCTCCTTGGAGACCATTCCGGAGACTTCGGTAAGGAGCAGCGTCGCAATCGAGTGGGCGTACATCTTCCCGTTGCCGACCTTGCCGAAGTACCCGGTCTCGTCGTGGTTCGCAAGGACATAGTCGAGGGAACGCTCGATCAGCTTTCCATATTTCGCGTCCCCAGGAACATGGCCTGTCGCAAGACACGCCATCGCGGCAAGCGCGGGAATCGCGACAGTGTCGCCATACTGCCCCGGATACGCACCCGTCTCCTTCTGCACGGCAAGCAGATACTCGAGACCGCGCTCTATCGCAAGGTCGACGTTGTCAGGCTCCTTCGCGGCCACCGCCGCAAGCGACAGAATGCCGAGCGCCAAGGAAAGTGTACAAGCTGCATAACGTCTCGTCATTTTTTCCCTCCTTCGTTAAGTGCCTTGAAATAGTCACGGACGAGCCCGCGGTACTCTGCGGGAACGTCATCGAGCGAATCAGACTCAGCACCCGTGCTGGACTCGCTCTTCATCTTAAACCAGTCTTCGTCGTCCCCTTCGTCTTCGGGAGTGACGTGTTGGGGATTCTTCCTCTTCTCGGGCTTTTCCCTGCTCGGTTTATTTGAGGGCTTCGCGTTCTGGCTGGACTTCGAACCTTCCATGTGCTCGCCGCCTTCCGAAGACGACTCGCTGCTGGACGGCGTGCTCTCGAACTGATCCATCGACATGTTGTTCTGGCGAGCCTGCTCGTTGGCCTGGTTCTGCATCTTCTGCGCGGCCTCGTTGGCCTTCTGCGCAGCGTTCTGCATCGCCTGCTGCGCCGGGCCTTGCTGCTGTTGCTGACCTTGCTGTTGCTGCTGACCCTGCTGCTGTTGACCCTGCTGCTGTTGGCCTTGCTGCTGGTCACCTTGTTGCTGGTCACCCTGCTGTTGCTCGCCCTGCGACTGCTCGCCCTGCATGTTCTCACCCTGCTGTTGCTCGCCTTGCTGCTGCTGACCCTGCTGGTTTTCACCCTGCATGTTTTCACCCTGCTGGTTCTCACCCTGCATGTTTTCGCCTTGCTGGTTCTCACCCTGCTGGTTCTCGCCCTGCTGGTTCTCGCCCTGCTGCTGGTCACCCTGCTGGTTCTCACCGTTGGCCTGATTCTGGGCCTCGGCCGCCTCCTGGGCTTCCGCAGCGGCCTGTGCGGCATCCGCAGCTTCTTCCATGGATTTCACCATCTCGTTAAGCTCGTTTGCGTTCTGCGCGAACTCGTCGTTCTTGGAGCCCATCTTCTGCTGCGCCTCGTCGAGCTGCTGCTGTGCCTGCGCGAGAGCGTCCTTTACCTCCTGGGTGTCGCTCTTCGCCCCTTCCATGTCGCCTTTCTCCATCTTCTCTGCGGCATCCTTCGCAGACTCTGCCGCTTTCTCGGCGTTCTCGGTCGCCTTTTCGGCGCTCTCGGAAGTCTTGTTCTCGTCCATCTCCTGGGTGCCGGCCTGGTTCTCGATGTCCTTCGTAAGCTTGTCGGCTTCGCGCGCGAGGTCGGCTATGTCCTTCGCGAGCTTCTTCTCTTCCTCGGCCGCGGCCTTCTTCGCGGCGTCATCGCCGTTCTTCTCGGCCTCTGCTGCCTTCTTCTCGATCTCTTCCTGTTTCTTCTCGAGCTCCTTGCCCTTCTCGGAAAGCTCCTTCGCCTTTTCAATCTGCTTGTCGAGGTTCTTCTCGAGGTCGTCCTTGATTGCGTCCTTCGCGTCCTCGACGAGCTTCTTCTCCTCCTCTGCAAGCGTCTTGGCGTCGATCTCGTTCTTCTCGGCAAGTTCGGCAAGCGCCTTCTCCCTCTCCGCGAGGTCCTGCATCTGCTGGAGATCTTCGGCCGCCTTCGTCAGGATGTCGAACTTGCGCTTTGCGTCCTCGAAGGCCTTAATCGCCTCTTCCGTGTCCTTTGCGAGAGTCTTGCACGAGCTGCTCTTCTCGTTCCAGCGCGACAGCAGGAACACGTCTTCCGCGCCCTGTCGTATCGGAGTCACGTGCTTGTCGAGGACTGGCTTGAACATCTCGGCGCCCGTGTCGAGACGGCTGTCGATAAGTCCTTCGATAAATTCCGAAAGAAGGCCTTCCGCGTTCTGCATCTCGGCTTTCGCCTTCGTGCTGGCCTTCTCCGCCTCGTTGCGGTGCCACTGGTTCTTCTCGGCGATTGCATAGCCGCCACCCGCGCCCCCGAAGCACCGCTTGGCGAGCTTCAGGTGGTCGAGAATGTTCTGCATGTCCTTCTTCGCGCCTTCGATCTGCGCGGCAAGCGACTGCCGCCCGAGCGACTTCGCGTCCTTCGCGCCAGAGCGAGTCACCATGATTTCGGGCGTATAGGCGACGCCAGGGCCGCCGAGTTCAGCAGGGAGGTTGTCCTCGACCTTGACGCGGAAGCGCACGACCGCGGCGTTGTTGAACCCACCAGAGACGAAGTAGACCACATGGGAGCCGCTCCACGAGACGTCGCCCGACTTCTCAGGTTCAAGCTGCTTGTACTCCTCCCACGCACCAGCGCCAATGCAGGCCTCGAGCGTAGTTCGCGAAAGCCCGAAGTCGTCCTTTATGTTGAACTCGATCGGGAGACTGCCGTTCACTGGAAGCTTCAGCTCGAGCGCCTCCGGCGCGGAAAGCTTCACTTCCGGCGGCGTGTCCTTCACTATTGTTATGGACGCGGTGTCAATCTGGTTGGAGAAGCCGTTGGAATCCCAGACCGTGGAGCTCCAGCCACCCTCGACCGCCTTCGTCAAGTCGAACGAGAACGAGAGCCGGCCGTCTTCCGACTCGACAGCCGGAACAGTTACGTCGCCAGGGAGCGTGAGCGCACCGGTCACGCCAGGGCGCGACGGCTTCGCGGACACCGTGATCTTCGAGCCCTCGAGGCCGACAATCGACGCGGAGTTGGTGTAGGTGTCCGGCTTGCGGCCGGTATACTCGGGATGGCGAACCTCGATCGACCTTCCGGAATACCTCGGCTCCGGCACGACCTCGACCCTGTACGCGCGCGTCAGAGCGCTGCCACAGCTTACGCGGTAGTTGAAGCTCTTCGTGACGCGCGGATAGGAGAACGAGTAGATGGCAGGTCCCTCTGCGCCTTCCTCCGATTCGCGAACCATGCGCTCGACTGCCTCGCCCTTTCCGTCGAAGCGCGTACGCACAAACGCGCGCGACGGGAAGCCGCCGCTCACCGCAAGCCCGAGCGTAAGCGGAGTTCCCTCGAGCATGACCTTGTCGCCAGGCGTGACCTTGAGCGACGAAGCGTAAATGTTGTCGACCTCCGCGGCCGGGACAAGCGCTCGCATCGCAAGACGAAGCGTCGCGTCTGGGAACGCGGCAAAAAGGAGCGCGAGTATTCCCACCGCGATTGCGGCGGCGATGAAGCGCGGCTTTACGGTCCTTCCAGTGAACTCCTTCCTCGGAGAGACCGTCTGGACGTCCTTCACCGCGTCCTTGGTGATCTCCTCCATGAGCCGGGAGGACGAAGTGAGGTCGCCAGCCTGCGCGAGCTCCACGACAGTCGAAAGTCGCTCCTCGAGCTCCGGGTGGTTGCGCTCGATGAGGGCGGCGATCTCGGCCGCAGTGAACTTGCGCCTTAGCGGCTTTATGAGGGCAAACCATGCGACCGCCACCGTTGCGCCGACGCAGCACGCCCACAGGAGCCAGCGAACCCACGAGACGTAGATGGTCACCATCGCGTCGATCGCCATGATGGCGAGAACAGAGGCGACAAACACCGCGAGCGTGGCACATGTGCCGCGCACGAGAAGGATGCGACGGACCCTGGCCACGCTCTCGTTGAGCTTGGCCGCTATCTGAGGCGGTATGTTCTTGTATTTCATGGCGTCATGCGAGCGAAGCTCGTTTGCGAAGTATCCACTCTGCAGTAAGAAGCCCTATGATGATGAGGAAGAGGGGCGGCAGGCACCAGAGATGGAACTCGACCCTGTCGGATATGCGCTTCGAGCCGCCGCCGAAGTCGCTGTCGAGCGCGAGATACTCGGTCGGCGTGAGGACCTTGCCTCCCGTCGCGGACGCAACGCGCTCGACGTGGTTGCGCGTCGACGTCGTGTCGACCTTCTCAGCTGGCTGCTTCGTGGTGACAACGACGAAGCTCGTCTTCAGCTTTTCCGCCGGATAGCGGCGGCCGAGCATCTCCTGCGCCTTGGGGCAGTCGAGACTTACCTCGTAGAGGCCAGGCGCCGTGCAGCCGTGAATCTCGACTTCGTAGAGGCCGTTCGAGTCGGGGCGCTTCTTCGCGTTGAACACGGATACGCGCGCGCCGTTGTTCGGCGCACGGACGAGGATGCGCGGATCGAGGCCGTCGATTCCGTTGTGCTTCTCGTCGAGGAACCTCGCAAACGCCTTGACCGGCTCGCCCGCGCCGTAGCGCAGCTGGTCCGTGCCGAGACGGACGTACATGTTGCCGCTCCTGAGCTTCTCGCCGGCGCCCCAGCGCATGACCTGACCCCAGAACCTGTGGTGCAGCTGGTCGCCAGTCTTGGAGCGGAGACGCCACATCGAATCGGTCGTCAGCATCAGGACCCTGCCCTTGCCCTTCGCGCCTGCCACTACAAGTGCGTTGCGCCCCTGCTCGCCGCGCATGTCCTCGAGACGCTTCAAGGCGGCCTCGGGATCCTCCTCGATCGTGGCGGCAATCGACTCGGCTACCGCGCCGGCAACTTCGGAGCCGGACTCCTTCTTCGTCTTCGCATAGGCGAGAACGTCGGCTCCTGGCTTCACGCCCGAGACAGGCAGACGCCAGTGGAAGTCTGGTATCTCGGCCCAGATATCCTCGTTTTCCGACGAAGACGAGCTCTGGTTCATGACCGGGTGGCCGCGTCCAGCCGCTGCGAGCTGGAAAGTGAACGCGTCTTCGGGCGCGACGCGGCGGCTCTGCGCCGACGGCTCGTACTCTATCGGCATCAGGTCGCGGAGCTTCTGGCTCGTTATCGAGTACGGCATGTACTCCGAGCCGGAAATGAGCACGAGAAGCGCGCCCCTGTCCTCGACGTTGTACCTGAGCTGCTCGATCACGTCTTCGGTGAGCACGTCCTCGCCAATGTCGCCTACTATGATGACGTCGAACTGGCGCCAGTCGTTGTCCTGGATCGGCCAACCGCCCGCCTCGGACTGGCCGAACGGACGCGACGCGCTCGCGTATTCGAGGAGCTTCGGCTGCACGCCCTCGATGGTATCGGGGTGCACGAGCCAGTCCTGAAGATGCACCGACTTGTCGCGCCCGTAGAAGAGGTTCCTGAGGTAGCGGTATTCCCAGCGCGGACGCCCGTCGACGAGCAACACGTTCGTGCGGTCGTCCGAAACGGCGACGTCGAGCTGCCTTTCGTTGTTGTCGTCGAAAAGCTCGCCGTCGATGTGCGTCACCGAGAAGTTGTAGCTGTAGACACCCTGGTCCTTCGGCACGTCGGTGAACTTGAATTCCTTCGACCAGTCGTCGCCCTCAACCGTGAAATCCTTCTCGTCGATCTGGCCGTTCGCGCCGGAGAAGCGGATCTTTGCCTTGCGCCCGTTTGCGCGCGTCGCCGCGACGCGAACGGTGAAGCGCACCTTGTCCCCGAGGAAGACGGACTCGGGAGAGTCTGCGGTCGCTATCGCGAGGTCGAACGGCTTCACGCTGCCGCCGACGAGGACCGTCGAGACCTGGATGCCGTACCCGCCGATCTTGCGCGAGATCGACTCTACGCCAGCATCGCCGTTGTGGATGCCGTCGGTAAAGATGAGTATCGAGGTGATCTCTTCGGCCGGGACCTCCCTGAGCGCAAGCTCGAGCGCCTTCGTCACGTCGGTCACCGAACGGAACATCTCCACCTTGGCGTCGACCGGCTTCTCCTCGCCTATCGACTCGTCGCGCAAAAGCCCGTTTCCGAACCTGAACACGTCGACCTCGTACTTGCGCGCGGTGCGCTTCAGGAAGCTGTTGTCGCCGCCCATCGCGACAAGCCGCCGGACCATCTCGGCGCGCGTCATTCCATCGTCCGGGAACTTGTCGAGTTTGAGCGCGGTCACGATGTCCTTCTTCTCCGCGTCCGTCAGAAGCGTGTCCTTGAAGTGCATCGACGCGGAATCGTCGACAAGCACGAGGACGCGCTCCTTTACGGTGCGCTCGCGCTCGCCCACGACGACCGGCTGCATCAGGACGAGAAGCGTGAACAGGACGGCCGCCATTCTGCAGGCGACGAGGATCTTAGCCGTCCGCGGCGGAACACGCGCGCACTCGTGGCCGTAGAATGCGCTCACCGCCTCGACAGAAACGGCGCCGACAACGGCAGCGAAGAAAAGCGACCAGGGCGTGGCGAGGAACATCATGCGCCCAAGCATCTGCAAGACGAGCCAGCACGCAATCGTCCCGAGCGGCACGCTCAAAAGCCCCCTGTACCACACGTTCAGCTTGTTCGCGGCATACCGCTTCACCGCCAGATGGCAGGCAACCCACGCAGCCACGCCGAGGACGGCGAGCAGCGCGATTATCCAAAGCGCCATCGATTCGGGGAGCAGGTCCGTGCGTATTACGTTCTGATCCATGAACCCTCCGTGTCGATGATGTCGCCAGTGCGGCGGTTTATCGCGATCCAGCGCGCGATCGCGGGCTCAGTGACGAGGAAGAGGAGTGCGACGAACGCGAGTACGCGCCAGACTTCCTTGCCGAAGCTCTGGCCGCCGATCGCCTTTACGACATCCTCGTCCTTGATTGCCTGCGATATCTGGACGTAGTTGCAAAGATCTGAAAGCTCGTTCTGAGAGATGGCCGTCATCGTCGACTCCTCGACTCCCGACGAGACCGTGAAACGTATCTTGCCCTCGAAGTCAATCACGCCGCGGCATGCATCCTTCAGCATGTCGGGAATGGTGTTTACGGTGTATACGCCGGGGATGACGCTCCTGGTTATGCGAAGGAACAGCCCTTCGTCGCCCTGGAACATCTCGGCGTAGAAAGTCTCGCCGTGGGGATCGGTCATCTCGACGATTTCGCCCGCGCCCTCGACACCGGCCGCGCTAGTGAAGAACACCGAAGACGGGACCTTCCCGCGCTTGCCATTCGGCGGCTGCCAATTGAGGTTGACAAACGCGAGACCGCCGTCCTCCTCGAATCTGCCTTCAATGGCGTAGGGCTTGTCCTTTTCAAGCTTGACGGTCGAGTGCGCGCGGACTTCCTTGCCGCCGATCTTGAGCCAGAAACGGTCGTCTACATCCCACCAGAACTTGTAGTTGCCCGTCTCGGGGACCTTGATGACGCCGCGCCAGCGCGCAGACCAGTTGTCGCCCGGGAAGTCTGGCACCGGCCCGCCGCCGCCCCAGTTGAACGAAATGCTCTTCTCCACGCGCGAGACGGGCTTGCCGAGACAGCCGATCTTCGGGAAGTAGTAGCCAACTACGCCCTTCTCGCCGGCCACCTCGGCACCGGACGCGCCGCTCGCGACGAGCAGCGTAAGGCTCTCGGCCGGGCGGACATCGAGCGTAACCGACGCGGGACGCGCAAGGGAGTAGGCGAGCTCGTGCACCATCGGCACAAAGCCGCGCTTCGAGACGAGACCCGAACCCGCGTCGAAGAGCGCCGCCGTCTCGACAACCATGCCGCGCCCGAAGTTGTGTGTGATGACGAACGGAGCCCCGTTGGCGAGCTTCGCCACGACGACGGCGTTGGAAGACCACCCTTCGCCGAAATCCATGATGCGCTCGGGCGTCGCGGAACCGAGGTCGGTGCCGCTGCGGAACCTCGTGAACATCTCGCGGAACCCATCGGGATCGAGCGAAGACTCGTTCTCGCGCCACTTGCCAAACGGCGCGGGAAGCACCTTCTTGCCGTCGAACTCCCAGGCATCGAAGAACTTGCCGTCCGTGCCAGGCGAGGGCATGACAAGAAGACCGCCGCCCACCGAGACGAACCGCGCAAGCGCGTCGCGCGTCTCGTCGGAAAGGAACCTCACGCCGGAGAGGATCACGGCAGAGAAGCCGCCGAAGCCGCGCCTCTGGCCTGCCGTCGTTACGTCCTCGACAACCGTCTCGAGAAGGAATTCCTTCCCGAGCGACTGGCCCGTGATGGCCGCGAGCTCAGGCCTCAGGGCAAGACTCGTGTAAGTCGCGGAACGCTTCATCAGCGGCGCGCCTGGATTGCCCTCGACGATCAGCACGCGCAGGCTGTCGAGAACCGGCATCGCGTACTTGTAGACGTCGTCGGCCGGCAAGTCGTCGCCCGACTCAACCTTCGCGGAGACGATCGCGCCGCCGGGCTTCGTGAAGCGGTGGGAGAACGTGAAGGTCTGCTCCTCGCCGGGCTCGAGCTGCCTCAGGTCGTGCGCCTTCTGGACTACGCCCTCGGCAGTGAACGACACGCCCTTCGGCGTCACGGCCTCGGTTCCGGCGTTGACCACCGTCACCTGGAGGTTCACTTCGCGGTCGGTGCCGACTATGTCGCGCGACGGGCGGACGCTCCCGATGGCGAGGTTCCTTATCGAAGTCGGAAGCGGCAGCGTGCGCCAAGTGATAATCGGCTGGGTCTTCAGCGACGAGAACACGCGACCGATCGTCTTCCAGCGTTCCTTGTCTTCGAGCTGCCAACCGACCGTCTGGCCGTCGCCAACGATAACGATCTGCTTTACGGCGTTGTGGCCCTGGGCGAGCGTGACGGCCGCGGCAGTCAGGTTGCCGGCGATCTGCATCGTGCCGTTCGCTATGTAGAGGCGGTCAAGAGTCGAGAGGATCACGCGCTTGTCGGCGATCGGCACGGGGTTCATCACCTGCGGAACAGGACCGCCGATGATAACGGCGAACGACGTGTTGCGCGGCGCAAGTTCGACGTACTTCTTCGCCTCCTCTATCGCGCGCTCGAAGTTGGACTTCCCGTCGTTCACGATCGACATAGACGCGGAGCCGTCGATTATAAGGACGACGTCCTTTGTCGCGCCGAGGCCGAAGCGCTTGAGGTTCAGCTGGCGCTCGAACACGATCGTCGCGATGGAAAGGACAAAGAGGAGTATGCCAAACGCCATCATGAAGAGGCGGTGCTTCGGATAGCGCCAGAGTGCGAACGAAATTCCTATCGCAACGATGGAGACGAGCATCACGGGCATCGTGACAGCCCACGGAACAGGCGAGTCGGGCCGCACGAACGGACGCGCGAACGCGAGCGCGAGAAGCCCGACGGCCAAGCAGCGGCTCGCAAGGAGCAGGATGTCCTCGAGAAGCACCTTCTTCTTGCGCTTCTTCATCGTCTTGTCGAGGAACAGCCACGCGCCCCACTGGATCTTCCTCGCGTTCTTGCGGGTGAGGAGCTGGATGATAATCGGTATCGCGACAGCCGATAGCGCGAAAAGCATCGCCATGTTTATAAACTGCATGGCCTACCTCCCCCCGCTCCGCCTACGCGACAGGTACTCGACGAGTGCCTTGTCGAACGGTATTTTTGTGTTCATCGGCGCGTAGTCCGCGCCAGTCTTCCTGACGCCGTCGCCGATCTTCTTGAGAAACGCGTTGACCTGCTCGAGATAGCTCGCCCTGATCGACTTCGCGTCGATCATCATCTCGTCTGGCCCCTCGAGGTTCTCGAAATGGACGTGTCCGTCAAAGCCGAAAGTGAGCTCCTCCTCCGCCATCACGTGCAGGACGACGATCTCGTGCTTGCGGTACGAGAAGTGGTGGAGCGCCTTTACGAGACCGTCGGAGTCCGGTGTAAAGAGGTCGGAGATGACGATTACGAGCCCGCGCGATGGGATCCGCTCCGCGATGTCGTTGATGACCGGCGCAGGGTCGGTCTCTCCGCCCGGCTTGGACTTGTCGAGGAACTCGAGTATGCGGCGCGTCTGAGACGCAGACGACTTCGCGGGAAGGTACTCGCGTATCTTCGTATCGAAAGTGACGAGGCCGATTGCGTCCTGCTGGCCCGCGAACATGTAGGTGATGCCGGCCGCGAGGTATCTCGCGTAGTCGAACTTGGTGAGCTTCTGCCCGTCGAGCTCGGCCGCCGCATCGCCGCCATAGGCCATCGACCCCGAGCAGTCGAGGAGAATCGTCGTGCGGAGATTCGTCTCCTCCTCGTACTGGCGGATGTAGAGACGGTCCTTTCTGCCGAGCACCTTCCAGTCGAGCGTTCTCAAGTCGTCGCCCGGCATGTACTGGCGATGCTCCGCGAATTCTACGGAATTGCCCTTCTTGGGCGAACGGTGACGCCCGGATATGAATCCGGACTTCATCGTGCGCCCGAAGAACTCGCAGCGCGAAATGGTAGCCGTCGTCTTCGGCGGCAGCCACTTCATGTACGATGGGGCATCAGCTTTCATTCATCCTCTACTGTCAGTTTTCATTCATCCTCTTACTGTGATAATAATTATACCACAATTGTTAAAAGCCTGTCACATAAGGAACCGTTTTCTTCCCTCTTTTAACACTAAGACTGAGAAACATTCGATAATCACCGCGCCACCCCCCTCTTATGCTGCATATTTGCCACCTCATCACAAAGATCTTTATATTCCTTTTCGTGAGTCTTGTAAAACCGAAGTGCCTTCCCCAGTTCCGTAGTAATCTCCGTCATGTCTTCTGGCGCCGACAGCCACTTCGCATCAGCCACGCGACTACAATATTCATTCTCGCCAAGCAACACAAGCAACAATTCCGACACTTCTCTTCGCGTCAGTGTTACAAGCCCTGATAGCTTCCGTGCTTTTTTAACTTGTTGTCGCATCGGAGAAATCATATCAGACGAGATTAGGCCTTTTCTTGAAAAGGAATCGGTATTCTCAAACTCTTGAACTTCAATGCGATATGCACAGCCAGGGATAAAACTCATAAATCTTGCACCGCTGTCAATGCCCGCAAACTGCTTATTCACCTGACGCTCATCATTGTTCTGACAGCAAGCATCAGCCTTTTCAATTGCCGATGCAAGACTTAATTCATTAAAAAACACGAGCATAGGCTCGTCCGTTGCCAGGATTTTTGGCAGATAGCGATCCTTGTCTTCACCATCTCCCGACCGCAGACTCATCGTCGTTGCACCTGCATAACAATAGATTCTATCCGCCGAAGGCGCCTCCGCCGGACTGCCCAATATCTCCAAACGATTAAAACCATTCTCAACGAACCAATAAAGAAGTTTTCGCGTTTTTTCATCAAGCTTGTCTAAATCATTAAAACGGAAACCCTCATCAATACGATTTCTAACAAATACGGCTTTCCCGATGTTACATGCGGCAAGAAGGCTAACCAAAGAATGCTTTTTTGCCGACTCAGATAAAGATTGCCAATACACCACAGGCGAGTCCTGTTCCCTAGCAACACATGGAACAATCCAAGCTGCCAATGCAACCAACGACAAAAAGAAATACATGACAGGCCTTTTCATTCGCGCGCCCTCCGCTGCCCTTGATCCTCTTCCGGACCTGCATATTGGAATATACCCGCATTAGGATTGCCATAAGTGCAGTGGTATCGCCAAGCAGCATTGTATCCAGCCCTGCTTTTCGCAACCTTCTCTCTAAAACCACGATCCCGGTTCCAACAACCACAATCTCGTATGTTACAAAGCAGACCACAACCTTCTGAACCGGCCCAAGCATTCCCTTCGGAATCCAACAAAACGGCAAGAACATAACCCGAATCCTGCCCCCCCATCGCAAAAGCGACAGAGGTCAGAACTAAAAGGAAACAAGCTACGATCCTTCCTGTTATGCCACTTCCCATTTCATCAACAATTTTATCATTCTTTGGCGCTGGACTTTTCATCTCACCTTACAACTGACTCCTCAGCACTGACTCCTGACTCCTATGCACTGACCCCTGACTATCAGATCTCAAGATCGAGAGTCGGCTTGAGTTCCTTAAGGAGCATGTTGACGAGGTCGTCGGACGTCACACCCGCGGCCTCGGCAGCGAAGGTCGTGATCACGCGGTGGCGGAGAACAGGCATCGCGACCGCCTCGACGTCCTTCATCGTGCAGTGGTGGCGGCCATGGAGAATCGCCCACGCCTTCGCAGCGGTGATGAGCGAGATGCCGGCACGCGGGCCTGCGCCCCAGCCGACGAGCTCCTTGACGAAGTCTGGCACATCCGGCTCCTTCGGGCGAGACATACGCGCGAGCGTCGCCGCGTACTGGATGACGTGGGGAGCTACGGGAACGCGCTTCACGACGTCCTGGAGCTTCTGCACCGTCTCGCCGTCGAGGACCTTCTCAAGCTTGACCTTGCGATTGGAAGTGACGTTGCGGATAATCGTCTCCTCGTCCGCGGCGGACGGATACTTGACGATGATGTTGAAGAGGAAGCGGTCCATCTGAGCTTCAGGCAGCGGGTACGTACCTTCCTGCTCGATCGGGTTCTGCGTAGCCATGACGAAGAACGGCTCGGGCAGGTTGTACGTCTTGGTGCCGACGGTGATGTGGTGCTCCTGCATCGCCTCGAGAAGCGCGGCCTGCGTCTTCGGCGGCGTACGGTTGATTTCGTCGGCGAGAAGCATGTTCGTGAAGACAGGGCCTTCGACGAAGCGGAACTTCCTGCCGCCGGACTCCTTGTCTTCCTCGAGGACGTCGGTTCCCGTGATGTCGGAAGGCATCAAGTCAGGCGTGAACTGAACGCGCTTGAACTTGAGGTCGAGGACCTGCGAGAGCGTGGCGATGAGGAGCGTCTTTGCGAGGCCGGGAACGCCCATCAGAAGGACGTGGCCGCGGGCGAAGATCGCCGTCAGGACGAGCTCGATGACGTCCATCTGGCCGATAACGACCTGGGAGAGGTTCTCCTTCGCGAGATTGAACTTGTCGTTCAGAAGCTTGATCAGCTCGACGTCGTCGGCGCTCATCTCGGGCGGGGGCGTGTTATCGACCTTGATCGCGGTCTTCTGGGGCGGCGGAGGCGGAGTTGCGGGCTTCGGCGGCGCGACAATCTCCTTCTTCGGCTCCTCGATCTCGATCTTCGCGCTGACGCTTACGCCGAACTTGATGCGGTCGCCGGACTTGAGCCCGACGGTCGTTATCTTGTTCCCGTTAACGTAAGTGCCGTTCGTCGACCCGAGGTCCTGGAGCATCCATGCGCCGTTCTTGCAGCACATGAACGCGTGGAGCGACGAGACATCCGGGTCCTGGAGCGCGAGCTGGCACTGGCCGGGATCGCGTCCGATCTTGACTCCCTGTTCGGGGAGAGCATACGCCTTGGTCTGGTTGTTGCAGGTTACCGTGAGCTTGGCTTTCATTGTCTTTTCCCTTCAAGATTAAATCAGAGGCCCGCGACCTTTGGAAGTTTCGCGAAACTGCGTTCTAAGTCTTCGTCCGTAGGCTCGTAGTCGCTCATCGTTCCGTCGTTGAACGCCTCGTATGCCTTCATGTCGAAGTAGCCGGTGCCGGTGAGCCCGAAGAGGATCGTCTCCTCCCTGCCCTCGGCCTTGCACTTGAGCGCCTCGTCGATCGCGGCGCGTATCGCGTGGCTCGACTCGGGCGCGGGGAGGATTCCCTCGACGCGCGCGAACTGCTGGGCGGCCGCGAACACGTCGGTCTGCTTCACGCTCACCGCCTCCATGAGCTTCTGGTCGTAGAGTTCGGAGAGTGTCGAGCTCATGCCGTGGAAGCGAAGCCCGCCGGCGTGGCTCGGAGACGGAATGAAGTCGGCGCCGAGCGTGTACATCTTCGCAAGCGGGCAGATGCGGCCGGTGTCGCAGAAATCGTAGGCATACTTGCCGCGCGTGAACGACGGGCAGCTCGCGGGCTCGACGGCGACGATGCGGTAGTCCGCCTCGCCGCGCAGCTTCTCGCCCATGAACGGTGCGATAAGACCGCCGAGGTTCGAGCCGCCGCCAGCGCAGCCGATGATCACATCGGGCTTCACGCCGAGCTTCCTGAACGCGGCGCGCGCCTCAAGGCCGATGATCGACTGGTGCAGGAGAACCTGATTCAAGACAGAACCGAGCACATAGCGGTAGCCGGGCGTCTTGACCGCCACTTCGACGGCCTCGGAAATCGCGCAACCGAGCGAGCCGGTCGTGCCGGGATGTTCGGCGTTGATGAGGCGGCCGACATCGGTCTCCATCGACGGCGAAGGAGTCACGCTCGCGCCGTAGGTGCGCATCACCTCGCGGCGGAACGGCTTCTGCTCGTAAGAGCACTTCACCATAAAGACGCGGCAGTCGAGACCGAAGAACGCGCACGCCATCGAAAGCGCCGTTCCCCACTGGCCCGCGCCAGTCTCGGTCGTCACGCCCTTAAGCCCCTGGGCCTTCGCGTAGTACGCCTGCGCAACGGCGGAGTTGAGCTTGTGGGAGCCCGAGGTGTTGTTGCCCTCGAACTTGTAGTAGATCTTTGCGGGAGTGCCGAGCGCCTCTTCGAGGAAGTAAGCCCTCACGAGAGGCGACGGGCGGAACATCCTGTAGAAGTCGCGGATCGATTTGGGTATCTTGAAAAGCGGCGTTGTCTCGTCAAGCTCCTGCGCGACAAGTTCTTCGCAAAAGACATGTGAAAGGTCCTCCGCTGTGCAAGGCGCTCCAGTCGCGGGGTTAAGGAGCGGCGCGGGCTTCTTTTCCATGTCCGCGCGCACATTATACCAACATTCAGGCAGCTCGTTTTCGTCGAGATATGTCTTATACGGAATCGTGTTCACAAACTTCTCCTCAAAACATAATTATACCAAAAATAATCTTCGTTCTACACTAGAATTTTTGCATCAAATCCATTATAGGCGTTCATGGCCTTGTCAGGCCCCTCGGAGATGACTGCGGCCGCCGCCTTCGCAGCCGCCTCAACTACGCGATCCATGACTGCGCGCGTCTCGGGATCGAACTTCCCGAGCACATGTCCGACCACATTCGACTTGTCCTTGCCGACGCCGAGCTTGATCCGCGCGAACCCCTGCGTGCCGAGGCGCTCGATTATGTTGCGAATGCCGTTGTGCCCGCCGCAGGAGCCCGCCTTGCGTATGCGGAGCTTGCCGACGGCGAGATCGATGTCGTCCTGGATTACGAGAAGATCGTCCGCGGTCGCGTTGTGGTACTTCACGACAGGCGCGACCGATTCGCCCGAGAGGTTCATGAAGGTCTGGGGCTTTACAAGCAGGACGCTCTGGCCCGCAAGGGTCGCCCGCGCCATCAGGCACTTGAACTGCCGCTTCTCCTCCCAGGCCGCACCGCACTCGGCGGCGATGCGGTCAACGACTTCGAATCCTACCGAGTGCGGAGTGTTTGCATACTGCGCACCGGGGTTCCCAAGTCCGACTACGACCTTCATGGCAACTGCCGTCTAGCCACTATTCGTGATTAAACAAATCGTTGATCGACTCGTTCAGGTGCGTACGACGAATCGCCTCGCCGATAAGCGGCGCGACGGAAAGCTGCGTGAGCTTGAAGGGAAGCTTCGCAGGGTCGAAGCCCTCGCGGAGCGGAATCGAGTCGGTCACGACGAGCTCGTCGAGCTGAACTTCCTTCATGAGGCGCTCGACACCCTTCTCGGTAAGCGGGAAGTGCGAGACAAACGCGTGCACCGACTTCGCGCCATTATCGCGGCACATCTTCGCCGCGGCGGAAAGCGTGCCGCCGGTCGCGGTCATGTCGTCGATCATGATGACATCGTGGTCCTTCACGTCACCGACGACCGAGAACGCGTCGACAGTGTCGCCGCCCGTGCGCTGCTTCGCGACGATAGCGAGGCCGCACTTCAGCTTGCGGCTGTAGCCGTAGGCCGTCTTCGCCCCGCCCGTATCGGGCGCGACGACGATGGGGCTCGCCCAGTGCTGGTCGCGGATGTACTTGAGGATCACGGGCTCGGCCTTGAGGTGGTCGAGCGGAATGTCGAAGAAGCCCTGTATCTGGTTCGCGTGGAGGTCCATCGCGATGACGCGGTCAGCGCCCGCCTTCTGGAGCAGGTTCGCGATGAGGCGCGCGGTGATCGGAACGCGCGGCTGGTCCTTGCGGTCCTGGCGCGCGTAGCCGTAGTAGGGAAGGATCGCCGTGATGCGAGCAGCAGAGCCGCGCTTCAGGGCGTCCATGATTATGAAGAGCTCCATGTACGCCTCGTTCGGCGCAGGCGACCCAGACTGGATCACGAACACGTCGCGGCCGCGGACGGAGTCGATCACCTGGCAGAACGTCTCGCCGTCGGGGAAGTGCTTGATGTCGATCTTGTCGAGCGGGTGGCCAAGGTAGTTAGCAACCTTCTCCGCGAGCGGCAGGTTCGCCGTCCCGGAGAACACCATGAAGTCATCGTTCATAAAAGTCCTTCCTTTCACAAATTGCGTATATTATATCACAAATGGCGTGGCGAATGAACCCCATCCCGAGTTTGCCAGTTGGCTGACTGACTAATCTTCAAAATGTTGCGTACCCTATTGACTGAAGTGTACCATCTATGGTATAATAATATCGTTATCCCGTTATTTTACCAAAGGTCAATATGTCGCTACACATCGAAAAACTGAAGTCGGGCAACAATGAGTACATACGGCTCGTGTCGCTGAAGCGAATGAAAAGCAGCAACGGAAAGCTGATGATTGGCAAGAAGACCATCCTCAGCCTCGGTGCGCTTGCGAAGCACGACGACGGCAAGCCGGACTACCTGAAGCGGCTGCGAGAGTCCTTCTCCGACGGCAAGCCGCTCATCAAGGAGCTTGAGCCGTACGTCGGTCAGGCACCCGTGCGCAAATGGACGGTCACCTTCGACCGGGGCGACGAAAAGTGCATCGGCGAACCCAAGCGGCTGGCCCCGTGCATCCTCGATCCGGTTTTTCGCGCACTGGGGCTTGACGAACTCTTCGCCAGCGTCAAGTGCGCCTCGCGCATCAGGTACGACCTCACGGGCATCGTGCGGCTTCTGACCTACGGGCGCATCATCGACCCCGAGTCGAAGCGCTCGACGATGGGGCAGAACGAGCAGTACTACGCCCCGCTCGTGAAAAGCACGAATCCCGAGAACGTCTACGACGCCCTCGATGTCATCTGCGCGAACCGGAAGCAGATCGTCCAGCGCATGAACACCTGCATCACCCGCGCCATCGGACGGAACCCCGGCACCGTGTTCTACGATGTGACGAACTTCTTCTTCGAGACCGCGAGGCCCGACGACGACTTCGAGGACGCGGACGGTAACCTCGTCACGGGCCTCAGGAAGTTCGGTGTCAGCAAGGAGAACCGCAGACAGCCCATCGTGCAGCTCGGGCTCTTCCTCGACGACAACGGCATCCCGATCTCGTTCGCGACTTTCCCGGGCAACACGCTCGACCACCACACGCTTCGTCCCGCGATGGACGAGACCATCGGTGACCTCGGGATCAAACGCTTCGTCCTCGTCGCGGACCGCGGCATGTACTCGGGGACGAACATGTATGCGGTGCGCGAGGCGGGCAACGGCTACATCGTCTCGAAGAGCCTCAGGAAGACCGACAAGGCCGAGCGCGCATGGGCCATCGACTCGGACGGCTACACCGTCGTCAGCGAAAAGTTCCGCCACAAGTCGCGCATCGTCAAGCGCGTCGTGAAGGACGAGAACGGCAGGAAGCGCGAGATCAGGGAGAAGGTCGTCGTCTACTGGAGCAAGGCGTTCTACGAGCGGGAGAAGAATGAGAACAGGTCGTTCATGGAGTTCCTGCAGAAGCTCAGGGAGGACCCCGGCAGCTACCGCATCACCTCCGCCCAGAGCAAGGGTCTGCGACGCTTTCTCAAGAAGGAGTATCTCAACAAAGTCACGGGCGAGAAGGTCAATTCGTCCGACCTGATGCCGATGATCGACGAGGCGAAGCTCAACGAGTTCAACGAACTCATGGGCTACTACCAGATCGTCACCTCGGAACTCGACATGGGCGACCGGGAGGTGATCGAGAAGTACCACGGCCTCACGCAGATCGAAGACCAGTTCCGCGAAATGAAGGGTACGCTAGAGACAAGGCCCGTCTTCGTGCGGACGCCCGAACACATAAGGGCGCACCTGATGATCTGCTTCATGGCGCTGACGATGATCAGGGTCATCCAGCGCAAGATGCGACAGGCGGTCAAACCCGCGAAAGAGGACTCGAAGTGGTCGTACGGGATCCCCGGCGCAAGAATCTCGGATGCCCTCGCGGGATGGCAGGTCGTGGAGTTTCCCGGCGAATACTACCAGATGCTGAAGTCGAAGGGCGACGACATCTTCGCGATCCTCAAGGCGTTCGGAATGGAACTCAAGCCACAGCTCTACACCCGCGGCGAAATCCGCGAGATGAAGGCGACGGCGAGTCCATTCTGAGATGTATCCCTAAATTATTATGAGGGCGATATGCGCCAACCCC
>JAZSOG010000018.1:0-30066 GCA_045536845.1 Kiritimatiellia bacterium | reverse complement strand
CGGGAGAAGATAGAGAAGCGGAACGCCAAGTACCGCAACCACCACGGCTGGGTCGCCGTCGGCTCCGAATCACGATGAACCCTAATCGGTAAAGGCTTGATTGTAATCTCAAACCCTTACCATTATTTTCGTGCCGTTACTAAGCGAGTCGAACTTCGCCACGCTGTCGCCGGGCACCATCGACGAAATGACGGGCGAGCACGTCTACGGCATGTTCACGTCGGGCCGTGAGAGCGCGCACAACAAGCTCGTGATGGGCAACTGGTCGCACCTCGAGATCGGCGTTGGGCCGAAGAACAGAGAGACGAAGCTCTCCGACGTCGACAAGCTGAAGGTCTACGGCAATCTCGTGATCGGGGAAAACTGCACACTCGACCTTTCGGAGAACTCCGTGGCGCTCAAAGATGTCGCCGGAGGCACGTACACCATTGTGGAGGCCGACAAGATTGAGGGAACCTTCGCTAACGTCATCAAGCCTAAGAACTCTTGGAGGGTGACTTATGTTAGCGAAGAAGTCGGCGAAGAGACTATTGTGAAAAGCATTGTGCTTAAAGTCCCAGCCAAGGGCCTTATGATCTCGCTGAGGTGAAGAAAATCTTCTGGATGCACGGATGACACGGGGAACCACGAGCATACTATACCTCTTCGAAGGAGCGTTCAACCTCTGGCGCAGACGCCTCAAGGGCGTCTACGCCGGGGCGCGAGAGCGCGGCTGGCACGTCGAGCCGGTCAACGCCGACGACGAAGGCGTGACCGCAAAAGCGGTGCTGCGCTTCTGGCGTCCGGACGGAGTGATCGCCGACGGCGCGGCGCTGGGCAGGAGCGGATTCAGCCTCGCCGACTTCAAGGACATCCCGATAGTGTACTGCGACGCAGACGAGGAGATCGTCACAGGCGAGCACTACGGCGTGCGCCACGACTCGCGTGCGGCCGTGAGGCTCGCCCTCGACGAGCTCATCTCGCTTCGCCGCGAGTCGTATGGATACGTCCACTACTTCACGCCGCAGGACTGGTCGGACGACCGCGAGCGGCTGTTCCTGCGCCGCACGGGATCGGCGGGACTCCGCGCCGAGGTCTTCGATTCGTGCGAGGCGTACAGGAAGTCGGACGCGAAGTCGTTCTTCGGCAGCCTCTCGCGGTTCCTCGCCGACCTGCCGCGTCCGTGCGGCGTGCTCGCTGCAAACGACGAGATGGGCGTTCACGTGATAGAGGCCGCGACGATGGCGGGGCTGCGCGTTCCCGAGGATGTCGCGGTTGCGGGCATTGACGACGACGAGCTCCTCTGCGAGAACACGCTGCCGACGCTCTCGAGCGTAGCGCCGGACTTCGAGCTTTCCGGAAGGCTCACGGTGAAGCTGCTCGCGAAATGCCTCGGCGACGGAGGCTCGAACCCCGTGGTCGTCGCATACGACTGCGCACCGTTCGTCCGCCGCCAGTCGACGCGAACCGTCACGGTTTACGATCCGCGCGTCGTGAAGGCACTCGAGTACATTCGGCTGAACGCATGCACTGGGGCTTTCGTCGCGGAGGCGGTGAAGGCGATGGGGCTTAAGGCGCGCACCGGCGAGAACCGCTTTCTCGCGGCGTGCGGGCATTCAATCCGCGACGAGATACTCGCCGTCAGAGTGCGCGAGGCGAAGCGTCTCCTTTCCGACACGGACATGCCGGTCTCGCTCGTCGCGGAAAAGTGCGGCTACGGGAACGAACGCTCGCTGAGGTATGTCTTTGCAAAGGCGACAGGCGTTTCCCCGATCGAATGGCGAAGGAACGGAGTTGAAAGTTGAAAGGTCTATAACCACTAGCCACTAACAACTAAACACCAACCACTATGAAAACCAAAATAACGACAATGATAATGCTTGCGGCGATTGCGCCGCTCGCGGTACTGGCGGCGCCTGGCGACGCCGAAGTAACGAAGTGGGCTCATGGCGCGAAGGGCGCGTTCATGCTCATGTTCGACGACGGATGGCCGTCAGCCTTCCAGGCCGCAATGCCGGCGCTCGAGGCGCGCAAGCTTCCCGCCGACTTCTACATCATCCCGGACAAGGGCGAGTTCAAGGTTTTCGAAAAGGTGTGGAAGGAGAAGTTCACGAATCCGCTCTTCCGCTTCGGCAACCACACGTGGAGCCATGGTGGATTCGACGGATACGAAGGCGCCGTGGAGGAGTTCCGCAAGTGCACCGACTACCTGCGCGAGAACGTGCCGGGCAAGAAGGACCGTCTCATCTCCTACGCCCAGCCTGGCGTGCCTGCCGGACGCTGGAACATCAACAAGGAGCAGGAGGCCGAGATATGCAAGGCTCAGGGGCTCGTCGCGCGTCCTCCGTTCCACGACCACGGCGCGACGTACCACCTGAAGAACAAGGACGACATGATCGCCAAGGCGAAGAAGGCCGCGGACGAGGGAATCGCCGAGTACGTCATCTTCCACGGCGTCGAGGTTGACGACCCGAAGCGCGGCTATCAGGACTTCTGGGCAATGCCGATAAAGGAGTACATTCCGTTCTTCGACGAAGTCGCCGCGATGCGCGACAAAGGCGACATATGGGTTGCAGACCACGTTTCCGTGCATCAGTACGAGACCGAGCGAACGACGGCGAAGGTGAAGAAGCTCGGGAAGACGGCGAAGGGCTACCGCTTCTCCGTCACGTGCGACGCGGACCCGAAGCTCTACGACTACCCGCTCACCGTCAAGGTCGAGGTGCCGAAGACGTGGAAGAACGCTAAGGACGGATTCGTCTACGTCGACGTCGTTCCGAACGGCAAGCCGTTCGAGGTTAAGAAGTAGCCGGGGGAAAGTTTGAAGTTCGAAGTTTGATGTTTGAAGTTTACAAGGAGAAAACATGAAAGCTAAAACGATGATAGTCGCCGCGGTTGCGGCAATTGCGTGCGCGCAGTCCTTCGGGGCGGACGCGAAGGCGGAGAAGCCCGTGCACTGGGAGTGGTGCGGATGGGGCGGCGGCGGATGGTTCTGGTCTAGCGCGGCCGATCCTGTGAACCCCGACGTCTTCTACATGGGCGGCGACGTCAACGGAATCTGGAAGACGACGGACGGCGGAAAGAGCTGGTTCTTCGTCAACAACGGACTCCAGAACTACGGCGTCTACTCTCTCGCGGTCGCGCCTTCCGACAGGAAGACCGTCTACGCGCTTACGCAGGACGGCGTGGCGGCGAGCTTCGACGGCGCGAAGACATGGAATCCCTGCAAGGAGACGCGCAACGGCGCGCTTAAGGTTTCGGCGAGCCGCGGCGGAAGCGTCAAGGCGGTCGCGGTCGACCCCAAGTCGCCGAAGACCGTCTATGCCGGCGGCGCGACGGGACGCGCCGTCAAGTCCACGGACGGCGGCGAGAACTGGACGGTGCTCGACTACCTCGCGGCGCGCAAGCCGGAGGAGGGCGAGACGGCCGAGCCGGCATCGGGTTCTGGATACGGCAGGCTGATGGTCGCGACGAACAACATGGACTGGAACAACTACATCCGCATCCAGAAGATGATCGACCAGAACGGCGCGGACTGGAGCGCGTGCGACAAGATCGGCGTGAAGGTGTTCCTTCCGAAGGACGCCCCCGCGGGAATGGCCGCGACGATCGTCGTGCAGAGCGGAAGCTGGACTTGGAAGGAAGGCCCGATGAAGACGATCGAGCCCGGAAAGTGGACGGCCGTCGAATACCCGATGTCCACGTATGCAGATCCCTCCAAGGTGCAGATGGTCCACTTCGTCATCCGCACGAACGGCAAGGGCTACAAGGGCGAGGTCGGTCTTGACGCGTTCGCCGCGACGGGCGCGGGCAAGAGCATCGTGCTTGGAGAGTGGGATGGCGTCGGCGCGGAGGGCTGGCGCGTGAGCCCCGACAACAACACGAAGTCGGTGACGAAGTCCATCCTCTCCTCGAAGGAGCCCAAGGTTCCGGTTGCGGGCGATCCCGTGAGCTGCGTCGCCGTCTCGGGCGCGAACCCGAAGCTCGTCTTCCTCTGCCAGCGCAAGTTCGGGCTGTTCCGCTCGACGGACGCCGGCGCGACGTGGACGCACATGAAGAGCGCGCCCGCAGGCGCCTCCGTCGTCTGCTGGGCGGGTCCTAACGCCCCCAAGACCTGGTACGGCGCGTTTGGGAAGAGCGGAATCTTCGTATCCGCGGACGACGGCGCGACGTGGCGCAGCCTCAACGCGCCGGTCCAGAGCGGAATGGGCGCGCGCGACATCGTGGTGAACCCGAAGAACCCCAATGTCGCGCACGCGATCGTCTCGCAGGGCTTCGGCGGATACATCGCCTCGACGCGCGACGGCGGCGCGACGTGGACGAAGAACAAGGACATGAAGGCCGACCACGTGTACAACCCGACGCTCCCCGCGCAGGGCGAGACGATCGGAATGAGCGGACTCGAGAACATCTCCATCAGCCCCGCGAACCCCGACAGGGTGCACATGGCGGGCAACTGGGACCCCTGCATGAGCCACGACGGCGCGAAGACGTGGTTCGAGAGCGTGAAGGGGGCGGACATCACGTGCTTCCACGACATCCAGCACCTCGGGCGCGCGACCTACGGCGCGGCGATGGACGAGGGCACGTGCGTGACGTTCGACGGAGGGAAGACCTGGAAGGCGCTCGCCCCGAAGAAATGGACGGCCGGACTTTCGGGACACCACTGGCGCGTCCTCCCGCAGAAGCTCAAGGACGGCCGCACGCGCGTCATATGCACCGTCTCCCCGTGGGCGCACGGACACGACTTCAACGTCAAGCTCATCGTCTCCGAGGACGGCGGGAAGACGTTCGAGGAGGCGAAGGGCCTACCCGACTACCGCACGCACGCCAACACGATGTGGGGCGAAGGGCATGGACGCGCCATCTCGGCCGATCCGACGAACCCCGACATCATCTACCTCGGCATCGACGGCGACCCTGAGAAGGGCAACGCCGGCGGCGGAGTGTTCAAGTCGACAGACGGAGGCCACAACTGGAAGCAGCTTCCGAACCAGCCCGGCTCGCGCCGCATGATGTACGGCATCAAGGTTGATCCTTCGAACCCGAAGCGCATCGTCTGGGGCGCGTGCGGAAACACCGCGGGAGTGTACGTCTCTGAGAACGGCGGCGACAGCTGGACGAAGGCCCCTGGCCTCAACGACTGGATATTCAACGTCGAGGTGACGCCAAAGGGCACGATCTACGCGGGCGGCAGCCAGCTGTACCGCTCCGACGACCACGGAAAGAGCTTCCGCGCCGTCACCAAGCTCTCGGGCGTCACGGCGGTCGGAATCGCGGTTGACCCGGCGGACGAAAACCGCGTGTGGATCTCGGCCTCGACGTGGGACGGGAACAAGGCCGGCGGACTCTACGAGTCGCTCGACGGCGGCAAGACGTGGAAGGACATCACAGGCGACATTCCGTACACCAAGCCGCTTGTGGTGCGCTACAATGCAGAGACGAAGGAGCTCTGGGCCGCGGGCCCTGCGGCGTTCAAGACGAAGCGCTGAGGCGCGGGCGCCGTTTGGAGAATCGTCCGCTCGACGCGCTGACCGACATCTCCGGTTGCCTTTCGGGCGAGACGATGGTATCATGTCTGCGAATGCCCGTATAGGGTGCAGTCAAGAAAAAGGAGCGTCGTCAGTGGAGATCATGATTCCTACCGCTGTGCTGGGCGTGTGCATTTTGTCGCTCGCGTCGTCCGCGCTCTTCGGCGCGGCGACGGGCGTTGAATCCGATCCCGCCGGAACTGGCGCGGAGTGTCAGGCACCCTGCGCCAGTTCGCGGCCGCATCTCAGGGTCACCGCGTGGGATCTTCGCGATCGGACCGACGACGTCGGGGAGCTTGTTCAGAAGCGCGAGTGGCTGCTTCTGCCGACGACTCGCGGCTTCGAACTGACGGCGAACGTCGTCGACGTGCAGGACGTTGTCACTGGGAAGGGCACGGTCTATCTGCGTCTGGCCCCGCTTCCCAGTTCGCGCAGCTGGGAGGGACCGGACTTCGAGGTCAGGCCCGATTCGCCCCAGGGCGTCGCCGTCGTCGAGCGTCCGTGCCGCACGCTGGAGATTCCGTATGAAGGCGGCGCGATCGGCCGCCGCGCCGCGCTCATGGCCGCTCAGCGCGCACTGCGTCCGTTCGTTCCAGGGCGCGACGGACTCTTCCTGTCGAACACCTGGGGCGACCGAAACCGCGACGCGCGGCTGTGCGAGCCGTTCATGCTGAAGGAGATCGATGCGGCGGCGAAGCTGGGCGTCGACATCGTGCAGATCGACGACGGATGGCAGAAGGGCCGCACCGCGAATTCGTCCGCCGCGAACGGAAAGGGCGTGTGGGACGGCTACTGGGCGACAGACCCGGAGTTCTGGAAGCCGGATCCCGTCCGCTTCCCCAACGGACTGAAACCCCTTGTCGACGCGGCGGCCTCGAAGGGCATGGGACTTGGGCTTTGGTTCGGTCCTGACTCTTCAAACGACGCGGCGAACTGGGAGCGAGACGCCGATCTCCTGCTCGACTTCCACCGCACGCTCGGAATCAGCTACTTCAAGATCGACTCGCTCAAGACGCGTTCGTCCGTCTCGCTCGAACGCCAGTCCGCGTTGTTCGAGAAGGTGCTGAAGGGCGCTGGCGGCCGTGTCGTATTTGATCTCGACGTCACGGCGGAGCGCAGGCCGGGTTACTTCGGCCTTCCGGAAATCGGTCCCGTCTTCGTCGAGAACCGCTACACAGACTGGGGCAAGTACTGGCCGCATCAGACGCTGCGGCAGTTCTGGGCGCTCGCGGACGTGGTCGATCCGGTCCGGCTGAGGATGGACGTGCTGAATCCGCTGCGCAACAGGGAGAAATATGCGGGCGATCCGCTCGCGCCGTCGAACTGGCCGATCGAAAGCGTGTTTGCATCCGTCATGCTCGGCAGTCCGCTCGGATGGTTCGAGGCGAGCGGCCTCGCACCGGAGACGGTGGCGCGTCTCGCTCCGTTCGTTGCTGTATGGAAGCGCCACCGCGACCGCCTGCACTCGGGGGTGGTCCATCCGGTCGGCGAAAAGCCCGACGGCGTCGCCTGGACGGGTTTCGTCGTCAAGGGGGAGGAGGGACTAGACGTCGTCCTGTTCCGCGAGCTGAACGCGCGGCAGGACTGTACGCTCGATCTCGGGCCGTTCGGACCCGCTTCTTCGGCGGAGGTTCTTTCTCCGCGCGGCGCAGCCGTCGTGAAGGACGGCGTTCTCACCGCCACCGTTCCGGACAAGCTCGACTTTGTCTGGGCCAGAGTGCGGTGAGATTCAGACGATGATTTTTGCGTCGCAGTCTTGATTTTGCGCGGAAAATTCGGTATCCTATTAGCAGACAATCTTAAAAGGAAAAGGAGTCAATTATGGTTTTTGGATTTATTACGAATATGAGCCCGGTGCAGATAGTGATTTGCGTCGTTGTCATTGCGTTGCTTTTCGGCGGAAAGAAGATACCTGAGCTCGCGCGTTCGCTCGGCAAGGCGAAGGGCGAATTCAAGAAGGGTCTCGCGGAAGGCGAGAAGGAAGAGGCCGAGGCGGAGGGAAAACCCGCCAAGGAGCTTGAGAAGGCGTAAGTGGTCAGCGAGCTGATACGCGAGCGACTCAAGGAAGTCCCAAGTCGCCCCGGCTGTTATCTCATGCGAGATCGCCGGGGCGTCATCATCTACGTCGGCAAGGCGAAGGACCTGAGGCGGCGCGTCTCGTCCTACTTCCGCCCTCGCGCGAACCACGCGCCGAAGGTGCGCTCCATGGTCGACACCGTTTTCGACTTCGAGTGGATGACGGTGAAGAACGACGCCGAGGCACTTCTCACCGAGGCCGAGCTCATAAAGCGCCACAAGCCGCACTTCAACATACTGATGCGCGACGACAAGCGGTATCTCGCGCTCCGCGGCGATTCCGCCGCGGAATGGCCGCGCTTCTCGTGCGTGCGCACGGTGAAGGACGACGGTGCAAAGTATTTCGGGCCTTTCCCCTCGAGCCCAGTTGTAAGGACGGCGAAGGACTTTGTCGAGAAGCGGTACGGCATCCGCGAGTGCAAGTCGGAATGTCCCTGCGAGGAAGATCACAGGCACTGCCTCGCAGACGTGATACGCACTTGCTCCGCGCCGTGCCTCGGCAGGATATCGCAGGATGAGTACCGCGCGCGGTTCGAGGAGGCGTGCGAGTTTCTCGCCGGTCACCGTCCAAGCGTCCTTTCGGAAGTCGAGTCCGAGATGCGCGAAGCGGCGGAGAAGGGGAGATACGAAACGGCTGCGCGCCTCAGGGACACGCTCTTCGCCCTGAAGGAGATGACGAAAGCGCACTTCGTCAGGACTCCGCCGGAGATGCGGCGGCGCAACGTCGAGCAGGGTCTCAAGGAGCTTGCCGAGGCGGTGGGCTTGAAGGCGCCGCCGCGCTGGATCGAGTGCTGCGACATCTCAAACCTCTTCGGGACCCATTCCGTCGCATCACTTGTGGTGGCGCGAGACGGCATGCCCGACAAGCGGCTCTACCGACATTTCCGCATAAAGACGATCGAGGGCGCGGACGACCCGCGCTCGATGGCAGAGGTCGTTCGCCGCCGCTTCACACACGATGCAGCGCCGGGCGCGAAATCGCTTGGGCTCCAGAAGCCGGACCTCTTCATCTGCGACGGTGGCATAACCCAGCTCAGGGCGACGCGCGCCGCGCTCGCAGAGCTTGGCATCGACGACGTGCCGACGGTGGGGCTTGCCGAGCGCCAGGAGGAGATCGTCTTCGACGACGGGCGCGAGAACCTTCTCCTTCCCCGCGATTCCGAGGCGCTCTTCGTCTGCACTCGTCTCCGCGACGAGGCGCATCGCTTTGCAATCACCTACCATCGCCACCTTCGCGACAAGGACCTTCGCGACCGCCTGAAGAAGTCTTAAAATTCGCTATTGACTTCCGGCGGTGTCGTTTGGTATACTACGCGCCGTTTTGGGCTATTAGCTCAGTTGGTTAGAGCGCTTCCTTGACATGGAAGAGGTCAGTGGTTCGAATCCACTATAGCCCACCACTTCCCCACTGTTGCACAATCAAGGCGGATTTCCGCTTTTGGACGCTTCTTGCCCTTGATTTCGCCGCCGATTTTTGGTATACTCGCGCGCAATTCCCGAAAATAGGGAAATTTACAAGGAGAAACCTAAAATGGTCAGCTACAAGAAGCTTGGTCTCGTCAACACCAAGAAAATGTTCGCAAAGGCGGTCAAGGGCGGCTACGCCATTCCCGCGTTCAACTTCAACACGATGGAGCAGATGCAGGCCATCATCCAGGCCGCGGTCGAGACCAAGTCTCCCGTCATCATGCAGGTCTCCAAGGGCGCCCGCAAGTATGCGAACCCCACGATTCTCCGCTACATGGCCGAAGGCGCGGTTCAGTACGCCAAGGAACTCGGCTGCAAGAAGCCGCAGATCGTCCTCCACCTCGACCACGGCGACAGCTTCGAGACTTGCAAGAGCTGCATCGACTCCGGCTTCTCGTCCGTCATGATCGACGGAAGCTCCCTTCCCTTTAAGGAGAACATCAAGCTCACGAAGAAGGTCGTCAACTACGCGCACAAGCACGACGTCACCGTCGAGGCGGAGCTTGGCGTCCTCGCCGGCGTCGAAGACGAGGTTCAGGCCGAGGAGAGCCACTACACTAAGCCCGAGGAGGTGATCGAGTTCGCGACCAAGACCGGCTGCGACTCGCTCGCGATCTCCATCGGCACCTCGCACGGCGCCTACAAGTTCAAGCCCGAGCAGTGCACGCGCGACAAGAAGACGGGCAAGCTCATCCCGCCCCCGCTCGCGTTCGACGTCCTCAAGGCCGTCGAGAAGAAGCTCCCCGGCTTCCCGATCGTCCTCCACGGCTCGTCCAGCGTCCCGCAGGAGCACGTCGACACGATCAACAAGTTCGGCGGCAAGCTCCCCGACGCGGTCGGCATTCCCGAGGAGCAGCTGCGCAAGGCGGCGAAGAGCGCGGTGTGCAAGATCAACATCGACTCCGACTCGCGCCTCGCGATGACGGCGGCGATCCGCAAGCACTTCGCCGAGCATCCAGAGCACTTCGACCCGCGCCAGTACCTCACTCCTGCGCGCGACGCGATGAAGGAGCTCTACATCCACAAGATCGTCAAGGTGCTCGGCTCCAACAACAAGCTCTAAGAGCAGTTGTGACGAGGGGCGCGTGCACGTCACGCGCCCCTTAGTGTTCATTCATTTCCGTTCACTCCCGAAAGGAAAATCCAGTCGTGTCGAAGGGTATTCAGTCAGAGAAGAAGTCGGCCTATGCGCAGGCGGGCGTCAACATCGACGTCAAGATGAACGCCGTCGGTTCCATCAAGGAGATGGTCGCGGCTACCAAGACGCAGGCCGTCATCGGCAACATCGGCGCGTTCGGCGGCCTCCACAAGGTCCCGACGGGCAAGGACGAGATCCTCGTCGCGTCGGCGGACGGCGTCGGCACGAAGCTGAAGGTGGCCGCGATGATGAACAAGCACGACACCGTCGGGCAGGACATCGTGAACCACTGCGTGAACGACATCCTCGTGCAGGGTGCGCTTCCGCTCTTCTTCATGGACTACATCGGCACGGCCAAGGTCGACCCAGCGGTTTTCAAGTCCGTAGTCTCGGGTCTTTGCAAGGCGTGCAAGGAGAACCACATGGCGCTCCTCGGCGGCGAGACCGCCGAAATGCCCGGCCTCTATCCCGCGGGCGAATACGATCTCGTCGGCACGATCGTCGGACATGTGAAGAAGTCGCAGCTCATCACCGGCAAGTCGATTCGCGCCGGAGACATGATCATCGGCTTCCCCTCGGGCGGTCTCCAGACGAACGGCTTCTCGCTCGCGCGCCGCGTGATCTTCGACCTCTGCCAGTATTCGTGGCAGGACAAGCTGCCCGGCACCAACCAGACGTTCGGTGACGCGCTGCTCGCAGTCCACAAGAGCTTCCTCAAGCCGGTCGCCAAACTTCTTGAGCGCAAGGTCAAGATCTCCGGCATGGCGCACATCACAGGCGGTGGATTCCCAGACAACATTCCGCGCGTCCTCCCGAAGGCGGTCAACGCCGAGATCGACCGCGCGTCGTGGGAAGTCCCGACGATCTTCAAGTTCATCCAGAACCAGGGCAAGGTCGATCGCGACGAGATGTACCGCGTCTTCAACATGGGCATCGGCTTCATCGTGATCATACCGAAGAACCAGATGGAGAAGGCGACGAACATCCTCAAGGCCCAGCACCAGCCGTATCACGTCATCGGCGTGATCCGCAAGGGCAAGGGAATCGTCACCTACAAGAACTGACACACATCCAATAACTGACAGAGGGGGAACTGTCCATGGCGGTCGGCGGAAGGTTCGATCTCGAAGAAGCGCGGCGCGAGGTCCAGGCGGCCAAACGCGCCGCGCGAATTCGTTCAATAGTCTCCAACGTCACTCTCGTAGTCGTGCTTCTCGTCGTCGCGATCGGCGGCAAGATCGGCTGGGACAAGTGGCAGGAGAAGCGCGAAGCCGACCGCGCCGCGGCCGAGGCCGCGCAGATCGCCGAGGAGAAGGCGCGCGCCGAGCAGAAGCGCGCGGCCGAGGAGAAGGCGAAGGCTCTTGCCGAGAAGCGCGAAGCGGAGCGCAAGGCGCTCGCGGAGAAGCGCGAGGCGGAGCGCAAGGCGCGCGAAGAGGCGCGTGAGCGCGAGAAGCGCGAACGCGAGGAGGCGAAGGTTCGCGAGGCCGAGCGTCGCCGCGCAGAGGCAGAGTTCCGCGCTGAGCAGCAGGAGCTCAAGAAGTTCGAGGACGCGAAGGTCTCGGCGCTTGAATTCCGCCCCGAGTCTCACGTGTGCTTCGAGTACGGCCTCGAGAAGGTCGCGAAGATCTCCGTAGACGAGAGCAAATGGGGAACGCTCTCCGCACATTCGCAGAAGCGCCGCACGGCGGATTTCCTCGAGGCGCTTCGCGACGACACCGTCACCAACGTCATCTCCGACACGTGCTATCCCGACCGCGCGACGTTCGACCATCTTCTCGAGAACCTTGATGCCGAGCGCTTCACGCTCGTCGTGAGCCTCGACGACGATGCGCGCGATCGCAAGCTCGTGCTCGTCGCGGCAGACAAGGAGAAGGGGCTCGCCGCGCCGGAAGGCATGCGCGCGCTCAAGGCCGGCGGCAAGATTTCCGGATGGACTGTCCCCTTCGCGTATGGCGACAAGATTCCGTTTTTCCTGCTCGAGCAGGCGACTGCCGATCGCCTCGCGCGCGAGTGGTCGCAGTTCCGCCGCAAGGTGCGCAGCGATGCGGCGCGGCTCGACAACAAGGAGCAGTACGTCGCGGAGAAACTTGAGAAGGAGCTTCCTGAGTTCGTCCGCACAGTGAGAATCGAAGTCACTTCCGTGCCTGTCGAGACGAAGAAAAAAGACGATACGAAGAAGCGGGACACGAAAAAGCGGCTGATGATGAAGGGCTCCAATTCCGACATACGAAGGTTGAATGGCCCACAGCGCAGGTGACGAGAAAAAATTTCTCGAAAAAATTTTTCCGTTTTCACTTGCACTTGAAAGAAAAAAAATGTATCATTCAATCAGAAGCCGCGGTAGTCGCGATCATCAGACCGCGCCGACGGTTTCTAAAAAATAAAAGGATCAAAACATGGCTACTACCAAGAAGGCGGTTAAGAAGGCTCCTGCCAAGAAGGCAGTCAAGAAGGCTCCTGCCAAGAAGGCGCCTGCGAAGAAGTGCTGCAAGAAGTGCGCGAAGAAGGCTCCTGCCAAGAAGCCCGCGAAGAAGGCGCCCGCCAAGAAGGCCGTGAAGAAGGTTGCCAAGAAGGCTAAGAAGTAAGAGAGGCGGTTCTGGAGACCGCACCGGCGCTTGAGGTTCAAAATGCCTCAAGCGCCTTTTTTTTCCAAGGGTAGTTTTGGTATAATACGGACAGATGAATGGCATGAAAGAGTGGTATGTGAGGATTAGCGACGGCAATGTCTACGGTCCGGCAGACGTTGCGTCGCTCGTGAGCTGGGCCGAAGACGGGCGCATCGATCCGTCGTCGTCGCTGTCGAAGGACAGGATCAAGTGGACGCCGGCGCAGCTGATGGACGAGCTCGGGATGAAGTGGCTCGTAGAGCTTGAGCCCGGAAAGCCGCTCGGCCCGTACAACAGAAAGTTTCTCATCTCGTCGCATACCGAGGGCTCGCTGCCCGACAGGGCGAAGCTGTATCGCCTTCATGAATTTCCGATCGACCAGGATCCGCCGCCGACTGTCGTCGAGAAGGAAGTGATCAAGGAAGTCCCCGTCGAGAAGATCGTAGAAGTGGAGAAGCGCGTCGAAGTTCCGGTAGAGAAGATCGTAGAGAAGGAAGTCATCAAGGAAGTTCCTGTCGAGAAGATCGTAGAGAAGATCGTCGAAGTCGAGAAGCCTCCGCGCACGACTGTCGTCGTGCCTGAGATTGTCGAGCCGGTCGGGAACGAGCCGCCGCGCCGATCTGTCGGGAAAGGGATGTTTGACGACGTGAGCAGATCTGGACTCGCGGCGCTTGAGGAGGCGGCGCGCCGCGAACTTGCCGCCGCCGGCAAGTCGAGGTTTAGTTTCTTCGGGAGGAAAAAAGCATGAGCCAGTGGTATCTCAGGACTCAGGACGAGACATTCGGTCCTGAAAGCGAAGAGAAGCTAGTCGAGTGGGCGCGTCTCGGCAGAATCCAGCCGGGGCAGGAGATGTCGGAGGACAACGAGGTGTGGCGTCGCGTCGAGGACGTGCCGTTTCTCGATATGCGCTTCTCCATCGACATTGGCGACGGCAACCCGCGCGGGCCTTTTAACCGCGCCGCAGCAGAAGCGCTTCTCGCGAGTGGGCGTCTTCCGCCGACGGCGACGATGGTCGAGTCGCGCGAGCCCTTCGACGCGCCCGCGCCGAGCGTCGAGGAGCCGGTGGGGTCAGACCCCGCTGGTCCTGCAGACCATGGGGGTCAGACCCCTTCGGCTTCCGAGCCAGAGACGCAATCCGAGTTCGAGCCACAGGCCGAGCCTGCGCCGCAGCAAGAGCCAGAGTCGCAAGTCGCCTCGTCGCAAGTCGAACCCGAGCCAAAGGTCATCGAGAAAATCGTCGAAGTTCCCGTTGAGAAGATTGTCGAGAAGATCGTCGAGGTTCCTGTAGAGAAGATAGTGGAAAAGGAAGTAATCAAGGAAGTTCCTGTCGAAGTCGAGAAGATCGTCGAGAAGGAAGTTATCAAGGAAGTCCCTGTAGAGAAGATTGTCGAGAAAGTTGTGGTCGACGAGACGCGTGTGAAGGAACTCGAGGAAATGCTCGCCGCCGCGACGCGCGTCGCAGGCGAGAACGAGAAGGCGACGAAGGACGAGATGGCCGTGAGCGAGAAGCTTCGCGAGCAGGTTCACTCGCTCGAAGACGAGCTTCGCCGCCTCCCGCAGACGGCGAGCGAGGTTGCAGACATACAGGCGGCCGTATATTCCATAATGACTTCCGAGGCCGAGGAGCTCGCCGCCATCATCGAAGCCGAGAAGAAAGACGCGGACGAGTTCCGCCGTCGTCACGAGGAGCGCGCAGACAAGCTGCTCGATCGCCGTCGCATGCTGCTGAAGCGCGTCGGCTCCAATATTGAGGACATGACTCGCCGCGCGCTCGTTGAGCGTCCTGAGGATCCTCGCATGGCGCGTATGCGCAAGGAGTACGACGCGTTTCGCCAGCACTCCGAGAAAATGGCCCTCGAGTCCGAACGCAAGATACGCGAGCTTTCCGACCAGCTAAGGACCAGCAGGGCCGAGACTGCTCGCGTCGCCGAGGGGATGCGCGACATCACCCAGCTACGCGCGGAAATCGAGGATCTCAAGGCGCGTCTGCAGCTGCGCGAGAAGGAACTTCTTGAGTCGAAACAGGCCAATGAGGCGCTTCGCCAGCAGCAGGCCACGAGCCAGCAGGCGCTCATGGCGCGTCTCGCCTCGCTCGAGTCGCCGTCGATTGGAACGGCATCCACGCTTGCGACAAACCAGAGCAGGGAGGCGAAGCTAGTGAAGCTTCCTTCCTGGATGCGGATAGGAAAATGACGGCGCCTTTCCTCTCCCTTCTTGCGGTCCTCTCGATATGGGACTATCCTGCGCGCCAGCCGCAGCACGAGATGCTTCGCGCGGAGTTCGTGCAGGCGGTTCGCGCCGGCGACACGAAGAAGATGGAGGAATCGTCGAGGAAGGGCACCGAGCTTCTTCCCGACGACCCGACATGGGCCTACAACCTCGCGTGCTCGCTCGCCTACCGCGAGAAGCCGGACGATGCGCTCGACCAGCTTGAGAAGGCGATCGACCTAGGCTTTCGCGACGTGAGTGCGATTGCAGTCGACAGCGACTTGAGGCGCATCTCGTCGAACCGCCGCTTCAAGGAACTCGTTGAATACGCGAAGGAGAGCGCTGATCGCCCGATCATGCTCGGGCCGCTCGCCGTCGCGGACGCGACTGGGATAGTCGGCGAGTCGCTTGCGCTTGGCGAGCAGAACATGCTCTGGGATTTCGACACCGGCTGCTTCATGGCCAAGATGAAGCTTGCGCCTGGAGTCGCCGACGGCAATTCGGGCGACCTCTACATGAACCGCGACGGTGGGCACTCGCGCCTCGTCGTCACGAACTATCCCGGCGTCACCGAGGTTAAACTCGACAAGGTCGGCCGCGAGAGGAGGATGGACCTAGACTTCCCGAACATACGCTTCCCTTATCCCGCGTTCGGCAACTGCAGCCGCGCGTATGTTGGCGACAGCTTCTGGCGCTCGATTCCGCGCGCGATGATGACGACGTCCGTCCGCCACCTTCGCACGATGGCGACGCTTTACATGGACAACCAGGTGTGGGTGTTTCCTGCGAACGCAGACTTCCCGCCCGTCGGCACAAACGGCGACGTGTTCGCTTCCGTCGCGCCGTATTGGCTTGTCACTCAGGGGCGCAGCTGGAGCGACCAGTACTACCTTCGCGCGGCGCTTGACGCGAGCCGTTCGTTCCACCCGACGGTCAAGCGCGAGATAGTGGGGCGGCGTCTCCTCGCCCCGACGATCATGACTCTTATCAGGAAGTCGCTGAAGGACGTGAAGAGCGAAGACGACTATCTCACCGAAAAGGCGCATCCGACGTGTCTCCCGCCGAACGGTCTCGACCTCGCGCGGCTCAAGAAGCTCGCGGCAGACATGCGCGAACCAGCGATTCCGCCCGTTGTGCGCATAGTGCGGTTTGGCGCGCCGGTGGAGAAGAAGCCGGAAATCCCCGAGCTTACATACTTCACGCCTTTCGCCGCGGCGTTCGTGCTGCGCTCGCCTGACGAAAAGCGCTCGTTCGCCTTTGTCGTAGACGGAGCTACCGAGGTCGCCTATCGAATCGTTCACGATCCCGCAGGCGCCGCAAAGATCGAGGAGCAGAAGGGCGTTGCCGCGCTCGTATCGATAGACCGCACGAAGCTATCGGGAACGACGCGCGTCGATCTCGGAGTGTTTGGGCGCAATCCCGGCACCGGCTGGGGTGCGCCGACATACGTGTCCTTTTCCGTCATCGACATGGATGCGCCCTACCACGATCCGGCGCTCGTGCCGCGCGCGGAGGCGAAATGAAATTCGTCCTCGCTCCGCTCGCCGGCTTTACCGACGCGCCGTTCCGGCGACTTTGCTTTGAAGGCGGCGCTGATCTTTCCTATACAGAGATGGTTTCTGCCGCAGGGCTCGCGCATGGCTCGTCGCCGACGCGCCATCTTATGGAGACGATGCCCGGCGAGGGGCCTGTTGCTTGTCAGCTTTTCGGTGCGCGCGAGTCCGATCTTGCGTTCGCCGCGCGCGAGGCGACGGCATGCCGCGCGGACGATGGCTCTCCGCGCTTCATCGAGCTGAACCTGAACGCCGGCTGTCCAATGACGAAGGTGACGCGCGAGGGTGCGGGGGCAAAGCTTGCAGAAGATCCGGAGAAGGTTTTCCGGCTTCTCAAGGCGATGGTTGAGAACACCGATCTCCCTGTGACGTTGAAGACGCGGCTTGGGCCGCATCCGCGCCGCAGGACTGTGTTTGAACTTCTTGATGCCGCCGAGCAGGCGGGTGCGAAGGGCTTTATTCTTCACGCGCGCTACACTTCGCAGATGCATGGCGGCGAGGTGCATCTTGATGAGCTTGCCGAAGTCGTCGGCCGCGCGAAGATTCCTGTAACTGGCAACGGAAGCGTCGTTGACGCGAAGAGCGCGGCGGCGATGGCGGCGACGGGCGTCGACGCGATCATGGTTGGACGCGCCGCGCTTGCCGCCCCGGCGATATTTGCCGCGCTGAAGACGGGTAGCGACATGCGGCGCGCGGCTTGCGGCGAGCAGAACGAAGTCGTGCGGAAGCATCTTGGCTATTTGCTGGAGTTCCGCCGCCAGCTTGCCGAGCGTTTTCCCCGCGACCACATTCCTTCCGAGGACGCATTTGCGTCGGTGAAGATGCATGTCCACCTTTTCCGATATTTCAACGGCCGGCCAGGAGCGGCGGCGCTTCGCGCTCGCCTCAATTCCGTCCGCACGCTTGCAGAGATACACGACGCAATCCAGAATTTCTGATCCGCCGCGGCGCGTTTTTCTTCGTAGTTTCTGCGCTCGCCGATGTTCCATCGGCTCGCTTAACAGTCGGGGACCCCGCAGAAGCGTTGTAAAAAGCCTGTTTGCGTGTTATTGTCGGCTTGCGCATGCCAGATTTGATATAATGTAGACATGACGACAAAAGACTTTCTGAATGGCATTCGGCGGCGCATCGCGCAGGGAGAGTCTAAAAAAGACATCTACAATCAATACACGATGACCGAATGGGAGTCGTGCGTCACCCGTTTTCTGCCTACACAGGTGTCGCTGCGTAGCCGCAAGAAATGGGGATGGCTTAACAACATCCTTTTGGCCTGTCTCGCCTTGATTACTGTCTTCAAAGTGTTAGATGTGTTCTTTTTGACATCGGATTTGGGGAGCAATACTGGCCGATGCATCGTTCTCCTAATTGCGGCGGCTATCAATATCGCCATAATCGTCGCCATCGCCCGATTCAGCGGAATTGCTATCTTCTTGCCATTTGCTTTACTGGCAGAGGAATTGCAAATATCTTTGAAGCAATGGGCAAGGTCGGCCTGTCATTCGACTTGGGATCGGCTATCTTTGTTCTTAATGCCGCCTTGGTGGTGTCTTCTCTCGTTCTTTTGCTGATCCTATACAAAGTGCTTCTGCCTAATACAAACTTCATACTCCAGCCGAAACGCAATGCTATGGGAAATCCTATTTTCGATGATTAATTCCAATGGAAGTGGGGATTGATCATTGAGATGCCTCATCGATCAGTTGGGGACAGGCCTCGCGGAACCGTTGTAAAAGGCTTGTTTGCGCGTTGTTGCCGGCTAGTGCGCGCGGTTGGGCGAGCTGACGGAACAGTCGCGTGTCTAATAATTTCCCAAAAATTCCATCGTTCCATCGTGAGCGGATTTTGGTATAATTATTGTGTTCAAAAGATGTGCATGCTTGATGAGATACGTGCGAGGCGTGATGAAATATACGCCATTGCAAGGAAGCACAAGGCCGAGAAGCTTTGGGTATTCGGTTCTTGCGCCCGCAAAGAGGAGCGTCCCGGCAGCGACGTGGACTTGCTTGTGAAGTTTGGTCCGCAAACGACTATTTTCGACTATGTCCGCATGCAGTATGATGTTTCAAGTCTTCTTGGATGCAGTGTTGATGTTGTGGATTCCGACGCATTGGAACGCGAACGATATTTTGCCAACGAAGTGCAAAAAGACATGGTGGCGATATGATGAGGGATGCACAGCGCATTGACCACATGCTCGGCTTTGTCCGCCGATGTCGCCAGATTCTTGATGGAGTCGACAGCGTCGCATATCTGGCTTCTCTTGGATTACAGGAACAGGTGGAGCTGAACATGCTGCATCTTGGAGAAGCAGCGGCACGAATTTCGGACGATATAAAAGACGCGCATCCTGAAATTCCATGGCATGAGATGGCAGGCATGAGGAACATCCTCGTTCATGAATACTTTCGGGTAAAGCCAATTGTCCTTTTTGAAACCGTCACGACGCTCTTTTCAGAGTTGGAGCGGCAATTGGACAGCTTGCAAGCTGAATATCCGCTGTGACGTATCGCGCCGCTTGATGTATAGTTCTGGCGTGTCGGATCGCGCGTTGTTTCAGGGGGCGGTCGCGGCACCATGCGAGATCTGGAAATTCAAACAGCGTTGAGAATGATGTTTAGCCACAAAGAACAGGAGAAGACAGGAGGGCGGCGGCTAATAACAGTTGGAACAGTTGGGGACAGACCCCACGAAACCGTTGTAAACGGCGTGTTTGCGCGTTGGTGACGTTTTGCGTGCCGGCGAGACACCATATCCACCGAGGCCGTAGGCCGAGCCGCGTAAGCGGGCGCTAGCGTGGCGCTCTCCCAGTTAGTGGCGATAGGGTCGATTAGGGTCAGATAGAGTCAGGCAATTAGAGTCTATTAGAGTCTGCTTAGTGTTAGGTAGATGTCGGATAGAAGCGCGGTTATGTACGCAAGAAGTTAAGCGAGCCGACGATAAGTCGGCGAGCGCAGATGCTACGAAAAGAAACGCGCCATAGCGGAAGGTCGGGCTAACGGCGCATGTGTGAGGAATGAGCGCAGGGGAACGGCGCGACGACAGTTCGCGTGATGCGCCAACGGACGCGCGCGAGACGAGAAGGCGGTATCCCGCCGACGAAGTATCGCGCTGCGGACGGTGGATGCAGCGCGCGGGAGGAGTCGCGTTTTTTTCCCGGAGCGAGAGACGAACGCATGCGCCGTTAGCCCAGTTCCCGAGGGTGCCAAGCGCGGCTTTGTTTTGGGCCGCTAGCCGGGCGGAACCTTCGAGAGTGAGACGATTACGGCAGGACTCGCCCCCGACGGCGTATATGTATACGCCGAGTGGGGCGAAGGACGCCGGAATCGGCCGCTCTCGCAAGGCGAGCACGGTTGCCCGAAACAAAGCCGCACACTGGAAGGCAAACCAGCACTGAACATCGCCAAGTAGTCAAATACAACGCGAAGCAAAACCCACAAGCACAAAGCAACAACGAGTGAAGCTGATTGCATTTACATTCGCACTTCCGAGCGGAAATTTGCTATAATTTCCACGCTATGGAACAGGAAGAATCACCTAAGCTCGACCTCGGTTCGCTCGGGTCGTTCGACTTCACCCCGGATTGGGCGAAGAAGGACGCCGGAGTCACCGTAGGGAAAGTCCGCCCGGAGCGCGATCGCCCGGCGTTCACTGACAAGAAGTCGTTTGGCGATAAGCGCCAGTTTGGAGAAAAGCGCTCCTTCGGCGAGAAGCGCCAGTTTGGCTCGAAAAAGCCATTCTCTCGCGACGGCGACCGCAAGCCCTTTGGCCGCGGCCCTGCGCCCGAGCGCCCGCGTCCTCTCGACGTCGACGTCAAGATTCTTCCCGAGACGAAGGCGCTCGGTACGATCATCCGCAAGCTCCAGCAGGACGCGCACGCCTACAAGCTCAAGGATCTCGCCTATTTCTTCCTCGACAACCCCGGCTCCGTTCTTCTCAAGATCACGCCTCGCGCCGCGGAAGGCGCGCAGGCGCAGCAGACTTTCTGCCAGTGCAAGGCGTGCGGCTTCGCCTCTGTAAAGGAAGAGGACGTCGTGGAGCATGCCCTCTCGGCGCATCTCTCGGACTACTATGACTCTAAGGAAGTCGAAGTTGAGCCGCCCAAGGGCAACTTCAGCTGCGTTGCGAAGTGCGGTCTTTCCGGCGAGCTGCTCGGCCCGCCGAACATCCACGAGTTCAACGCCATTGTCAAGGAGATGATCCGCACTCGCTACCCCGACATGTCCGAGGAGCAGTACCGCTCGAAGATCGAGATGGTGCGCGATCCCGATACTATCGAGGCGTGGCGCAAGGGCGCGGTGAAGAAGACTGTGTTCGTGCCGAAAGGCCAGGCCGAAGTCGAGGGCGTTGCGACGCTCACACGCGAGCAGGCCGAGGGCGAGTTCCGCCGCACGGTCCTTCCGTCGCTCATCGACCGCCCGAAGAACCTCATGATAACGGCCGACGTCGCCATGAAGAGCCCGGTGAAGCCGCTCGTGTGGGCGGTGCGCGACGCGCTCGAACTTGAGCGCCGCTCGCCGTACAACATGTGCTTCGCGCTCAGAGGCGCGTTCCACCACCGCAAGCTCAACTTCTTCCGCGCGAATGATGCGCGCGGCCCCGAATTCGTCACGAGCGCCGAGCTCAAGGAGTTCGACGCCGCGCATGCGATTCCGGAACTTGCGGCCGTAGCGAAGTTCATCGCCGAGCATCCGTGCTGCGACAGGACCGAGCTCCCGGCGGACGAGGGTACGCTGCAGCATCTCCAGTGGCTCGTTTCCACGGGTCATGTCGTCGCGTTTGCGAAGATGGGCGTCTACTCGGCGGTCGAGAAGTTCCCGAAGTACGGCCCGCAGTGGAAGAAGCGTTCCGCTAAGACCGCCGCGCCGCAGCCAGCAGCCGAAGAGGCGTCCGCACCGGAAGCGGCTCCCGCCGCGGAAACGCCCGTTGCAGAGGCGCCAGTTGCGCCAGCCGTAGAGGAAGCGCCTGCCGCGCCAGTCGCCGAAGAGGTGCCTGCTGCGCCAGAAGCCCCGGCAGCGCAGGATACAACAGTTTCAGAGAAGAAAGAAGAACCACAGAATGAAGCTCCCACTCAGTTGGCTGAATGACTACGTTAAAGTCGACGACATCGACCCAAAGGAACTCGCCGAAAAGCTGACCCGCGCAGGGTTGCAGGTAGAGGCGATAGAGACGGTCGGTGGCACGCCGCTTTCCGATTTGATCGTCGTTGCTGAAGTATTGGAATGCGAGGCGCATCCCAATTCCGACCACCTGCATGTCTGCAAGGTGACGGACGGCAAGGAAACGTTCCAGGTCGTGTGCGGTGCGCCGAACATGCGCAAGGGCATCAAGACCGCGTTTGCGAAGATCGGCGCGGCCATTCCGGAATTCCTCGACAAGAACGGCAATCCCGAGAAGATCAAGAAGGGCAAGCTCCGCGGCGTCGAGAGCTTCGGCATGTGCTGCTCTGAGAAGGAGCTCCACATTGGCGAGGGCAACGCCGGAATTATCGAGTATCCCGCCGAGGTCCCGACAGGCGCGCTCGTCCGCGATGTTGCGAAGCTCGAGAAGCCCGAGACCGTCTTTGACATTGAAGTGACATGGAACCGTCCTGACGCGCTTTCCATCGTCGGTCTCGCGCGCGAGTTCTCCGCGATTTTTAACCGCCCGCTGACGCTTCCGCCTGTCGATTTCACCGAGTGCGACGTCGATGTGAACGACGAGGTAAAGGTCGTCGTCGAGGATGCTGCGCGCTGCCTCAGGTACACCGCGCGCGTCGTCACCGAGATGACGCCCGACGCCCCGAGTCCCGCCCTTATGGCGAAGCGCCTAGAGCTTTGCGGCGTTCGCTCGCTCGGCCTCGCCGTCGATGTCACGAACTATGTGATGCTCGAGCTCGGCCAGCCGATGCACGCCTTTGACCACCGCACGCTCAAGGACCGCACGATCGTCGTGCGAGACGCACGTGACGGCGAGACGATCAAGACGCTCGACGGCGTTGAGCGCAAGCTCGACCCCTCGATGCTGATGATCTGCGACGCAGAGCGTCCGAATGCCGTCGCCGGCATCATGGGCGGCGAGGATTCCGGCATTGCGCCTGGAACGACGTCTGTCCTTCTCGAGAGTGCGCTTTTCGAGCCAACTTCCACGAAGTTCACTGCGTCGAAGCTGGGGCTTGCGAGCGAGTCGAGCTACCGCTACATCCGCGGCGTCGACAAGGATCTCGCCGACTTCGCCTCGCGCCGCGCCGCTCATCTCCTTCAGAAGCATGGCGCCGCAAAGATCGCGAAGGGCATCGTCGATGTCGACAACCGCCCGCAGCCGCTCAATCCCGATGTCACTCTCGACTTTGGGCGCGCGCGCCGTCTTGTCGGAATTCCCGTCGGCAACGACGCAATGGTATTCCTCCTCAAAGGACTCGGTTTCGTGCCGCGCGGGAAGGACAACCACTTTGCCGCCGCGACTTCCGTCGCGTTCGGCGTTCCGTCGTGGCGCTGGGATATTTCCGCCGAGGCCGATCTTGTCGAGGAAATCGCACGGCTTTACGGTCTCGACAACATTCCCGACACGATGCCGTCCGCGCCGTCGATCTCGCCGCTTTCCGACGCGCCGTTCCGCGCGAAGTCGCGCGTTCGCGAGCTCTGCCTCGCGCTCGGCTTCACCGAGGCGATGCACTACTCGTTCCTTTCGAAGAAGGAGCTCGACGATTTCGATACGCGCACCGCGGACCGCCGCCTCGTTATCCCCGACCCCGTGTCGGCGGAGTACGGCGTTATGCGCGACTCGCTTCTCCCGCAGATGATGGGCTCTCTCGGGCGCAACGCCTCGCATCAGCTCGAGACTGCGATGCTCTTCGAGATTGGCAAGGTGTTCAACGTCGCGAAGACTCCGAAGGGCGACGTTCCCTGCGAGCGCGAGGCTCTTTCGCTCGGCTTCGTCGGGCCTGTCGGCCGCGAGGCCCTCAGGACGCGCGCGCCGCTTTCCGAGGAGGAGTCGGTGCTGTGGATGAAGGGCGTGGTGGACGAGCTTGTCGCGAAGCTCCACGCAGGGAAGCTCGAGTTCGAGTTGGCCGACCATCCGGCGTTTGCGAAGGGCGCTGCGCTCTCCGTCAAGCTCAACGGGCGCGCCATCGGCGTTCTCGGCGCGCTCTCGGCGAAGATGCGCCATCCCTACCGTCTCACGACGCAGATGGTTCTCTGCGAACTCGATTTGAAGCCGCTCCTTAAGCGCGTGGACGAGCTTGGGCGGGTCTCGCCCGTGCCGCAGTTCCCGCTCGTCAGGCGCGACATCGCGCTCGTCGCCGCGAAGTCGGTTGCGAACGCCGCGATCGAGAAGGTCATACGCGACAACGGCGGCAAGGAACTTGTAAAGGTTACTCTCTTCGACGTGTTCAAGGACTCGCGCGCCTACTCGCTCGAGTTCCGCTCGGCGGAGAGAACCCTGACCGACGAAGAAGTCGGCAGGACATTCCAGCGGATCGTCGACGCCCTCAAGGCGACCGCCGGCATCGAGGTGAGGGAAAGTTGATTTCAAGGACGTGGGTCCTGTGTTGCACGCGGATTCAGCAGAAATTTCTTCGACCGACATTTTGAAAAGGGGGCAACCCCTACTTTGGAACGACGGGTTCCGGGGATTCTGTGCTACGGCAACGTGGGATCTTTTTAGAGTTTGAAGTTGAACGCTTAAAGTTTGAAGTGAAGATGAAAGTAGAGAGAACGTCAGGGTCGGACCTTTTTGACCGCAGTCGTTCGATGCAGCTTAAGCTGTATCAACGGCTGTGTCAAATAGGTCTGACCCTCCTGCTGTCGTTTCCCGCCGTGGCCGCTGCCGAGCCGGCGGCAAGGCGCGCGGCGTTTGCGGCCGTGCCGAGGCAGGCCCTCGTCGAGCTCAAGGCGACCGTCGGAAAGCCGTTCTCGGCCGGCCTCGTCTTCGTCAACGGCAAGTTCATCGACCCGCCATACAAAGTCGAGCGCTACGGCACAGCGCTCAGGATAAACGGCATACAGGTCACCAACGAGATCATTCCGTGGACCGAGTTTTTGAAGACGCAGGCTGGAGCCCGCGTCGAGAAGGTTGATCCGCCGCCTGCCGCGGCAACGCCTGCGCCTGTTCAGGAGACGGCTCCCGCCGTTGAGGAGCCCGCGACTTCCGATGCGTCCATCGACGACATAGACGATCTCTTCGACGACGACCCGAAACCGAAGAAAAAGGTGGCGGCTAAGCCCGCCCCTGTAAAGCGTCCTCCGAAAGCCGCGCCTCCGCCTCAGCCGACGACGACCGTCGTCCTGGACGGCGAGTTCGTGGCCAACGACAAGACGAAGGCGATGGTGGCGCGCATAAACAAGGAGAGGACCCGTGTTGAGACAGTTCTCCGCAAGGGCGGCTGCTATTTCTTCGGTACGCGTTACACGCCTATTTCGGTTGACCGCATGCCGGCGGAGATGTTCCTGTCGTCGATACCTGGGGTCATGAAGTCGAATACCGCGTTCGAGTCCTTTTCCTCCGCCGCGCGCGCAAAGGGCATCACGTACCTTCCTGAAGCCGTGCTTCGCGACATCTTCCGCTACCGCCTTGACTACATCCGTCTCATCGCCCGTGAGAAGGCCATCAAGGAGGAGGGCAAATGGGGAACGATGCTTTAGACCGCCCGCTGACGATACTCATTCCGGCCTACAATCCGGATGAGAAGCTGCTGGCGCTCCTTCCGAAGCTGAAGGAGCGCTTCGAGCATATCGTCCTCGTCAACGACGGTTCGACGACGGGCAAGGAAGTGTTCGAAAAGGCCGCGCCTCTCGTTGACACTGTTCTGGTACACGAGAAGAACCGCGGCAAAGGCGCCGCGCTCAAGACAGGTTTCGCGCACATAGGCAACGCGACCGACATCATCACCGCCGACGCCGACGGGCAGCACACGCCCGAGGACATCGCGAAGGTGGCGGAAGGCCTCAGGAGCCATCGCGACGGTCTCGTTCTCGGCGTCCGTTCGTTTTCGGGGAAAGTCCCGCTGAGGAGCCGCTTCGGGAACTGGTGGACACGCTGGTTCTTCTTCCTGATGACGGGGCTTATGATCCGCGACACGCAGACGGGGCTTCGCGGAATCCCCGCGGCGCTTGTGCCGCGCGTCGCGAAGCTCCCAGGCGACCGCTACGAGTACGAGATGGCTATGCTCGCCGACGCGAAGCACCATCCTTCGCGGCCCCTGCAGATTTCAATCGAGACGGTCTATCTCGACGAAAACGCGACGAGCCATTTCAACCCTGTTCTCGACGCAATCAGGATCTACAGGTCGCTTTTCCAGTTCTGCATTTCGTCGGTGCTTTCGTTCCTTATCGACAATGGCGTATTTGCCGCAGTGATTTGGGTGATGGCGGCGAAGGACACGCCGCGCCGCGACGATGTCCTTGTCGCGCTCGTCGCCGCGCGCGTCATTTCGTCGCACTTCAACTACTTCTACAACAGGTTCGTCGTCTTCCGCCGTGGCGATGCGCCGCGAAAGGGACCGCATCGCAGCTACTACGGCTATTTCGGGCTCGTTCTCGCGGTTGGTGCGGCGAGCTATGCGCTAACGGAAGGTTGCTCGGCGCTTCTCGACGTGCAGGGAGTCGCGATCACGGTGGTAAAGATCGTTGCCGACACGGTGCTTTTCGTGGCGAGCTATCTTGTGCAGAAGAAATTTATCTTCGCTCGTAGAAGTTGAGATAGTTGGAGTGAAGAGTTGGAGTTCGAGAAAGGATTTTTATAATTCCATTCTCCAACTCCAACTCATAGCTCCAACTCGCCATCATTGATCTGCTCTTCGTTTTTTAAAGAAGTCGACGAGGACGGCTTTGCAGCGTTCCTCGAGGATGCCAGTGACTATCTCCGGATGGTGGTTCATCCCTGGATGGCGCAGGATGTCGAAGACAGTCGAGCCGCCGCGTTTCGGGTCTGAGACTCCCCACACGACGCGGTCGGGACGCGCGAGCACAATCGCGCCGGCGCACATCGGGCATGGTTCTTTCGTGACATAGAGCGTCGTGCCGGTGAGCCGCCAGTTTCCCTTCGCGTTGAAGGCGGCGGAAAGCGCGAGCATTTCGGCATGGGCCGTTGCGTCGGCAAGCCCCTCGGTCTGGTTGTGCGCCCGCCCGAGGATGCGCCCCTCGGTGTCGACGATGACGCACCCAGTCGGCACTTCGCCGTCTTCGGCGGCCTTCTCCGCCTCCCTGAGCGCCATTTCCATATACTTTATGTCGTCTGCATCCATCGGTGACATTATAGCACATTTGTGGTATAATGAGGGCGTGGAGGGAGGTTTAAATGACTAACGTCAGCGCAAAAAGCATTGTTGCCGTTGCAGTCTCGGCAATCATTGCCTTTTATGCGTACGCCGAGGAGGTGTCGGCAGATTCCGCAGGCGTAGCCGCGCAGCGCTGGCTTGAGGACGATGCGGCGCTTGGATGCAATCTCGGCTCGGAGGTTGACTCAGTCCGCACATGCTCCCCGCAGGAGGGCGCGACGTTCCATGTCGTAAAACTAAAGGGCAACGGATTTGTCGTAATGTCTTCCGATACGGCGCGTGAACCAGTGGTGGCGTTTTCTTCTGGCGGCGATCTCGTGGAGAGCGACAGCAACCCATTGTGGGTTCTTTTGAAGAACGACCTTGCATTGCGTGTTGGCGAGGATGTTGGCGCGAGCGGCAAGTCTGGGTTGCTCAAGGCGACCGCTGGCGGCTCGTCCGGCTCGGATAACGAGGCCAAGTGGAATCGGCTTCTCGGCAAGTCTGGCGGCCTGCTCCGCGCGTCGCAGGGCGTCTTTTTAATCTCCGACGTCCGCGTCGCACCGCTTGTGCAGTCGAAGTGGAACCAAGAAGACGTTGGCGACGGCCATTGCTACAATTATTACACGCCGAATAACTATGTGTGCGGGTGCGTTGCGACTGCTGGCGCCCAGATAATGCGGTACTTTGAGTGGCCGCGTTCGGATGTGAGCGTTGCGCCGTTCACAAATCCCCATTGTGAAGTTAACGGGTCGACGCGCACGCTAACGACGCAAGGCGGATACTGTTATTGGAACCAGATGCCGCTTGTGCCGGATGGTTCCATTACTGAACAGGAACGTCAGGCCATAGGGAAACTTACCTCCGACATCGGCATTTGCGTCGGCATGTCGTATGCGAGTAATGGAAGCGGCGCTGGAGGCTACATGCTGTCCGAGGCGTTCACCAACCGCTACGGCTATGCAAACGCATTGTCCATGGAATGGAGTTCTGATATCAGCGGAAGCGACGACATGAAAAACGCGCTCCTGTCGAATTTCGACGCAGGTCTGCCTGTTGCCATCGGCTTGAGCGGCGCCGGAGGCCATGAGGTCATAGGTGATGGCTATGGATATTCGGGCGATACTCTTTATCTCCACTTCAATATGGGCTGGAGCGGGTCCGATGACGCCTGGTATGCTCCGCCGCAACTGGCTACTGAGCAGTACAACTTCAGTGTCTTGGACGGTTTTGTCTGCAACGTGTTCACCAATAGCGCTTATGCCAACGGGGTGATCTGCAGCGGACGTGTGCTTGACGCCTCGGGAGCGCCCATTGCGAATGCTACAGTCCAGGCGAAAAAGGGCGGAAACGTGGTGAAAAGCACGACGACCAACGACAAGGGAATATATGCGTTTGTCCTGGCCGGACTTTCCTCGAAAACCTCCACCTCCTACACAATGACGGCGATATCCGGGGATTCCAGCGCATCAATAACCGTTTCGCTGAAGGCCAATGTCGGCACGGAGATTATTGCTTCTGGCATGTATGCTGACGCATATTATGGGCAGTATTGGGACAATGAGATAACCATCGGCAATCGCTGTGGACAGGACATCACGATTACTGGTGTTGCTGGCGTCGCGGAACCGCAGTTCAACCCTGCCTCTTGCCTCTTCTATCCTTCAACGAACGTGACAATAACCTGCGCGACAGAGGGCGCGACCATTCGCTACACGCTTGACGGAACCGATCCGACGGAATCAAGCCCCGTTTACTCGGGCCCGATTTTCATAGATGACGACACGATGGTCAAGGCCCGCGCCTGGAAGAACGGGATGAATCCAAGTGTGGTTGTCGCAGAGACATACACCTACGACTCCGCGCAGGGCGCGTCTAAGGGAGACTATTTCGACAATCCGATCGTCATCGACGGCGCGAGCGGCAGTCGAGTCATAGATGACAACTCGGCATATACGGTGGAAGACGGCGAGCCATGGCATACGCTGCAAGGGGGAGAGTACTACTATCAATACCACACAGTCTGGTACAAATGGACGGCTCCAGGGTCGGGGACGATGACATTTGCGACACGGATGACGCACTATGCGGGAGAAACTTATGTCGCCGTCTACACGGGAGACTCGCTGTCGACAATCAGCCGACTAGAGTTTTCGAAAGATGCAGATAGCGATTACTGGACAAGGGTGTCTGTAGAGGTGTCGCAGGGCACTACATATCGGATTGTCGGAATGTCATGTGGAGAGCAGTATACCGATGAGTTTGCGCTGACCTGGTCTGGGAACCTGACTGTGTCGCAGACAGAGACCTCGACGACTGAAATTCCTGTGACATACGTCTGGATTGACGAGTATTTCCCCGGTAACGCGAGCGTAGCCGAGGACTACGAGACGCTCGCGAATTCCGACAAGGACGGCGACGGCATCGATACCTGGGCGGAATACCTTCTCGGCACAGATCCGACGAATGCACTCAGCCGGCTTGAGGCGACGATCCGACTGGACGGAACGACGCCCATAGTAGAGAGCAACGCCGACATGAACCGCCTCGCCACGTTTGGCTACCAGCCGGTAGTGAAGGGCAAGCAGACCCTTGATCCCGCCGTCGACTGGGCGAACATGAATCTGTCGCTTCATCGATTCTTCAAGGTGTTCGTTGAAAAGAATGTTCACTGATATTGCGCGTGGCATAGAAAAGAATCTTGGCATAGATAGCTGACATGAATCGTGTAGTTGTATTTGCGCTATCATATCTTCTTGCCATTTGGCTATGGCTTCTCGGCGCTGTTGCAGTCCGCGTGTCGCGGCGTTGCGGCGCGCGGGCTACTATTGTGTTCCTGTTGTTCTGCATTATGACCACCATAGACGCGGACAAGCCGTCGGACAGATCGGGGTCCGGTAGTTGCCCGCGAATCGAGCAAGTCGTTGAGGTCTCTTCCGGTTTGCGTGATGGCGAAATGGATGGTGGGTCTACGAACTTCACAATCACGGCGTACAGCGCTACTGCGAGCAACCACTGTTTCGCCGCCGCATGGCCGGCGGGCTTCATCCCCCATGGGTCGAGAATCGAGCTCCACGAGAAGTCGCCGTCACTGACCAACGGCTGGGCTTGTGTGCGCCAGTATGTCGTTGAGCCTGGGCAGACCAACCTCTGCGATACGATTGCGATCACCAACGGGAGCCCGCCGTCCGCGTTCTACCGCCTGTACGTTGACGCGCTCGCGATTTCCTTCCCGCTGCTCCCCTCGACGGTGCGATCGTCAGGCTACTGCCTGACA
>JAZSOG010000034.1:0-16407 GCA_045536845.1 Kiritimatiellia bacterium | reverse complement strand
CCTCTTTTTGCTGGTGACCATGGAGGAGCTGTCATACCCGTTCCCATTCCGAACACGGAAGTCAAGGGCTCCATCGCCGAGGGTAGTGCGTCTCCCGGACGTGCGAGAGTAGGACGTCGCCAGCTTTTTTTATGCCCTTTTCACAAGGGCTTTTTTGGTATAATAATCTCCAACATAGGAGAAATGCCATTATGATCAAGAGCCGATTTCTTTTTTTTGCGGCCGTTGCTGCAGTTTCTGGCGTGGCAGAGGCCGCGCGTCCTGTCGCGCGTTGGGATGTCGTTCCGTATCAGCGGATCGACGGCGTTTTCAAGGCCGGTGTCGTCGCCTTTCATGACGAAGGCGTGAAGGTCGTCTTCGATGTCGCGGGCAAGAAGTTCACGGCCGAGGAACCCAAGCTTAACGACCGCACAGGTGTGTGGGAGTACTTCGTTCCAATCAATGTCTCTAAACTTCCAGACGGGCCGATTTCCATCAAGGCGACAGCGACTTCTCTTGGGTCTGCGCCTGAGTCTTTTGAGCTGCCTGAGCTTCCTCTCTATGCGAATGCGAAAAAGACGCAAGGCTCGAGCGCCGAGGTTACTATCGGCCCCGAGGGGTCGCTCAAGGACGCGATTAGTAAAGCCGGTGACGGCGGCACCGTTTATCTCAAGAAAGGCGTCTACTCCCTAAACGCCCTTGGCGGGAAGGACAGGAAGTTCTGGACAACGATAACTGCGGCGCCAGGCGAGAAATGCGACGAGGTCGAACTGTCGGCGGGCCGCCCTGGTGCGGACAAGCTTCGTTTCAAGGGCGTAACGCTTTTCTGCAACGCGGAGAACGTCAAGTATGCCTCGATAATTGGAGGCGAGAACGGTTCGACATGCTGCTGGCTCGATGACTGCCGTATTCTCAACAAGAAGGGTCGCTGGGCGGCCAACTCCAATGTCTTCGGCAACCGCATGCGCGGCTATGTGACTGGCGGCGAGACTTTTGACATGGCTAATGGTCCTGGCGGGACGATCCAGCGCGGGCACTATGTTCACCACATTACCTCCGACGTGTGGACTGGCAGCGACTGCCTTGTCGTGAACTGCCGCTGCGACGACGTCGATCCAGGCAAGACCGGCGCGCATCCAGACTTCCACCAGTCGCATGCCGTCGCGCCCCACTGGGTCCATGACGTGATTCTCTACAATGTGTCCGGCTACGACTGCAAGTGCCAGGGGCTCTTTGGCATCCGCCTGCGCGACTCAGCGTTCATCAATGTGTCGTTCAAGTGCGACAACGGCATGTATTCGCAGTACTCCGACGACATGGAGAACGTGATCTTCGCGCACATAACGCTTGTCAACCAGACATGGCTCTGGCGCGAGGGGAAGCCGCCGAAGGGCACCTTCAACCCGAAGGACGTGCGCGTCCTCAACTGCGTCTTCGCGCAGATGGGTGGCTTTGCCGCGCTCGCGAACGGCGACGGCACCGCGGGGCTCAAGGTCCACCACAACGCCTTCTACGGGAAGGACAAGAAGGGCAGGGTCTGCGGCGAGTACGGAACGGAGACGCTCCGCATCGAGCGCGCCTTTGCTGACGAGGCGAAACACCACTACGCGCTTCCCAAGGGCTCGCCGGCGCTGAAGCATGGTGTTCCTCTCCAGTGTGTGCCGGCCGACATAAATGGCAAGCCCTATCCTTCTGGCCCGCGCCCATGCGGTGCCTATGCTGAATGATTTCGCGGCGTTCAAAAAAATTGCAATTCGTACCATAAAGTTACGCACGCGGCGGACAAATATGGTATAATACGCGCCGATGACAAGAAACATCATCATTCGAATTATCATTGGACTTGACGGGTGCAGATCCGCCGGGTGTTCCGTTGTATAGTTCGACGACAGACCCAAGGCACCCAAGTAAAAAGGCGGATCACCGAAGACGGCGATTCGCCTTTCTGCATAATGGCGACCTACGGAAACAAAACACGAAAGGCAAAAATGAACGAACTGAAGGAGATATCGTCGCGCATAAAGGAACTGCGCGAGATCGGTGGCAAGACGACGGCCGACATGGCGCGTCTAACGGAGGTCCCCGAGAGGGACTACATTGCCATCGAGTCCGGGCACATGGACCCGCCGTTCACGTTCCTCCACAAGTGTGCGCTTGCGTTCGGCATTGACATCACCGCGCTTCTCGAAGGCCATTCCGCCAAGCTCTCGCATTTCCAGGTGAACCGCGCGGGGCAAGGCCCCGTCACCGTCAACGAGCAGGGCATCCTCATCCGCAACATGGCTGCGATGTTCAAGGGCCGCCTTGCGACACCCTACTTCGTCACATATGAGTACGACGAACGCCAGCAGAAGATGCCCATCCACACGACGACCCACGACGGCCAGGAGTTCGACTATGTCGTCTCCGGCTCGATGCGCGTCAAGGTCGGCGACCACGAGGAGACGCTGAACGCCGGCGACTCGATATTCTACAAGTCCTCGACGCCGCACGGCATGATAGCGGTCGGCGGCGAGAAGTGCACGTTTATCGCGATGATCATGGCGGGCAACACCGAGGAACAGGCGCTCCCGATGGTAAGGATGCGACGCCGCAAGCCGAACGAGCCGTTGCTCGCCGAGAAGTTCGTCAAGTGCGAGGAAGACGAAAACGGGAAGCTCGCCCACATCCGCTTCGAGCACGACGACGAGTTCAACTTCGCGTTCGACATCGTCGACGAGATTGCGAAGAAGGACCCGAACCGCCTCGCGATGCTCCACGTCTCGGCGCACATGCGCGAAAGGCGCTTCACGTTCAAGGACATGATGGAGCTCTCGAACCGCGTCGCCAACTACATGCAGTCGCTCGGGATAAAGAAGGGCGACAAGGTGATGCTGATCCTCAAGCGCCACTTCCAGTTCTGGCCGACGATGCTTGCCTGCCAAAAGCTCGGCGCAATCGCGATTCCCGCGACGAGCCAGCTCAAGAGCCACGACCTCACGTACCGCTTCAAGGCGGGCGACGTCAAGGCGATCTTCTGCACTGGCGACGGCGATGTGGCGATCGAGGCCGACGCCGCCGAGAAAGAAATCGGCGCGAAGCTCGTCAAGGTGCTCGTCTACGGCAAGCGCGACGGCTGGCACGATTACAACGCCGAAGTTCCCGGTTTCCCCGACGTCTTCGAGCGTACCGCCGACTCGCCGCGCGGCAACGACCCGATGCTCATGTTCTTCACGAGCGGCACGACCGGCTACCCGAAGATGGCGCTTCATAGCTGCAAGTACGCGCTCGGCCACTACGTGACGGCGAAGTACTGGCATCTCGTCGAGCGCGACGGGCTCCACTTCACGATCTCCGAGACCGGCTGGGGCAAGGCGCTCTGGGGCAAGTTCTACGGGCAGTGGCTCTGCGAGGGCGCGGTGTTCACCTACGACTTCGAGCGCTTCGACGCCGAGAAGGTGCTGCCGATGTTCGAGAAGTACAACATCACGACGTTCTGCGCGCCGCCCACCATCTACCGCATGCTCATAAAGGAGGACATCTCGAAGTACGACTTTACGTCCGTTCGCCACGCGACGACCGCCGGCGAGGCGCTGAACCCCGAGGTGTGGACACAGTTCGAGCGTGCGACAGGTCTCCAGATAGCCGAGGGCTTCGGCCAGACCGAGACGACGCTTTCGCTTGCGAACCTCCTTGGCGACGAGCTGGAGCCGGGGTCGATGGGCAAGCCCGTTCCCGACTACGGCGTCGATCTCGTGGACACGGACGGCAACCCTGTGCCCGCAGGCGAGAACGGCGAGATCGTCATCAGGACCGACCGCAAGAACCCGCACCCCGGCATCTTCCTCGGCTACTACAAGGACGAGGAGAAGACAGACGAGGTGTGGCGTCATGGCTTCTACCACACCGGTGACCTCGCGTGGAAGGACGAGAACGGGTACTACCACTACGTCGGCCGTGCAGACGACGTCATAAAGTCGTCGGGCTACCGCATCGGCCCAGCGGAGATCGAGAACGTCATAATGGAGCTTCCGTTCGTCCTCGAGTGCGGCGTATCCGCCGCGCCGGATCCCGTGCGCGGGCAGGTCGTGAAGGCGTCCATCGTGCTCGTCAAGGGCGTGCATGGCACCGATACGCTCAAGGAGGAAGTGCAGCGGTACGTGAAGGAGCACACCGCCCCATACAAGTACCCGCGCATCGTCGTCTTCCGTGACGAGCTGCCGAAGACCATCTCCGGCAAGATCCAGCGCAATCTGCTTTAAGCCGCAATCCGCCGCAATATGCTATAATATACAGTTATGAAACCCACATTGGTAGTGTTGGCGGCGGGCATGGGCTCGCGTTACGGTGGCTTGAAGCAGGTCGACCCTGTCGGTCCTTCGGGCGAGGCGATTCTCGACTACTCCGTTTTCGACGCGCTGCGCGGCGGCTTCGGCAAGGTCGTGTTCGTCATTAGGCGGGACTTCGAAGCGGAGTTCAAGGAGAAGATCGGTCGCAAGTTCGAGGCCCTGATGCCGGTGGACTACTGCTATCAGGACATCGCGGACCTCCCTGCGCCGTATACCGTCCCCGCAGGCCGCACGAAGCCGTGGGGCACCGCGCACGCGACGCGCGCGGCGCGCAGCGTCGTCGACGGACCCTTTGCGGTCATCAACGCCGACGACTTCTACGGCCGCGACGCGTTCGCAAAGCTCGCAGCGTTCCTTTCTTCCGAGCCCGCCGCCGACGGCAAGATGCACCTTGCGATGGTTGGCTTCAGGCTTGACCTCACGCTCAGCGAAAACGGCAGCGTCGCGCGCGGCATCTGCGACATCGCGCCGGACGGCAAGCTGCGCGGCGTCACCGAGATGACGAAGCTCGTCAAGGTCGGAGACATCGCCGAGAACCGCGAGGACGAGGCGAACCCCGTGAAGGTTCCTCTCGACTCGCGCGTCTCCATGAACTTCTGGGGCTTCCCCGCCGGGCTTTTCGCAGAGCTCGAGGAGCGTTTCCCGAAGTGGCTCGCCGTGAACGGCTCGAAGGAAAAGAGCGAATGGTACATTCCGTTCGTCGTCGACGAGCTCGTCCGCGAAGGCAAGGCCGACTGCTGCGTCCTTCCCACCGACTCGAGCTGGTTCGGCGTCACGTACCGCGACGACAAGCCGCGTGTCATGGAGTCGATTCGCGCGCTCGTCGATGCCGGCGAATATCCGTCCAATCTATTTGCATAAGCTTCTGCCAGGGGCCGAAGCGGCCGGTTGATCCAAGGAACATCAAATGAAGAATCTCACTGCGGACGAACTCCGCGACAAGTACCTTAAGTTTTTCGAGTCCAAGGGGCATACGATCATCCCCGGCGCATCGGTTATCCCGGAGAACGACCCGACGGTCCTCTTCACGACGGCAGGCATGCACCCGCTCGTGCCCTATCTCATGGGCGCGATGGAGCATCCCGCAGGGACGCGTCTTACTGACGTCCAGAAATGCGTCAGGACCGGCGACATCGACGAGGTGGGCGACGCGGCGCACTTGACCTTCTTCGAGATGCTTGGCAACTGGTCCTTGAACGACTACTTCAAGAAGGAGGCGATCTCCTGGAGCTACGAGTTCCTCACCGAGCATCTCGGCTTCAAGCCCGAACAGCTCAACGTCACGGTCTTCCGCGGCGAGGGTAAGGAAGGCGAGGACGGCTATATCCCCGCCGATGAAGAGGCGGTCGAGATATGGAAGTCGCTCGGGATTCCCGAGGAGCGCATCTTCCGTCTGCCGCGCGCGGACAACTGGTGGGGCCCCGCGGGAACTACCGGTCCTTGCGGTCCCGACACCGAGATGTTCATCGACACCGGCAAGGAGAAGTGCGGTCCCGACTGCCGCCCTGGCTGCCACTGCGGGAAGTACATCGAAATCTGGAACGACGTCTTCATGCAGTACAACAAGAACGAGGAGGGCAAGTTCGTCCCCCTCGGGCGCCACAATGTCGATACCGGCATGGGCGTCGAGCGCACGATCTGCATGATGAGCGGCGCTCCTACCGTTTACGACACCGAGATCTTCGCGCCGATTATGGCGGCGATTGACGAGCTGCGCTCTAGGGGTCAGGGGTCAGGGGCCAGTGGCCAGTTGTCCGATGAGGATGTCCTGAAGGCTCGCAGGATCATCGCCGATCACATGAGGACGGCGACGTTCATCCTCTGCGACCCGAAGGGCGGCGTGAAACCCGGCAACATTGGCGCGAACTACGTCCTCAGGCGGCTTATCCGCCGCGCTGTCCGCTACGCTCGCATGCTCGGCATCGGCGAGGGCTTCACCGTGAAGCTCGCTGAGGTCATCTGCGACAAGTACAGCCACGTTTATCCAGAGCTCAAGGCGAACCTTGAGCAGTGCCGTCTCGATCTCGAGGCCGAGGAGAAGCGCTTCAACGCGACTCTCGACAAGGGCGAGGCGATGTACAAGAAGGTTGCCGAGCAGCTTAAGCTCCACGGCCAGTCGCAAATCAGCGGCAAGACGGCGTTCAAGCTCTACGACACCTTCGGTTTCCCGCTCGAGATGACTATCGAGATGGCGACGAAGGACGGGCTTACCGTCGACAAGGAAGGTTTCGACGAGGCGAACCGCAAGCACCAGGAGCTTTCGCGCACCACGAGCGCTGGCTCGTTCAAGGCGGGGCTTCAGGACAACAGCGAGGTCGTGACGCGCATGCACACGGCGACGCATCTTCTCCATGCCGCGCTTCATAAGGTGCTCGGGCCTACCGCGAACCAGAAGGGCTCCAATATCACCGCCGAGCGCCTTCGCTTCGACTTCACCTGGCCCGAACCGATGACGGCCGAGCAGAAGGCCGAGGTCGAGAAGCTCGTCAACGAGTGGATTAAGGAAGGCATCGCCGTCTCGAAGAAGATGACGACCGTCGAAGAGGCGAAGGCCGAGGGTGCGATGGCGCTCTTTGGCGCGAAGTACGGCGATCAAGTCTCGCTCTACACGATTGGCGACGTCTCGAAGGAGATTTGCTGCGGGCCCCATGTCGAGAATACGAAGGAGCTCGGCTCGTTCAAGATCGTGAAGGAACAGTCGTCTTCCGCAGGAGTCCGGCGCATCAAGGCCGTGATTGGCAACATGTGAAGCGGTTTTTTTCCAGATGCGGCGTGGCGGCGGTGGCGTTCGCGGCGTTTTTTGGCGCCAAGTCCGCCTTTGCGGCTGCGATGCCCGAGGAGATAGTAAAACAGCTGAGCGAGCGGCTTCCAGCCGCGTTTGTGCCAATTCCGGCGTCTGGCGCGACGAAGATATTCCCGCTCGTTTCCGACAAGCGCAAGTCGCCTGACCGCAAGTACGCGATCACGGTGGACGGAACGCCCTTTGCGATAACGGCAATAGGCGATGGCGGCAAGCTCGTTGAAATGTTGGTTCCCGCGGGGCTTCACACGGAAGAGTTCACGAATCGCTGGTTCAAGACCGAGGATGTATTCGGCAAGATCAAGTGGAAACTCGAGCCGTACACGCCCGAGGTTCCGTGTCTCGCCTACCTGAACGGCGGCAAGGGACCTCTTGAGCTCGTCGCGAAGATTCCCGCCGGGACGCCGTGCGCAGTCCTCGGCACCGTTGTGGCGAACAAGGCGCCGCAGAGACTCGTCCAGGTCCGCAAGCCGCTGAAGGGCGGCGGGCAGGAGAATTCTTTTATGCTCGTCTTCCTCAAGGAGAACCCGCCTGTGAAGACGCAAGCCGAATACGACGCTCGCGCAAAGCAGATGATGGCGGAACACGCGTTCAGGACAGGGCGTCCGTGGGGGAAGATGTTCCCGTCTGTCCTCGGCAACACCAGCTGCTTTGAGTGCGCGGCGATGGCGGCTGACGCGTCTACCTATATGTTTGACGGCGATCTCGGTTCTGGCGAACGATTTGAAAAGGTTGATGAAATCCGTTCCGGAGACGTCGTGCATTTCAAGTCGCACTATATCTTTGTCATATATCGCAAGGGCTCGCAGCTCACGACGATAGAGGGCAACATGAACGAGACCGTCCGCCAGTCGTCGAGCGCCTATTCCGTCTCTGGGGGAAAGTTCTTTGCCGGAGGGCAGGAGAAGGAATTCACGCACGGATTCCACAATTGGACCCCGCCCAAGTGAAAAAAAATGATATAATATTCCGATATTTTGTCGGAGAAATAGCGAAATGAGTACAGAGGCGGAGAAAAATTTGATTGAGATGGCCGCGCGCATACGCGAAATGCGCGAGATCATCGGGTATTCTGTTGAGCAGATGGCGGAGAAGACCGAAGTCTCCGTCGAGGACTACAAGGCGGTCGAGGCCGGGAAGCTCGACCCGACGTTCAACTTTCTCCACCAGTGCGCGATTACCTTTGGCGTCGACATCAACGCTCTTTTGAAGGGCCATAGCGCCCATCTCTCCGGCTACGAAGTCACGCGCGCGGGCCAGGGCCCTCTTACGGCTCACGAGACGCACATGGACATCCGCAACCAGGCGGCGATGTTCCAGAACCGCCTCGGCACGCCCTATTGGGTCACCTACAAGTACGACCCCGCGCTTCTCGAGAAGCCCATTTCCACGACGACCCATGCGGGCCAGGAGTTCGACATCGTCCTCAAGGGCTCGATGAAGATCCGCGTCGGCGAGCATGTCGAGGAGCTGAAGGAAGGCGATTCGATCTACTATCGCTCCTCCACGCCGCACGGCATGGTCGCGACCGACCCGAACGGCGTCACTTTCCTCGCGATGGTGATGGCGGGCGAAGGCGGCGATACGCATCTCGGCCTTGAGACTGTGCGTCCGCGCCACGAGAAGGTGCCGCTTGTCGTCGACAAGTTCGTCGAGTGCGAGGAGAATGCGTCGGGCCATCTCGAGCACGTGAAGTTCAAGAACACCGAGCGATTCAACTTCGCGTTCGACGTGATCGACGAGATCGCCAACCGCTATCCCGAAAAGCTCGCGATGCTGCACGTCAGCGACCATTTCACCGAGCGCCGCTTCACGTTCCGCGAGATAAGCGACATCTCGAACCAGATGGCTAACTACTTCAGGTCGGTCGGCATCGGGAAGGGCGACAAGGTCCTCTTCATCCTGAAGCGCCACTGGCAGTACTGGCCGGCGGTTCTCGCGCTCCACAAGGTCGGCGCGATAGTGATTCCCGCCGTGAGCCAGCTCAAGGACCACGATCTCGTCTACCGCTTCAAGGCGGCCGACGTGAAGGCCCTCGTCTGCACCGCCGACGGCGATGTCGCGCACGAGGCCGAGCTCGCCGAGGCGGAGATCGCGAAGGAGAAGCCCGGATACTCCCTCATCAAGATGATCGTCAACGGCGACCGCGAGGGCTGGAAGAGCTTCGACCGCGAATACGTCGGCTTCTCGCGCGTCTTCGGGCGCGGGCCGGACGCTCCCGGCGGCAAGGACCCGATGCTCATGTTCTTCACGTCCGGCACGACTGGCTACCCCAAGATGGCGCTTCATAGCCATCTCTACGGCCTCGGCCACTTCGTGACGGCGAAGTACTGGCACCAGGTCGAGCGCGACGGGCTGCACCTAACGATTTCCGAGACAGGCTGGGCCAAGGCGAGCTGGGGCAAGCTCTACGGCCAATGGATGTGCGAAGGGGCTCTTTTCGTCTACGACTTCTCGCGCTTCCACGCCGAGCAGATCCTCCCGATGTTCGCGAAGTACGGCATCACGACTTTCTGCGCGCCGCCGACGATGTACCGCATGCTCATAAAAGAGGATATCTCGAAGTACGACTTCTCGTCGGTGCACCACGCGACAACGGCGGGCGAGGCGCTGAACCCCGAGGTGTTCACGCAGTTCAAGCGCGCGACTGGTCTTTCTATCTACGAGGGCTTCGGCCAGACCGAGACGACGTGCGCGCTCGGCACGCTCTTCGGCGACGAGATCAAGCCGGGCGCGATGGGCAAGCCGATTCCCGACTACGGCATCGACCTCGTCGACCCCGAGGGGCACTCCGTTCCAGCCGGCGAACATGGCGAGATCGTCGTCAGGACTCCGCGCTCGAACCCGCACCCCGGCATCTTCGTTGGCTACTACAAGGACGAAGAGAAGACGGCCGATGCGTGGCGCCACGGATGCTACCATACTGGCGACCTCGCGTGGAAGGACGAGGACGGATATTACCACTATGTAGGCCGTGCGGACGACGTAATCAAGTCGTCGGGCTACCGCATCGGGCCGTTTGAGATCGAGAACGTCATCATGGAGCTTCCCTACGTCGTCGAGTGCGGCGTATCTGCCGCGCCCGATCCCGTGCGCGGACAGGTCGTAAAGGCGACGATCAAGCTCGTGAAGGGCAAGGAGGGGACCGAGGAGCTCAAGAAGGAGATTCAGGAGTACGTGAAGACGCACACGGCTCCCTACAAGTATCCTCGCATCGTCGTGTTCCGCGACGAGCTTCCCAAGACTGTTTCAGGAAAGATCCAGCGCAACAAGCTGTAAGACAATGGAAACGAAACGCTACCTCGGCATCGACATCGGCTCGACGACTTTCAAGGCCGTCCTTCTCGGAGAAGACGGCAAGGTGGAGCGCACGGTCTACAAGCGCACCCAGCCCATCGACTCGGGCAAGGTTGCTTGCACCGGGCATTGCTCGGGGTGCGGCGCGTGCGGCGGCGGCGCGTCGAAGCGCCTCGCGCTCGAATTCCTCAAGGTCGCCGGCGTCACTTCCTTCAAGGACGTCGCTGCAATCGTCGTGACGGGCAGCCAGATCGTCGAGGACACGCGCAAGTTCATCCCGTTTGATTTCCAGGTCAGCGAAGTGACGGCGCACGTGGCGGGCGCGAAGTTCCTTCACCCCGACGTCGACGCTATCATCGACTGCGGCGGCCAGGACTCGAAGTGCATGGTGTACAACCCGACGATGAAGCTCTGGACGAGCATGATGTCGGGCGTCTGCGCCGCTGGCACTGGCAGCTTCCTCGACTCTGTCGCGGCGAAGCTCGGCGTCAAGATCGAGGATGTCGCAGACAAGGTCAACTACGATTCTGACACCGAGTTCAGCTCGGTCTGCGCCGTTCTTTCCGCGACGTCGATCAACAAGTTCAAGAACCGCGTTCCGATCGGTGACTTGCTCGCGGGCGCATGCAAGGCCCAGGCGCGCACGATCCTCAACTCGGTCGGCCAGCTTCTCCTCAACGCGCCTGGCCGCAAGATACTCTTTCAGGGCGGCGTAGCGTTCAACAGTGCAGTCGCGTTCTTCCTCAAGAAGCTCACCGGCAGCGAGATCGTCATACCGCAGTATCACGAGGTCATGGGCGCTCTCGGTGCGGCAGTGATCGCGCGCCAGCTCCACGACTTGAGGGATTCCGGCAAGCTCGACCTCGCCAAGGTCGAATACGAGCCGACGCGTGGCAAGTCCGTCCTCCTCAGGATCAAGTCGACGAAGCGCGACTTCTTCTCTACGGACAAGTCGAAGCCTCTCGTCTGGCGCAACCTCTTCTTCCCGACCGAGATCCTCAATGCGATGGATTGCCGCGTTCGTACGCTCGAGACCTACGCCGCGCTCTTCGGGCGCAAGGCCGACAAGGTAAAGGAAGCGCTCGGCAAGGCCGCGCAGAAGGGCTTTGACGGCCAGACTTGCTCGTTCCTCCGCATGCTCGAGGGCATGGAGCTCGAGAAGCCCGACTACATCGTCTCGACGATGCAGCCCTGCCAGCAGGCAGAGCGCGTGTTCGCCGACCTCGCTCGCGAATACAAGATTCCAGACCGCCTCTATTCTCTCCAGACGCCGATCAACGGCCAGAGCCGCGCCGCGGTCGAGACGATTGCCGACGGTCTCGCCGAGTCCGTCTCGCTTATGGAGAAGGCGTTTGGTCGCAAGCTCGACCAGGGTCGCCTCGAAGAGGTGTGCGTCCTTTCCAACGAGGCTGCCGAGCTTGCGCGCCAGTGCACGCACCTCAGGTTTACGTCGCCGCCTCTCGTTCGTGGCAGCGAGGCGATCTACAACGCGATAGTCTTCTCGCAGCTCTGGGGCACACAGGATCTCGTCGACATCCAGACGGCGTATCGTGACGAGCTCATCCAGAAGAAGCTGTGGGCCGAGAAGCGTTACTCCATCGACGACACTCACCGTCTTCTCTGGCTTCACCTGCCGCCTTTCTACGACACGAAGCACCTCACGTTCCTCGAGACCACGTGCAACGCGCCGATAGTTTTCGAAGAGACGAATTTCGTCGGCTGGGAGCCGCTTGACCCGAAGGATCCTTATCGTTCGCTCGCAAGGAAGCTTCTCCAGTCTGGCTTCCTTGATCCGGCGCAACGCGTCGAATACGTGAAAAGGGCGATTCCCGCCGGCAAGTTCAACGGCGTCGTTCTCTATACTCACGGTTTCGGTCGCTGCTCGCTCGCGGACCGCGCGTTCTCGAAGCTCCTTCGCGAGACTCTCGACTCGATCGGCTGCCCGCTCCTCGCGCTTGAGGGCGATTGCATGGACGCGTCGATCGATCCATGCTCAACGGTTACGAAGATATCGTCGTTTGTCGAGGCGCTGAACCTCAGCCGTTACGGCAATATCTTCGGAAAAACTGCGCCATAATCCAGTTTTCCTCTTGTTTTGCGTAAGGCTTGACATGGGCATTGAGTCCTTGTCAAGCTTTCTTAAGTTTCATGCAATATCAAAGGGAATAATATTTTTTGATTTTTTTAAGATACCCCCTTGACGCCTTCCCCCAAATGGGGTAAAATATGTGCCGTAAACCTTTTAAGGAGGATTAGATGAAAGCAAAGAAACTGATGGGAATGATTGCGTGCGCGGGCGCGTGCGTGTCTCTTTCCGCTCTTGCTAACACTACTAATGGTTGGTTCGGTGTGTCGGTCAATGGCACTACGGTCAATGCGGGGACTTGCACGGTGACGACAAACAATGCCGAAGTCACTTCGACCGAAACTGCGGGCAAGATTGTGCTCGATAATGATATTGAGTCAGCGCTGACGATTGCTCCAGACGCGGGAACTGCCGCGCTGAGCGACGGTCTTGTTACCATAACTTCTACGGCCGTCCTCACGCCGAGCGATGCTTCTGAGCTGGGTGCTATAACTGGCGGCGCTCAAGCGGGTTTTGCCGTGGCGGTTGACGGCAATGAAACCAACTTCTACGGCTATGCGTCGGCTGGCAAGAGCGGTGATCCTGCCTGGATCAAGTTCACCACTGGGCCTGCCGATCCAGAGGCCGACACGACGTTTACCATTGCCATCAACTACAGGGACAAGAAGGTCAGTTTCTATAACGGCACAACTCTTCTTGTTGATGACGAGTCGCATTCGGAGTTCTCTATTTCCAACGAGTTCGTGAATTTGTCCAACGTTGCGGCATACGGCTCTGGCTCAATCAGCTCCGTCACGAGCCAGTACGAAGTCGCGGTTGCGGCGGCTACGGTAAACGATGTTACCAAGAAATATGGTTCTGGTGCAGAGGCGGTCAAGGCGGCGGGTGCAAGCGGAACGGTTCAAGATATCGACTCGAACGGAGATGTCACGTCTACTCCGCAGGCGGAAAACGGACTTTATGCTTGGCAGTGCGATGTTCTTGGCGTTGCTAAAGATGCCGATGCCAAGATTCCGTTCAAGCCTGCGGCGACGGTCAATGGGAGCATTACGCTTCAGATCGCCTCTGAAATCGAGGAGGGACTTGCCGCGACATTCAAGGTTTCAGGAGACAATGGCGAGACGTGGAGTGAATCGTATCCATCAGGTGCCATTCAGATTCCTCAAGCGCAGGGGAAGTACCTGATCAAGCCCGATCAGATCACGGTCGCTCAGTAACCTCTTAACAAGGAAGCAGAAAATGAAAAAGACAATTGCAGTTCTCTTCGCGATTGCGTCGGCGGCCGTGTTCGCCGGCATGAACGATGTGCTGGTCTCCTTTAATTCTCTCTACACGCCAGACACTGATAAATATGCTGACGGCACCACTGTCCTTGACGGCGAGTGGTATGCGCTTGTTTGCATAAAGGACGGAAAGGCGGATATTGTGGATGCCGCGTCTCTTGCCAAGGATGGCCGTTGCCCTCGTTACGTCTTTACGATTGATGAATCCAAGCTTGATGCATATGCGGGGGGTGTGCTTGGGGTCTATCTCCTTGACACTCGCGATTTTTCCGCCGATCCTTCTGGTAAGAAGCGGACCGAGAACCTTGGTGAGAACGGATATCCGGTGTATAATGCGATGGCGGCCACGAAGGGCGAAATGAAAAGGACTGGCAATTTTGCCTCTGCCACAGCAGGAACCTCGGTGTCGGCAGGTTCGTATGATCTTGCAGCCGCGGGAGTTAAGTCACCCAAGGTGACAAGCATTGATGTCAGTGGCGACGAGGTTGTCGTGACGGTCAGTGATACGGTTCCTTTTGTTGGATACACGCTCGAGTCTGGAGACGGTGCGTTTAACTTCATGGTTCTTCCAGGTGCTGATGCTTCTAACGGGAACGCTACAGGCGTGATTACGCTTAAGGCGCCCAAGAAGGATGGCGCACAGTTCTTCAAGGTTTCCTCTGTCAAGTAATTTTAGGAGTCGTCAAAATGAAAAAACTTCTCTTGATTGCAGGCGTGGCAGTTGCCCTCGCAGCTTCGGCTGACTATACCAGCCAGACGATAGGCGTCACAAAGATTACGACGACGAATCGCAACACGATTGTCGCCGTCCCGTTTGCGTCCCTTACAAATGGAACGGCGGCTATTTCTGCGAACGATCTTGTTTGCACAAATGGTTTGCCTATTGGGACGACAACAGCAACGACACAGCTTCTCGTGTTCAAGGATGATGGATATCTTACATGGGAGCTGGCCCCGGATGGCTGGGTGCCTGTTCCGAATGGGTCTCATACGGCGGACTATGTCAGCGCGAACAGCTCCATAGCAAGCGGCGGGGCGATTTGGGTTGTCCTTCCGAGTGCGCCGAATCCTTCGCAGGACATTTATATCTATGGTGATTTCTCCACGGAGCCAACTGAGTCAAGCGTTGTGGCTGGCGTTGCCAATCTTGTAGCAAACCCATTGCAGTCTGATGCCACGTTTACATTGAGCGGAACGCCTGCTAAGGGTGATGTAATCATCATTCCTTCAGATGGCTCGGCTCAAAGCTACTCTTACGGCAGAGGCGGTTGGGTAAATAACGGTAATTCCTTTGAGCTTGCATCCATTGTTGTCAAGGTCGGGCAGGGTTTTTGGTATGTGAGTAAGTCCACTAGCGGTGTTACTAAGATTACTTGGGGTGCCAAGTCTAACTAAGTGTAATGCTATATCTTAAAAGAAAGAGAATGCTTATGAAAAAATCAATTGTAGCGACGCTTGTGTTTTTGGTGGCTTTTGTTGCCCCTGCTGATGTCCTCTACTGGATGGTAAGCGATAGCATTGCAAGCACGGCAGAGCAGGGTGATTCAAACAATTTCGCTGCGCTTTATGTGTCTGGCGATGGCGTGGATCCAGATCCAACGGCGTTGATGACCGTTACTGGCGGACAAGTTTACAATATGTATGACCCGGACGGCGGGACGACTGCATTTTCGTATTCTGGGATAGATGCTTTTAGTTCGGGAGATTATAAATTCTACGTTGAGATTTTGGCTGATGGTGACTATAAAGGCAGTCAGACCCCAAAGATGTCATACACTGATCTCGCGTCATATATTCTTGCTGGTACTGTCCAGCCAACGAGCACAATGCTGGCTGGCTTTGGAAGCAACGCAACCTACAACGTCCCAGAGCCGACGAGCGGGTTGCTGTTCCTCATTGGCGGGATGCTGCTTGGCCTCAGGCGCCGTCGTCAAGCCTGAGCAATGGTTGTTCATGAAAAGCGAAATGCAAGACACCTCCACGGCGTCTTGCATTTTTTTTGTTAGGTAGGAAAAGAATATGAATTTCACTGAGTACAGCGAGTGCTTTAAATATGTCATGATGGTGGCATGTTTGACAGGTCTCTTTGTGCTCCCATTTGTCGCCTTGCTTTTTGTGTATGTTAGGCGAAGGATTGGCTCTGCTCGTCTCGCTTCGAACGTCGGCAGAATTGCTGTGTTTGCTGGCTTCTCGGTCGCAATGACGATCAACAGTTTTCCGACGAATGCGGACAAGACGAGCAATAGGCTTGATCGCTGCGAGGGCGGAAGTGATCTGCATGGCGCGGTCTATGTGCCGCGCGACCTTCCCGAACCGAGCAATGCGGTGACGAATTTCACGATTACGGCGTATGTCGTGACGACGAGCAACCAGTATTTTGAAGCCGCCTGGCCAGAGGTGTTCATCCCCCATGGTTCGAGGATCGAGCTCCACGAGAAGTCGCCGTCACTGACCAACGGCTGGGCATGTGTCCGCCAGTATGTCGTCGAACCGGGGCAGACCAACCTCTGCGATACGATTGCGATCACCAACGGGAGCCCGCCGTCCGCGTTCTACCGCCTGTACGTTGACGCGCTCGCGATTTCCTTCCCGCTGCTCCCCTCGACGGTGCGATCGTCAGGCTACTGCCTGACA
>JAZSOG010000042.1:0-243919 GCA_045536845.1 Kiritimatiellia bacterium | reverse complement strand
GAACCTCTCCCAAAGTTGCCTTCTCGGGCGATTATCATGCTCAAATCACCCTGCACCGCACTGCACATTTCTCTGTCTAACGATATCAGCCATCCATGCATAACAAAGCAATCCGACGCTCCAACCTCCTGTCGGCTACGCTCAGTCGAATCTGGACACAGAATACGGCGCTGTAATGACAGGTGCTCAGTTCCTTAATTGCGGTAGCGCGGAAGCGATTTCGCTTGCGAATATTAAGCCAATAGCAACTGCGATGTCTGCTGAGGATCTTGCTGGTAGCGTAGAAATACAGACTCTTGATAATGCTGGCCTTACTGTCGATTCCTATGTTTGGAATGGTGAGGGTTGGGAGGGCGACGAAGGGACAACCTTTGCACCTGGCACAGGGCTCTGGGTTTTCAACCAAGTTGGCGATGCCGATGTCGTCAGTCTTCAGACAGCAGGCAAAGTCGGCAAGTTGGATGTTCCCGTGACACTGGATAACAATTATGGTGCGGTTGGAGTTGTCAATCCATTCCCCGTGCAAGTTGCTCTTGCAGATATTCTTCCAGAATGCGAATCGATGACAGCTGGCGAGCTTGCTGGCTGTGTAGAAATCCAAACACTTAACAACGCTGGTCTCACAGTTGACTCCTTTGTTTGGAATGGAGAAGGCTGGGAGGGCGACGATAATACTGTGTTTGCCCCTGGTGCTGGCCTCTGGGTCTTCAATCAGATTGGAGACGCAGACGAGGTCACGCTCCGCATGCCTGCACCAGAACTATAACGAGAATTTGTGCGGTGCATGGCGTGCCGTGCGGAAAACAAACAAGGGAAAACAAAAATGAAAAAGATAATGTTTCTTGCGGCCATAGTTATGGCAGTGAGTTCAATTCAGGCGGCATCGTTCGCTTGGAAAACTTCGGGAATCAAGGGCGTTGAAGGATCCGATACGGTTTCATGCTCTGCGATTCTTACCGCGTATGCAAATGGCACGCAAGATGTTATTGGCACATGGACTGCCGACATCGTAAGTGGTGTCCTGAACGGAGCGTCCTCAGGTCTAACAATATCAAGTGATTCGTTCGCAGCCGGTTCCAAATATGACTTCATTTTCGTTGCCACTACGACAGTTGGAGGTCAGGAATATGTTTGGACGTCAACTACTAAGTCTAGCACGGCTCAGGCGACCTCCACACCATCCCTCTCATGGTTCGCAGCAAACCATACAACGGGCGAGGGCATTAATGCAAATGGTTGGGCTGCCGTACCTGAGCCGACATCGGGGCTTCTGCTCCTTCTCGGCATGGCCGGTCTCGCTCTGAAGCGTAAACGCGCATGAGGCAGGGACAAGCCAAGAAACAGAGAAGCCGCCCTCACATCGAGGACGGCTTCTTTGTCGTTATCAGACTGAACCGATTATGCGCGGCGGCGGCGAAGAGCCAAACCAGCCATGCCCAACAGCATCAGCAGACCCGAAGTCGGCTCTGGAACGGCGCCCCAATTCGCGGGGTCCTTGGTCGCAGTTGCCTGAGATCCAAATGCAATGGTTACAGTGGATGTTGCCTGTGCGGTCTTAGTCGCGACAGCAGATGTGTACGAATATGTGGAGTCCGTGATTACGAAATAAAAATCATAATCAGTGGAAGCAGCGAATTTGGTCGCGAAGGAGTCGTCATTAAACGTTGTCTGCGAAGCGGTGATTTTCCCGTCTGTGATTGTTGCCGTGGCAATTGCAGAACTACTAATAACATCGCAGTAAAGCGAGGCAGTGCCCGAATATAGAGCAGAGCTGTCAGTAGGGCTGTAGATTTCACTAGCAGACCACCGGAAGGTAGCAGCATTCCCGAGGATGCCAGCGAAGGCTAATGTTGCCAATATTAGTATTTTTTTCATTGTCTTATTCCTTGTTTGTTTTAGGCGCGTGAGCCTATCCCACGCACGTAAATCGCTTATAGTTCAGGCGCGGGGAAACGCAGGGAGACAGAATCGTCATCTGCAAAGACCCACAACCCCTGGCCCGGCGCAAATTTTACATCTGCAGTGATGGGCTCTTCATCTATGTCACACCATTTTCCCCCAATCCACATATAATCCTGATCGTCAATGGTGCGTCCACCTCGATCAAGAACCTGGATTTCAACGGCATAGTCATCGGTGTTACCTATCGGGCACAAATCAGACAACGCAACTTCTACGGGGAAAGGATTTCCAACTCCCAAAGCACCAGAGCGCAATTGGACATCGACATCAAGCAAATTAACCCTACCGCTAGACTGTAGACTTACGGTATCATCGTCTGCAAACACCCAGAGACCTTGGCCAGGCGCAAATTTCACATCGGCAGTAATAGGTTCTTCGTCAATGTCGCACCACTTTCCTCCAATCCACATATAGTCCTGGTCATCAATTGTGCGACCGCCACGATCAAGGACTTGGATCTCAACAGCATAATCATCTGTATTGCCGGCGGGAGCCAAAGATGAAAGAGATATCTCGTTTGCACCAATATCAAAGAACTGTGCGGAGACCATTTTTGCGCCAGAACGCAATGGTGACTGTGCGTAGCCGACAAAGCGGGAGCGCCGCCACAAGCTCTATAAATGAGCCTGCGACGGCGTTCCAGTCCGAATGGAAGTGCAGAATATAGCAGAAGAGCGGCCTCGCCTGAGGCCGCTCTTCGTATGGCTTTATAGCCAGTTTAACTTAGGCGCGTTTACGCTTGAGGGCAAGTCCCGCTATGCCGAGGAGGAGCAGTAGCCCGCTCGTCGGCTCCGGGACTGCTGCCCAGTTAGAGGCGTTTTGTGTCTTAGATGCCATGTTTCCGAATCCTATTGTTGCCTGAGAGGTTGCCTGTGCCCCTATATTAAGCTTGTCAGATGTATAAACTTTATCTCCGTCTTCAAGTGTGAAGTAGAAGTCGTAATAGTTGCCGCCTTCAAGCTTATCAGTTTCAAACGCCTTGTTGAGAACTGTGCCATTAGATGCCGTTGCTGTATCAACAAGCGTAGCGGTGCCATCCACAATAGCATATAGGTTTACAGCAGATGTCCACTTGGTGGTTCCATCGGCACCATACATGTTCCCCGCCGTCCACTTGAACGATGCTGCGTTAGCAACAACACTTGCGGCGATGACAGCCGCCAATATCAGTAGTTTCTTCATCATTGTTTCTCCTTAGTATTAGGCGCGTGAGCCTATCCCACGCACTTAAATCGAATTAGAGTTCTGGCGCAGGGAAGCGAATAAACTGCTTGTCAGAAGAACCCTGAACCCAAAGTCCTGCGCCGGGGGCGAATTTAACACCCTCGACAGGAAGTCCATCGCCATCAACCCAGCAGGGTGATTCATACATCCACGTATTCCATGTGTAATACTTGTCTGTATATCCCAAGGCGGTCAGGGTTTGTATTTCAACGCCCTCAAGATCAACTGTGCTGTCTTTTCCTTCGGGAAGTATGTCATTGATGTCCAGTTCGACAGGGAATGGATTTCCAGCTGCAGTTGCACCATTACGTAGCTGAACCACAGCATCGGTTTTGCTGACTTTCCCTGCCGACTGTAATGCCTGCGCCGTACTTGAGCCTTGTACCCAGAGTCCAGCGCCCACCTCAAAAGTTACGCCTTCTACGGGTGCGCCATCGCCATCAACCCAGCAGGGGGTTTCGTACATCCATGTGTTCCACGTATAAAACTTATCCGTATATCCAAGTGCTGTGAGGGTCTGGATTTCTACGCCTTCAGTGTCTGCTCCCGTTGGGGTCAAGGCCTCAAGCGGCATAGCCTCAGCTGAGCCGATATTAGCGAACTGCGCGGACATCATCGTAGCACCATTCTGCAGCCCGCTCTGTGCGTAGCCGACAAAGCGGGAACGTCGCTACAAGCCCTATAAATGAGCCTGTGACGGCGTTCCAGTCCGAATGGAAGTGCAGAATATAGCAGAAGAGCGACCTCATTTGAGGTCGCTCTTCGTGCGGCTTTATAGCCAGTTTAACTTAGGCGCGTTTGCGCTTGAGGGCAAGGCCAGCAACGCCGAGGAGCATGAGTAGCCCGCTCGTCGGCTCAGGGACGGCGGCCCAGTTGGACGCGTTCTGAGTGGCAGAGGCCATGTTGCCAAAAGATAGCGTAACAGTCTGCGTCGCAGCAGCAGAACCAGTCTTTTCAGCGGATGTGAACGTTTTACCATTATCTTCGATTACGAAGTAGAACTTGTAATCGTTACCGCCAACCAGTCGATCATCGGTGAATGTTGTGGCCGCAACAGCACCAGCACTAGATGCTGTCACTGTCGATACTGCAATAGCGGAGCTTACGTCGCTCGTCGCAAGATAAGCATACAGAGTAACGTCCCCTGTGTACTTATCTGTGCCGTTCGCGGCATAAATGTTTCCGGCAGACCACTTGAATGATGCGGCATTTGCCGCGACTCCTGCGACAATAACAGCCGCCAATATGAGTAGTTTCTTCATTTTGATTTTTCCTTTTTAAGCGCGTGAGCCTATCCCACGCACATAAATTGCCAATTACAGTTCCGGAGCGGGGAATGTCAAATACTGACTTGTACTCGAACCCTGTATCCAGAGCCCCTGACCAGCATTGATGACGACATCGGTGACAATCTCATTGTCATCATTGACCCATCCTATTTGATCCCAACTATCACCACCGGCGTCCGTCCAAGTATAGCTGTCAACCGTATAACCATATGCATCAAGAGTTTGAACAGCGATATTGTTGTAGGTGTCGTCTCCACTAGGAATGAGATCGGCAATTGTCAAATTAACAGGAAAAGGATTGCCCGAAAGCGTGCCTCCTTGTTTTAACTGAACGGATACATCTGATTTCCCGACCTTACCCGCAGTCTGTAGAGCTTGATCCACGGACGATCCCTGAACCCAAAGTGCTTGCCCAGGAGCAAAAACGACATCAGTAACAATGGCATTATCATCATTAACCCAACCAATCTCGTCCCAACCGTCGCCACCGGCATCAGTCCATGTGTAACTATCCTGTGTGTAGCCATAGGCGTCAAGTGTCTGGACTGCAATGTTATTGTATGTGTCATCGCCTGTTGGAACGAGTGCCGTAATCGGCATTCCACTTTCATCGGCAACATTCAAAAACTGCGGAGTAGCAAGAGTGCCACCCTGTTTAAGTCCGCTCTGAGCGTAGCCGACAAAGCGGGAACGCCGCTACAAGCCCTATAAATGAGCCTGTGACGGCGTTGCAGTCCGAACGCAAGTGCAGAATATAGCAGAAGAGCGACCCCTTTTGAGGCCGCTCTTCGCGCGGCTTTATAGCCGGCTTAACTTAGGCGCGTTTGCGCTTCAACGCGAGGCCAGCGAGGCCGAGGAGCATGAGAAGCCCGCTCGTCGGCTCTGGGACTGCCGCCCAGTTGGATGCATTCTGCGTGGCTGTAGCCATATTCCCGAATGTGATGGTTGTTGTCTGTGTGGCAGTAGCGAGGCCAGACTTAATATCAGATGTGAATGCCTTACCATTATCTTCTATCATGAAATAGAAGTTATAGGTCGTTCCGCCAACGAGATTATCATTACTGAAAGTTGTTGCCGCAACAGCTCCTGCTGCCGAGGCCGTTACCGTGGAGACCGCAAAAGCAGTACTTGCATCTGCGGTTGATGCGTATGCGTAGAGGATAACATCACCAGTATATTTTGATGTGCCGTCAGAGGCATAAATGTTACCTGCCGACCATTTGAATGATGCGGCATTTGCCGCAATTCCTGCGACGATGACCGCCGCCAATACGATTAGTTTCTTCATTGTTTGTGCTTTCCTTTTTATTGTGCACGCGAGCCTACCCCGCGCACATAAATTACTTTAGAGTTCAGGGGCGGGGAATGTTATATACTGTGCATCAGATGACCCCTGAATCCACAGTCCCTGCCCTGCTTCGATCACGATGTTTGTAACGATATTGTTTTCATCGTCTACCCAGCCTACCTGATCCCAGCTCTCACCTCCGGCATCAGTCCACGCATAGCTATCAACTGTATAGCCTGCTGCATCCAAAGTCTGAATCGAAACATTGTTATAGGTGTCCTCGCCAGTGGGCAGAAGGTCTCCAATAGTAATTGAAGTCGGGAAAGGATTTCCCGCCAGAGTTCCTCCGAAGCGCAACCTTATGGCAACATCAGCAGTCCCGACCTTGCCCGCTGTTTGCAGCCCTTGAGTTGTTGAGGCACCCTGCACCCAAAGAGCTTGACCTGGCTCAAAGGATATGTCCTCAACAATGCTATTCTCATCATCAACCCAACCAATTTGATCCCAGCTTTCGCCACCCGCATCGGTCCAGGCATAGCTATCAACAGTGTAGCCAGCAGGATCAAGCGTCTGAATAGATACATTGTTATAGGTGTCGTCTCCTGTTGGAATCAAAGCAGTAATGGGAGTAGATGTGGTGTTCCCAATATTGAGGAACTGCGGAGTAGCTAACGTACCACCAAACCGTAGCCCGCTCTGCGCGTAGCCGACAAAGCGGGAACGCCGCCACAAGCCCAATAAACGAGTCTACAGCGACGTTTCACGCCAAGCACAAGTGCAGAATATAGCAGAAGAGCGGCCTCGTCTGAGGTCGCTCTTCGTATGACTTTATAGCCAGTTTAGCTTACGCGCGTTTGCGCTTCAGCGCGAGGCCAGCCATGCCGAGGAGGAGCAGAAGTCCGCTCGTCGGCTCCGGGACAACCGCCCAACCGTTGGCATTGATACCCTCACCCGTGGTGTGGTTCGCAGCGAACCAAGAAAGGGAAGGTGTCGATGTTGCCTGTGCAGTAATTCCTGTCTTCTTTGTTGATGTCCACTCGTAGTCTTTGCCTTCATACGTGGTCGTCGCCACGAAGATGAAGTCATACTTAGAAGCGCCAACGAAAGAATCGCTGGATATTGTTAGGCCCGTAGAGGCACCGTTTAACACGCCATTTACGATGTTGCCATTCCATGTGCCAATAACGGTATCGGTACCTGTCGCGAACGCTGTGAGAATGGCCGATCCAGTAAACAGGTCGGAACCCTCAACACCCTTTATTCCAGACGTCTTCCACGCAAAAGACGCCGCTTGTGAGGCAACCGCCACGAGGGTGGCTGCTATGATGATCATTAGCTTCTTCATTTTCGTTTTTCCTTTTTTATGTTGCACACGACCCCTTGCCGTGTACGCATAAATGATTAAAACTCAGGCGCGGGGATGCGAAGTGTGACTTCGGCAGAATCTCCAATCTGATTGAACACCCAAAGACCAGCACCCGCCTCAAACTCTGTGTTGTCATCTCCTTCCCAGCCCTCGCCATTCCAAATGTAGGAATCAACAGTATATCCAGCGTTGTCGAGAGTCTGAATTTCAATGCAACCCGCCAAATCTCCTGCCGTCATTGTTTCGCATTCGGGAAGGATGTCTGCAAGGGCAACTTTTACAGGAAATGGATTGGCAACACCAACTGCACCGCCGTTGTCATCCAATAGTACGGCAACATCCGACTTGCCGACCTTACCGGAGGTTTGAAAGCCGATGACATCGGCATCACCTATTTGGTTGAATACCCAAAGACCAGTTCCTGGCGCAAAGGTCGTTCCTTCGTCACCTTCCCATCCCTCTCCGTTCCATATATAGGAGTCAAGCGTATAGCCTGCGTTGTCAAGCGTCTGAATTTCGACGCATCCGGCGAGGTCTGCAGCGGACATTGTAGTAGCCGTCGGCTTAATCGAGGATAGCGCAACGCTCTCCGTTCCTCCGCAATTAAGAAACTGTGCACCAGTCATTACAGCACCACCGTTGTCATCCAAGGTCGACTGTGCGTAGCCGACAATATTCGGAATCGGGAGTTTGCTTAGGAAACAAGGGGAGTCAATTGCCGGCAATGTGCCGAGAAGGGGCAGTAAAGTGCAGTGCGGTCTGCGCTTATCGCCGCAAAATGGTATAATAGCGACACATATGAAGAAAACAGATATTGCGGCACTGGCGGGCGCGGCGCTTTTCACGGCCGTTGCTCTCGTCGGGCTTGTTCTTGGGCGCGACTGGAAAATGCTGCTCGTTCCTCTCTTCCTGCTTCCCACAATTAGGTTTTTCGCTGCCGACTCAACGACTAAGGAAGTGGTGTCGGGCTCCGCTCCCGCATCTACAGTCTTTACCGTGCGCGAAATTATGCTCGCACTGGTGGCGACGGCAGGGGCCTTCGCTCTTTCCGCCAGATTCGCCACCGGCAAATGCGTGTGGTCGGCAGGCGCAATGACGGCGGCCATGTCCGCGATTTCGACAATCCACCTGTTCAGCGGCACTTTCAGGCTTCGGGCGCTTTTCGCCTTTTGCATGCTTGGGGCGGCTTCGTCCTATGCCATTGTCGCCTTTGCGACATCTGGAGACGTGGACGCCACGGGCTTTGGCGCACTATTCGTCGTCCCGGTCTTTGCGGTCGCGAGGGCGTGGCTTGGCGTGCGCGACGGAAGGAAGGGGGCTGCGGCATGAAGGGCCTTTCGTCGATGAGCGAAGCCGAACGCGCCGAGGCCACGCGCGAAATGCGCGCCGAGCTCGCGCGAAATAGAACTACGATAGGGTTCTACATCCAGATGGCGCTTGCCGCCGCCGCGGCCGTGACGATAGTCGTCAACTGCGCGTGGTCCATTCTGTGGGCGCTTCTTGCGTATATTGGCATGTCGGTTCTCTTGTTTTTGAAGCCGATTGTGTGGGCGTGGAGCGAGAGGCGGCTCATGGACGACGCGGTTGAGGGGCGCCTGGGCCGAGCGGTTCTTTGGGATTATGTCGCGCACTTCTTCAACTGGCTGACGGTCTTTCTATGCTTCGCGGCCGTCTCGTTTACGGTGTTTTTCTGCGCCGAAGGATACGGCTTGTCTCGTCCGCTCCGTTGGATATGCATCGGCGGCATGTATGCCATTCCCCATCTTTTCAGGCTGGAGAATCCTCGTGACTACTGGGGGCACTATCTTTGTTTTATTCAATGGACTCATCTTGCCACGGTCGTGGCGTCTGCTTTCGCGCCTATCGGTCCGTGGCTCGGGGTTGCCGCGCAGATTGCGGCTGCATGCGTAGCCGTACCCCTCGGTTGTCGGCGGATGAAGCAGGGCATTGTCGACAAAGTCGACCGCTATGCGCGCGCCGCAAAAGCCGCGCAGGCCATGCACCTTGATCCGAAGTCGATTCAAAGCGAGCAGCGTCTCTCGGAACTCGTGTCGGCAACATGGGCGGAAGTTCGCGTACGGTGGATGCCGTTTGCCGTGTCGCTTCTTTCGCTTGTCGCCGGCGCTGCGTGGACGCTCGTTCATGGCAAACCGGGCGCGTTGCTTCTTGCATTGGTGGCCGTGTTCCTTGGATATTTGCAGCTGTATGCTACGGATTGTCCGTCGGGTTGCGGGCCCGAAGAGCTTTCGAGACGTGGTCTCGACAAGGATTTAGTATGCGGGTCTGTCGAATTTCGGGCTCTGGCGCTGACGGTTTCGTTTGCGATTGCGTCCGCGGCAGTGCTCTGGGTCGGCGGGCGAGACTTGTCGGCTCTTGTTGCGCTTTCCCTGCTTGCGGTCGGATCGTGTACGATTGCTCATTTCGTTTCCTTTAAGGAAAATGACGATGTAGGCGACCCATTGGTGCTGGTCGTCTATGTGGCGGCGTTTTCATCCGTCGTCGCGTTGCGCGTTGCAGGTTGCGTGTGGTGGGAATGTCTTTTGCCGCTCCCGACGATTGGATACGTTTTGCCCGTGTTCCGCTATTTCTTTCCGCGAAGTGGAATCCGCGGCGAGGCGCGAAAGGCGGCGATAGCGGCGGCGAAGGCCTTCGCCGCAGACCCGCGTTCGGACGCTGACAGGACGCGCGACGAAAAGAGGGAGAAGCGGCGCCTTCGCGAGGAGCGCCGTCTCGCCCGCCTCCGCCGCAGTAAATCGCCTGGTCCCGACCGCCGATAGCTATTTCCGTGGAATCGTGGGGACAGGCCCCACGGAACGCCTGTTTTTCAGGCGGTTGGCGGTTGAGAAGGGGACACGAGGCGACGAATCGGTTAGAATACCTGCCATTGCAACAACTTAAAAGGAGAAAGCAATGGCAAGAGAAAAGGGCATGGGCAGCCTTCAGCTCGAAAAGAGCGGGCGGTGGACGATGCGGGTTGGCATCAAGGGCAAGCGGTACAGCCGCTCGACAAGGACGACCGACCGCGAAAAGGCCGAGAAGTTCTTAGAGCGGTTCTTGAGCCCGCTGGGGCTCGGGTCGCGGCGGCTTCCGCTCGCCGACGCCTGGCTTGAATACGTGAAGTCTCCAGACAGACGCGACCTCGCGTCGTCGACGCTCAATGCAAAGCGTCTCGTCTGGATGGAATTCGCCCGCTGGATGGAGCACCACCATCTTGAAATCGGCAACCTCGCCGAGGTGACGCATGAGGCGATAGCGGAATATCTCGCCTGCATCCGCGCCGAGGTCTGCGCCTCGACGTACAACGCCCGTATCTGCGTGCTGCGGGAGATCTTCCACGTTCTGGCCGCGAGGGCGGGACTCCTCGACGACCCGTGGGAGGGGGTGCGGCTCCATGCCGACGACTGCCACAGCCGCCGCGAGCTGACGATAGACGAACTGGAACGGCTGATTAAGTCGGCGACCAAGGCAGGCGATATGTGGCGCCGTCTGTTCACTATCGGAATGTACACAGGGCTTCGCCTCGGTGACTGCTGTTGCCTTGCGTGGAACGCTGTGAACCTTGAACGCGGTGTCATTCAGCTTATTCCCGCGAAAACTCGCAAGCACACCCGGGGCCAGCCGATTACAATTCCAATTCATCCTGTGCTGATGTCGGCACTGAACGAGATTCCGAAGCCCGATCGTGGTGATTTCGTATTGCCTGAACTCGCAGACTTCTACAAGAACAGCAAATGGCGTGTTAGCCATGGGCTCGAACTTATCTTCAAGGCGGCCCATATAGAGACAAGCATACGCATAGAAGGTCGTCGGACGCGAACCCCGGAGGCCACATTCCACTCTCTGCGCCATACCTTCGTCTCGCTCGCAGCAAACGCCGGCGTTCCGCTTCCTGTCGTTGCGTCAATTGTCGGGCACTCATCTACTGCGATGACGCGGCACTATTATCACGAGAACGAGGAAATGCTCCGCCAGGCAGTTGCGGCAATCCCGAGTCTTGATGACTTGAAGGGCGGTAGGGGCACCTGCAAACTATCGGTCGGTTTGCCACCGCCCCAAAGTGCACAGACCATCGAACAGCGCCTTAGGCAATTGGAAAAGCTCAGGCGTAAGTCGCTCGTTTCAGAAGAAGAATACAACTCAACACGCAACCGCATCTTGGCAGAGATTTAACCTAAGAAGTTCGCTGGTATGAGCCCGCTTGCGCTTGACACACGGTGCACGGGTTTTATAAAATGAGTGAGAGCTTAAGAGGCTTGCAGTCAATCCATTTAAATAGTGTCATGAATAAAATGCTGATTACAGTTGCGGTTATGCTCGCGGGCATTGGTGCGGTCGAGGCGGGAACGCCGAACTGCGCCGAGGCGACGGCCGCGCCAAATGCGCTTGAACAACTCTTCGACGCACCTCCGCAGTCGCGTGGCGCGAATGCGTGGTGGCATTGGCAGGGAGCGAACGTCACGAAGTCGGGGATAACCCGCGACCTCGAGGCGATGAAGGATGCAGGCCTTTCTGGTGCGACGATATTCAATATCCAAGACGTCGGCTGGGATTGCGAGGAGCGTATGACCACACCGCTTTGCCCTGGCATGGAGTATATGAACGACAAGTGGTGGGATCTTGTCTCGTTCGCCGTTTCCGAGGCGAAGCGGCTCGGGCTCGAGCTCGGCATTCACAACTGCCCCGGCTACTCGACTTCTGGCGGTCCGTGGATCACCCCCGAGCTTGGCATGAAGAAGCTCGTTTGGGCAAAGGGAGACGCGCAGCCCGAGACAAAGCTTGGCTTTTACCGCGACATCGCGCGGGTCAAGACGAAGGACGGCGTCTACCGCTTTGGCTACACGTGCACTGGCAAGAACACTCATCCCTCTCCGCCAGAGGTCGAGGCAGGATCTCTCGAGGCCGACAAGATGAACGCAAAGGCCGTTGGCGTTCACATCGACAATCTTCTCAATGGGCTCGCCGCACACGGAATCGCCGCGTCCAATCCCGGGCTCGCATTTATTCTGATGGACAGCTACGAAGCGGGCGACGCGTCATGGACCGATGACTTCGCGCAGGAGTTCGCGAAGCGCCGCGGCTACGATCCTGTGCCGTTTCTGCCAGTGATCGCCAATCTCGGCACCGATTTCGGTCCAGAGCGCGAAGAGCAGTTCCGCCGAGACTTCACCCGCACGAAGAACGAGCTGCAGACTGAACGCCACTACCAGCTTTTCAAGGAGCGGCTTAATGCCGCTGGCTTCGAGTTTCATCTTGAGCCGTATTCGGGGCCGTTCGACTCGCTCGAGGCGACGCAGTTCTGCGACGTGCCGATGACCGAGTTCTGGGTTGGAACTCCGTTCTGGGCGAAGGAACCGTCTAAGGGCGGCGCGTGCTGGTTCGCAGGACCCGTTGCCCGCGCCCTCGGTCGCAATGTCACCGGCGCGGAGTCTTTCACCGGCTACCCGATCGACGATCCTTTCGCGATTACGCCGCGCGACCTCAAGATTCCTCTCGACGCGACATTGGCGCGCGGTGTGAACCGTCTTTCTCTCCACCACTGGGAACATCAGCCGCTCGGTGCTAACGCGCGCCCCGGCTATTCGATGGGGCCGTGGGGAACGCACTTTGGCGAGAACCAGACTTGGCACGAGCCGGCGAAGGGCTTCTACCGCTACATTCAGCGTTGCCAGGCACTTCTTCAAGAAGGCGAGATGCGCTGCGATGCGCTGGGGCTCGCTTCGTTCGACGAAGACGGCACCGACGCGCTGCCTCTCAGCAACTTCCTTACGAACACAGAGGTGACGGCAAGTGGAAAACTTCGCGTCAAGTCGTCAGGACGCGAATACTCGCTTCTCTTCCTCGAGCGCGGCGCGGAAAAGCGCTTTGCAGGCAACACTTCATGGGACGGCGTCGAGAAGAAGAGCTTCGACCTTGTGCGCGACTACGAGAAGAAGGGGCTAAAGGTCGCTCCCGCCTGGAAGCGGACGAAGTTCTTTGAAATCGTTGAAGGCGATCGCGAAGGTGTGATGGTCTCATGTCGCAAGGCTGGCGATACGGCGTTCTTCTTCGTCGCAAACACGACTGACAAGCCGAAGAAGTTTACGGCAAACTTCCGCCAGATTGAAGGGCGCGATTTTCAGCCCGAAATCTGGAATCCCGAGACAGGAGAGAAGCGGTGCATCGGCGACTGGCTGACGAAGGACGGCGTGACGCCGGTCCAACTCTCTCTCGCGGCGGAAGAATCCGTATTCGTCGTATTCCGCAAAGACGACGGCACGACGAGATTCTGCCGGCGCATACTGCCTCTCGTCGAGACCGAACACGAGGTGAAAGGACCTTGGACGCTTTGCTTTGACGCGGGCGGTGGTGCGCCTCAAGGCGTGCAGACGCTTCCCGTGCTCAAGTCGTGGACTGATTTTGCCGAACCTGGAATTCGCTACTACTCAGGAACGGCTACTTACGAGACGACGCTCGATGTTCAGGAGACATGCGATGCTATTGATCTCGGCGACGTGCGCGACGTTGCGGAGGTGTTTCTCGACGGAGAGCGTATCGGTGCGCTTTGGCACGCACCATACCGCATTGAGCTGCCGCGGAAACTGAAGCCCGGCCGCCATGCGCTCAGGGTGCGCGTAACGAACGCCTGGACGAACCGACTCATAGGCGACGAAAAGGAGCCGGACGACTGCATCCTATCGAAGAAGATGCTTGGCTTTGGAGTGCAGATGGTCCAGAGCGAAGGCGTAAAGCGCGACATTCCGCATGGCCGTGCAGTGATCGCTATCCCAGAGGAGATACTAGCGAACAAGCCGCGCAAGGTCGCGCGATACGCGTTCAGCTCGTGGCGCTACATCCTTTCCGACAAGGATCTCCGCCCAGCCGGTCTTCTCGGCCAAGTCAAGCTCGTCACAAAAAAGGTGGCGGAATGAAAAGCGCGGCTAATCGCGAAGCTGCGGGATTTCAAGATTGCGTATAATCTCTTCCTGCTTGCAAGGCGGCCGTGATTTTTGGTATAATAACCTAACACTTTAGCGGCAAAGCAAGTGAGCGAGGGCGAAGCCCAAGCGGAACGAGCGGTGACGCGAACACGATTGCGCACGATTAAAAAAGGAAAAAACTATGAAGATGTCTATTCTTGCCGCGACTGCGGCGGCTTTGGTGTTGACGGGTTGCTCAACCTCGCCTGCGCTCAATCCCGATGTGAACTCTGCCGTTTCTCCCGACGGGAAGAACGAGATTCGCCTCTATTCCAATCCCCTCGCCTACGAGGTCGTGCGTGATGGAGTTGTCGTTGTCGCCAAGACCGAGATCGGGCTCAAGATGAACGGCAAGTGCGTCAAGGAAGGCGTCACGAAGCCCTGCGCCGTGCGTCCTGCGAAGTTCAGCGGTTTTGCGCCAACGTCGGTCTACAAGAAGGGCAAGCTCGATCTCTCCGGGAAAGAGCTCTTCGTTGACTTTGGCGACTTTGGCGTTCGTCTCGCCGCGCGCAACGACGGCGTTGCCTACCGTTTCGAGACGAAGAAGCCGGGCATCGTCAACTGCGAGAAGGCCGACGTGACGCTCCCCAAGGGCGTTCGCTGCTGGTTTAACCGCACGGGCCGCAATTCGTTCGGCTGCGAGGAGACGGTCCCCGAGTTTGCCGACGCGTCCAATCTCAAGACCGACGCCGGCAAGATGACCTATCTTCCGTTCGTCTACTCCACCGGGGTCAATGGCAAGACCGTCGCGGTCGTTGATGCCGGCCTCCATGACTATCCGATCTGGAACTTCGGAGACATCGAGCAGAGCGAGGGCGGCACGACGCTCAAGTCGCTCTTCGCCAAGTATCCGAAGACGACCGAGCGCGTCGGCGGATGGGGCAAGGAAACCGGGCTCAAGAAGGGCGGCCGCTGGGTGAAGGTCAAGGATACCGAGGACTTCATCGCCAAGGCCGATGCGCCGCGTGCGTTCCCCTGGCGCGCCTTCGCGCTCGCCGACTCGCCTTCCAAGCTTTGCGAGGCTGACATCTTCTACGCGCTTGCGACGCCTGCCGCGAAGGGTGCCGACTTCTCCTGGGTGAAGCCCGGCAAGGTCGCGTGGGACTGGTGGAACGACTTTGACAACGGCGCTGGGTGCAACACTAAGACATACGAGCGCTTCATCGACTTCGCCGCAAAGAACGGCGTCGAGTACGTGATCTTCGACGAAGGCTGGAGCGAGTCGCTCAATATCTGGAAGTTCCACCAGAACGTTGATGTTCCCTATCTCATCGACTACGCGAACAAGAAGGGCGTAGGCATCATCCTCTGGATGGCGTGGGCTCAGGTCTACGGCGAGGAGGAGAAGGTCGCCGAGCACTTTTCGAAGCTCGGCGCGAAGGGCTTCAAGGTCGACTTCATGGACCGCGGCGACGCTGATATCGCGAACTTCCTCGAGAAGTTCGCGGTGGCTTGCGCAAAGCACAAGATGCTCATCGACTACCATGGCGCGTACCGTCCCGTCGGCCTCCAGCGCACGTACCCGAACGTCCTCAACTACGAGGGCATTTGCGGTCTTGAGCAGATGAAGTGGGGCAAGAAGGATTCTGACATGTGCTACAACGACGTCGCCTGCTTCTTCCTCCGCTTGACGGCGGGTCCGATGGACTACACTCCTGGCGCGATGGACAACTACAAGATCGGCGACTACAGGGGCAACGGCACGAATCCCGGCTCGGTCGGCACGCGCTGCCACCAGATGGCGCTCATGGCGCTCTACGAGGCGCCGCTTCAGATGCTTAGCGACTCGCCCACGAAGTACGAGAAGAACATGGAGTGCTTCTCGTTCATGGCGAAGACGCCTGTCGTCTGGGACGATACCATTGGCTTGGGCGGTTGCCCCGAGTCGTTCGCGGCGGTCGCAAGGAAGGCCAAGGACGGCTCGTGGTACGCGGCCGGAATCACGAACAAGGAAGCGCGCGACTTCGCGTTCAAGACCTGCTTCTTGGGCAAGGGCGAGTGGAAGGCCGAGATCTTCCGCGATGCGGATGATGCCAACGAAAATCCGACGAAGTACATCCACGAGACGAAGACTGTAAAGGCGGGCGAAGAGCTCTCCTTCCACATGGCCTCCGGCGGCGGTTTCATCGTCAAGTTCTCGAAGTAACGCTTGTTTTAACGCAGAGACGCAAAGGCGCAGAGAAGCAGAGTGCTTTTCATACAGGGAATTGGTTAAATGAAGATAGCCATATTAGGTGCTGCTGGACGAATGGGCAAGATGCTCTGCTCCCTCACCGAGGGAGCAGGCTGCGAGGTTATCGCCAAGGTCGATATCGCGGACGGCTATGACCGCGAATGGCCGAAGGGCACCGAAGGCGTAATCGACTTCTCTTTCCACGCGGCAGTGCCGGCGGCCATTTCCAAGGCCGCCGAGGAGGGGATTCCCTACGTCATCGGAACGACCGGTCTCACCGCCGACGAACAGAAGGTCGTCGACGCGGCGGCGAAGAAGATTCCCGTCGTGCAGAGCGGCAACTACTCGCTTGGCGTGAACCTCCTCCTCGAACTTGTCCGCAAGGCCGCAGAAGTCCTCGGGCCCGAGTATGACGTCGAGGTGACGGAGATGCACCACCGCCACAAGAAGGACGCGCCGTCTGGAACTGCGCTTATGCTTGCGAAGTCCGCCGCGGCAGGCCGTGGCGCCGACTTCGATAAAGCGGCGATCTACGGGCGGCAGGGCGAGGTCGGCGAGCGACCGCGCGGCGAGATCGCGATCCACGCGCTCCGCGGCGGATCCGTCGTGGGCGTTCACACGGTCATGTTCGCGGGCGATGTCGAGCGCGTCGAGCTCACCCACCGCGCGCAGAGCCGCGAGGCATTTGCAGCGGGCGCCCTGAAGGCCGTCGTCTGGGCCGCGGGAAAGCGCCCTGGCGCATACAACATGCGCCATGTGCTCGGTTTCGACTGAGTGCCTCGTCTGCAAAGACCAGGTGACCGCCGAGCGGATTTGTGGTATACTACGTGGCATGAACACGAAAATCCTATCTATGTTGGCGGCGGGGCTTGCCCTCGCCGGATGCTGCACTTGCGATTTCGGCGTCGATCCCAAGGATCCTGTCGTCGGCAACTGGGGCCTCAAGCTCGGTTACGAGAGCATGAACGCCGGACACATGATCGTCTCGCGCGACGCGAACGGCGCGGCGCAGGCCCTCGTCCTCTGGCGCTGGGCGTCTCCGATTCCGATGAAGAACGTCGTCCTCGCCGGCAACAAGATTACGTTCGACCATCCGTGGGGTTTCAAGTTCGAAGGCACGGTCGACGGCAACAAGCTCGTCGCGACAACCGTCAAGAAGGACGGCAAGCCCGAGACGACCGTCGAGGGCTGGCGCAATCCCGTCATCAAGCCCGCGTCAACGAAGGACGCTAAGCTCGGCGAGCCGATCGATCTCCTTGCTGACGGACTCGACGGCTGGAAGCTTATGGACGAGAAGGCCAAGAACGGCTGGAAGTTCAAGGACGGCGTCCTTTCCAACGAACTCGGTCTCAAGCCCGACGGCTCCTGGGCTGGCGGCGGCGCGAACCTCATGTCCAAGCGCGCCGACTTCTACGACTTCAACCTCGAGTACGACGTGCGCGTGCCCAAGAAGTCCAACTCGGGCGTCTACCTCCGCGGCCGCTATGAGTGCCAGGTGCTTGACAGCTACGGCCAGCCCGTGAACGAGCACAACATGGCCGCCTACTACGGCCGCGTCGTGCCGAAGGTCGCCGCCGAGAAGCCCGCGGGCGAGTGGCAGCACGTTTCCGTCACGCTCTACAAGCGCCACCTGACCGTCGTCCTCAACGGCGTCACGATCATAGAGGACGCGCCTGTTGTCGGCATCACCGGCGGCGCAATCGACGCGAACGAGTTCGTGCCCGGGCCCATTTACCTCCAGGGCGACCACTCCGACGCTGACTACAAGAACATGATCCTTCGCCCCGCGAAGTAAGTCGTGAACGCGCTTTTCGCCATCGCCGCGCTTTTCGCGGCTGCCGCAGCGGCGACGGACAAGTCGCCGGAAAGCCCGTCTTCGGTTCCGTCCGGCACATGGCCGGACGGAAAGAAGGCGGCTTTCTACCTCTCGTTTGACGACGGGTGCCCGACTCAGACGAAGAACGTGTTTCCGCTTCTCGAGAAGTACCGCATCCCGGGGACTTTCTACGTCTGCCCCGGGTGGGATCTCTTCAAGAAATACGAGGCCGCGTGGTCGAACGCTAACGAGTACGTGTTCCTCGGCAACCACACGATGACCCACGGCAAGATTCCTGACAAGGCGGCGCTAGACAAGGAGCTTGCGGAGTGCAACGCGGCGATTGCGCGGCTGCGCCCCAAGCAGAAGGGCCCCGTGTCTTTTGCGATTCCCGCCGCGGAGTCGATGCACAAGGTGCTCGAGATAACCGACGAGGAAATCGCCGAGACATACAAGCGCCACAACCTCGTGGAGCGCTGGCTCTGGCACGGATATCCCGTCCAGTGCAAGACGATTCCCGAGATGGAGGCGTATGTCGACAAGGTCATTGAGTCTGGTGGCGTTGGCCACATGGATTTTCACGGCGTTGGCGGCGACTGGCTCGATCCTGGGCTCGAGTACTTCGAGGCGCTAATGAAGAAACTGGATTCACGGCGCGACGAAATATGGTTCGCGACGCACATTCAGATACACGAACGGCTCAAGAGCCACAAGTGAAAATTACCCCCTTGCGCGCGCAAGGGGGTTTTTGATATACTATACGCCGTTTCCACGGATTGGGGAAGTAGCTCAGTTGGTAGAGCATCACGTTCGCAACGTGGGGGTCGAGAGTTCGAATCTCTTCTTCTCCACCATCCATTTCCGGAAGCTATGTGGGACTGTAGCTCAACTGGACAGAGCGACGGTTTCCTAAACCGTAGGTTCCGGGTTCGATTCCCGGCAGTCCCACCAAGACGCCGATTTTGAAAATACCCCCCTTGCGCGAGTGTCTGACATTTGATATACTATCTTCTCGTCGCACCTGTGGTGAAATTGGCACACACGCTAGATTCAGGTTCTAGTGCCGCAAGGCTTGTGGGTTCAAGTCCCACCAGGTGCACCAAGAAGCTGGCCCCTTCGTCTATCGGCTAGGACATCTGGTTCTCATCCAGGTAAGAGGAGTTCGACTCTCCTAGGGGCTGCCAAACTGAAGATTTGCTAAAAGAATACCTGAACTTGCGGCAACTGTGAAGAACGTAGCGAAATTCCTGATTAAAACGGTGAAGTGGACCTTCATCGTTTTTTGCATATTTCTGGGGAGCCTTTTTTTCCGTGAGCAGCGAATCCCCGCCGACTGGGTCGTTTCGGCGGTAAGCTCGCACGTTCCGTCGAACATCGTGTTCAAGTGCGACTCCGCCTCGTTCGGCTTTCGCCGTGGCGCAAGGATGCGCGGTGTCCGGCTCTACGACCGCGAGAGGACCGATCCAGTCAAGGCCGTCGTCAGCGCAGAGAGCGCGTCGGTCGATTTCTTTCTCAGGCGCGCCCGCATTGTCGGGCTTAAGATCCCGCGCCTGCACGACGGCTACTACCTTCCCGGGAACAGCGAGCGCAGCGGACGCATGGAGATGGAGTTTCCGGAAGTCCCGTCGTTCACCGTCACACTCGTTCGCCCAGACATCCTCGGCATAGCCCCGGAGCGCGTCGTCACGACCGTGCGGGCGAACCCGAGGCGGCTTGAGTTCGGCGATGTTCGCGTCTTCTGGCCCGACATCGATCGTGCGATGTCCGTAAACGGCTCGGTCTACCTCGATCTCGACGAGCAGCGCTTCCATGCCGAGGCGCGCGGCGAGGCCCGCCAGTCGCACATAAGGCCGCTTCTCGTGACGCTCGACATCCCGACGGCCGTCCAGTACATGGACGCGTTCACCGGCATCACCGAGCCGATTCCCGTCTCTGGTACGTGGGATGTCAATCTCGTCAACTGCGACTTCCTCATGCACCTCGACATGCATCCCCAGCTCGGGCGCTACAACGGCGTTCCGATGCGGCGCGTCGACGGCGAGCTTTCCCTCGCTGTCTGCACGCGCGGGACCAACCTCAACTGCGTGACGACGATAGGCCCGCTTTTCGCGCTCGACCCAAAGGGCCGTACTCTCGACGGCAAGCTTGAAGTGGTGGCGACGAACGGCAATGTGCAGCTTGAGTTCGACACGAAGTCGGGCATCGCGCTCGCGGATCTCCTCTCGATAGCCGACTGCCTCAACGACGGAACGCTCGACTGCGTCTCGTGCGAGACGCCGCCCGAGATATCGGTGTCTGGAACGTTGATGACCGATCGCGCGCAGCAGTTGGGGAACAATCTCCACGGCACTGTGTCGTTCAAGCGCGGCGTGTTCTTCGAATCGCCCGTAGAGGATGTCTCGTTCTCGTACAAGTATCTAGGCGACACGATTTTCTTCGACGACATATCTTTGCGCGGCAAGGAGGGCGGCCGGTATGCGGGTCGCGCGAAGCTGCATGTTCCGTTTGCCGATCCGGATTCCGCGTCGTTCTCGATGGCGTTTTCGTGCCGTGACGGATCGCTCGGAGAGATTGCCGAGGCCCTTGGCAGCGACTTCGGCGGCAGGCAGGGCGTTGTCAACAGCGAAGTGGAGATTACCGGTCCCATATCGACCAATCTGTATCCGCATATCAACGGCCGCGGGAAAGTCCGCGTGACTGAAGGGCGGCTTGCGCAGATGAAGCTGTTCATGGGCCTCACCGAATATCTCGCCGCGAACGTTCCCGGTGTCGCGTCGCTCGTAAACCAGTCGCAGGCGTCAGTCGACTACACGATAACGAACGGAGTGTTTGCCTCTGACAACATTCTCATCGAAGGCGACGTGTTCTCTATCAAGGCATGGGGCAAGTACGACATTCCGGCGGACAAGCTCGACTTCACCGTACGCTTGCAGCTCCTCAAGAACGACTCTTTCCTCGGGAAGCTCGTCCACCCTGTCATGTTCCCGTTCACGAAGCTTTTGATGGAGTTCAAGGTGACAGGGTCTGCTGACGATCCGAAGTGGGATTATATAAGTGTTTTGGATAGGATTTTGTAGTGGTCAGGAGTTAGGGGTCAGGGGTCAGTAGTCAGGAGTTAGGGGTCAGTAGTCAGTAGTTAGGAGTCAGGAGTCAGGAATTAGGAGTTAGGATGAATCTTACGAGTCCGAGCCAGGTAAAGGCGTGGTGCATCGAGAACGGCTTCCACCCAAACAGGGTGCTTGGGCAGAACTTCCTCATCGACCGCAACGCGCTTGAGGCCATCGTGGACGCAGGACTTGCCGGCGTCTCGAAGGACAGCGGCGCGGCAATCCTCGAGATAGGCCCGGGGCTCGGCGTTCTCACCGAAGAAATCCTGAAGCGCGGCTGTTCCGTTACGGCGGTCGAGAAGGATCCTGTTCTCGCTGCCCGTCTCGCGGGATCGCTCGGCAACCCTCCGAACTTGAGCGTAGTTGAAGCCGATGCCCTCGACTGGATCGATAACACGGCGGGCGCAGGTTTCGACGCAATGGTATCGAATCTTCCCTATCAGGCGGGAACGCGCATCCTGCTAGAGCTCGTGCAGCGGCACGACATTCCGTCTATGACGGTGCTCGTGCAGACTGAGGTAGCCGAGCGGCTTGCAGCGAAGGAAGGGTCGAAGACGCGAGGGCTCGCGGGTGTCTGGGCGCAGCTCGACTATGATGTAAAAATCGTCCGAAAAGTCGCGGCGAGCTGTTTCTGGCCGCGCCCCGAAATAGGATCGTCGGTCGTTACGCTTACGCGACACGATAGAAATATTGCGCTTTCTGCAAGGGAACGCGATGTTTTTCATCGTTTAACGAAAAAAGCCTTTGAGCATCGCCGCAAACAGCTTGGCAGCATATTCAAAGATTTGATACAATCATCTCTACGAGCTGAAGAGCTCACGAACGAAGACTGGATAAACCTATCGAAAGGAATAGCTGAAAATGAAGACTCCGGAACAGTTTCTTGAGGAGAATGGATTTGTCGCCGCGGCTGATCTTGACCGCGCCGCGCTTCTCTCCGCGTTCATTTCCGAGATGGAGAAGGGGCTGAAGGGTGAGCCCTCGTCTCTCATGATGATCCCGACGTTCGTCGGCGTGAATGGCAAGATCCCCGAAGGTTCTTCCGCTGCGGTTCTCGATGCCGGCGGCACGAACTTCCGCGGCGCGATCGTCTCGATTCCCCCGAAAATTTCCGACAAGCAGAACCAGCCGATGCCCGGCACGAAGGGCGAGGTCGACGAGGAGACTTTCTACAACGCGTTTGCGTCCGAAGTGAAGCGTCTCGAGGGCAAGCCCAGCTGCAAGAAGCTCGGCTGGTGCTTCTCGTATCCTGCCGAGGCGACGAAGGACCTCGACGCGAAGCTCGTCCGCTGGACGAAGAACATCAAGGCCCCTGCGATTGTCGGCCAGTTCGTCGGCAAGGAGCTCCTGAAGCGCACCGGCGGCGAGGGAATCGCAGTCGTGAACGACACTGTCGCGACTCTTCTCGCGGCGAAGGCAACTGAGGGCGACAAGACGTATTCGTCCTACATCGGCTTCATTCTCGGCACTGGCACGAACACGGCCTATGTCGAGAAGAACAAGAACATCCTCAAGATGTCCGGCCTCGATCCCGAGGGCTCGATGATCATCAACGCCGAGTCTGGCGCTTTCGACAAGGCTCCGCGCAGCAAGTTCGACGACGCTGCCGATGCGAAGACCGGCAACCCCGGCATCGGCCTTCTCGAGAAGATGATCGCTGGCGCGTATCTTGGTGGCGTTGGCCTCGAGATCTACAAGGCCGCTGCGAAGGAAGGGCTCTTCTCGAAGGAAGCGGCCAGCGCGCTTGGCGGGCTCGGCGCTCTTGAGACGATGGACTTCGACAACTTCTGCGCTGGCTTCAAGAAAGAGGGACGCGACAACGTGCTCGACACGATCTTCGCGAATCCCGACGACGCAAAGATGGCGAAGCGCCTCGGCCTTCCCGTCTTCGAGCGCGCGGCCGTCCTCACGGCGGTGCAGCTCGCGGCGTTCGTCATCAAGTCCGGCGAGGGTGCTGATCCCTCCGCGCCCGTCGCGATCAACGCCGACGGCTCGACTTACTACAAGACGCGCGCGATTCCGTTTGACGCGACTGTGCGCCGCGAGCTTGACGAGATGCTCGTCCAGCGTCGCAACGTTCACTACGCCATCACGCCCCAGGTCGACGACGCCCCGATGGTTGGCGCGGCGATCGCGGCGATGCTGTAAGGTAGTGGCTAGTGGTTAGTGGCTAGTGGTTATAGTGATAGAAAGATTAGTGGTTAGAAAAGTGAAGAAAGCATGTTCAGCGGCGGCAGCGCTCTTTGTGGCGCTGTCCGCCTTTGCTGTCGAAGTCGACGGCATCGCGGCGAGGGTTGGTTCGTCCGTTATCCTGAAGAGCGACGTCATCGGCGAGATGCGTCGCGCGGGCGTCGGTCCTGACAGATATGCTGCGGTGCGCGGCGAGATGATCGAACGCGAGCTGATGCTCAAGGCCGCGGCGAAGGCGAAGCTCCAGATGCAGGACTGGGTCGTCGAGAATCGCGTCCGCGAAATCGTTACGCGCATCTTCGGCGGCGACATGAACAGGTTCAAGGCCGCGCTTGCGAAAGACCGTATCACGTTCCCCGAGTGGCGGCAGCGCCTTAAGGACGACATGGTCGTCGCGGCGATCCGCTGGCAGATGGTCGACAAGACCGTCACCGCTAGCCCTGCCGACATGCGGAAGGAATACGAATCGCACCCCGAGCGCTATGTGTCCGACAGCCGCGTAACCGTCTCGGCCATTCTCGTGGGTCCCGGCGACGCCGAGAAGAAGCCCGAGATCGAGGATGCCCTCAAGACCGAGCCGTTCGGCGAGGTCGCGAAGAAGTATTCTTCCGACGCGCGCGCAAAGGACGGCGGCCAGTGGAAGGACGTCAAGCCCGAAGACGTCTTTAGGCCCGAGGTCTGCGCCGAGATCGCGAAGATGAAGAAGGGCGAGACTTCCAAGTGGATCGAGCTCGACGGCTGGAACTTCCTCGTTCGCAAGGACGACGAGACGACCGGCGTTAAGATGTCTTTCGAGCAGGCGTACGACGCGGTCGCGCAGAACGTCCGCAGGGAACTCGCCGACAAGCGCTACCGCGAGTGGATCGAGCGCCTCAAGGCCGAGACCTACATCAAGGTGTATTGATTTCTGCGGACCTTCGCTCCGCCGCAGAAAAACATGGACATTGAACGTGCATTTGCTGAGCTTGCGGAGGTAAAGCCGCTTAAGATCGCGACGAGCCGCGAAATCACCGTTGCGGTGATGGGCGCGGGGTCACGCGGGAACGAATATCCCGCATACGGAAAGCTGTTCCCGGGGACGATGAAGGTCGTCGCGGTGTCGGACATTGACGCTTCGCGCCGCGAACGCATGGGCGACGAGTGGGGTATTCCGCAGGAGCGCCGTTTTGGAGACTACCACGAAATGCTCGACGCGGGCAAGTCGGGAAAGCTCGCCGACGTAATGCTCGTGGCACTTCCCGACGCCCTGCACTTCGAGCCCGCAATGGAGGCGATGCGTCAGGGATATGACGTCCTCCTCGAAAAGCCGATGGCGCAGACCGAGCGCGAGTGCCTCGATTTGCTCGCTCTCCAGCGCGAGACTGGCGTAATGGTTGCGGTTGGGCATGTTCTGCGCTATTCGCCGTATTTCCGCGCGCTCAAGAAGGCGATTGACTTGGGGCTCGTCGGCGAACTCGTGAACATCCAGCACCAGGAACCGGTGATGTACGCGCATATGGCGCATTCGTTCGTGCGCGGCAACTGGCACGACGGCAAGGCGACAACGCCGATGATCGTCGCAAAGAGCTGCCACGATCTCGACATCCTGAAGTGGCTCGTCGGCAAGCGGTGCGTGCGCGTGAGCGCAGAGGGTGGCATTGCTCTCTTTCGCGCTGACAAGGCGCCAGATGGCGCGACGGCGCGCTGCACTGACGGTTGCCCGCACGAGAAATCCTGTCCTTACTCCGCGATCGACATCTACGACAGGAAGCGCTGGTTTCTCTATGTCTTTGACTTGAAGAAAGATTGTCCTTCCGAGGCGATTCTCGAGAAGCTGCGGACGACCGACTACGGGCGCTGCGTCTACCGCATGGACAACGACCAGCCAGACCATATCGTCGCCACGCTTCTTTTCGAGGGCGGGGCGACGGCGAGCTTCACGATGGACGCGTTCACGCCCTGGGGAGGGCGTCGCACGCGCGTCATGGGAACGCTCGGGTACATCGAGGGCGACGGCAAGTCCTTTACGCTCCATCGCTTCGACACGGGGAAGTCCTACCCGTGGTCGTTCGTTCCGCCGGAAGGGGAGTCCTACAAGGACAGCGGCCACGCGGGCGGCGATCTCGCGCTCATACGCGACTTCCTCCAGGCCGTCGACACGCGTGACTTCTCGCTTCTTTCGTCCAGCTTGGAGGCGAGTGTCGAGAGCCATGTCATGGGCTTTGCCTGCGAGCGCAGCCGCCTGAGCGGCGCGAAAGAGAAAATATGAAAAGCCCTTTGCCTCGGCCGCTTGATTTCCAAAGTCGCTTTTGTTAAAATCGAGACACGATGAAAATGCCTAAAGACCTTGTTGTTGCGTGTATCACTGCGTGCCTGTGGACTGCCGCAACGGCTGAGCCAGTCAAGGTGATATTCGACACTGACATGCTCACCGACTTTGACGACGTGGGTGCGCTTGCGTGTCTGCACGCTCTCGCCGACGCCGGTGAGTGCGAAATCCTCGCGACAGTCAGTTCTACGCGCGGCAACGCATCCGTAGGCGCTGTAGAAGTGATAAACAGCTACTACGGACGGCCCGACATCCCCGTCGGCGCGCCGAAGGGCATGGGCGTCATGGGGTCTCGCCCAGGCGCCACGACGAAGGTTGACCCATCTTGCCCGCTTGGCGAGAAGGATGGTGGCGACGGCGGTCACTACAAGTACCGCAAACTTCTCGCGGACTATCCCGGCTGGTATCGCCATGCGGATGCCGACGATGCTCCGGACGCGAACGAGGTCTACCGCCGCGTCCTCGCCGCGCAGCCAGACGGCAGCGTGACGATATGCTCCGTGGGCTTCCTCACGAACATGCGCCGTCTTCTCGAGACGAAGGGCGACGCAATATCGCCGCTCGACGGCAAGGCGCTTGTTGCGAAGAAAGTTAAGCTTTGGGTCGCCATGGCCTGCCAGTATCCCTCTGGCAAGGAGTACAACTCCATGTGGGACGCGGAGTCTTCGCGCATCGCGCTCGAGAACTGGCCGACGCCAGTCGTGTTTTCCGATTTCCAGTACGGGCGCGACTGCTTTGCCGGACGTGCCGTCGCTGAAGCTGCCGACATAGGGCGCACCCCTGTGCGCGATGTCTTCGCCGGCAACATTCCGTCTCGCGAGGAAGTGCGTTCCAATTCCGCCAAGTTCCTCCAGCGGCAATTTGGCATGGGCGGGCGCGCCGCCTGGGACGAGACGGCCGTCCTCGTCGCGGTACGCGGCATAGACCCGTATTTCAACGCAGAGCGCGGCACCTATCGCATGGTTGGCGGCGATGGCGCGGACGAGTGGGCGCCAGATGCCGAGAACGGGCCGCACCTGCGTATCACCGAGAAGCTTTCAAAGGCCGAAGTCGGGCGTGTAATCGACGAGTTGATTCTCCGCAAGCCGAAGAATCCCGCGCCAAAGGGCCGGTAGCGCCTCGAAGGCGGACTTCCGCGATTTGCCCCGCCGCGCAGGTTGTGGTATAATTCAGAACATGAAGAAAATCGCCGTAATGCTGTCCGCGGCGCTTGCCGCGTCCGTAGTCTTCGCAAACGCCTGGGACGGAGTGCTCATCAAGGGGCGCACCGACAAGGACAATCCGGTGGGGTACAAGTCCGGCGAGCAGATCGTATTCACGCTCGTCGCGTCCGAGGTCCCGGCCGAGCTCGAGAATGCCGGCTACATGGTCGACTGGAAGCGCACCGGCGACGACGGCAAGGTAGAGTCCGGCAAGGTGCCGTTCAAGTCGGGCGAACTCTGCAAGGTGACGACGAAGCTCTGCATCCCCGGCTTTGTGCGGCTTGAGGCGTATGTCGTCGATGCCAACGGCAAGAAGGTCGTGCGCGACAAGACCGCCCCCGGCGCGCCTAACTGGCAGAGCTACCTGAAGGACGTGTTCTTCGACGGCGGCGCTGGCGTTGACGTCGACAAGATCGGCAGGTTCACGCCCGAGCCGAAGGATTTCGACGCATGGTGGGACAAGCAGCGGCAGCTTCTCGCGTCCGTTCCCCTCAAGGCGACGCGCAAGGAAGTGAAGACCGTTCAGGGCGTAAAGATCTACGAGCTCTATGTCGACTGCTACGGGCCGCGCCCCGTCTCTGGCTACCTTTTCATCCCCGATGGAGCCGCGCCGAAGAGCTGCAGGGCGCGCTGCGGTTTCCAGGGCTACGGGTTCTACAAGCAAGGATGCCCCGAGTGGGCGGCTTGGACTTGCAAGGCGCGCAACGAGATATTCCTCGAGATCAACGCCCACGGCTACGAGCTTGGCCGCGAGCAGGCGTACTACGACGAGTTCGGCAAGGGCATCCACCCCGAGGGCTACTCGTACGCCTTCTCGCCCGAAGAGAACGCAAAGCCCGAGACGGCCTATTTTCGCTTCATGGCGCTTCGCGTCATGCGCGCGCTCGAGTACGTGAAGTCGCTTCCGGAGTGGAACGGCAAGGATCTCGTCGCCGAAGGCGGGAGCCAAGGCGGCCTCCAGACTGTCTGGGCCGCGGGGCTAGATCCCGACGTGTCGCTCGCGCGTCCGTCGATTGCCTGGGGGTGCAACTTCTCCGCGACGGAACCGGGAGGCCGTCTCCATGGCGGCTGGTTCGTCAAGTACGCGCCGGGGCTTGAATATTACGATACTGTCTCGCACATCGCCCGCGCCAAGTGCCCTGTCGAGATTCCGCGCGCAGGTCTCGGCGACTATGTCTGCCCGCCGTCTGGTCAGGCCGCGCTTTTCAATGCGATCAAGACGCCGAAGTCGATACTTTGGGTCCAAGGTTCACAGCATGGGCTCGTCCCGCCGCAGCCGAACCAGACCTATCGCGTCGGCGACTTCGATCCCACTGGCGGCGAGTCGAAGTCCCAGAGCGCTTCCTCGGACGTGAAGTAGCCATAGCGCACTGGTATTGCCAGCAGTGTCCCTCGCTGAAAGGTCTGGGGGCCAAATTTATGGTATAATTCTTTTCTATGGCGAAGCGAGAGAACTATGACGCCGCAAAGAAACTTATTGCGGGCGCAAAGCGGATTCTCATTTCGGGGCACCTGAGCCCTGACGGAGATTCGCTTGGTTCGATGATCGCGCTCGCACGGCTTTTGAGAAGCGCGGGGAAGGACGCATGGGCGACCGCTGACCTCAACGCGCTCGGGAAGCCCGGTTTCCTTGAAGGAGCGGCAGATTTGATTCCCGTGCGCAAGCTCAAGAGTGCCAGGCGCAGGATTGGCGGGCAGTTCGACCTTTTCATCGCCGTGGACTGCAGCTCGTTTAGCCGCATGCCGCCGGAGGTCGAGCCGGTCGCGAAGGGCCTAAAGTGCATCTGCATCGACCATCACGTCACGAACGACGGCTCTTTTGGCGACGTGCAGATCGTAGATCCCGAGGCGTCGAGCGCTGGCGAAATCGTCTGGCGATTTGCGAAGTGGATGGAGTGGAAGCTCGATCGAGTGTCTGCCGAGGCGCTATGGGTCGCGATGATAACGGATTCCGGCAGGTTCGCCTACGACTCGACGAGTCAGCGCACCTTGCGCGCGGCTGGCGATCTTCTCAAGTATGGTGTCCGCACCGCATTCATCAACGACGTCATATACGGGACCTTCCCGCGCAAGGCCATCGAGCTCAAGCGCATCGCGTGGCGTTCTCTCCACATCTGGAAGAACAGGAAGGTCGCCGAGGTGACGCTAACGCGCGACGACTTCCGCGAAGTGCGCGGCACGAAGGCCGAGGCCGAGGACATAATCGAGATCCCGCGCTCCGTCGCGAAGAACGAAATCGCGCTCTTCTTCTACCAGATTCCCGACCGCACGAAGGAGACGCGCTGCTCGATAAGGACGCGCGGTGACTGGGATGCGACTGTTCTCGCCGCGAAGTTCGGCGGAGGCGGGCACCGCAAGGCGGCGGGTTGCACGATAAAGGCGTCGATGGGCGCGGCAAAGCGGCAGATGCGCGCGGCCGTGAAGGAACTTCTGAAGAGCGCATGTCGCAAGACAATGCGCATCCCTGCGGGAATCGTATGACGAATAGCGGCAAAGCCATTGTGCTTACAGACGGAAAGGCAGGCCACGAAAACCAGTCAAAGGCGTTCGCGCGCGCGCTGGGGCTTGACTTCCATCTTGTGCCGGTGAAATTCAAGTCGCCGTTCCACAAGATGCTTAGCTACCTCTTCGACAGGCTTGGCATAAGAACTGTGAGTCTTCTTCAAGGGCTGGACGAACTCCCCCACTCACCCACTCCCCCACTCCTCCACTCCTCCACTCCCCCACTCCCCCACTCCTCCACTATAATCGGCACTGGCTCTGGCACTTTCTACGCGGCTAAGGCGCTTGCACGCAGGCTCGGCGCGAAGTGCGGCGTCGTCCTCTATCCGCGTGGCTACGATCTTTCCTCCTTCGACTGCATTCTCGCTCCGTCGTTCGACAACCCGGCGAAGCTTCCCAACGTCATCGAAATTCCGGCGAACCTCGTCGCGAACGACGCCGCATTCTACGAGAAGGGCGTAGCCGCGTTCAAGGAGCGCTATAAGGGCGCGACCGACAACCTCGTCGGCGTAATCGTCGGCGGGCCGAACAAGTGTTCCTCCATGACGGTCGGGTGGATGAAGGCGCGGCTTGACGAGATATTCGCGGCGAACAGGGGCGCGTCGCTCTGCGTCACGACTTCGCGCCGTACGCCCGCCGATGTCGAGGCGCTTGTCGACTCCTATCCGTGGGCATACAAGCTCATCTACTCAAAAGACCATTTCAATCCGATCCCGGCGTTCGTGCAGCTCGCGAAGCGGCTCTACGTTACCGCTGAATCCACGGGCATGCTTTCCGAGGCGTGTACCTTCGGCAATGCCGAGGTCGTTGCGCTCGACAACCTGAAGCCCGGTCCCCACAAGTTCCGACGCTTTGTCGAGAACCTTAGGCGAGAGGGATATGTCGACGGCTGTTGCAAAGTCGACCTCTCCGCCGAGTTCTCCCGCGCAAGGGCGCTGATGGCCCCTTTTCCCCAAAATCCTATGCTTGCCATTTTGAAGCGCGGTGTGGTATAATTCTCCTGTCCTGCGGGTGACCGCGTGACAACTTGATCTTTTCCATACTCCCGGGCGCAGGATGGCCTGGGACCGGCGGTACGCGAAAGTGGAGTCCGCCAAGGGCGGGTGGCAACGTCCGCCGACGTACGCGACAGCGTATAGTAGCTTTTCAGAAAACCGCTAATTTTCTAATGCAGAAGCGAACCACGACTGTGCGTGCGCGTGGGTTATTATCCATGCGGCGCACTTTCCAATTCATGTTTCTGCATGGGCTCTTAGCGGTGCCTCTGAAAGACAGGATTTCGGGAGTGCGCCGCTCTTGTTTTATTGAGACGGCGGCTCCCGGCATCGAGGAGCCGCCAGCCCTGCGACCCCGAGGTGCATAAACATAGTTGGGCACACGAGGGATGAACAAGATGAAGAAACTGATGGTAACTGCAGGCGTGATGACGCTTGCTTGTCTGTTGACGGGGTGTGTATCTACTGCGGTGGAGAACGATCCTGTTGCAAAGTGGCAGAAAGATCGTTTTGCATCTGATGCAATAGTTGCGCTTCAGAAGGAGAACAAGCTTCCCAGCGCTTTGGATGTTTCTGTGAAGTCGTCTATCGGTGTCAAGGCCGCCGCGGCGATAGTCAATACTTTCGACGCACCGTTTGCCGCAGGTTACGCAAAGGTTGTGAAGAACGCCGATGAACTGTATTTCAAGACGGTCAAGGGGCATGCCGTTTACCAGAATGTCGCGGATGCGGCGCATGACAACAAGACATCCATCGACACCGAGGCGTCAAAGTTGCCGGCTGACGAGAAGAAAGTCTTCGACGAATACATTGCATACACCAAAGGGCTTAAGCAGGAAGACCAGGATTCCACTCTTAAGCTGATTGAAGAACTCCTCAATCAGTTTGCGGATGGCGCACAGCAGGTTGCTGGTGTTGGAGACAGGGTGAAGGCGTGTCCGGAGTTTGCCGCGCTTGCCGGACTGGAGGCCGTGAAGGAGGGCAAAAACCTCGCTTCCGATCTCTCCGCTTTGAAAGAGCAGATGGCTTCCGCAACAACCGGGCTTAATGAATGGAAGCGTCTTGTGGAAATTGACAAGGCGGCGCGTGAATATGCAATCCAGCGTTGAGTAAACCTGCCGTGTGCGTTTGCGGCGATGCCGTAAACGCACACGGTTTCAGATGTGAAAGGAGGAAGTGTATGAAACGAGCGTGGATTGCCGTTCTCGGTGCATCGGTGATTGTGGCGAGCGGTTGCAGTACGCAGACAGGCGAGAGTCATGCGGGCGTATATACGTCCGGCGCGGACGTGATGGAGGCGAAGGAATTGGCCCTTCCCGCCAATTACGACGTCGAGAATCTCGACAGGAAATTGCAGATGCTCGTGGCGGTTTCGGCGACCAAGGCGCAGAGCCATGGCGTCAAGGAGGGACTCTCCATCAACCCCGCCTTGAGCACCCGTCTTCAGACAGAGATGGCGAAGTTGAAGCGGTTCACAATCTACGCGGCTCATAACAATGCGGCCGGCAATCTCGCGGAGGATCTGGCCGATGTCGGCGAAGTGACCGTGAAGGAAGCGACAGCGCAAACGGACGTCGATCTCACTTTGAGCGTGAGCATTACCGCAACAAAAGAGAGGCAGCGCGTAAAGGACGGGAATGTCTGGATATACGAAGTCGAATGCGACTGCAGCTGCCGCGACGAAAAGACGCGCACGGTCAAGTTCGCGGAGAAGGTTCGCGGACAGGCGAGACGACACCAGATGGTTGCACTCGGGGTCAGAATGGCTGGTTTTGACGAAAAGACGGAGGATGGCGCTGTCACGGAAGCCGCGATGCGGGCGCTGGCCGACCTTGCGAAGAAGCTGGGCAACACATTCCCGGTCGGCGGGAAAGTGACGGGCATGACCCCGTCCGGTGAAACGATGATGTTCGACCGAGGTTTCGAGCAGGGCATATTCAAGAACCAGCAGACCATTGTGTTTGTTGACTACATGGGCGTTGACATTCCGATTGCAGCCGGAACCGCCGAGCCGGGCAAGGACAAGTCCCGTCTCGCCATCCGCCGCTGGAACGACGGCAACAACGACGCTAAGACGGTAATCGCCGAGCTTCGCCGCGCGCCCATGGCGTTCTTCAAGAACTACAAGACATACGCCGTGGGGTACGGGATCCCCATTCCGCCGGAATGGGAAACGTTTGATCGGCAGAAATGAAATCGGATGGAGTTGACATGAAGAAACTCACAGCAGTGTTGATAGTATTCGTTGTCGGGGGCGTGTTTGCCCTCGACAACGAAGATTGGCTTGCCAAGGCACGCGAATGTGCGGAGTCAGGTTTTTTCCTCGATTCAGATGAAACAAAGGAAGACGGCGTATATTGCATTGCGCTGGCGCCAATCAGCAAGGCGGAGAACAAGAGCGTCACGCAAAAGGTCGGCGAGGCGGAACTGGAGGCGAAGAGCAAGTTGACGGCATACGTGCACGGAGAGACTGTTTCCGCATCCCGGTCGGTTGAAAGCGGGAGGACGACGGTTTCAGAAGATGGAGAGAAGGCGTCAAAGTCCTTCTCGCGTTTTCAGAAAAAGATAGAGACAAAGGTGGATGCATTTGTTCGAGGTACTAAGATCGTCGGACAGGTTTCAGTCAAAGAGACGAGCTATGTTGTCTGCGTGACGTCAGAACGATTTGAGGATGATACGGCGATTCTCAAAGCCGCCCAGGCGGAGTATGGGGATGAAGGCGTCGTCAAGTCGGTTGGCGAGGCGTCATCTCGCGAGCTTGCGGTACAGAAGGCCATTCGCGGCGCTATTGAGCAGGTCCTCGGAACGGTCGTTGTCGGCTATGACAAAATGAGTACAAAGAGCGAGTTTCAGCACAAAGTTTTTTCCGGCACGGACGGCGTGGTCGAGAAGTATCGCGTACTTTCAGAGTCGGAGATTTCGTCGGGCTGCCGTGTTGAGATTGTGGCAAAGGTGTCAAAGAAGAATCTTTTGGACAACTATTCCAGCTACATGAAGTTTCTCGGAGATCCTGCGTTTTACATCGAGTCGAACTCAAGCGATCTGACATCGCATTTTACGCAGTTTTTTACTGACATGGGAATTCGCATAGCTCCGGATACAAATCAGGCGACATTTGTCATCCATTGCGTCGGCGAGTTCAGGCAGCTCAAGCATCCTGCGAGCGGGCGAGATGGTATACAGCTCTCGTTGCGGTTCAAGGTCAACGAAATCAACGGTTCGGAAGTTTTGATAGACATGAAGAACGATCCTCGCAAATCGGCCTGTTTTACGGGGCGCGACTCCGAAAGACAGCGTGAACTTTGCTCCGACAAGGCCTTTGCGCAGATGAAAGAACCCCTTCACGAAAAGATTCAGGCCATGGTGGGCAAGCTTGTCGGACGTAAGATGTCCGAGGCCGCCGCCGAAGATTGATTTCGGAATCTGGGCAGGTCCCAGAGCCAACAACAAGACAGGTAACAAAAAAGGAATACAAATGAACAAGCTGATGATAACGACGGTGGCAGCTGTTGCCGCAGTTGCCGTCAATGCACAGGAGCTCGGCAGCGAGGCCCCGGCGGAGGGATCCCCAGCGGCGGCGGCCGTCCAGGAGCTTCCGCCAGAAGCGGGAGCAGGAGCCGCAGTAGCCGAAATGCAACAGGTGTTGGCCGAGGAAATAGCCCCCGCGCAAACGGCAAAGGAGGCTATAGAAGATTATTTCAACAGCAAAGATGGTTGGAACAAGGGCTATGATGAAGAAGCTGATAGAATAATTGTCAGCGACTTCATCGAGTTCGGCATCAAGAACCCGAAGGTCTCCGCCGATTTCATCGATCTCCGCAAGGAGAAGATGTCGGAGCTCATGCTCAAGGCCAAGGCGAAGATCATCGAGACGATCATGAGCAAGATGTCGGGCTCGCGCATTCTCGACGTCCCCGGCAACCCGATTGCCAAGCAGCTTGAGAAGGAGCAGTCGGAGATGAACAAGGCGCTCGCGGCCGCGCGTGAAGATCTCGCAAAGCTTGACGCCAATCTCGCGGATGCGCTTGCCAGGCGTGATGACGTCACGCCTGGCGAGCTTGTCGCAGTGATCTCCTCGTGGTTCACCTCCGCCGAGAAGGAGAACATCGCGGCAAAGTACGATGCCGACAAGAAAGAGCGCTATGACAACGCGAAGGCAGATTTTGAAGCTGCCGCCGCTAAGTACAAGGAGCTCGCCGAGAAGGCCGAGGCGCTCAAGGGCACCATCTCCAAGGAAATGAAAACGTCGTTGTCGCGCGTGTCTGCCATGCCGATCTACGGCTGTACGGTCCTTCAGCAAGCCGAGTCGATCTCGGAGAAGAACGGCCGCTATAAGTATCAGATCGCCATTCTCTATTCTTGGAGTGGAGAGATGATGAAGGCGTCGGGCGAGATCCTCAAGGGTCAGTCCGTCAAGTTCACGCCCGGCAAGAAGTCCATTAAAGAGTGGATTTCCGGCAAGGCAAAGAAGGGTGCTCTCGCTCAGTGGATTGGTCCGCGCCAATACATCGACAACAACGGCAATATGTGGTTCATTGGCATTTCCTGCGCTGCTGTCGACGATGATGCTGATACGAGTGAAGCCAACCGTGAGGCCGCCGAGCTTGAGGCCGCTGCAGAGGTGATGTTCGCTCTTTATTCCGATGCCACCAGCTCAAAGACGCTCAACAAGCTTATGCGGACCAAAATCGGTGCCAACGGTGAGAAGGAAACACAGATATACAAGGACTATAGCAAGTCACAGGGCGAGGCCTTCAAGGACATTCAGATTTCCGGAAACGCCGAACTCTGGAGTGGTACGGTTCGCCACGAGCCGTCTGGACTCGACATGCACGTCGTTGTCTATGGCGTGAACTCCGGAAGCGTAAAGGCGCTCAAGGACATCCAGGCGCGCGCCGTCGCTCTCGGAATCGAGGTCAATACCTATCAGGAAATGGAGAGGGGAAGACAGGAGCAGCTCCGCAGGACGTTTGAAGCATCCAAGAACAATCCGGCTGCCCGTGCTGCCGGCGCTGCTGCGGCATCTGCAGACCTGAAGGCCAAGGCCGCCGCCCGCAGGTCAGCGAAGCCCGTGAACACGTTCAAGGAAAGCGCAGGACAAAGTAGTTCTCAGACGAAGGGCAACCTCCGTAAGGGTACTCAGATGATTACGGACGACGACGAGGACTGATTACACTTGATTGCACTCAGTAAAGGGTGAATGTATGGATTTGAAATGCGCATTGCTGGTATTTTCTGGAATATGTCAGTTGACGCTGTCGGCTGCATTCACCCCCGAGGAGGCTCGCCGTGTATACGGCGAGGCCTCCCCGGATTTAAGCTCGTCCACCTTCAAGGAGGTCGGCGATTACATATTCGCGGAGGTCAGATGGACTGTTGAGGAAGATGCGGATGAAGAGGATCGCGAGGCTCTTGAAATGTCTGCATTGCTTGACGCGATAGGGAAATATGTGGATGTGCAGGTTGTAGCCTGTACAAACTCGCCGTTTTCAAAGGCACTGACAACATGGCTCGTGCCGGAGACGGAATTCAAATTGCCTGAGGTACAGAGTTCGGTGGTAAAAGAAGAGGATAAAGGCGGCAAAAGGTGCAGCGTTGTTGCATTTGATGCGATAGGCTTGAAGGCGGCGAAAGATAACGCCGCAAAAGCCGCCCATGGAGTAAACGAGCGATCTGAGGAAGACTGGGCGCAGTCGCTAAGGGCGGCTTATGAGAATTTCAAGACGCCTGCCGAGAAGCGAAAATTCAATGTGATGCTCGGTTGTCCTATTGTTGATTTCATCCTAAACGTTGGCAAATTTCAAGTAGAGGATGCAAACGAAGACGAGAAGGACGGAGCTGCCGAGGTTGTGAAGGTACTCAACTGGAAGCCTGCGAAGGGGTCTGTATTTTTAGAGTATCCCAATATGCTTTGGATGACGCACAAGCATAGCGAGAACGATATGTTCTATCCTTGCTGGCGTGAGGATGACGCAGGGAGGTTTTCCGAGGCGGAGGTGCTTTACAAGAAGGGGAAAGATGTGCCTAAGATATTGACTTTACTCGCCGAGTCGATAAGCATTAACCCAATCAGCGAGAAGAAATGGGCCTATCTCGGGGGAGTGCTGAAGGCCCAGGGCAAGCACGAAGACGCACTCATAGCCTATATTCAGGCTTTGAAATTCGACAAGCGCGATCCATGGGCCTGGAAAGGCGTTAGGGATTGTTGCCAGAAACTCGGCTATAAGTCGAATGCGGTAGGGTTGGGTTGGTATTTCAAGTTGAATGGCATTAAATGAGTGAAGTGTAGAGGCAAAGCTTAGGGATGAAGTAAAGGGTCGTAGTATTGCCGTCATGTTCGCTTCGTTGATACATAGCCTCAAGTTGCAGGCCTTTCTTTTAGGGATGCCGCTATCTGTTTGTGGTTTTTTCGTATGGCCAGTAAGATTCTTGTTTCCGTGACAAAGGCAAGTGGATAATTTCCATAACCAGTTTTCCATATTTGTCTGTCAGATTTGCGCAGGAGTGTTCCCTTACAGCACATACAGGACATTAAGGAGGGTGCGCTATGAAGAATGTAACTTTGGTATTTTGTCTCGTTATGGCAGCCATCGGGCATGCCGAGTCGACGACTGTCTACCGCGATGGTTCGGGACGGGTGATCTCGACAACTGTCGTCGACCGAAACGGGAAGACAACGTATCGCGACGGACAGGGCAGAATCCAGGGCTCGCAGACGACCGACCGCAACGGGAAGACGACGTATCGCGACGCGCTCGGACGTGTGCAAGGTTCGCAGACGACCGACAGCCGAGGAAAGACCACTTACCGCGATGCCTCCGGGCGCGTGCAGGGAACCGTCACTACTGATTCTAGCGGAAAGACGACATATCGTGACGGCATGGGGCGCGTCCAAGGTTCGCAGACGACCGACCGCAGCGGGAAGACGACGTATCGCGACGCGCTCGGACGCGTGCAGGGGTCGCAGACTACCGACAGCAGGGGAAAGACCACCTACCGCGACGCGTCAGGACGCGTCCAGGGGACGGTCACGAGGGACTCCAGCGGAAAGACGACATATCGTGATGGGATGGGGCGCGTCCAAGGCTCGCAAACGACCGATCGCAGCGGGAAGACCACCTACCGGGATGCACAAGGGCGAGTCATCTGGACGAAAACGGTAAAGTGAGCCTAAATGCTCCAAGCGTGTTGAACTAAACCATCGTGGCCTTTGGCTCGATTTTTGAGCCAAACGCTTGACGCGCTGGTGCTGTTTTAGTACAATACGCGACATGAAAAATGCCATAAAGACCGTATTGGCAGAATTTTATGAGGATGGACTGCCGGAAGTGGTCATTCATCGCGATGTCGAGTATTATGAAAAGACTACCCTTGCAACGGTAATAAAGGGGATGCGCCGCACGGGCAAGACCTTCGTGACATACGAGCGCATGCGGGAGCTGATCAAAAGCGGAATCCCGCCGGGGCGCATAGTGCATCTCAATTTTGAGGATGAACGCATAAAAGCGATAACTGTTGACCAGCTCCATTTGATCGGCGAGGCGCATGCGGAGCTTTTTCCTGAATTCGCACAGGAGAAAATCTGGTATTTTCTTGATGAACTGCAGAATGTGAAGGGCTGGGAGGCTTATGCGCGCAGACTCGTAGATTCGCCGAAAGTGCAGTTGTGCCTGACGGGCTCGTCGTCGAAACTGCTTTCAGAGGAGATTGCGACTGCCATGCGCGGCCGGTCTGTTCCGCTTGAGGTGTTTCCGCTGTCGTTCGGCGAATACCTGCGCTTCAATTCCGTATTGAAGAAACCACTGTCCGCCGGGGTCTATACTTCGGCGCAGAAGGGAATGCTGCGCAATGCCATGGAGAGGTATTTCAATGTCGGGGGATTCCCTGCGGTGCAGGACATGCCGGAGGCGGCAAGAAACGCCACGCTTCAGGATTATCTGCATGCGGTGGTCTACAGGGATGTGCTTCAGCGGCACAAGGTGGTAAGCGTGCAGTCGCTCCTGTATACGCTTGACTATCTTGTGCACAACTACGCTCGGCGGATTTCGGTTCACGCGATATCAGGTGTGCTGCGGAATCTTGCCTATTCATCTCGGCGCGAGGATGTTGCAGACTATGTGTCGTATTTCAAGGACGCTTATCTGGTGTACCCAGTCTCGGTGATGTCCGATTCGCTGGCGGTCAAACGGGTCAATCCTGACAAGTACTATGTCGTGGACACTGGCCTCATTTCCGCCGTCACGCCCAAGATTGACGCCGAGAGGGGGTGGAAGCTGGAGAACCTTGTCTATTTGACCTTGCGGCGAGGGATGCGGAAGGTGCACTATCTTTCGCTTCCAGACAACCGCGAGGTTGATTTTCATGTATACGATCAGCTGTCTGGACGGCATAGTCTCATACAGGTGGCGTGGGACATTTCCGATGATGCGACTTTTGGCCGCGAGTTGTCGGCCATCCGAGAGGCCAAGGCGGCAACTGGAATTGAGGACTGTATCGTCGTCACTTGGGATACGGAGGCTGATCTTGGAGACGGCATCCGTGCAGTGCCGGTTTGGAAGTGGTGCCTGTCTAACTGAATAACTATGACTTACCATCTTATGAACTGGAGACTGTTGCGGAGCGTCGCTGCCCTAAGCTTGCCGACTGTCGTGGTCGTTGCGCTTGGCGTACGATTCCTCGTCGAAGATGTTCCGGTGATGGTGCGTGACGAAAAGGCGCGTGTCCGCGCTGCGACCGAGCATGCGGCGAAGGCCATGCGAGAAGACCCGCTCTTGGCTGACTTTGTCTGGGAGCGCGGTCGCGGCGTCGTTCGTGGCGTGGCGCAGTTTGGCGACTATCCGGCCGACATGTCGTGGAAGGACTGGAACCCCGAAAGCGGCACGAAACGCCGCGACATGTGGGGGTGGCGGGTTTTCGACGGCGGGCGCCTTGTATGGGCTCGCGGCGTAGGCGAGAAGGACGGCGAGACAGTGTATGTGCGCTGGACCGATATCGAAGAGCGCGACTACGCGTTCATGTTCTACATGTTCGTGCCGCTGTTCCTTCTTGTCCTCGTAGGCATCACCTTTCTTGGCGCGAGGTTCTTTGTTGACTACGTTCGCTCGCGCGACGACTTTCTTGCGGCGACCGCGCATGACCTCACGACGCCGCTCGTCGGCATGCGCTACTCCATCGGCCGGAACGACGAAGAGGCGAAAGTTCTCAACGAGCGGATGATCCGACTCGTCACCAACATCAAGGACTTCCTTCGTCTCGGCGGGAAGCGCCCCAAGCCGCAGCGAGACGAAGTCGATCTCGTAAAGTGCTACGAAGAGGCGTATGCGCTCTTCCGAGAGGACGTCCGCGATGTCACAGACGGGTCGGATATCCCCGTTGCTATGGGGACAGACCCCACGGAACCCTTGAAAAGCGGCCTTTTCGCGGGGCCTGTCCCCAATTTTGTGGCGGTGGGGGACGAAACGCTAGTCGTGCAGATACTTTGGAACCTGATAGGCAACGACCTCAAGTATGCGCTTCCGTTTGGCCCGGTGCGCGTTAGGTTCTACCGTGAAGACGGCTTTGTCAACGTCGAGTTTGCGGACGAGGGGCAGGGCATGTCGCCCCGCGAGATGGCGAGGGCGTTCGACCGCTACTATCGTGCCAAGACGGTCCTAGAGTCGGGGAAGGGCGGTTTCGGCATCGGACTTTGCGCCGCGCGCGAGTTCGCGCGCGCGATGGGCGGCGATCTCACCGTCCGGGCGAACAGCCCTCATGGATGCGTCTTCACCCTGTCGCTCCCGGCGGCGAAGGAGGGCGGCAAATGAAGCGGTATCTCGAGATACTGCGGCTCGTCTGGCCGCTTGCGCTCGGCATGGTCAACAACGCCGTCCTGCAGTTCGTCGACGGAGTGTTCCTTGCGCACGAGTCGCTGGAGAGCTTGGAGGCGTCGCTCCCCGCGTCGATGCTCGCGATACTCGTGATGGGGTTCTTCCAGTCGGTCGTCGCGTATTCCGGGACTTTCGTCGCGCAGTACCACGGCGCGGGCGATTCGCACGGGGTTAGGATGAGCTATCGCGCGGGGCTTGTCATAACGCTCGCCGCCGGCGTTCTCGCGGTTGCGATCATCCCGATCGGGCTTATGGTCGCGCCGTTCATGTCTGAAAATCCTGCTGTCGTCGCGCGCGCTTCCTCGTACTATGCCATCGTTTCGGTTGGGGCGATTGCGCTCTGCGGCCAGATGGCGGCTTCGTCGTATTTCACTGGCCGCGGGAAGACGCGCCTTGTCTTCTGGGTGAACGTCCTCGGCAATGCAGTCAATATCGCGCTCGACCCGATCCTGATCTTCGGATTTTGCGGCTGTCCGCGTCTCGGCATGGCAGGAGCCGCGTACGCGACTGTCGCGGCGATGTTCGTTCAGTGGGGCGTTCTTGCATGGTGCGCCGAGCGCGATCTTCGTAGCCTTCGCGTCGGCGCGGCAGATGTGCCGCGGCTCTGGCCGCTCGTCGGCAAGGTGCTCCGCTATGGCGTGCCGAGCGGGGCGTATTCTGTTCTCAACATACTCTCGTTCACGATCTTCGTCTTTGTTACCGGTCGAATTGGCGACCAGGAGTTCGCTGTCTCGAACGCCTGCTTCAAGGTGAACTACTTCCTCTTCGCCCCGATGGAGGGCTTTTCGATATGCGCCGCCACTCTCGTCGGCCAGGCCCAGGGGCGCGGCGATTCCGCCGCGGCGCACCGCGATGCGATGCGGACACTCTTCCTCGGACTTTTGCTCGTCGCCGTCCTTTCGGCCCTCGCGGTCGTCTTCTATCGGCCGATTCTCTCGCTCTTCGCCTCTCCCGGCGTACAGCTTTCGACGTTCTATGCGCTTGGCTTTTGGCTATTTTTGCTGATGGCCGCGTGGCAGGTCTTCGACGCGACGGACGTCATCGTGTCCGGCGCGCTGAAGGGCGCGGGCGACACGAAGTTCGTCATGTGGTGGATGAGCATTTGCGCCTTTGGGCTGTGGATGCCGCTCGTCTGGGCGGTCGCAAAGTGGCACAACACCATGACGGCGCTATGGGGCACGATGGTGATATATGTTGTCGTCATCTGTGCAGGGACGCTCGTAAGATGGTATAATGGTGGCTGGAAAAGGATAAAGCTAGTATGAAATTCGAAGTCGCATATAGGGATGCCGAAGGGAAGATGGCCGAGACGACGGTCGAAGTCTCCGATCGCAACGCCGTGTATTCGGAGCTGCGTCGTCAAGGCATTACGCCGTTGTCGCTCCGCGAGGCCGGGACGAAGAAGCACGCCGCTGCGGCGTCCAACGCATTGTACAAGATTGCGAAGCTCATCATACTGCTTGCGATTCTGGGGGTCGCTGCCGCGTCGGCCTGGTACTTCCTGCTTGCGGACGAGGGAACGAAGCGGCACCTTAGGAATATTGCGACGCCGTCGACGAAAGTCGACATGCACAACAGCGGACAGGACGCCCCGCGCAAGGGAACTGGCGCCGTCAGCGTGAAGATATCGAACTGAATCGAAGATGCTCAAGGAACTGACAAAGCTCTACGACGAATACGTCGATGGTTACAGGAACCCTGACGGGTCCCTGCCGAGCATGATGCACTTGAAGCGCGTGCACACCGGCTTTGTCGTCAAGAACGCAGAGCTAATCGCCGACGGCGAGAAGTTCGACGCCGAAACTCGCGAGGCCGCTCTTGCCGCGGCGCTTCTCCACGACACTGGTCGCTACGAGCAGATAAAGGTCTACAACACCTTCCGCGACGCCGACTCGGTTGACCACGCCGTCTTTTCGCACGACATCGTGAAGGAGAAGGGCTGGCTTGATGCGCTTGTTCCAGACACGCGGAAGCGCGACGCGATTTTGAACGCCGTCCTCTACCACAACAGGCGCGATATACCTGAAGGGCTCGACAAGCTCACCGAGGCATGTTCGCACACGGTGCGCGACGCCGACAAACTCGACATCTTCCGCGTCCTCGAAGACCAGGTTGAGCACACCGATTGGAAGGGCGATTCCCGCGCGTTCTGGAACCTTGCTGTCAGCGCCCCGCCAAACCCAGTAGTCGTCGATTGCATCGAGAAGCTGATGCCCGTCGCCTATCAGGACATAACTTCGCTTGCCGACTTCGTCTTGATCCAGGTCGGCTGGATGATTTCGGGGCTTCACTACCAGACTTCGCGGCGCATCTGCCGCGAGCGCGGGCACCTCGAGTTCCGCCGCAATTTCCTCCATCAGCTGACGGATGATCCGTCAATAGACAAAGTCTGCGACCTCGCATGCTCTGCTCTCTCATAGTCGCCGCCGCAGTCATAACTGCACAGCCGCTCGTGGACGAAGATGTCCTCGAGCCGAGCGTGCAGAATGAAGTCGACCACGCAATCTCGCTCGCGTCCACGAACGAGGTGACTCTTACATGCGCGGCGGTCGCGTTTGTCGAAATGTATGCGACGAACGGCATGAGCACGACGAGCCGCGCCGTGTCGCTCGTGTCGACGCAGAAGGGCGGGAAGTGGTTTCACGACGGCGCTGACGTCACGCCTGTCGCCGTCCGCATGCTCGTCGCCGCTTCGGGATGTCCGCTGCGCGGGCCGAAGCCGTCTCTGACTGCCGCCGAAGTGTGGCGACTCGCGGATAAGGACCATCTTTCCTTCATGGCGGCGGCGTTGAAGGCGGAGAAGTTTGGTTTTTTCGCGCAGGGTGGGTCGCAGCCATTCAACGAGGAATGAGCGATGAAGTTTGTCGTAACAGCAGGCCCGACTCGCGAACATCTCGATCCGGTGAGGTTTCTATCGAATCCGTCGACCGGCAAGATGGGCTTCGCCGTCGCGCGCGCTGCGGCGATGCGCGGGCATGAAGTCGCCCTTGTTGCTGGTCCTGTCTCGCTCAAGACGCCGAAGGACGTCAGGCGAATCGACGTGACAAGCGCGCGAGAGATGCTTGCAGCCGTCGAAGAAGAGATGTCGAAGGCCAAGAGCGGGAAGCCAACTGTCTTCGTTGCCACGGCGGCGGTCGCGGACTGGCGGCCGGCGAAGCGCGCGGCAAGAAAGCTCAAGAAGGGGCAGATGTCGGGCATTCTCAGGCTCGTTCGCAACCCCGACATTTTGAAAACCGTCGCCCGCAGAACAAAGACGACCCACTCACCCACTCACCCACTCACCCACTCGCCAACTTATCTTGTGGGCTTTGCCGCCGAGACAAACGACGTTATCGCCGAGGCGCGGCGCAAGTGCCGCGAGAAGAACCTCGACATGATCGTCGCGAACGACGTGACGGAGAAGGGCTCTGGCTTTGGCGTTGACACCAATCGCGTGACTCTTGTGAGGAAAGACGGCTCAGTCGAGCGTCTGCCGCTTATGACCAAGCTCGCCGTTGCTCGGCGGATCGTGAGGGAATGTGAAGACCTTCGTCCTTAACGGCTGGTCTGCGAGCGAGCAGGCGTGGGATCTTTGCACGTTTCCGCGCGACCGCGTCTTCTCATACGTTGATCAGCTGGAAGGGCTTCCGGAGAAGGCGGTTGCGGCGGAGGACGAAGTCGTTCTCGTAGGGTGGTCGATGGGCGGAAGCGCCGCGCTTCGCCTCGCCGTGTCGTACCCCGAGAAGATAAAGGGGCTCGTGCTTGTCGCGGCGACGGCGAGGATGATGAAGGACGACGGCTGGGTGGGGATGTCGGACAGACGTCTTGCAGCGCTTGAGGTGGGGCTCAAGATGACGCATGGCGAAGGGTTCTTTGGAATTCCCGATGGCAAGCCGAATCCGTACATGCTCGACGAGGAGAGGAATCTCGCCCGAGGGCTCGACTACTTGCGCGAGACAGATCTCCGTGCCGCGCTTGAGGAACTAAAGGCGTCGGGGCGGCTAAAGTGCCCGGTCGCGATATTCCAGAGCGAGCGCGACGGAATCGTCCGCGCCGAAAACGCCGCGTACCTAAAGTCGATATTCCCGCAGGCGTCGGTGACGATGGTTCCTGGTTCAGAACACGCCTTGCCGATCATTATCCCCGATGCGATTGATGCCGCCGTTTCAGCTGTTTTTAACGCAGAGGGTAGGTCCTAACTTATGCGCGCCTCTCGGCACTCGCTTCGCTCGGCTTGGTCGCTTCCCCAAGGGTCGCGCCCACCCACAAGGGGCGGTTACGCGCCTCTGCGTTAAAAAAATTTAAAAGGAGAACATAAATGAAACTTGAAAACGTCTTTATGCTTCTGCCGAATCGAACGATCGGGTTCGGTTCGATCGAGATCGAGGGCGACACGATCGCCAAGATCGACTTGAGTCCCGCGCCAGACGCCACGCACCAATCGCGCCTCGTGCTCCCCGGCCTTGTCAACTGCCATTGCCACGCGCCGATGACGCTCTTGCGCGGTGTGGGCGGCGGGCTTCCGTTGCAGCGCTGGCTTGAAGAGGCGATCTTCCCCATCGAGGCGAAGATGACAGACGCAGACGTCGCCGCGGGAATGACATGGGGCGCGTTGGAAATGCTCGCGGGCGGCACGACGTGCGTCGCAGACATGTACGAGCATACTCGCGCAGGCGCTGATGCGCTTGCAGCGACAGGGATGCGCGGCAATGTGTGCAGGGTTGGGCTTGCGTTCCCCGACGGCTCGCCGAGCGGTCGCCTCGACGAATGTATCGACTTTGCCAAGACATCGCCCGGTGGTCGCCTTGCTGCAGATATTTGTGTTCACTCCGAATATCTTACCGACGAGAAGTTCTGTCGCGCGCTCGCGGAGGCGAACAGGGAACTCGGTCGTCCACTTCATGTCCATGTGAGCGAGACGAAGAAGGAACACGAAGAGTGCATCGCCCGCCACGGCAAGACGCCGATTGCCTATCTTGCAGACACGGGGATTCTCGACCGCGGCGGATATGCCGCGCACTGCGTGTGGTGCACCGACGACGATTTTAGGATCATGGCCGAGAAGGGCGTCTCGCTCATCCACAACCCGACGAGCAACATGAAGCTCGGAAGCGGCTTTGCGCGCGTGCCCAGGGCGATGGAGCTTGGCGTGAATGTCGCGCTCGGAACTGACGGCACCGCTTCGAACGACAACCTCGACATGTTCGAGGAAATGCATCTCGCCTCTCTGATCCACAAGGGGCTTGCAAACGACCCGACCGTCCTCTCGCCCTGGGATATCATCGAGATGGCGACGAAGAATGGCGCAAAGGCGCTTGGCAGGGGCGACATTGGCGAAATCGCCGTCGGGAAGAAGGCCGATTTCTGCGTCGTCGACTTGGATCGCCTGCACCTTACGCCTTGCTTCGACCTTCCGAATATCGTCGTCCATTCGATGCATGCGAGCGATGTCGTCGAGACGATAGTAGGGGGAGAGGTTCTCTACGACCACGGCGAGTTTCCTCAGATTGACGCGGCGGCGGCCAAGGAGGCGCTCCTCGCGTCGTTGAGAAACCTCTAATTGCCCCCTTGCGCGGCTGGCGTCGGTTTTGGTATAATACGCGCCACTTGACTATTCGGGCGTGGCGCAGTGGTAGCGCAGTTGACTGTTAATCAATTGGTCGCTGGTTCGAATCCAGCCGCCCGAGCCAAGTTTATGATTCCCCATGATGGGGGTGATCCGGTTTCGACGGGACATGTTGAGGTCAGATCGCGCGTCGTGGATCCTCGTTGGCCACGTTAAAAACGAGGACAAAAAGTAATTGCGAACAACGATTACGCTCTCGCCGCCTAATTAACGGCCGCGATGTCGAAGCGCCGATGTCTGCTGAGCGCCTAGGCATAATTTAGCAGGCCACGCTTGAGGGGGCTCCGCTCGCTCGCTTAAGGGTGCCGAACCGAGCGGGTGGTTGCGGATAAGCCCGGACGTCGGCGTACCGCTTCCGAGATCAAAGGCGCCATACACGCGTAGAAGTTTGGTTGATTCTGTTTCGGACAGGGGTTCGACTCCCCTCACCTCCACCAGCCTTCGCTCGGCCGTCGCCGAGTACCATTTGGGAATGACATTGGCTTCACTGGCGCACGCGACGCGGATGTATGGTATAATCTACGGGTAGACAAATCTGGAGATAGGATGAACAGAAGAGATTTTTTGAAGTCCGCGTTTGCAGGCGGCGCGCTTATCGCGACGGCCAAGCTGCCGTCGTTCGGCGAGGACGAACCCTCTCTCTTTTCGCGACGGGGGAAATTCGAACGGCTTGCGCTCGGCTACTCGGTTGTTCGCATCGGGGCCACGAAGCCATTTTCGGTGCTGCACCTTTCCGACACGCATCTTTGCGAGGCGTATCCCGACGAGAGCGAGACGAAGCAGAAGCTTAAGGACATCCGCCTCAAGACTTTCGGCGGCCGACAGGAAGAGGCGCTCCGCGATTCGCTCGCCTGGGCGAAGGATAACGTCGACTACGTGATCCACACGGGCGACTTGATCGACTGGCAGAGCCGCGCCAATTTCGATCTCGTGAAGAAGTACTTCGGTGACGCGATGTTCGGCTCCCTGGGCAACCACGAGTATACGCCCGACATGTGGCTGAGCGATCCGAAGGAGACGAACGACGAGGCGTGGAAGGACCGCACGCGCGCGCAGCTCGCGGCGACGTATCCCTTCGACATCTCTCTCCATTCCCAGATCGTGAACGGCGTCAACTTCGTAACGATTGACGACGTTTACGGAACCGTGACGGCTGGGCAGGTCGAGCGATTCCGCGCCGAAGTCGCGAAGGGGCTTCCGATAGTCCTCTGCATGCATGTGCCTTTCTTTACCGACGACATCTGGCTTGCGACGACGAAGTTCTGGGCGCGTGCGGGGAGGAAGTTCGAGGACGCCGCGGTGCCGCCACCGAAAAGGGACTACCTTCGCCAGAAGGAGGATCCCGTCACGCGCGACTTTATCGCGTACCTGAAGACCGAGCCGCTTCTCAAGGCGATTCTTGCGGGCCATGAGCACGTGATGGTGCAGGACCGCTTCTCGCCCACGGCCGAAGAGCTCGTCGTAGGTGCCAATTTCATGTTCTGCGGAAGGGAGGTCCTGTTTATATGAGGGCGTTTGTAATTGCGATGGAAAACGAGGCGGCCGAAGTGAGGCCGTTCCTGAGGGACGACGATCGGCTGTATGTCGCTGGCGTCGGCAAGGTAAATGCGGCCGCGGCGGCGCAGAAGGCGATCGACGCAGGCGCTGACGAGATCATCAACTGCGGCGTCGCGGGTGGTCTCGATCCCGCGATGGAGGTTGGCGAGGCCTACGAGATATCGCAGGCGGTCGAGTACGATTTCGATCTTACGCTCATTAACGGCACTAAGCTCGGCACGCACAACGAGCGCACGACGCCGTATTTCGACTGCCGCACGACAGGTAAGTTCCCCACGCGCATCCTCGCGACAGGCGACCGCTTCACGAACGACGAGCGCGATGTCGAAAATCCCCTTGCGCTCGGCGCGACAGTGAAGGACATGGAGGGCGCTGCGATTGCGCACGTCTGCGAGCTGAACGGCGTTCCATGCCGCATGCTCAAGTGCCTCAGCGACGTCCATGGCAAGGGTGCGATGACTGGGCAGTACAAGGACAATCTCGCGAAAGCGCTCCTTTCTCTCGGCAAGGCGCTTTCGTCGTGGTGCGCGGTGTAGGGGCGGCAGCGCTGCCGGATTTTTGGTATAATTTACTGAAATCGGCAATCCACCGTAGCAGAATTGAAGACGAAGGCGAGAACAGGAGCGCGTGCGCTCGTAGAGGCCCTTGAAAGGGTCGGGGCGGAGCTTGTCTTCGGATATCCGGGCGGCAACGTCGTCGACATCTTCGACGAACTTTCTCGTGCGCCGTTCAAGTTCGTCCTTGGCCGCCACGAGCAGGGCTGCGTCCACATGGCCGATGGCTACGCCCGCGCAAGCGGACGGCCTGCGGTCGTCATAGTGACGAGCGGCCCTGGGCTTACGAACACGATCACCGGGCTTGGCGCCGCGAACATGGACGGCGTTCCGATGGTGCTCGTCTGCGGACAGGTTCCGCTTGACCAGATAGGCACCGATGCATTTCAGGAAGCCGATACGACAGGGCTTACGCGCGCCGTCTCGAAGCACAACTTCCTCGTCCATTCCGCCGACGAGATTCCCGAGACTGTCGCCCAGGCGTTCTACATCGCGACGCACGGCAAGCCAGGCCCTGTCGTAATAGACGTGCCGCGCGACTGCCAGCAGGCGCTCACTTCGGCTACCTATCCTGAGCGCGTCTTCCTGCGGGCCTACCATCCCGAGGTCTCCGCGACGGCGTCGCAGGTGAGCCGTCTCGCGAGGCTAATAAACGGCGCAAAGCGCCCGGTGATCCTTGCGGGCGGCGGCGTAATTGCATCCGGCGCGTCGAACGACGTCGCCGCGCTTGCGCACAAGGCCGGGATTCCCGTTGCTACGACTTTGATGGGCATCGGCTCGTTCGACGAGACCGATCCCCTCGCGCTTGGGCTTGCCGGTCTCCACGGCGAATTTGCCGCGAATGCCGCGATTGCAGAGGCGGATCTTCTCCTTGCGCTTGGCGTTCGCTTCAACGACCGCGTGACAGGCAGGAGCACTTCAAAGTTCGCCCGCCGTGCGAAGATAGTCCATGTTGACTGCGACCCTGCGTCGATAAACAAGAACGTCACGGTTGACCTCGGAATCCTTGCCGACGTGAAGGAACTCCTCATGACCGTCGACTCGCGCATAACCCCGTCGTCGCACGACGACTGGCTTGCGTCCATCGACGCTCGCCGTCGGCCGCGCACTGAGGGGCTTAAGCCCTTGCACAAGGGCGTCATCATGCCGCAGACCGTCGTCGAGTCCGTCTATGCTGCGACGAAGGGGAAGGCAGTCGTTGTCACCGATGTCGGCCAGCACCAGCTTTGGGCGGCGAAGCGCTTCCGCCACACGCAGCCGCGCCACTTCATAACCTCGGGCGGCATGGGCGCGATGGGTTTCGGCATTCCCGCCGCAATCGGCGCTGCGCTCTCGGGCACTGACGGCAAGGTCGTCGCTTTCTTGGGCGACGGTGGCGCTCAGATGACTGCCGAGGAACTCATGGTCGCCTCGGAGCTCGAGCTGCCTGTCGCTTTCATCGTCTTTTCAAACGGCTCGCTCGGGCTTGTCCGCCAGATGCAACGCCATCTCTGCGGCGGCAACTACTTTGCGACCGATCTTCGCTCTCCCGACTTCGTGAAGCTTGCGGCGGCCTACGGCATACGCGGTGTTCGCGTGGCAGACGGGAGCAAGCTTGATGCCGCGATTGCAAAGGCGGTCAAGTCCAAGTCGCCTATGCTTGTCGAGGTCGTGGTTGAGAAGGAGGCCGAGGCATGAAAGAGGAAATCCACCGTCTCAACTGCTATGTCGAGAACAAGCCGGGTGTCCTCGCAAGGATCGTTGGGCTCATTTCGGGCCGCGGCTACAACATCCAGACCCTCAACGTCGGGCCTACGGAGGACGGTACTGTCTCCCGCATGAAAATCGACGTCCTCGGCACCGCGCGTGTCGTCGAGCAGATCATTTTGCAGCTCCGCAACCAGGTCAACGTGATCGAAGTCACCTCTCGCCGCATTTAGGACGGTCGGCGCGCGCGTAAGCTTTTATAGCCCGCGTCGCGCAGGGCAACGCGCCCTTGCGCCGCCCATGGACGGACATCCGCCCGACTTTCGGACAATTCAAACATTGCATAACCATTTCCCCAACCATCCAACAACCACGCTCCAACCATCCTTCGTGTCGTAACCGTGTAGTTCGTGGAGTAGACATTTTTTAATGCTGCTTTTTCGCTGAATATCGCAATTTTCTATCACTTAGGGGTCATTTCCTACAAAATTGTAGGAATTTTGTAGGAAATTTGTAGGAAATCTTTTTTATAATCATCGCGTTGTTCCACCAAATAGGGAAACGCGATGAAGACAAGCAGCTTAAAATATGGTGTTTTCGCAGCTTGCGCTGTGGTTGCGGAAATGTGTTTTGCGGCCATTGACATTGGTGCAATGCCGCATTGGGTCTATGCAGACACAGAGGTCTCGACCAACTTCCCTCTGCGTCTCGCAAGAAATCCTGCGGAGGATATTAAGTTCTCGCTTGAGTTCATGAGTTGCGAAAGCAACAACGTCGAGGTTGCTTTTGGTCTTGACGCAAACACCAACGGCGTCCTTGACGTTTCCGAGCGAGGTCTTTCCGTCGGGTGGGATTGCGGCGAGTGGTTCATCCGCAGTCTCGGCGAAGAGCCGTTTCTCTGCGATGCAGCGACGACAAACGAGGAGAAGCGGCTTGACTTCGCCATGCACGTATCTGGATTCCGTGCGAAAAGACTTGCCGCCACGGAAAACGACGTCCAGCTTGAATGGGAAATGGAAGGGGCTCTTCCCGCGTGGATGTTCGACCCCAGCTGGAACATGGTGCGCCTTGTGGTGCGCGGCGCGGAGGGCTCGTGCGACTCTTTCCGCGCGGCGGTGACTATCGATGCAATGAAGATACGCATTCGCTGAAGGAGGTATGGCATGTTTTCTACCTTCCTGATGTACGTGTGTCTTGCCGGAATCGCCGTTTCTATCCCGGTATGCATTGCGCTGTGGCTCAATCAGCTTGATGTCCATCCGCTTGCACGGCTCCTAGCCGGCTTCCGTCGGCTGCCGTGGCCGGGACGCATCGTCGTCGTGCTTTTTGCCGCGCAGATGATCTTGTTCGGTTCCGTTAAGAATCCTACAAACAACTTGCTTGGCATCGTGCGGCCTTTTCAGGACCAGTCCTTCGTCAGCGGCTTTACCGAGGACGAGATATCCGTCGGCTATGTCCTTTGGCGCATTGGCACGAACGAGTCCTGGGCGGCTGAATCGCCCGCCGGTGCGCTTGAAGTGTCCGAATGGCGAAAGCGCGGCGCGGCAGACGACTGGATCGGCATCGCGCGGTCGGACATCCCGTTTGCGGAGGAAGGCGATCGCGCCTTCATGACGTCTTCTGGTGACATCGCAGTCGGAGATACTCTTTTCTCGTCGATTGGTACGCAGATGTCCATCGTTCCGGCGGCAAATTGCTTCATGTTGCCAGACGGGACTTCGGATAGCTTCTCATGGAGAATGTCGACCGCTTGGGAGTCATTCGCCTGCGCGTGGATAAACGCTCTCTTCGGCCGCTTGACCAATACGCCTGTTTCCGTCGCGGCAGAACTGTCGCGCGGTGGCGACGTGTCGTTTCGGTACGACTTCTCGCGTATCGGAGATTGCGCCGGCAACTGCACGGCGTCTGTCTCTCGCTGCGGGCGCACTGTCTCTGCCGGGCTTTCCACCAACGTTACTTCCGTTTCGTTCTATCGTCTGCGTCCTGGCGACTTGACCTGCCTTGACCGCGATGGCGACGGACTTTCCTCGTGGGATGAAGTCAACGTCTACCACACGGATCCCGGTCTCGCCGATTCCGACGGCGACGGAATATCTGACGGCGACGAAGTGCTGCAGGGAACCGATCCGAATGTGTGCAGCGTTCCGAATGGCGAGATACTAGACCGCGTGGCTGGATCTGCGACGAACGAGGCGTATCAGGCTGAGGTCGAAACGGCTGCGAAATCTCTTTCCGCAATAAAGCTGTGGGACGGTTTCGCGGCAGAGTGGGATTTCAGCGAAACGAATCTCGTATACGAGCGGACGCTCGACGTCAATCCGATGAACGGCTGGCGTCATTTCTTCCTTTCATCTCTTCCTGACGCCGCCGGAGACTGGCTTCTTCGTGGCTTGACGCTTGAATGGGAGGATGGCAGTGGCTCTACCGGCACGGCGTCTCTATCGCAGGTTGGCGACAGTCTTTACCTTCCGCTGACTAATGGCGCCAGTTCCGTCACGATACGGCTTCGCGCCAACGAGACGAGCATAATGTCGGCAACTCCGGTTTATCTCCTCTTGTACGCCCCGGTAGTCGACTTCTCGGGATGCACTTCGGTATATGATCCGACAAATGGCACAGAATTGGCTCTCGTTGCAATCCGTGACGCGGCAAATCCAATACGCGTGACATTCGACAGATCTGCGCGTCCGTCGTCTGCGCCACTTTACGAAGCCGAAACGCAGCTTCCGGGACTTGAGGACATAGAAACCGCTTCTGGCGGCAAGCTGCGCTTCGTGGGAAACAGCTCTGGCGGTACGCTTGAAATTCTCAAGACTGGCGAGTGCTATCTGCCGCAGACATGGCCAAGCTCATGGGCTCCGGCGCCAGGGCTCTTGAGGAGCGGTAGCCGAGGAAGGAAGTTCATTGCGCTCGATCCCTCGGTGTTCTTCGACACGAGCCGCATATATTCTACGTTAGGTCTTGTCTACGACTCGCACGCCGAGGTTTATGCCGTGACCAACAGATATCCGGTAGACAGCAGGTGCCTGTGGAGAAACTGGTTCCTGTCGGCCGACGGGGGCGTGTCGTTTGAAAGCGATCCTGTCGTGACTTCCGGCGCGGACGAGCTGGAATACGTCACCACGTCCTGCACAGAGACGGATGAAGCGGCGACGGGCCATGTGAACGTGTTCGGGCAGGTTGTGTGGACTGGCACTGCGCTTCGCCAGATGCTTGGACTTGATGACGGCCTTGTTGTGTCGGATGCCGAACTTCTTACTGAGCTTGGCGAATGCGAGACATGCGAGGACGATTGTGCCGACGGGCAGTGCGATTCTGCCGACGGGGCGGAGCTCGGCTCGGTCAAGTTCCGTGTCTCGCTTGGTGCGCCGCGTCTCGCCCAGCACAGCGGCTTCGTCTATTTCAGGTCCGACGCACCGGTATTGGTGTCGCCCGCTTGCTTTGCTTTCCAGGCGAGGAGCGACGCGCAGGTGTCGGTCGCTACGAACGGCAATTCCGTGACATACTCATGCCTTGACGATCGCGGGCGCGACGTGACGGTGGAGCCGATGCCTAACGGCGCTCGCGTAGTCGCGCGAACGCATGCCACGGGCGCCCTTGAGTACACATGGGAGCTTGTAAATGAAAACGGCGCTGCCTCGCAGATACGCATTCGCCAGATAAGCCGCATAGGAAATGTGATGAGAGACGAGACGTACGGCTTTAACGAAGGCGAATGGTCTTCGACAGATCATATCTCTGGCGTCGTCGAGACGCTTTCTCGGTCTGACGGATTGAACGATCCGCAGGACGGTCGCCTTGTCGAGACGAGAACGGTCTCAAGTGTTGCTGGCGGTCTCGTCAGTTCAACGGTCGCGGAGTCGTCGAGAATAGGAATCGGCGTCAACGCCGTGCTGCGCCAGACGTATTGGTGCGAGACGTCCGCAAGGCGCTCCATCTGGCGGCGTGCCGAATACTGGGACAACGCGGCGCATTCGGCGCGGCATGGCAAGGTTCGGCTCCTTTACGGCAACAGTCTTTCGTGGTCATACCACGACTATGACGAAAACGGGTTCGAGACATTGCTCGTCGAACAGCGCAACGGTTCGCCCAGGCCGCAGACATTCCCGACGGTCGCTGGAAGCGACCTTTCCAGCGCGGGCGAACTGACCGATGCATACGTGACGGTTCGCAGCTATGAGCCGTTTGGCGGCGATGACGGGGAGATCGAGGATGCCGGCAAGCCGCGTTGCGAGACGCGCTATGTAGTTCGCGGCGGCGCTGCGGTCTTGATCGGGCGCACGTGGCACCGCTACACGCATGTGATGCACGGCGGACTTCCTGCGGTCAAGCACGAGACATGGCGTGCCGCAGGGCCAACCTCGGTTAGAAACGATGCGTCCAACGCCTATTCCTGGGTCACGACATTCAGCGAGACGGCGCAGGGAGTTCCCCTTGTCCTTCGCGGAAGCGTCGCAGCGAGCCAGGACGAAAACGGAGCACTTTGCAGCCACGATTTCACCGTTTCGGGTGGAACGGTAGTGGACGAGGCGCATACTTCCTTTGGCGGCGTGGCTCTTCCTCTCTACAGTCGGACAGTACGTGACACGTCGTTTGGCAACGTCTTGCGCGAAGCGTCGTGTCTTGAGGATGGAGATGTGATTGTCGACGAGACGGTTTCGACATACGACGAAAAGAACCGCCTGCGGTCAAAGGCGTTTTCCGACGGAACATCTCTCACCAATGCATATTCGTGCTGCCGACTCCTTTGGAGCGAGGACCGTAATGGCCGCAGGAAACTCCGTTCGGCAGTCACCGGACAGGATCGGCTCTACTACGCCGAGGAAGATGTCTGGCTGCGCAACATCTCCACCAACGGACTGCACCGCGTAACGCAGCACTTCATGGACGGTCTTGGCCGCGAGACAAACGCCGTCGTCTATGTCGCGGAGTCGGCTAGCGAAGCGACGAACAGCGCGGCGTCGGCAGGGCGCGTCGTCAGCCAGACGACATCGGCCTATCCCTACGGCAGTTCCGACTACATGGTGTCGGTTGACGAGCGCGGCAAGAGGACTGTCGTCGAGATGTCCGAATACGAAGACAGGACGAGGACGCTTGAGCGTGTTTACGATGGTGTATCCCAGGTCTGCGTAATGGAGACGGAGACCTCGCGGATGCGTGGCGGTCCGGTCGTTGCAGAGCGTCGCTGGGATGGGAAGTGGACACGCGAATTTGCAAAAGAAGATTACGGTGCGGACGGATGCGCGGTCAGGTGCGAAATCTCCGAGTCCTCCGACTGTGGCGTAGTGACCAACAGGATCGTCCACTCCGACTTCCTCGGACGAACGGTTCTCGTAGAGACGCCGCTTGGCAACACGGCGACGACATACATCGGCTCCAGCGGACGCGTCGGCGCGACTGTGTTCTCGGCAGACGGCATCTCCCGCACGACAACCGCAAGCTACAACGCATTTGGCGAGCGCATCGGCGGCGTCTGCGATGGCGTGACGACAACGAGGGATTCTGAATATTGCGTTGACGGCACTGGCGTCTGGTGGCGTGTCGAAAGGAACGTCGTCTTCGGCAGCGTCACCAATTCCGTCTCCGAGACGCGCACCCGCCTTACGGGGCTTGGCGAAGACGGCCTTGTCTCCCATGTCGTCTCCCTGTCTTCGTCGGGGGTGGTCGAAGATGTGCGCGAGTTCGCGGGCGCGGAGCCGGGGGTGCGCGTATCGGTGATGAGCAATTCCGTCTACGGCGTCAGTTCGCGAACGACGCTCGGAAGCCTTTCGACGGAAACCTCGGGGGCTGACGGAACGCGGTTCTTCTCCTACGACGCGCTTGGGCGCAATGTCCTCGTTTCGAGGGGCGACGCGCAGGTCGTGAGTGCGTATGAATACGGCGCGCCCGGCGACCTCGTGGCGGAGCATACATACACGAACGCCGACTCCTTTGCGACTGAGCGTTATGGATACGATGCCTTTGGTCGCCGCGTTTTATCGGTTGACGCGCTTGGTGGCGCTGTCACGACGCGCTACGACGCCGTGGGGAACGTCATCGAGCGCTCTGGCGCGACGCAGCCGCTCAGATTCGCATACGACACCGCCGGACGGCGCACATCACTGTCGACTACAAGAGATGGTATAATATGGGACGTGACAACTTGGAGCTATGATCCGCACACTGGCAAGTTGCTTGCAAAGCGCTATGCCGACGACTCCCAGGCGACATACTCGTACGCCGGCGACGGAGCCGTCCTCCAGAAGGTGAATCCCTCCGGCTCCTGGTCAAGTTCTGCCTACGACGCGTCGCGCCGTCTCGTAGGCGTGACATCAAGCGACGGCAAGGGAGACGCCGCTTTCGGCTACGACGAATTTGGCCGCATGTCGTCGGCATCAAACGCAGTGGCGGCATACGCCTATACCAGAAATGCCGGTGGCGTCGCCACGGGCGAAAATGCGACCGTCGGCACAAATGAGTTTGCCTACGCCCGCGCGGTCGACGAGTTTGGCAGGGTGTGCGGGCGTGGAATCCCCGGCGTACGCTGGCAGACGATTTCCTACGATGGACGCGGAAGGGTCGCTTCGCTTTCAAATGACGTGGCGTTGATTGTCTATTCGTATTCCGAGGACGGACAGGACGAGGGGTATGTCACGACGCTTCCAAGCGGCACCGTCGTGAGACGCCGGGTCGTGCGCGACGCTTTCCGCCGCAACATTGTCGTTGCAGTCACTAACTTCGTCAACGGCATTGCCGTCGAGGGCTTCGACTACTCGCGCGATGCAGCTGGAAGAATCGTCGGATGCAACGAGAGCGTCTTTGCCCACGACGCATTGGGGCGGACGACTGCGGCGGAGATATGCGAGAGCGGCATCTCCGCAGCGTCGTTTGGCTATTCCTACGACGATGCGGGCAATTTCGTCTCGCTCGCGCATGACACGAATGTCGTGTCCTGCGCTGCGAACGCCCTGGACCAATGCGTCTCGTTCGGCGGCGAAACGGTCGTGACGGACTCCGACGGTTGCATTGCCGAGTTTAACGGACTCTCCTTCGGCTACGACTCCGCGCTTCGTCTTGACTCTGTCTCGACTACAAATGGGCAGCTCGCCGCCTTCGCGCATGATGCGTTTGGTCGCCGCGTAGTCAGGACATCTGGCGAATTGACGTCTTTCTTCTTCTACGACGGATGGAACCTCGTGCGCGAGTTGCGGATGGCTGGCGGCGAGAATGTCGGCGTCGACGAATACTTCTGGGGGCGCGATGTCTCTTCGTCCCTCGATGGGGCGGGCGGCGTAGGCGGCCTCGTGTGTCTCGTCCGCGATGGCGCGGCGTATGTGCCGCTCTACGACGCGAACGGAAACATAACGGCGTATGTCGATTCGTCGGGCTCGCTCGTTGCCCGCTACACCTACGATTGCTTTGGCAATGTCATCTCGTCCTCCGGCGAACAGGCGGGCGACTTCCGCTTCGGGTTCTCGACGAAGTACAAAGACGAGACGACGGAGCTTCTGCTCTACGAGTACAGATGCTATTCGCCTGCGCTCGGCCGCTGGATGACGCGTGATCCGATTGGGGAGGACGGCGGCGTCAACTTGTACGCGTTCTGCGAAAACGACCCGATCGACAACTGCGACTACCTGGGGCTCTCAATGTATCCCCTCGACATGCTGCCAGATCCAAGGGTGTGCTGGTTTGCGTTTTCCGTGCTGTATTTCAGGGAGAAAAAGGAGTGGAATTTTGCGGCAACGCTCCTTGAAGAGTCAGTGTTGGGGATTGATCATACATATCCGGTGGTATTCAGGGAGGGTAGAGAAATTGGCAATGCTGTCATCGCGGAAATTCGTGAATCAGCAGAATACAAGAAAGATGTGCGTCGTCTGATAAAATCGCTGCCCGCGGGGATGAGCAGAGTCAACGAATCGACGCCAATAGAGTTCCTGACAGGAGATCTTTTCGCCGCCGCGCATCAGGTGGAAATATCGTATGACGGCTATGTTTGCAGGCCCATTCGTGGCGCTGATCGCGTCGCCCTCAATGTTACTGTGTCGGATACATACGATTTTGAGTGGTGGGGGCTTTCGCACATTAGCGCAAATGACATGGCCAAGTCGTTAGGTGTTGTCGTTGGAGTTGACGTTGCATGTCTTTCCCAGTATCTGGGTTTCATAAAGCCTTTTAAGTGGGAGGTCCATTTCAAGGAGAGCGGGAGGTGGAAACGATGAAGATCAAGCGCTTGGTATCGTCCTTTGTTGAATTGCTGATACGACGTCCGTGGCTTCCTGCGGCGGCGTTTCTTGCGCCGCTGCTGCTGGCGCTTGTATCAGGGGTTCTGCTTCTTGCGAACGTCAGCGATTCGCCTTATCGTTTTCTGCCGGAATTCCCCGACGAGCTGATCGTGGCACTTAGCAACACGGGCGGGTGGCTTGCCGTTTTTATTGCCCCTGGCTTTGCGGTGGAGATGTTTGTCCTGCCTGTTGTTTTGCTGTTCTTTAGATTCGCGCGCCCGGCAGGCAGACGGATGCTTGCTGTTTCGATTTGCGCACTCCCAATCGGCTTCGTGCTTTACGTTGTGATCCTCGTCCTTATTCTCCTTGCCGACATTGGGCATACAGACATCGCGCGTGAGAATATTGAGCGGAAGAAAGAGGCGGAGCGTTTGGGGAAGAAAACCTACGAGAGAAAGAAAATCCCTCATCTGCGTCGGATGGTGTGGACTTTCGCCGGCGGCCACTATAGAATATCTCGCAAGGGCGGCGACAAGGGCCCAGAATACTACAGGCTCGTCGATGAATGGGCGAATTACGACTTTTGGTCGCGTCGTTTTGATGGCCGCGTCTTGTTGGAGGACGTGGCGCGCTGGGATGAAGGCAAGGACAGACTGTATTTAGAGACGCTTAAGGGCAAGCGCTATGAGCTGGAGTTTGCGACGGGAAAGCTCATAGAGCGAAAGACAGGGAAAAAAGAGGAGCCAGGGAAATGAAGGTTCTTGTGATAGAGGACGACAAGATGTCGGCTGAGCACGCTGCCGCAGCCGTTGGGATGTGCGGGTTTGAATGCGACTTCGCCCGCAACGGGAGAGAAGGCCTGTCGCTGTTGCTGAAAGGCGACTACGACATTGCGCTTGTGGACATTGAAATGCCCGGACTTGGCGGCCTTGACGTGATACGGACGGCGAGGAATCACGGCGCCAGGACTTATCTTGCCGTCCTCAGCTCGCATGCGAGCGACGCCGAACGCATCGCCGGGCTCAAGATGGGCGCCGACGAGTATCTCGTCAAGCCGATATCCATCGACGAGCTTTCGCTGCGTCTACAGGCGATTGCGCGGCGGCTTGTGCCCGATTCCGAGCCAGAGGTGCTGTCGGCGAAGGGACTTGTCGTCAACATCAGCACACATACTGTGAGGCGCTATGGACAGCCGATAGACCTATCTCCGCGCGAGATGAAGCTCCTTGTGCTCCTGATGCGCAACAAGGGCAGATGCCTCACGTACGACACGATTGCCGACCACGTGTGGGGGCCCATCGACTCCGTCGGCAGCGTAGTTTCCGCGAATGTCAGCCGCCTCCGCAAGAAGCTCGCCGCGGGCGGGGCGGAAGAGGTGATTCACACAGTAAGGGACGTTGGCTATGTCTTCAAGTAGAAAACTGAGCATCCGCCGGATGATCAACGCGGCGGGTGTGCCGCTTCTTATCGCGGCAATGGCGCTGTCCTCTGGCGTGGCGCTCTGCCTCGGCGCGGGGCTGCTCCTGCGGCGCACCGACGTCGAGGGCTACATGTATGTCATCGCGGAATATGTCTGGGTAACGCTGTGGGTCGTCATGGCGTTTGCGGTCTTTGCCGTGGTCGGCGTTGTGGTGTTCAGGATGCTGTCGCGGCGGCTTACGCGCCCGATAGAGAAGTTTGCGAGAGACGTCGACGCGCTCGTGCGCTGCGACAAGTCGGATCCCGTGGACGCCGACACGCGAATCGCCGAGATCGACGCCCTGGCCGCTGCGTTCAACCGCCTCCAGTCTGTCCGCGCACGGCAGTCTGACGAGATACGCAACCTCGCAAGGAATGTGCTGCACGACTTGCGCGCGCCGATAACGAACATCTACAACGAGGCGGACCGGCTCTCCCATTCGCTCGTCGGCGCAGACGAGGCGTCCGCCGCGATAATGTCCGCGAGCCGCTCGGTGCTGCGCGTCATCGACACGAATGCGGAGATCTCGCGCAACTACAGCGGATGTGCAGATGCGCCCGCCTCCTCGCAGGACATGTCGGTCATCGTCCGCGACGCGGTTGACGTGTATGCGGCGGTGGCGGAGGAGAAGGGCGTCTGCCTCAAGGTGGAGATGCCGGACGAGGCGGTTTTCATGATGGGACATGCCGACAAGCTGCAGCGGCTTGTGGGCAATCTTGTCGACAACGCGATAAAGTTTACGCCCGTCGGCGGCTCCATTTGCGTCGGGCTTTCCGCCGCCGCCGATGGCATCCGGCTTTCCGTTTCAGACACGGGAATCGGCATCCCCGAAAATGAAATCAGCAGCATCTACGAGCGCTTCTACCGCTGCGCCGAGGCGCGTACGCTGCCCGGCACCGGTCTCGGGCTTTCGATGGTTCGCTCGATCGTCGAGTTCTACAATGGTGACATCGACTGCCGCTCCACCCCCAACGCCGGCACCACCTTTGATATCCTCTTCCCTCCCCCGGCGTAATCTCTCGGCGTATGAAAAGGCGTGACGTGTTGGTTTGCCTGAGATCGTGCGGCCACGGTCGGGGTAACCGTGCTCGCCTTTCTGGGCGGGCGGCTTCTCCGTCCACGCGGCCGCTCGGCGTATACATATACGCCGTCGGGCCGCGGTTCTGTCGAATCCGCCGCGCCCAGAAAGGTTCCGCTCGGCTCGGCCCTACGAAACTGCGGTTTTGTGCCAAAACCTTGTTTCTGGGGGCTTTCCGCTCAGCCTTCGGCTTCGCCCCTCAAAACGCTACGCGTTTTTCGGCGGTTACCCGACCCCGACCGTGGCCGCGCATGGCACCTCTGGTCGAGTTCGGCGCGGTGCTCGGGGTCTCGGCCTCCCTCCCGCTCCCTGCGCCGCCGCTCCCGTCGTCTTCGCGGCGATACGCGCCGCAATGCTTTGTCGGTGAATACACCTCCTCGCCTTGCGACGTGTCTCACCGCGCATCCGGCGAACCGCGTCGCCGCATGTCGCTCAGTTCGGCACTCGCCCCCTCGTCCCTTGCCTCACCTTCCATAAGGCGCGTTTTTCTTCGTAGCATCTGCGCTCGCCGACGTTCCGTCAGCTCGCTTAACCTTGTCCGCGTATCCCCCGGAGCGAAGCGGAGTCGCCGAAGGCGAGCTCAATGCGGGGTGCAAATCCGCCGCGCTGGAGACGGCGTTTGGAATGGGCGAAAGGCGAGATGTTTGGTATAATATGCGCATAAAAAAAACCGAATGAGCGCTAACGAGAACCAGATTGTCGTGTACCAGCCGAACGAGACCGTTCGGTTGGACGTGCGTCTTGAAAACGATACCGTGTGGCTGAATCGCCACCAGATGGCTCAGTTGTTTGGTCGTGATGTCAAGACCATTGGTAAACATATTGCGAACGCGTTGTCTGAGGAGCTCGCGAGTAATTCAGTTGTCTCAGATTTTGCGACAACTCGACGTCTTGAAAATTCAACTGTCGCAAAATCTGCGATAGTTGAGGCTTTGCAAAATTCAGTTGTCGCAAAATTTGCGACAACTGCCGCGGATGGGAAAGTCTATCAGGTTGAATATTACAGTCTGGACGTTATTCTATCCGTAGGTTACCGTGTAAAGTCAGCGCAGGGCATATTGTTCCGTCGTTGGGCAAATACAGTCCTGAAGGAATATCTGCTGCGGGGGTATTCCGTCAATGCCCGCATGAACCAGTTGGAAGACAAGGTGGATCGCCGCCTCGCCCAGCACGATCAGGCAATTGTTGACTTAAAGGAGAAGGTCGATTTCTTCGTTCAGACCAAGGAGCCGCCGTTGCAGAGCATCTTCTACCAGAACAAGTTCTGGGACGCGAAATCGCTCTTGATTAAGTTCATCCGCCGAGCAAAGAAGGAGCTGATCGTGATTGACGCCTATCCCGATGTGGCGACCTTGGACATGCTGTCGAAGCGCGGGCGCGGCGTGAAGATCGAGCTCGTGACGCATTCCAACGGCGAGTTGGAGGAATCGGACTTCGAGGCGTTCGGAGCGCAATGCGGCAAGTTCACAAAGACCATCTGCGGCATCTGCCACGATCGTTTCCTCATTGTCGATCAGAAGGAAATCTTCTGGACCGGCGCATCGCTGAAGGACGCCGGCCGCCTGACCTTCGCTGCGGCGAAGATGGGCGGCGAGATCATCCCCGGTCTTCTTGCTTCTATCCGCATGGCGACGTCTGAACGGCGCGAGTACGGCAAAGGCAAGAGGACGGTAGGCGCAAATGGTGTGAAAGGGAAAGGAGGGCTATGAGTCCAGAAGAGAAATCCCGACTAGCCATTGACAAAAAGCTGTTTGAATCCGGCTGGTCAGTTCAGGACTTAAAAGCCCTGAATCTTTCGGTCGCACTTGGTGTAGCTGTTCGTGAGTTTCCGACAAGCACCGGTCCTGTCGACTATGCGCTGTTTGTGGAGGGAGTGCCTGTTGGTGTCGTAGAGGCAAAGAAATCTGAAGCAGGGGAGGACATAACCACTGTCGAGGGACAATCTTCACGTTATGCTACTAGCAGTTTCAAATGGGTAAAGGGCGAATATCGCATCCGTTTTGCATACGAGGCGACTGACAAGCTCACGAGATTTACCGATTACGATGATGTCAAATATCGTTCGCGAACCGTGTTTTCCTTCCATCGTCCCGAAACGCTGAATGCGCTTTTGAAGCAGCCGGACACGGTGCGGAACAACATGAAGCATTTTCCCGTGTTCGATTCCACAGGCTTCCGCAAATGTCAGATCGTGGCGATTGAGAACCTTGACAAGTCTTTCGCGGATAATCGTCCAAAAGCACTTGTGCAGATGGCCACCGGCGCGGGCAAGACTTTTACCGCCATTACAGCGGCCTATCGGCTCCTGAAATACGGGAAGATGAATCGTGTTCTCTTTCTTGTCGATACCAAGGGGCTTGGTGAACAGGCAGAACGCGAGTTTCTGGCCTACAGACCGACAGACGACAATCGCTCCTTCTCGCAGATTTACGGCGTCAACAGGCTTAAGTCCTCCTACATCCCAGATGGCGTCCAGATTTGCATAAGCACCATTCAGAGAATGTATTCCATCCTCAAAGGGGAGGAACTCGACGAATCCGCCGAGGAAACTTCGTTCAATGAATATGCAACCGCCGATTCCAAGGAGCCGAAAGAGGTCGTTTACAACGCGAAATACCCGCCGGAGTTCTTCGATTGCATAATCGTAGATGAATGCCATCGTTCCATCTACAACGTCTGGAAGCAGGTTCTTGAATACTTTGACTCCTTCATCATCGGACTGACCGCAACGCCCGACAAGCGGACGTTTGCGTTCTTCGACGAGAACGTCGTAAGCGAATATCCGCGCGAACAGGCAATCATAGACGGCGTGAACGTGGGCGAGGACGTGTTTCTGATAGAAACCGCCGTCGGCAAGAACACGACGCACATCATGAAGCAGATGATCGAGGTGCGTAGCCGCCTGTCACGCGAGAAACGCTGGAAGCAGCTTGACGAGGATGTTGACTATACGCCTTCGCAGCTCGATAGGGATGTCGTCAATCCAAGCCAGATTCGCGCCGTCATCCGCACTTTCAGGGATAATTGGCAAACGACGTTGTTCCCTCGTCGTAAGGAAGTCCCGAAGACGCTGATATTCGCCAAGACCGATAGCCATGCCGACGATATCATCCAGATCGTCCGCGAGGAGTTCGGCGAGGGCAACGATTTCTGCAAGAAGATCACATACGCCGCCGAGAACCCCGAAAGCGTCCTGAGCTCCTTCCGCAACGACTATTATCCGCGCATCGCCGTCACGGTCGACATGATTGCGACCGGTACGGACGTAAAGCCCATCGAATGCCTTGTCTTCATGCGCGATGTGCGCAGCAAGAACTATTTCGAGCAGATGAAGGGGCGCGGAACGCGCACGCTTCTGAAAGACGACCTCCAGAAAGTCTCGCCCTCCGCAACCGGCAACAAGGATCACTTCGTCATCGTTGATGCCGTCGGCGTCACAAAGTCCAAGAAGACCGATACTAGGTCCCTTGAACGCAAGCCGTCCGTCAGCATGAAGGAACTGATGATGAACGTTGCGCTTGGCGACAAGAGCGAGGACACCCTTACGTCCCTTGCGAACCGCCTCGTTCGGCTGAACAGCCAGATGTCGCCAAACGAGAAGAAGGAATTTGCCGAAAAGGTCGGCGATGGTGTGGGGCAGATGGCAGAACGGCTCTTGAACGCATTCGACGAGGACGTTGTTCTCGCCAGAGCGCAGACGCAGTTTGCCGCCCCCGAACCCAGCGAAGATCAGATTACACAGGCAAAGAAGGAGCTGGCAGTCGAGGCCGTCGCCTTGTTCCAGAAGCCCGAGACCAGGGATTACATCGAGAATGTGCGCCGCAGCCACGAGCAGATCATCGACAGCGTCAATCCTGATACGGTGCTGTTCGCAGGATTTGACTCGCAGCAGAAGATAAACGCCGACCGCGTGATAGCATCGTTCCGCGAGTTCATAAACGAGAACAAGAACGAGATAATCGCACTTCGCATCATCTACGACCAGAACTACAAAGACCGCCCGATGGCAATCGAGGCGTTGAGGGGCCTGTACGAAAAGCTGATGGCCAAAGGCGTCACGCTGGAACGTCTGTGGGACTGCTACGCCATCAAGAAGCCGGAAAAGGTGAAGCGCGGAACCGTGGCTAAACTTGCCGATCTAGTATCCATCATCCGGTTCGAGATGGGATATGCCGATAATCTCACGCCATTCGCCGACCGCGTGAACTACAACTTCATGCAGTGGACGCTTCGCTGCAACGCGGGCGCGGTGCATTTCACGGACGAGCAGATGGAATGGCTGCGTCTCGTCAAAGACCACATCGCCGTCTCGCTCAGCATCGAACCGTCAGACCTTGACCTCAATCCCTTCGACCGCAAAGGCGGCCTCGGACGCTTCTACGAAGTGTTCGGCGAGAACTACGAGGCAATCCTGACGGAAATGAACATTGAGCTGGTGGCGTAGGGGAGGCGAAAAGATGAATCTTGATTTCGACAAATACTACGAAGCGCCGGAACCGGGACGGCGCGAGCGCGCCTATGGCTGGGCGACGGCCATCGGTCTTCAGGATGTCGATGGACTCAAGCCGTCGCAATACCTCATCGACACAGCGAGAAGAAACATCGAGGGTGAGATTTCTGCCGATGAGGCTCGGCGTCTTGTTGATGAGTATTACGAGGTCAAGGGCGAACACGAAATACCAGAGGACACGGCCGAGGCGGACAAAGTATCCGCGCGCATCAACCAGATAATCCATTTGCCGTCTTTCCGGCTTTCGCCCGAATTCTATCTTGGCCTTCATGGAAAGATTTTCGAGGGGGTGTTCCCGCATGCGGGTGAAATCAGGACTGTCGATTTGAGAAAAAGAGAATGGGTGCTGAACGGCGATTCAGTACAGTACGAGGCGTCTTTCCTTATTGAGAAGTCGCTTGCTTACGATTTTTCGCAGGAAGAAAAGTTCAAGTACAAAGGACTTTCGGAAGATGCATTCGTGGAGCATTTTGCCTCTTTCATTTCTGGCATTTGGCAGATTCACCCGTTTCGCGAGGGAAATACGCGCACGACGGCAGTTTTCGCAATCAAGTATCTTCGGTCCAAGGGCTTTGACGTGACGAACGACCTCTTTGCCGACAAGTCGTTCTACTTCAGAAACGCTCTCGTCAGGGCCAACTACGAGAACCAGAAATTGAATGTCGACAAGACGCGGTTGCCGCTTGAAGAGTTCTTCAAGGTGTTGCTGTATGGAGACGAAATCGAACTCCACAATCGTTTTTTGAAGATTGGCCAGGAATACGGCTCGTCGGCGGCAAAAGCAATAGCGGATTTACACCGTCATGATGACGTAATAAATGACGTAGTAAACAGGCCCGATGTCGGGAAAAATCGCCGAAATGACGGTATAAATGACGGTATAAACCCCTCGGATGACGGTATAAATGACGGTATAAAATACACTTTGACTGAAACCGAGGAGAAAGCGGTAAAGGCAATATTGCGAGACAGTCATATAACAGCGACGGTTCTGTCTGGCGTATTATCCGTGAAGAAGCGGCAAGCCGAACGAATTATTGCCTCTCTAAAGAAAAAGGCCGGTTTGAAGAGACGCGGCGCCAGGAAGAACGGTGAATGGTACTTTGAGGAGGCGGCGAAATGAAGGCACAGACTTGTCCTTTTGGCATGATTATGACAAGTTGCCTTGGCAAGATGTTGGATAAGGCGAAGAATCAGGGGAAGCCAAGGAGATACCTTCGTAACATCAATGTGAGGTGGTTTGGATTTGATTTGTCTGATGTTCAGGAAATGCGTGTTGCTGATGATGAAGTTGAACGCTATAGCATCCGAAAGGGGGACTTGGTAGTCTGCGAGGGAGGTGAACCTGGTAGATGTGCAATATGGAGCGACGAGGAAACGGTGTGCTTTCAGAAAGCACTTCACAGAATAAGATTTAACGAGACGAGCGATCCACGATTCTACATGTATTATTTGTGGGTGCTTGCCAAGTCTGGAATGTTGGCGGCTTATTATACTGGAACGGGAATTAAGCATTTGACGGGAGAATCCTTGAAAAAGTTACCCGTTCCCGTTCCACCTCTCAAAGAACAAAAGCGCATCGTTGCACGAATTGAAGAATTGTTCTCCGAACTTGATAACGGCGTCGAAACGCTGGAGAAGACAAAACAACAACTTGCCGTCTATCGTCAGGCGGTGCTGAAAGCGGCGTTTGAGGGACGATTGACTCGCACATACAGAGAAACAAAGGGGTTTGAGAAATGGGAGATGGTCCCCATAACTGCGGTTATAGCGAAGAATAAGAACGCATTAAAAGCGGGCCCTTTTGGTTCAGCGTTGAAAAAAGATTGCTATGTGCCTTCGGGCTATAAGGTGTACGGGCAAGAACAGGTGATTGCGGGCGATGAAACAATGGGCAATTACTATATAAACAAAAAGAAATATGAAGAACTGAGTTCATGTGCTGTTGCACCAGAAGATGTTTTGATTAGTTTAGTGGGAACTGTTGGGAAAGTTTTAGTTCTTTCGGATGCGTGCTTGCCCGGCATCATCAATCCAAGACTTATCAAAGTTACGTTGGATGCCACAAAAATGCTCCCACTATTCTTTAAATACTATTTTGAAAGTGCTTACTTGAAATCTCTATACAAGGAGAAAGCACATGGGGCGACTATGGATGTGCTGAATATGGGGATGATAAAAGAATTGCCCTTTCCGTTCTGCAACGTCAAAGAACAGCGGCAAGTGATTGCAGAAATCGAATCTCGTCTATCCGTATGTGACAGCATTGAAAAGACCGTTGATGCTGCCTTGCAGCAATCCGAATCCATGCGGCAGAGCATTCTGAAAAAGGCATTTGAGGGTGGTTTATGATCAAGTGGTGTGTACGGAAACTACATGCGAACAAAGAGCAAGAGATAAAAAGAAAGGCGATTATGTCACAGGTGACCAATCAGTATGTCAGTAAGGCGCCAGTGCTGGCGTATATGCCGACAGCACAATTACGAGATGCCTGCTGGAAAGAAATCGAAAATGTTGAGCATTGGGCGAGGCGCTTGATTAATGAAATCATGAGCGAGAACTATGGGGCAGATTATTTTAACTATGTGGATGATAGCGGGAATAGAGTAATCAAAAGCGAGATTGCGCGCTCTTTGCGGAAGCGTATGGAAAGTGACACACGCAGATTTCCTCGTATGGTTGATGCACTTACTCTTGAGAATATTATTGATATTATGTGTAATACAAGCTTGTACGATAGACATTTTAAAGACGCGCTCCAGTACGCATATCCTTGTGGTTTGGAAGTTGCGAAGTATCACATGACTGCAATTAAGGATATACGAAATAGATATACGCACTTAAATGTTATTTCGATAAGAGATGCAGAGCGAGCAATATGCTATTGTCATGATTTTATTGATGGCCTGAGAAAATATTATCAGGAAGTAGGCAAGGAAAGAGACTATAATGTTCCAACATTTTTGAGGTTAACTGATTCTTGCGGATTTGTGCATAATTTCTCGTCTGACAACGATAGATGGTTTAAAGACAAGTTCTTTGATGGTATAAGATTGCGGGCAGGTGATATTTATAGAGTTGAAGTTGAGGTTGATCCCACGTTTGACCCTAGTGGGTTTAGTTTGGAATGGTATTGTGAATGGAAGTATGAAGAAAAGTATAAAAGATTTCATGACACGAATTGCATTGACATTCATATTACCAATGAAATGGTCGGGCGAATTTTAAAAATCTGTTGTACAATTAAGACGGATAAGGAATGGCACAAACATGGGTCATTTGATGATTACTTTCAATATGAGATAAAAACCATATTGCCTCCAATTGAAGATTCCTATTAAGGGGTATGATCATGTCTGAACAATCATCAACAATAGTTTCCAAAGTTTGGGGGATGTGCGGCCCTCTGCGTGACGATGGCGTGTCGTACGGGGACTATCTGGAGCAACTTACGTACCTCATCTTCCTCAAGATGTCGGATGAGTATTCCAAACCGCCATACAAGAAAGACGTGGGAATTCCCGATGGCTATACGTGGTCGGACATGAATACGCTCAAGGGTGCAGAACTTGAAGAGCAGTACAAGAAGACCCTTGAGACGCTTGCGACGAAAGGCAGCATTCTGGGTCAGATATTCTCCCAGGCGAGCAACAAGATCAGCAACGCGGCGATTCTGTACCGCATCGTGCAGATGATCGACAAGGAAAAGTGGGTTTCCATGTCCTCCGACGTGAAGGGCGAGATCTACGAAGGGTTGCTCCAGAAGAACGCGGAAGACATCAAGAGCGGCGCGGGGCAGTATTTCACGCCGCGTCCCCTGATTCGCGCGATGGTGGAATGTCTGCGCCCCGAGCCGATGAAGACGATTGCCGATCCGTGCTGCGGTTCGGGCGGATTCTTCCTCGCCGCGCAGGAGTTTCTGGCCAATCCCAAGAACTACACCTTGGACAGAGCGCAGAAGGCGTTTCTGAAGAATGAGACTTTCTACGGAAACGAGCTCGTAAAAACCACCTTCAAGATGGCGTTAATGAATCTCTATCTTCACAACATCGGCGACATCTACGGCAACGTTCCCGTCACGCAGGGCGATTCGCTTCTGACCGATCCTGGTTGGCGCGTGGATTATGTTCTCACCAATCCGCCGTTCGGCAAGAAGTCGTCCATAACGATGACCAATGAAGAGGGCGAGGAAGAGCAGGAAGACCTCGTCTATAACCGGCAGGATTTCTGGACGACAAGCTCAAACAAGCAGCTAAACTTCGTTCAGCACATCAACACGATCCTGAAAGCGACTGGCAAGGCGGCGGTCGTCGTGCCAGACAATGTTCTCTTCGAGGGCGGTGCGGGCGAGACGGTGCGTCAAAAGCTTTTACAGACGACCGATCTGCACACAATCCTTCGTCTGCCGACAGGCATCTTCTACAAGCCGGGCGTAAAGGCGAACGTCATCTTCTTCGACAAGAAACCGGCAAGCCCTGAGAGACAGACAAAGGAAGTTTGGATATATGACTTCCGCACGAACATTCATTTCACGCTGAAGCAGAACCCAATGAGCGATGCCGATCTGCGGGATTTTGTTTCCTGCTACAATCCGGCGAACCGTCACAAACGCAAGGAAACGTACTCGGCGAAGAATCCCGAAGGACGTTGGCGCAGGTTCAGCGTCGACGAAATTCTAAAGCGTGACAAGACGAGTCTCGACATCTTCTGGATTAAGGACAAATCCCTTGCCGACCTCGACAATCTTCCCGACCCCGAAACGCTCGCCGACGACATCATCGAAAACCTCCAAAGTGCCTTAGAGAGTTTTCAGGCACTGAAGAAGCAGTTGCGGTAAAGCGCATTGAGGGAGTCGCGAGGGACAGACCCTTGTGATACGGTCGATGTGATACGGTTGGAAGGATAGCGGGATAGTTTTTATTTGTGGAGTAGAGACTATGGCGATGCCGCAGAGAGACGATACGATTGAGGCAATCAAGCGACTTGACGCCTTGCTTGAATATGCCGTCATGCATGGGGACGAGGAAGAGTCTGAGCGCATCCGCGCGGAGCTTCATAAGTTGACGGACGAGGTTTGACGGTAAAACTGCGGGGACAGACCCCGCGAAAGCCTTATTTTTCAGTGCTTTCTTGATGTTGGCCCGGTTGACACCCCTTGTTTGGGCATCCTTTGCCGGTTTTCCGCCAGGTGGTGACCCCTGAACGAGCCAACAGGCAGGGGTGCCATAGCAAAATGAACTTGTCAAGCTGGGTTATTGCTTATTTTCTGAAAATTTAATGCCCCATTTTGTTGCAGTTCTGCGATTTATTGACAGTTATCCCCCATTTCCTACAAAATTGTAGGAATTTTGTAGGAAATTTGTAGGAATTGTTTTGTACAATGTCCACCATCAATGCAACAATTGGCTTTATTCTGGTTGGACAATGATGAAAACACCATACACAAAAGAATGGTCTAGCATGGTTGCCGCGATTCTAACCGTAGCAGCTGTCATGCTAGTGCATGCTGCCCTTGCCGACGATGCCGTGGGGCTGGTGCGCGTAGACGCCGGGACAAACGGACTCGTCGAAACCGAGATGCCGTTCTCGCCCATCGGCGATTCCGGGCCGCTCGGCTATGTCTCAGGCGCGTTCCTCGGCGACGGAGGCGAGTTTTCCGACCAGCTCTTCCGATACGACGCATCGACCGGCGAGACGACGAACGCAGTGTGGTCCGCAAGTGCGTGGCTTGACCCGTTTACGGGGCTTCCCTCCTTCATGCAGGCATTTCCCGGCGACTCCCTGACCCTGCTTAGGGCCGATAACGAGCCGTTCTCGTTCTATCTTTTTGGTCGTGCCGGCGGCATCGCCTACAGAGCAGGTGCGCCGCGATTCCATTCGATGGCCGTTGACCCTGCGGGCGAGTCTGCCGATTTCTCGGTGTTTACTCGCGGACTCACTACGGATTTGTTCCTGTCTGACTTCGCCACCAACCACGGCGACGCCTCGTCATGGTTCCATGTCGGACGCTATCCCGGGCATACCATCCTGTTCGACTGGCGCGATGCCGCGCTCCCGACGTCCGGCGGCCGCGTCTACCTCGCGGCGGATGCGACGCGGGACTCGGACGGGGATGGACTTCCCGACGAGATGGAGAGACGCGTCTACGGGACTTCGCCATATCTCGCCGACACCGACGGAGATGGACGACCGGACGGACTGGAGCTCGCATGGGCGACAGATCCGTTCGTCGCTGACGCCCCTGCGCCGTTCTCCTTCTTCGAGGGCTTCGAGCTCCCCGACGTCTCCCCCGGAGACCTTGACGGGCAGCATGGCTGGTCCGCGACCGGCGTCGTCGCCACCGTGCAGTCCGAATCGGTCCGCTCCGGTTCCGCGGCGCTCCGGATTTCGGGCGGCGACCCCGACAACCCAGGCGAGGTGTCCCGCGCCATAGCCTCAACCAACCGCGTCCTGTGGCTGGACCTGCACGTCATCGCGGACTTCGGCGGCGGCACTCCACCGCCGGACGGCGCTGCGGTGTCCCTCGAACTCGATGCGCAAGGACACCCGGTGGCCCTCGACGGATCGACGCTTCGCACCAATCTGCTCGCCTCGGCGGTTGAGGACGCATGGACGCGCTTCACCTGCCGGGTCGACCTCGATCAATGCCGCTGGGACCTGTACCTTGACGGCGTAATCGTATTCGAAGGCCTCCAGACCGGCGCGTCCCCCGAGTCGCTGAGCGAAATCGCCCTGCGCGGAAACTCCGGCGGATTCGACGACTTCTCGGTCTCCTCCGAACGTCCGCACGGGCTCTCCGCCGATGGCGACCCGCTCCCCGACGAGTGGGAGCACGCCGCGTTCGGATCGCTCGCGCGCGACGGAACGGAAGACTTCGACTCCGACGGACTCCCCGACCTCGGCGAGTATATCGCGGGTACAGACCCTCTCTCTCCCGACGCCGACGGTGACGGACTTCCCGACGGATGGGAGGTCTCGCACGGACTCGATCCGCTCGATTCCGTTGATGCGGCGCTTGATCCTGACGGCGACGGACTCTGCAATGCGCTCGAGTTCGCCCTCGGCACAGATCCCGCGTTCTTCGAGCCCGACCCACGCATCGCCCGGACCGGGCTCAGGGCGGAGTTCCGCCTTGCACCCTCCGGCATCGCCGAGATGCCAGTGTTCTCCGCCCTCGAGCCGTTCGCCGTCACAGTCGCCGAGGCGGTCAACTATGCGGACGGCTCGTGGCCGACGGCCGTGGAGCGGCGCGGCGACGCATTCGCCTGCCGCATCACTGGCTTTGTCCGCATCCCGACATCCGGCAACTACGCCTTCTTCGTCACTGCCGACGACGGCGTGGAGCTTTTCGTCGACGGACGCCTGGTTGTGTCCGATCCGCTCCCGCACAGCGCCCGCGAGCGCTCTGGGACGCTTGCTCTTGAAGCGGGATGGCATCCGCTCGCGCTTTCATTCTACGAGCAGGCGGGACAGGCCGTCCTGTCGCTCGGCTGGAGCGGACCCGGCATCGCCAAGGGACCCGTCCCCTCCAATGCGCTCGCCCACTATCCAGTGAACCTCGCGCCACTCGTCTCGCTTGGGGTTCCGGAAGGTCCGTACGTGGAAGGACAGGATATCGTCCTTTCTGCAACGGCAACGGACGTCGACGGAACCGTCGGCTCGGTCGCGTTCTACGACGGCGACGTTCTGTTGGGCGTCGCGCAGCGCGGCGATGCGTCGTATACCGTCCAGTCTCCTGCGGCGGGCCCGCATCGCTTCTATGCCGTCGCAACGGACGCCGAAGGGGCGGTTGCGGAGTCCGCCGCATTGGATGTTTTCGTCGAGACGATGCCCGTCGGATTCGCGTCCGGTCTGGACGTGTCCTACTTCCAGTTCACATCGGGACTGTCGTCTTTGCCGGACTTCTCGGTTCTTGAGCCAGTCGCGACATGCGTCGTCGAACGCGTCGCATTTGCCGCGACGGCGTCCGCCTGGGATGGCGCGCCCGCGTCCCTGACCGACCGTTTCGCAGCCGTGTTCACTGGCGCGCTCATGGTGCGCGAGGCGGGCTTCTACAAGCTGTCGCTCCGCTCGGACGACGGCTCGCGGCTGTATCTTGACGGCGCGCGTGTCATCAACAACGACGGAAACCACTCGATGACCACGCTCTCGGCCTCGCTGCCGCTGTCCGTCGGACTCCACGACCTTCGCGTCGAGTACTACGAGAACTCCGGGGACGCGGGACTTGAGCTCTCGTGGAAGCGCCCCGACGGCGTTTCGGAGGTCATACCGCCCACAAGTTTCTTCCGTCAGGTAGGCGAGACAGATTCCGACGGAGACGGCATGCCCGACTGGCGGGAGGAGCGGCACGGACTCGATTCCGCCGACTCTTCCGACGCGGCGCTCGATCCGGACGGCGACGGGCTCTCAAACCTCGCCGAGTACCGCGCCGGGACCGATCCGCATTCCGCTGACTCCGACGGCGACGGCATGCCCGACTCGTGGGAGACCGCAAACGGCACGATTCCGTTCATCGCCGACGGCCTCGATGATTCCGACTGCGACGGACTCGTCGCCCTCGATGAGTTCCGCGCCGGGACAAATCCGCTTGTCACCGACACGGATGGCGATGGAGCGTCCGACTACGCCGAGGTTCGCAACACGCGCAGCAATCCGCTTATCGCGGACATCTACTGGACGCCGGTTGCCGCCGGGCCGTCTGTCGCGGGAGCATCCTTCGCCGCATCGACGGGAACGTGGCGCACGGACATGGAAGGCGTCGTATACGCCGCCGAGCGCGCGGGCTCTCTCACGTGGAGCCTCGACGTCCCGCAGGGCGGCGCGGATGCGCTCGCAGTGCGCGTCGGACAGCACAATTTCTACGCGAAGACGGATTCGTTCGATCTCTCGCTCTTCGTTGACGGACTCTTCGTCGCGCGGCAGGTCGTATCAGCGCCCTACGGGACTAGCGAGGACGCATTCTTCTTCCTTCCCGAGATCCCAGCCGGCGAACACGAGTTCCGCCTCGTCTGGCACAACTGGGAGGTGAACACGTTCCTCGCGGTCTACGACCTCCGGTTCGTCAACTTCGGCGGACCTGACGCGGACGGAGACGGCGTTGCGGACTGGAAGGAACACAGGGCGGACGAGGCGACTGACGTAGCAGACCTTCCTCTCGAAAGCCTTGTCTCGCCGCTCTGCATGGAAGGGCGCGACCTCTGGCGCGATGTGCTCGAAGTCGAGGTTGCCTATCCCGAGACGAACGCGACGTTCGCGGCCGTCAAGACCATTGGTGATGGGTTTTACTCCGACATCCCGCTTTCCGAAGACGGCATTGCGACGATCTCCCTCCGCGACCGCTCGCTATCGGAGTCGTTCAATGTCGCGTGGAAGCCGTTCGACGTATTCGCGGAGGACTATGCGACGAACGCACTCGTCATCCGCACGGGCGACGCGCTGAGGATCGCGCCGTATGAAAGCGCCGAAAGCGAAGTGTCGATAAGCGTTGCCGACTGGACGAACGGCTGGATCGCCGTTACCAACTGGACGGAAACGGCAGCGATGCCGTATGCTTTCGAGGCGGAAGGGCTCTACCTCGTGGAGGTGACGCATCGTGGAATCCTCTCCGACGACACGGCGTATGCGCTTGTCGAGGTCGTGCGCTCGCGCTTCCCGAAACGCAACCCCGCGATCCTGATGGACGCCGAGCAGACCCTCGCCTGTCCGGAGCTGTCGCCCCGCAATCTCATCGAGCACGACAGTGAGCTCCAGCTTTCCGCCGAGGTCTCCGGCGAGGGCGTCAAACTCTCGCTCCTCACGCACGTCGACCGCGACTTGGGGCTCGTCTCGCGCCTTGGCGAGGGCGGGGCGATATCCGACGCCGTGCAGGTGACGCCCGTGTGGGCGGACAACGGAACGTACTACCGCGTCGCCGAGACGTACCCCGACGGCTCGCAGCTCGTCGAGGTGTCTCTACTCCTCGGCGCTGTTCCCGAAGGAACTACGGTCGATCTCGAGATATTCGTCTCGGGCGTGACGTTCGACGACGGCACGCGCTTCAGGACGCTGACAGCCGACGACTTCGACGCGAACGGACACATCACGATCCGCTTCATCAAGGCGCGGGGCGTCACGACATCCGTCTGCCACCGCACCTACATCTACCAGGACGGCAAGCTCATCTACACGAACAAGGAAAACTGATTCTCGATTAACATGAAGACAGGGAGACATGCCATGAATATCAACATTGTTCGATTTGCCGCGGTCGTGTCGATCGCGCTTTGCTTCGGCGAGGCGCTGGCAGGCAGAGAGCTTTCGAGGAATCCTCCGTCCGCGTGCAGCGGTCCGGGGAACAAATGCGGGTGTCCTGAAAAGAAGGTTACGGCAAAGTGCATCAAGGCTACCGTTGATCTGGGAGAGACAACGCCGTGGACTGGCTCGCTTGAATGTTCGCTGAAGATATTCGCCGACGACGATTCACCGTCGATATTCACTGCGGACTCGCATTTCGCCGTCCTTGGCGGGTACACGTTCAAGCGGCTCGGCACGCAGAACCTTGCGGACGGCGCAACCCCTGCGGAGGTCGTGTTCTCGCATCCGAACGGAGAGCCTGTCCATTTTGTCTTCGCCGAAGGCGAGTCGCTCGGACGGCCCGATCCGGGCGTGCACATCAAGATGGACGAGCGACTCCAGATGGTCGACGCGGAAGGGTGGGCAGCTACGCATGATCCCGTGTACTACGACCTGTACATCGGCGACGGTTCGCGTCGTCGCTTCCTCGCAACCAACATGACTGGCGCTCTTGGACAGCTCGTCTCCATAACCGATGCGCGCGGCGTAACGACTACGCCCACAGACATGGGCGTAGACATCGTCTACGACTCGAACGGCGTCCGGCAGTATCTCACGCCGTCCCGCCTCGCCAACGTCACGCACACGTCGGGATTCTCCGGGTACGACGTTGCGGTCTACGCCCTGCAGGAGGCCCCGGCGAAGGATGCGCAGACGGGACTCTATGCTGTTCCTGCGGCGCAGCCTGTCGAACGGCTTTCCATCCAGCGCGAGAACGACGGGAAACGCGCCGTTGTCACGGTGCAGAAGGGCGGAGGGGAAGCACTGCGGTATGTTTTCGACTATGCGATGGGGGAGTGGTCGCTCACGAGACCCTCTGGCGCCAAGGAGCTGAGGGAGCGATACATCGTCGACGAGCGCGAAGCAAAGATCGTGACCTCGTATGTGTCGTCGCATGGCGAGCGGCTGGAGCACACCGAGTACAACTACAAGTGGGAGTCCTGGGGCTTCGCTATGACGAACCGCGTGGAGGGCTTCTGCGGCGTCACCGACACGACGACTTGGACGTACTACACTTCCGGCAATGGCAAGGGCCAGGTCAAGACGGAGCAGCATCAGTCGGGGCTGCTAATACAGTACGCCTACGACAACCTTGACCGTGCGACCTCAGAGACGCGTTCCGGTCCTGATATGATGACCGAAGTTACGACCTACGACTACACGCCTGTCGATCCTTCCGACCCTGTGTTGCCCGTCGATACGCGTCCGCGCACAATCGTGAAGAAGCTCAACAACATCGAGTGCGAGCGCACCTACTACGTCTATTCGCCTCTCACCAACATCGTCGAGCACGTCGGCACTCAGGGCGCGGCCTATGGCGGCACCAACGTTCTCCGCACGGTGACGGCGTTCTACCCTGTGGCTGCGAACGACGCCCGCTCCGGCTTTGTCGCCTCCATCCGCCACGAGGATGGCAAGCTCGACCTCTACGATTATGAGCTTTCATCCAACATTTGGGTTCGCGCCGTCACCCACCTCCACGAACAATCCCCCTCGCCCGTCTCCGGCAAGACGACTCGCGACATCACGATTACAAATGCGCGAGGCGAGACTACTGAAACCCGTACCGAGGTGTTTATCGATGGAATATGGTATACTATTTCCAGAAATCGTATGACATACAATTCAGAAGGCAAGCGCATCACATCCGAAAACCTCGCCGGGCAGGTGACGACCACGGCGTGGGACTGCTGTCATAAGGTTTCTGAAGTTCAGCCCGACGGTTCGACCACCACTTGGGATTACGACGCAGAAGGGCGAATGATTGCCTCCTCGCGGCTAATTCCGCTCGACATGACAAATGTCACTTGGCTCACCACCTGCTACGAGTACGACGACCTTGGCCGCCAGACGGCCACTTGGCAAACAAACTACTCGGCTCAAGTCGGCCTCCCCGTAACTCGCACCACCTACGACCAGCTTGGCCGCGTCATCGCCCGCGTCGACCGGCTTGGCAACACAACAACGACGACCTACAGTCCTGATGGACGAACTGTGTTCGTCCGTAACCCCAACACCTCGACGCGCGTCACCACCCGCTCTGCCGATGGCATCACGCTCTCCATCACCGGCACCGCCGTCACCCCCGAGTTTCACACCTATGGCATTCTTCCTGACGGAACACACTGGTCGCGTACGGTTCAGGGCGAAACAGCTTCCTCGCCTCGCTTCGCCAAGCGCTACGAAAACATCCTTGGCCAGACCATCCGCGAAGAGCGCAGCGGCTTCCGCTGCGCGGTGCTTGCCACGATCCACACCTACGACTTCTTCGGCCGCCTAGTCTCCACTTCCGCCGACTGCGAGCCGGTTGTCGAGTATACCTACGATCTCTTCGGTAACCGCGTAGCGACAACAAAGATGGTAGGGCGCGGTGACCCCACCGCGCCGCAATCTGCGGACGCCCAATGGCGCAAATCCGAAACATCATCCTGTTTTGCGCTTGATGGTGGCATCGTCTACCTCACCCAAACCAACATTGTCTCTTGTTCCGATCCTTCCATCGCGCCTCTTGTCGCCTCGTCCTCTCGCCAACTCACCGGCCTCACTCCCGCGTTCCCATCGCGTATGCGCACCACTGACATCCGTGGTAACATAACCGAAAACGAAACGCTGGTTGATTCTTCCATTGTAACTTCTCGCCAAACGCTTCCCTACGCGACCAACAAACCTCTTGAAATATCGCGCTACGGCGCCTCTCTGATGGAAGTCTCCGTTTCCGCTGTAACGAACACTGTATCCTACGATTCTCTTGGCCGCCAAATCGCCTACACCGATGGCCGCGGCAATACCCGTCACACCGAGTACAACGCTCTCGGTCAGCGCTCTGCCTCAATCGATGCCCTTGGCAATCGCACGGCATACGCATACGACCAGTTCGGCAATCTTTCTTCTGTAACCGATCCTCTCGGCAACGCCACTGTCTATGAGTACGATCTTCGAGGAAACAAGGTGTTGGAATACGGCGCGACCTATCCCGTGCGCTATACTTACGACATTTTCGGCAACAAAACATCAATGGCGACGTTTCGTGCTGGTTTTGTTACCGATGCATCCGCATCGGGTGATACAACCACTTGGCTCTACGATATCGCCTCTGGCGCGATGACGAACAAGGTCTATGCCGACGGTAAAGGCCCGACATACAGCTACACGCCAGACGGCAAACTCGCCCGCCGCACCTGGGCCCGCGGCATTGTCACCGACTACTCCTACGACAACTGGGGTAGCCTCACCAACACCGTCTACTCGGACAACACGCCAACGGTCTCGCTTGCCTACAACGCGCTTGGCCGTCAAACCGAAGCCCATGACGCCGCAGGCGTGACGACGTTCCTCTACGACTCGTTCGGCTCGCTCACAAACGAAACTGTTGTTGGTGTCGCCGGTACGAATACTATTGAGCGATTCTGGGATGATTACGGTCGCACGGCAGGCTATGCCCTTAACGGAATACGCCAAACCACGATTGGCTATGGACTTGGAACTGCGCGTATCGAGACAATGCAAGTCCATGAATCAACAGAACCTAACCTCAATTCTCCAACTCCAACTCAAAACTCCAACTGCTTTGTCTGGTCGTATCTCCCCGGCACAGACCTCAAATCCGCTCTTGCTTATTCCAACGGACTCTCCGCCTCGTGGGTCTACGACGCGAACAACCAGTTGCTTCAGGTTTGCAACGCAACGGTGACAAATGTAATCTCGCAGTACGACTACACATACGATGCCGCTGGACGCCGCGTCGCTTGCGGGAAGTCCGGCAGCGTATTCGCGCTGAACGACACCCTGTCGTACGGCTACAACGAAAAGAGCGAGCTGACCAACGCCGTTGCGGCGGTTGACTCCGACTACCGGTATGCATACGACTTTGACGAGATCGGCAACCGCGAGACTTCGTCTGAGCGCGGCACGAATTCCGTCTACACGGCCAACAATCTCAACCAGTACAACGCCGTTGACGATTTCACGCCTCAATTCGACGACGACGGCAATCAGACTCTTGTCAAGACCGCGACTAGCATCTGGCAAGTCCAGTACAACGGCGAGAACCGTCCGATCCTCTGGGAGAATATCTCTATAAACTCACACACTCCAAACTCTTCCGCTCCCCCTCTCATCTCGATGTCCTTTGACCGCATGGGCCGCCGCGTGACGAAGAACGCCCAGCGCTTCATCTACGACGGCTATCTGCAGATCGCCAACTTCGAACTTAAAACATCAAACATCAAACTTCAAACTTTCATATGGGATCCAACAGAGCCCATCGCAACTCGCCCGCTCATGTGGAACTCTTCAACTTTTCAACCTTTCAACCTTTCAACTTCGTACTACACACACGACGGTAACAAGAACGTTAGCGAAGTCATTGCTGCTGACGGCGCTCTTTCCGCGCACTACGAGTACGCTCCATTCGGTGCCGTTGTCGCCCAACGCGGCGCATCTGCCGCGGTCAATCCTTGGCGTTTCTCCAGCGAATACGCAGAGGACGACACTGCGACTGTGTACTACAACTATCGGCATTATTTACCAGAGGTTGGGGTTTGGATCTCTCGAGATCCGAAGGATGAGAAGTTTTCAGTGCGACTGTCAATGTATTGCGGGAACTCTCCGGTGCGGGCTGTAGATTTGTTGGGTTTAATTATCCACCCGATGTTTGGTTTCGATACAACACCGCCAAGAATACCGCCCAGCCCCTCTGCATTTGATCATTTCCCTTTTATGGATCCAAGCGGAGAAGAGGATTGGTTTGAACATAGGTATCCACGCACATTGGATGCAGCAAAAGAACACCTGTATGAATACTTGGAGGCGTTTATAGATTGTACAAATATGACACTTAGGGGCTCTATTCCTGCTTTCTTAGTTGATGGAGGCTTGCAAGATATATGGCCGCCTTGGTCGGCAGATCCTAATGCTGGAGGCAATATTGTTATTTTTGGAGACGAACCGCAGTCATCATGGCAGAGATGGGCTTCCTTAGGAAACTTTTCGATAATATTTGAAGATTTCACCTTGGAATCTACAAGTGATTGCGAAAAAGGGGTTAGATCATATCGGTGGACTGTTCGAATGGTGGTAATTGATGGTCTTGGATTTGATTCGAATGATGGTTGGGTTCATAAAGCGTTTGGTTGGTTTTTTTATCCACGGGTAGCAAGAAGAGCGCAATGGTTGCTTTCGGGCGAGGGGACCTGTGACTGTTGCAAGGAGGCGAAGTAATGGATACAGCAAGTAGATATTTGAAAAAATCGTTGCCTATTTTCGTCGGGATTATGTTGTCATTGTCTTTGATTGGGCTAAAGAGTAATCTTGCATTAAAATTGTTATTTGCCAGTGTAGAAACATATTGTTTTGCCTTGCTTATCGCAATAGTGGTGAATTGTTTGCGTGGCAATTTAAAAGTTGCAATATGGTTAACGGCTGGAATTATTGCTATATTGTTGTATGTTGTTGTTGTTGTTGTTGCGTGGCCCAATCCGAATGATGGAACTGTGTTGCCTCTTGAGATAAAATGATTCATAATAGATGAATACTTTTCATTACATTGATAGCAGCGCCATCGACGATACCGATGATGCTAATATTCTTTGCACCCACGCCATCAATCGCGTCGAGGCTATGCTCGGGCATCGCATCGGCATTACATCAAGTTTGAGGAGAAGACGGTGGAAAGGAATTCTGACAGGAATCAAGTGGTTAAGTTCTACTGTATATGTTTGGCCGTGAATGTATGATGCGAGTGACGAACTGTAGTAAGGTGCTGCGAGGATAGCAAGATGAGTAGACGCCTGTTTGTGATTGTCTTCGGGGCTTCGTTGTCGGTTGCGGCGGCGGTTGGCGTTGTTGTTGCATCGCGCAACCGTCGCCAGCCTTTGCCGCCGCCAGATGTGCCAGTTGCGGCGTCGCCCGCAGAGGTGCGCGTCAAGGCGGTTGAGCGCAAGCCAGAGCCGTCGGATCATGAAGTCGTCGAAGCGTCAACTGCCGTCGCAATCGTCTGCGGGGCGGATTCCGCGACTGCCGACCGATACGAGGCGCGGAATGACGCCCTTAGGTCGATTGCGCGGCGGCGGGACTTGCCTGAAAAGGATGTCGCCGCGCTCGTGGCGTATTTGCGCACGGCGGACAACGCGATGCGGGTCGAGCGCGTTGCCGCGCTTAAGAACGACATCATGAACCTACTGCGTAGCCAGGAGCCGCCAGTGGAAGGACTTGCGGAAACCTTGATTGTGATGTTTGAAGGACGCGGCATCTCAACTCACAACTCCTCCACTCCCAACTCACCCACTCACCCACATCCCTCTGTCGTACTCGACTACTGCATACAGCACCTCGGGGCGATGCTCGACGAGCTTGATGAAAAGGGACGGCTGCGCGTCTGCGCCGTGCTCGCAAAGGCGGCGAAGAGGACGAAGCTGCCCTACGCGGGAACTGCGCTGTACTCTCTCGCCGAAGACGCCCGCGCGACGCCGGCTCAGGACAAGGAGCTGAAGGGGCTTGCGCTTGCCTTGTGCAAGCCCGGCGTAAACAACGTCGCCCGCATAGCGGCGATCCAGCTCGCCGGACAGCGAGGATACGTCGAGATTCTGCCGATCTTGCGCGACACGCTTTCTGGTGAAAAGCGCGACGCGGTTCTCGACACGGTCTGCATCGGGTCCATCGGGCTTCTCGGCAACGCGGATGACATCGCGCTTATAGAGCGCTTCAGGGGCGACGCTCGGCGCTCGGCCGCAGTCGACGCGGCGATAAAGCGGATAAAGGGTCAGGAGGAAGCCGGTGTTTTTACAGGATTTAGCTCGGACAATGAGAATCGGCACTAAAAATATGAGCAGCCTGCGCAAAGCGGTTTTCTCTTGTATGGCTTGGTTTTCAATCCTTTCTGCGATTGCATCATCACGTCTGTCCGTTCCGCCGGAGGGCGTGGCGTTCGGCGAGATTCCCGCCGGGGAAGGCGCATCGAAATCGGTCGAACTGCGCAACGTCTCGTCCGCGCCCGTCGCCGTCTCGCAGGTGAAGGGCTGCTGCGGTGCTGAAGCATCGCTTTCCTCAATGCGTATCGAGCCGTCGTCTGCCGCGACGCTCTCGGTCTCGCTTAAGGCCATGCTTCCGGGCGAGTTCTCGAAGCATGTCCAGATTCTCTGCGACGACCCTGAAAGTCCGGTAATCAACATTCCCGTTACCGGCACCGCCGTCGAGTCGAAGACCGCCGCCGCCGCGTCGCGATGGACGCTTCCGACCGTCATCCTCGCCGGCATCGTCGACGGATTCAATCCGTGCTCGTTCGCGATCATGATCTCGCTTGCGGGAATTCTCGCCATCGGAGGTCGCAAGCGCCGCGCGCGCATCGTCGGAGGACTCGCGTTCTGCGCCGGCACGTTCGTCACCTACATGCTGATGGGCCTCGGACTCATGCAGGCCCTGAAGGCTCTTGAGGGGCTCCGCGTCGTCCACGATGTCGTGATGGTACTTCTTGCGTTCGCGCTCTTTGTGCTGTCGTTCCTGAGCTTCCGCGATGCGCTGCGCTTCCGCAAAATACCCGTCTTCTCCGTCGTGACTCTGAAGCTGCCGGAAGGGGTGAAGGTGCTCATCCGCAAGATTGCGATGGAGAGCTGGAGCGGTCCGGCTGTCGCCCTCGCGGGCTTTGGCTGCGCGTTCCTCGTGACGCTACTCGACGCGCTCTGCACGGGTCAGGTCTATGTTCCCGTCCTCGCGCTCATATCCCGCGAGCCGGGCGCTTGGCGCTCCTTTGCGCTGCTCGCCCTCTACAACCTCGCGTTCATCGCGCCTCTCGTCGTCGTGTTCGTCCTCGCCTCGAAGACGACGGATGCCTTCCAGATGGCGAAGTGGTCGTCCCGCAACGTCATCCCCGCGAAGATCGCGCTGGGCGTCGTCTTTGCACTCCTCGGCGTCCTAATCCTTATCACCATGTTGCATCTTCGATAGTTGCGGATTCGGCAGATTATCGCCGCCGCTAATCGTCGGCGTTATGTGTGCCTACAGGGTCAGACCTGATTGCCACAGTAAATTACCACAGGTACGCCAAGCAAAGCTCGGCAGAACTAATAGCGGAAGGAGCTATATCGTAAAGAAATCGACATACGATTAGGACATACCCGCCGAACGCAGTGAGGGCCGAGCGAAGCGAGGGGATAGCCCGAAGGGCCGAGCAAGCCGTGCAAAGATGCACCGCAGAAAGGCGAAAGCCTTTCGGAGGGAACCTCGCCGAAGGCGATCCGAAGGACGCGCAAGCGGGTGCGTGACCGATGGCCCGGGAGCGGCGATTGCCGCTTTTCTGTTTTATTTTTTGGATTCCACTCATTGACTTCTGAAAAAGCAATTTGGTAAACTCTGCTCGGTGAAGATTGTCAAGACGATAAAGAAAATGTGCATTGCGGCAACAAATCTTGCCGCCGCGTTTTCTGTCGCCCTCTGCCTAAGAAGCGCGATTGAAATATGTCTTTGCGATCCCGATCCTGATGATTGCGGAGAGCATTGCCATGACTGCGAAGATCATTCCGAGGATAAATGTCTCCATCTCACCGTTGATGTCGACGACCTTCTCGTCCCGCAGACAGGCTTATCGCTTCCGGCAGTTTCGCCGGCATTCTTCTACGCACCGTCGCATGCGGCAGTGGAGTTTCCGGTTATGCCCCGGTTAAGGCCGTCATCCACAGCCCCGCCCGACAGCGGCGGCGGCAGATACATTTCATATTACTCGCGGATGCATCCGCTTTCTTGAATTAGCTTCCGGCGCGTTGATGACAACGCGCCCTGCCGTGGCATTCGACGCATCGGAAACGATGTGCCGTGCTAGGACGTCCGGCTTGCGATATTTTCGCCTGAAGCAATTACTGCGCCTCACATTCGAAACCGTGTCTTGAGGAATCATGAAAAGAATATTAAAGTTTATAGCAGACAACCCCAAAACGATAATAGCCGCATTGCTGATTGCAGCGTCGGTGGGATTCAGAGCATGGCAGAATCTTGCCGTGGACGTATTTCCCGACATTTCGGTTCCGCGTGTCACAATCCAGACCGAAGCGGGCGGACTTACGGCAGAGGAAGTTGAACAGCTCGTTACGATTCCGATCGAATCGGTGATGAACGGAATTCCGGGAGTGTCGACCATACGCTCCAGCTCCAGCGGCGGTCTTTCTTTCGTATGGGTCGATTTCGACTGGGATGTCGATCTCTACCGCGCCAGGTTCGACGTGTTCGAGCGTCTTGCCCGCGTGAAGGAATCGCTCCCCGAAGAGGCCCATGCGGAAATAGCGCCGATAGTTTCGGTCACAGGCGAGATAATGCTCGTGGCGCTTACCGGCAAGAAAGGCGGCGCCTCTTCGCTTGAGATCCGCGAACTTGCCGAATATGACTTAAGGACCCGTCTTCTTGCGATCCCCGGCATCGGCGAGGTGGCGGTAATCGGCGGGCGGCTTCCCGAATACCGCGTTGCCGCCGATCCGCGTCGAATCGCGGAAACGGGGCTTTCGCTCTTTGACGTAATGGAAGCGGCCCGCGATACGCGAACGTTCCTCAGCGCCGGCTATCTGGCGAACGTCGGCGGCGAAGAGGTGCCCTTGAGGCAGATTGCGCGCGCCGACACCTTGTCGGCCCTGAGAGAATCCCCAGTTCCGCTTGAAAACGGAGGCTCGCTCAGACTCGGCGACATCGCGGACGTGTCGGTCGCCGGTGCGCCGCGCCGCGGCAGCGCATCGTTCAACGGGCACGAAGCCGTCGTCCTGTCGGTGCAGAAAGCTCCGGGCGGCAATACGCCCGCTCTCACCAAAAAACTCAGCCGTGTGCTCGCCGAATTTTCCGAGGCCGTCAAAGCTCAGGGAATCGAGGTCCATTGCGACGCCTACCGCCAGGCGGACTTCATCAACGCCTCGATCAAAGGCGGAGGAGAAGTCGTGCGCGACGCGGTGATTATCGTCATCGCGGTACTTCTCTTGACATTGCTTGAGCTCCGGACGATTCTAGTGGTACTCTGCACGATGCCGGCATCCATCCTTCTTGGGCTGGCGTTCTTCCCGATGTTCGATCTCGGCGTGAACGTGATGACGCTCGGGGGATTCGCGGTCGCCGCCGGAGACATCGTGGACGCGGCGATCATCTTCACCGAGGTGATACGGCGCAAGCTCGGAGAAAATTCCGCCTTGCCGCCGGCGGAAAGGCGTCACCCGAGCGAGGTGATTGCGGATGCGGCGGCAAGCGTCGCCCCGGGCGTTCTCTTCTCGACGATTATCGTCATACTGGTGTTCATTCCGCTTTTGATGCTCTCGGGACTTGAGGGACGCTTCTTCCGTCCGCTGGCCCTCGCCTACATCTGCGTGTTTGCCATGTCGCTCATTTGCGCATGGACCGTCGTTCCGGCGCTCTCCAGGCTGCTGCGTCTTGGCTGCGGCTCTGCAGCCCCTAAGCCCAAGGCGAAGATTAAAGACGCCGGCGTATCTCTCGGCATCCGCATGATGCGGGCGATATACCGTCCGTTTCTCGCGTTCGCGCTCCGCTTCCCTAAATGCGTGGTTCTCTTCGCGTTCGCCGCTGCCGGATGTGCGGTTTATGTCGCCTCGGGATTCGGTTCAAGCTTCCTTCCGCCATTCCGCGAAGATTCGTTCAATGTGATGGTGTCGCTTCCGCCCGGCGCATCGCTCGCCGAAACCGAGCGCATCTGCGAAGCCTGCGTCCCCGCGATGGCGTCGATTCCCGGCGTCAAGTCCGTGACGCGCCGAACGGGGCGCGCCGAGCGCGACCAGCATGCCGAGCCGGTGTCCAGCTCCGAGTTCGTCGTCCGCGTCGATTTAAGCGGCGACACGGATGCCGTGCGTGACCGTATCCGCGAACGCCTCGGCAATATCCCCGGATGCGCGTTAATCGTGGGGTATCCGATTGCCCACCGCATCAGCGCGGTCCTGTCCGGAACCGAGGCTGAACTTGCGGTGAACGTGTTCGGCGAGAACGTGGATGTCCTGCGCGATACGGCGGAGAAGATGAAAACGGTGCTCGAGGACCACCCGGGAGTTTCCGATGTCCGCGCCAACCGCGAAATCACAGTGCGCACGTTCCGCATCGATTACGATATGCCCTCGCTTGTCGAGGCTGGCATAACGGCGCGTGAAGCCGGCGAACAGGTGGCGGCGGCGTTCAACGGAGCCGAGGTCGGCGAAGTGCGCGACGGCTTGCGCAAGCGGTCGGTCACGGTGCGCCTTGCGGGCGATGAGGATTTCCATGATCTGAATACCGTCAAATCGCTCGTCATCTCCGGTCGCGCCGGAAAACGCGTGCGCCTCGACGACGTGGCGCATATAGTCTCCGAAGAGGCGCCGAACCTCATGCTGCGCGAAGGCGGCCGCCGCAAGGCCTTGATCTCGTGCAATCCCGCTCCCGGCGCAAGTGTCGGAAATCTCGTGGAGGAACTTCGCGCTCAGCTCACGCCGATCGCGGCCGAAGCCGGATGCACGGTTTCCTTCGGCGGCAGCTACCAGGCCCGCGAGAGCGCGGGGCGGAGGCTCGGGCTGCTTGGTGCCGGACTGGTGGCGGCGATATTCTTCGTTCTTGTCTTCGCGCTCGGCTCCGGCCGTGCCGCTGCGCTTGCGATGCTCAACGTTCCGCTCGGGCTTGTGGGATCGGTGGCGGCGGTGGCGCTTGCCGGGTCCGTTCTTTCGGTCTCATCGCTGGTCGGCTTCGTGACGGTAATCGGGTTCGTGCTCCGTAATGGAATTTTGCTCATCAACTGCTATCGCGACCGGATGTCGGAGGGCGCTGCTCTCGCCGATGCGATACGCGACGGCTCGTTGGAGCGCATGGCGCCCATCGTCATGACATCGTTGACGACGGTGATCGGTCTCATTCCGATCATGATCGCGGGCAATAAGCCCGGCGGCGAACTGTTGGCTCCGCTCGCCATTGTGCAGTTCGGCGGACTGCTCGGAGCGACGGCGCTTAACCTCATCGTGCTCCCGGCGGCGGCACGGATCGTTGGACTTGGAGAGGAGAGACACTGATGAAAAACATCAATGCGATCTATGTAAAAATGTTTTGCCTTACGGCGTTCACCACCGCAGCGGCGGCGGGATGCCGTTCGTATGAGGCAAGCCCGATAGACTGGAAAGCGGAAGCGCGCTCGGGCGTAACGAATGTGATCCGCATATCCTCGCTCGAGGATGCGGCGGAACTCGCGCTTGTCGGCAACCGCGAACTGAACGCTATGCGGCTCAAGGCGGGCGGTTCCGACAAGGTCGCTAAAGCGACCGGCTGGTGGGAGGATCCTGAACTGGACTTCGACCTGATGCGCATCGTCAATCCGAGCGACAATCCGTTTCTTGGCGGCGGTTCGATAGCGTTCACCATTCCCCTTTCGGGGGCGCTCGCCCTTGACGAAAAGGCGGCCGAGGCCTACGCCGAGGCGGACGCAGCGGATATTCGCGCGGCGGAATCGGATGTCGCCGCCGAGGCCCGGAAGTCCGCCATTCGGCTCTATGCGCTCAGAAGACGCGGCAGGATGCTGGTCGACTGGAGCAGGGACGAGCGCTCGGAGAGAGCGCGCAGAAACGTCGAGCGTCTGCATGACGCCGGGGAGGTGAGCGCTACCGATCTTGCGGGATTGCGCCGCAGAATGCACACACTTCGCCATGAGATCATGGAGAACGCGAAGGAGACGACCGCGGCGGAGATCGCCTTCCTGCGTCTCCTGGGGCTTCGCCCAGGGTGCAGAATCGAACTGTCGCTCGCGGATGTGAAGGATGCCGTGAAACCTTCCCGGAACGACGACCCGCTTGAACTCGTCAATCACCCGAAGGTTGTCGCGGCGCTCGTGCGGCTCGGCGGCACCGAACACGCGCTCCATGCCGAGATCCGCCGCCAGTACCCGGATCTGAAGCTCGGCCCCGCCTATGTCAACGAAGAGGGTCTGGACAGGTTCGGTCTCGTTGCGGGCATCTCGATTCCGCTCTGGAACCGTAACCGCAAGGGTATTGCCGAAGCGGAAGCGGCGCGGGACGAAGCGCGGCTGGCGGCGATAGACGCGTGGCGCACTCTGGTATGCGATGCCGCCGAAGCGCGGGCGAACCTCTCACAGCTTTTAGAGCATCCGCCGGTACCGTCCAGTGAACGCGAACATACCGACAGGCTTGCGGACGCCGGCGAGCTCACGCCGCTCGAGTATCTTGCCGTCCGGGATGAAATAATGGAGTTTGAGCTTGCCGATGTTGATTGGCGGCGCGATGTCGCGCTGGCAGTCGCCGAGATCGACAGATTGAAAACCGATTGCAAATAAAGAATAAGGAGATATAGTCATGAAATTGAAGATGAGTCTTGCCGTAGCAGCCGCCGTACTCTCTGCCGTTCTCGGATATGCCCACGAACATGGCGCCAACTGCAGTCATGACCATGGACATGAACAAAAGCAAAAGCACGAACACGGCGAAAACTGCAACCACGGCCATGCGCATAAACACAAACACGATCATGAACATGGACATGATGAACACGGCAAATGCGCGGCCGGCGGCAAGGCGGAAAGCCATAACAGGACAGAGAGCGCGCTTAAAGCCGTTTCCATCGCCAAGGCGGTGCAGGAAGTGATGGGTTTGAAGACCGTCCATGCCGAGAAGCGCCGGGTTGCCTCGACGGTCGTGTTTGCCGGACGCTACGAACTCAGCCCCGATGCGCGCAAGGTCGTCGCCACGCCTGTCGCCGGACGGCTGACGCTTCTCGTCGGGCCTCTGGCGGAGGTGAAGAAGGGGGATGTTCTTTTCAAGGTGTCGTCTCCCGAACTCGTTGCCCGTTCGCATGATATCGAGGCGCTCGAAAAGCGCGTCAACGTCTATCGCGACATCAAGACGCCGAATGCCGCGCTTGAGAATGAACTTGCGGTAAAGCGTGCGCAGCGCGCGGCGATGCTTGCCGGTGCCGAGGAGAAGGACGGTGTCATCACGGTGCGCGCCGACGACGACGGGATGGTGGAGTCGCTGGTCGCGCAGGACGGCGCGTGGCTGGAGACGGGGGCGGCGGCGGTTCAGACCGTACGGACGCACGATCTGCGCTTCAAGGCGCTGGTCGCCGCTTCCGACGCTCTCAGGTTGAGGAATGGAATGCCCGCAAAAGTGAATGGTCATCATGGCCATGTCCGCATCGGCGTCGGGGACGATACGGGAATAGTGCCGGTTTATGTGCTTTTCGGCGAGGACGTGCATGCGCTTGCCGGGGTGCGTTCCCAGGCCGAATGCGTGACGGACGAGACTGAAAGGCCGCATATTGCGGTTCCGTCGCGGAGCATCGTCACGATCGGCCTCCAGCCTACGGTGTTTATCAGGGATGCGCATGACGCAGGGCGTTTTGTCGCCGTTCCCGTGACGCCGGGCGTAAGCGGCGGCGGCTGGACGGCGGTAGAGGGGCTGCCGTCAGGTAGTTGCGAGGTCGTGAGCGAAGGCGCGTATGAATTGAAGTTGGCGTTGCCGTCTGCAGGCGGAAGCAAGAGTGCCGGGCACTTCCACGCCGACGGCACCTTTCATGAAGGTGAAGACGGCCATTGAAACGATTACGGTATAATTTGCATTGTGCTTGCCGTGCCTACAGGGTCATGGTTGCCACAGTAAATTACCACACTAGCGGGAGTTTATGATATACTGTTCGGCATGAGACGTTGCAGGATAAAGCTTCCAAATCGGTGCTATCACCTGATCAGTCGCGTCGCCCACCGCGCGTTTGAGTTTGAAGGATTGCAAGCGGCGAATCGGAAAGGCCGCTATGACAAGGAAAAACTACTGTGGCAATTTACTGTGGCAATCAGGTCTGACCCTGTTGGCTCCGGCACCAGTTGATATGAATGGTGTTATGCGAGATGCAGATGAGATGGATGACGAAATACACTTCTGGTTTATCGAATGGATTGTTGGGTTGTTCTATTAAATCTAGTGATTTGTTATGAAATCTAATACGATGATAGTGCCTTTGGCGTATTTTGTGGTTTCTTTTTTGTCGTCATATGAAATCGTCAGATTTGGTCCCAACGGTTATTCGTTTCCTAATGGGTGGAAGATTGCTAGCATTGCTGTATTTAGCATGTTGAGCATGGCTACACTGTTGTTTTTTTCGTTAAAATCAGCAAGTGAATTCTTAAAGAATCGTTATGGTGTTAAGTTCTGTTTGTCTGTTGCGATTATTTTGGCCGGAAGTTGCTTTGCGTATTTCGCATTGGGATATCGTTGCAGAGACATTGCGCGTTGCGTGACAGCTATTGTAGCAGATGAACTTACTGGAGTAACAGGGGCTTTGGCGAGGGATTGATCGGTAGAAACTAAAAAATGGTTAAACTCCAACAAGCCAAACGCGTACGCGCGTTGCCCTGCGCATTGCGCGATTTTTTGGTATAATCTTCGGCATGAGACTTGACCCTACGAAGATGAAGGACTGGCAGATTGCAGAAGCTGCCGAGGAGAATCTTAAACCAGCGACCTTGCTCGCGCAGGAACTGGGGCTTAAAGACGGCGAATGGACGCCCTATGGAAAAGTCCTCGCCAAGGTCGACGTCACAAAGGTGCTGAAGCGCGTCGGCGCGGGGCGCCAGGGCAAGTACATCGACGTCACGGCAATCACCCCGACCGCGCTCGGAGAGGGCAAGACTACGACGACGCTCGGCCTCGTCGAGGGTCTCGGCAAGCTTGGGAAGAAGGTCATCGGCTGCATTCGCCAGCCGTCTGGCGGGCCGACTTTCAACATCAAGGGCAGCGCGGCGGGAGGTGGTCTTGCGCAGGTCGTGCCGCTCACTTCGCTTTCGCTTGGGCTTACTGGCGACATCGACGCAATCACGAACGCCAACAACCTCGCGATGGTCGCGCTCAACTCCAGAATGCAGCACGAGCGCAACCACGACGACGCGTGGCTCGCGGAGCGCGGGCTAAAGCGCCTCGACATCGATCCCGAGCGCATCCAGTTCCGCTGGGCGATGGACTTCTGCGCGCAGGGACTCAGGAACATTGAGATCGGCCGCGGCGGGAAGCTCGACGGCTTCAACTGCTCGAGCGGCTTCTACATCACGGTCGCGTCTGAAGTCATGGCGATCCTCGCGATGAGCGCCGACCTTGCAGACCTCAGGAAGCGTCTTTCGAAGATCATCGTCGCCTATTCGAAGAGCGGCGCGCCAGTCACGACGAAGGATCTTGAGGTCGACGGCGCGATGTGCGCGCTTCTCGTGAACGCGATCCAGCCGACGCTGATGCAGTCGGTCGAGGGTCAACCGATGTTCGTCCACGCAGGGCCTTTCGCCAACATCGCAATCGGGCAGAATTCGGTCGTCGCCGATCGCCTCGCCTGCGCGCTTGGCGACTACGTCGTCACTGAGTCTGGCTTCGCAAGCGACATGGGATTCGAGAAGTTCTGGAACATAAAGTGCCGCTGTTCGGGGCTCAAGCCCGACGCCGTCGTGCTCGTTGCGACCGTCCGCGCGCTCAAGGCCCACGGCGGTGCACCTGCCGTCAAGGCGGGCCTTCCTCTCGACCCCGTGTACACGACCGAGAACCTCGAGCTTCTTGAGAAGGGCTGCGAGAACCTCCTTGCGCACATCGACATCATCCGCCGCGCGGGCATCCAGCCGGTCGTCTGCCTCAATGCGTTCTACACCGATACACAGCGAGAGCGCGACCTCGTCAAGGTGGTCGCCGAGAAGGCGGGCGCGACGTTTGCCGTGAGCGACCACTGGCTCAAGGGCGGGGAGGGTGCGATCGAGCTCGCCGAGGCCGTCATCGCCGCGTGCGAGAGACCTAACAATTTCGCCTATCTCTGCGACCTCGAAGAGCCCCTCAAGGACCGCATCGAAAAGCAGGTCAAGGAAGTCTACGGAGGTGACGGCGTCGACTTCGAGCCGCTGGCGCTCGAAAAGCTCGCGGCTTTTCAGGCAGATCCCGAGACGGCGCGTCTTCCCATATGTATCGCAAAGACGCAATACTCGCTCTCGCACGACCCGAAGCTCCTCGGGCGTCCGAAGGGCTGGCGCATGCCGGTCAAGGACGTCTTGATCTACAGGGGTGCGGGTCTCGTCGTTCCCGTCGCGGGCGAGATAAAGCTCATGCCGGGAACTTCTGCGTCGCCGGCTTACCGCCGCATCGACGTCGACGTTGAAACAGGAAAGGTGAAAGGGCTCTTCTGATGAAACGGCAAATCGTCCTCATAGTTTCGCTCGTGGCCGGCCTAATAGCCGCGATCCTGACCCGCACGTATCTCACGGTCAAGGAAAACGAGATCAAGGCGGAGAAGGCGAAGCTCATCAAGAAATACGGCACCATAGACGTCCTTGCGTTCAAGCGCGACATGCCGTCTGGTTCCGTGCTCGCGAAAGCCGACTTCGGGCTGCTCACGGTTCCCGCGATGGGCATGCGCGGACAGGCGCTTACCGAAGACAACCTTGCCGACGTCATCGGGCGCAAGACCATCGTTGGGCACAAGGCGAAGGACGTCCTTTTCTGGAGCGACATCGAGGGCGGTGATCCCCATGCGAAGGGGCTTTCCGCCGACGTGAAGCGCCAGATGCGCGCGATGTCGATCAATGTCAATGGCGCTGCGTCTGTCAGCGGCATGATCAAGCCGAACGACCACGTCGACGTCATAGGCACTTTCAACTTCCCCGACGACGAGGGTAAGATCAAGCGCGGAGATCCTGTGACGTGCACGATTCTCCAGAACGTGCTCGTTCTCGCGACCGGCAAGGACACTTCTAAGACCCAGTCGCGCGAACTTGGAATGGTCGGCGGTTCCAACTACTCCACCGTGACGCTTGAGGTGACTCCGCGCGAGGCCGAGATGCTGGCGTTCGCCGAGCAGATAAAGGGGCGTCTCATACTGACGCTCCGCAACCGCAACGACACTTCTTCCGAAAAAGAGCTTCCGCAGATCGACTATCTCAAGATTCGCCAGGAGATGGAGGAGCTTAACCTCAAGCGCCAGCAGAAGATCGGAGGGCGGTAGCAGATGATCCTCACCACTCTCATTGGCGGGAATCGCGAATCCCGAACGCTCACCGACGGAACGTATATGATCGGGCGCAATCCATCGTGCCCGATCTGCTTCGACTTCCCCGATGTTTCCGAGCGCCATGCGATCCTGACCGTGAGGGCGAACAAGGCGGTTGTGGAGGACCTTCACAGCGCCAACGGGACGTATGTCAACGGCGAGCCGATCGACGGGCCTGTTGCGCTTGACGGCGGCATGGTCGTACAGATTGGCGAGTCGATGCTCCGCGTCTGCGACGAGAACGACTGGGCGGCCAATGCAGCCGAGGACGTCGTGCGCGAGGGGCCGGTCGAGGAGCCGGTCGCCGCAGAGGCTCCCGTTGCCGACGAAGAAGAAGACGCTCCGCCGCCGCCAGACCCGAGGCGCGAGCTTCGCAGGAGCGTCCAGGAGCAGATACAAAAGGAGCTCCTGAAGCGCATGGACATGAAGCGGCTTACGATGCAGGGCGTCGACCGCGAGGGGCTTGAGGACACTGCGCGCGAGAAGATACGCCAGATCATCGACGAAGTCGTTGCCAACGGTAGGCTTCCCGATGGCATCGACCCCGTTCGTCTTGAGGACGACGTCTTCAACGAGGCGATGCGCCTTGGTCCGCTCGAGGAGCTCTTGGCCGACGACACCGTGAGCGAAATCATGGTGAACGGGCCTGACAAGGTCTACATCGAGCGCGGCGGGCGTCTTCAGCTTTCCGACTGCCAGTTCACCGACGATGCGAGCGTCCTCTCTGTGATCGAGCGCATCATCGCTCCTCTCGGCCGTCGCTGCGACGAGTCCCAGCCGTATGTAGACGCGCGTCTCGCCGACGGAAGCCGTGTCAACGCGATCATCGCGCCTCTCGCTCTTTCGGGCCCGACGATCACGATACGAAAGTTTTCGAAGAAGGCGCTTACGCCGGACGACTTTATCCGCTTCGGCACGTGGACGCACAACGCGGCGGAGTTCATGAAGCTTTGCGTTTGGCTCAGGAAGAACGTCATCGTCGCGGGCGGAACGGGTTCCGGCAAGACGACGCTCCTCAACTTGCTTTCCGGCTACATTCCCCACAGCGAGCGAATCGTGACCGTCGAGGACGCGGCGGAACTGCGTCTCCAGCAGCCGCATGTCGTCCGCCTCGAGGCGAGGCCGCCGAACATCGAGGGGAAGGGCGCTGTGCCGATCCGCGATCTCGTGAAGAACTGCCTCCGAATGCGCCCGGACCGCATCATCGTAGGCGAATGCCGTGGCGGCGAAGCTCTTGACATGCTCCAAGCGATGAACACCGGCCACGACGGCTCTCTCACGACCGTTCACGCGAACTCGCCGCGCGACGTCATATCGCGTCTCGAGACGATGGTGCTCATGAGCGGAATGGAGCTTCCCTCGCGCGCGATCCGCGAGCAGATCGCCTCCGCAGTCGATGTCATCATCCACGAATCGCGTCTTTCTGATGGCTCGCGCAAGGTCACGGCGATCACCGAGGTGACGGGTCTCGAGGGCAATCAGATAGTGATGCAGGACATCTTCGCCTTCCACCAGAAGGGCATTGGGCCGGACGGCAAGATCATAGGCGAGTTCAAGCCGACGGGCGCAATGCCAACGTGGTTCGACCAACTTGCGGGGCGCGGCATAAAGTGCGACCCGAGGATGTTCGACCCCGACTGCACGACAGACTTTAACGTGGGGCGGACGAAATGATACTTTGGATATCAGTCGTCCTCTTCGGTGTCTGCTTCGCGGGAATCGCGTGGTATTTCTGCGCTGGCGTAAAGATCAAGTCGGGGTGGCAGAACGGCGAAAGCCCCCTTGCGAGGTGGCTCGACCAGCGTCGTCGCGACAAGTTCAACGAGCAGCTCCCCGAGGCGCTCGCCACGATGTCGAACGCGCTTCGCGCCGGTTTTTCCATCTCCCAGGCGTTTGACTCGGTCGTCGCCCAGGGCGAAAAGCCGATGTGCGAGGAGTTTGCGATTCTCCAGCAGCAGCTCAGGATTGGCATGAGCTTTGAGGACGCGCTTGAGTCGATGTCTGGCCGCGTAGGTTCCGACGACCTGACGCTCGTAACGACGGCAATCCTGATCAGTCGCAAGACCGGCGGCAACGTGACCGAGATCTTCGACAAGATATCCGAGACTATTCGCGGCCGCATGCGTATCGAGCGCAAGGTGAAGACGATGACGGCGCAGGGCCGCATGCAGGGAATCATCGTCTCGGTCATGCCTCTTTTCCTCGGTGTCGTGATGACGATCATGAAGCCCAAGCTGATGCTGCCGTTTTTGTGCAGCTTGATGGGGGTGGGCTCGATAGTCGCGGTGATCGCCCTCATCACCGTCGGCTGGCTTATCATTCGCAAGATAATCAAAATCGACGTATGACGTGTGGTTTTTGCCGTTCGTAGCCCGTCTTTTTTGATATAATATGCTCTTAAACTTGCGAGTAGTAAGATGAAAGACAGATTTTTCGACAAGATCGACTGGGCGGCCTTCTGGACGGCGACGCTCGTCACGTTTGCGGTATATTTCTTTACGCTTGGCCCGTCGGTAGGGCTTGAGGACTCGGGCGAGCTCGCTACGGCCGGCGCCCATCTTGGCGTCCCGCATCCCCCGGGGTATCCGTTCTGGACTTTCTGCAGCTGGCTTTTCTGCAAGGCGTTTTCCTGGGTCACCTACATGGGCCACCCGACGCCTGCGTGGTGCATCTCGCTTTTCTCCGCTACGGCCGGTGCATTTGCCGCGGGCTTCACGGCGATGCTGATCTGCCGCTCGGGGCGGGATTTCATCGGGTGTGAAAAGGAAGGTGTTGAGGTTTCTTCCGTTCTGGCCTTCGGCGGCGGCGTTGCGGGTGCGCTTACGTTCGCGCTCTCGCCTGTCGAGTGGTCGCAGTCGACAATCGTCGAGATTTATTCGCTCAACGCGTTCTTCCTGATGTGGGTGTTCCTGCTGAGCTATCGCTGGATGAGGAAGCCCTCCGACTTCATTCTCTGGTTCACGGCGTTCGTGTTCGGGCTTGGCCTCACCAACTACCAGGTTCTTCTCTTCGCCATCGTGCCGCTCGCGCTCGTCATCGCGATGAAGAACATCGGCATGTTCCGCGACGTCTTCATCTACTTGATGCCTGTCGCGCTCACTTACCAGATAATGCAGATCGGCTGCCTCCAGCGGGCTGACCAGTACATGCAGTCCGACGTCATCAACAAGCACATGCCCGTCCTGCAGACTGCCGGCTGTCCGTCGTCTACCGTCATCGTCGTCGGCATCGTGTTCCTCGTCGCGGCAGTTGTCGCAGCTGCGGTCCTCAAGAAGCGCGGCGAAGGCGAGAAGGCGCGTCTTGCAGTTCTCGCGTTTGGCGGTTTTGGCGCTGCGCTCGTGTTTCTCGCCGCGACTATCTTCGCGGGCCCTGCGAAGTGGGATGGCGTTTCGGCTGCGATCGCGCCGCTCATATCGCCTCGCACATACGCGCTTGTCGCCTCGTTCATCGCGGCGAGCGTCGTTCTGGCCGTTGCAGCTGTTGTTGCCGAGGATGACGAGCGTCGCATCTGGGAGGGCAAGTCGCTTCCATATCTCGTGGGTGCCGCAGTCTGCGCGCTCGTCGCCATTGCAATCGCGGCGAACGTTCCCGCGGCGGGCGATCTCGGCTATCGCGGGAAGGTCTATCCGTGGGGCAAGTCGGTTGCCATGTTCTGCGTTCCCCTTGTCGCGCTGTTCGTCCTCTGCGCGTTCACGAAGAAGGGGCTTGCGTTCGCGATTCCTGTCGCGGGGCTTCACATCGCGGCGTTCGTGCTGCTGAAGAGTGGCGCGATGAACGGCCTCACGCACCCGTGTTCGTGGTGGTTCTGCTGGCCGATCGCGTGGAACTTCGTCCTTCTCGCGCTCGTGTGGGCGACGCTCCCGAACGGGCGCTCGGTCGCGGGCGCGGCGTTCTTCGCGCAGCTGGGGGTAAGCTTCTACGCCTACATGCCGATAGTCTCCGATCTTCGCAACCCGCCGATGAACTGGGGCTACCCGCGCACGTGGGAGGGCTTCAAGCACGCGATCCAGCGCGGCCAGTACGAGGCGATCGGCTTCCAGATTCCGAAGTTCGAGGTGATCCTCAACTACTTCGAGGACGTGCGCGTCCAGTTCACCGACCTTTTGATTCCGTTCGCACTCGTCCCGTTTGCGGCCGGACACTGGATCGTGAAAAAGGAAAACCGCAAGGCGTTCTGGCAGTGGATGATACCGGCGCTCGTGTGCTTCCTTCTCATGAGCTTCCTCCTGATCGCCCTCGCGAACGTGAAGGGCGATTTGCAGGACGGCTTCATCCAGAAGGTGAAGTTCATCTCCTCTCACGCGATGCTCGCGCTCTGGATCGGCTACGGCCTCGTTTTCGCTGCGGCGTTCGGGCTTTCGCTCGTGACGAAGAAGGACGTGCTGCTCGCCGCGCGTGCAAAGACTATCGCGTTTGCAGTGGCCGCGTTGATGATCGTCGTCTCGTTTGCCTACCCGCTCGTCGACAACTACTGCGGCAACTACCGCCTCGGCGTCAACGAGATCGCCTTCAAGCTCGGTGGCAGCGAGCAGAACGGCCATACCTTCGGCTGGCAGTTCGGCGCGTACCAGCTTGACGGCGCTAAGGCGATAAAGGAGCAGATCGTCGCCGACGAAGAGCCGCTCCCCGATCCCGACTGGCCGCCGGCAATGGATCCGTTCTCGATTTTCTTTGGCGGCACCGACCCGGGGCGTTTCGTCCCGACGTACATGATCTACTCTGCGAACTTCCGTCCCGATGTCTACCTCATCACGCAGAACGCCCTTGCTGACGGAACGTACATGTCGGTTGAGCGCGATCTTTATGGCGACGAGATATGGATTCCCTCGAACGACGACTCTGCCGAGGCGTTCAACGTCTACGTCGACGAAGTGCAGCGCGGCGTTAGGCCCGCCAACGGCGACCTCAAGATCGAGAACGGCCGCGTCCAGGTCACTGGTGCGCTCGGCGTCATGGAGATCAACGGCATCCTGACGAAGATGATGTGGGACCACGATCGTCTCCGCCACGCCTTCTACGTCGAGGAGTCGTACGTCATTCCGTGGATGTATCCCTATCTCTCGCCGCACGGTCTCATAATGAAGCTCAACGCCGACAGGACTCCCTACGACCCGAAGACGACCGCGAAGGACCGCGACTTCTGGGACTGGTACACTCGCCGGCTTCTTTCCGACCCGATGTTCCGCCGCGACTTCGCGGGGCAGAAGTCGTTCTCGAAGCTCCGCGCGGCGATCGCCGGGCTCTACTCGAAGCAGGGCCGCTACGCAGACGCGGCGCAGGCCTACCGCGAGGCGTGCCTTCTCTATCCCGCCTCGCCCGAGGCGTCGTTCCGCTACGCGCAGGAGATACTGCTGCCGTCGCGCCGCTGGGATTCCATTTTGGAGCTGATGGACTACACCGACCATCTCGACCCGAACAACAAGCGCACTGCGAACCTGCGTAACTACGTTGGCTCCCTGCGTTCGCTGCTTGCGCAGATCGAAGCTCTCGAGCCGAAGCGTCGCGCTGGAACGCTCACGCCGGTCGAGCGCGTGACGCTCGCGAACTCGCTCTTCCAGATCGGCCGCGTCAGCGAGGCCGCGCAGCTCGTCCGTCCAATGGCCGACAGCGCGGAGAATCCAACGGAGCTCCAGGTGCTCGCCCAGATATTCCTCGCCGCCCATCTCGACGTTGAAGCCGAGAAGGTGCTGCAGAAGTTCCTCAAGGCCGCGCCGAACGCGAGCGCCGAGATGTGGATCGAGCTTGCGAAGATCCAGCACCGCTTGGGCCGCAAGACGGCTGCGCAGCAGAGCTTCATTGCCGGCTATCAGCTCGATAGGAAGGGGATATTTGAAAAGCTTCAAAAAGATCAGGAACTGTTCGAGCTTGCCGCTCCGCTGTTCCAAAGGAGTAAGTAAAAAATGAAAGCGCCCAAGAAGGGAATCAAGTGGGAGACCCTGGGATTCGGGTTCTCCGACGTTAACTGCCACCTCCGCATGACGTGGAAGGACGGCAAATGGTCAAAGCCGAAGTTCGTAAAGGAGCCGTGGATCAACATGCACATCGGCGCCGCCTGCCTTCACTACGGGCAGGAGTGCTTCGAGGGCATCAAGGCGTTCAGGCAGAAGGACGGCAAGGTTGCGATCTTCCGCCCCGACGAGAACGCGAAGCGCATGTACAGGACGGCAGTTCGCACCTGCATGCCGCCCATTCCGGTCGACACCTTCATCGAGTGCTGCAAGGCCGTCGTCAAGAAGAACGCCGAGTACGTTCCTCCGTTCGGCACCGGCGGCTCGATGTACCTCCGTCCGCTCCTCATCGGCACTGGCCCGCAGATCGGCGTCGCGCCCGCGAAGGAGTACACTTTCATGATCATGGTCATGCCGGTCGGCGCGTACTACAAGGGCGGAATCAAGCCCGTCCGCGCGGTGATCTTCGATGACTGGGATCGCGCGGCTCCCCACGGCATGGGCGACGTCAAGGTTGGCGGCAACTACGCCGCGGGCATCTTCGCGCACGAGAAGGCGAAGAAGGAGGGCTGGCCCGTCGAGCTCTATCTCGACGCTAAGACGCACAAGTACGTCGAGGAGTTCGCGACGTCCAACTTCGCGGGCATCACGAAGGACGGCGTGTACGTCACGCCCGATTCCTGCTCTGTGCTGCCGTCCGTCACGAACATGTCGCTTCGCCAGTGCGCGAAGGACCTCGGCATCAAGGTCGAGGTCCGCCCCGTTCCCTACACAGAAGTGAAGAAGCTCAAGGCCGTCGCCGCTCTCGGCACCGCCGTCGTGATTACCCCCGTCTGGGAGATCACGCGCGGCAAGGAAGTCATCAAGGTCAGCGACCCGAACGTCGTCCACCCGACCTTGCAGAAGCTCTACGACCGCGTCCAGGGCATACAGTACGGTCTTGTCAAGGACACGCACAAGTGGTGCTTCGAGGTCAAGTAGCGCTCGGCGGTTGAAATGGGCGGAGGCGTTCCCGAACTAATAGCGAGGCTTCTCGAGAGTCGCGGCATATCTGCCGATGGCGTAGACGAGTTTCTTAGTCCCTCGCTTCGAGACCTCGCGCCGCCCTGCGAGCTGCCAAACGTCGACGCGGCGGCCGAGGCGATGCTCGCCGCCGTCCGCGCCAGACGCAAGATCGTCATATTCGGCGACTACGATTGCGACGGCGTTTGCGCGACTGCGATTCTCGTCAGGACTCTTTCGGCGTTCGGCGCCGATGTCTCGGCGTTTCTCCCCGAGCGTCTTAGCGAGGGCTACGGCATGTCCGAGGCCTCGGTCGCGCGGATGCTAAAGGAGAATCCCGGCGTCGGGCTCGTCGTGACGGTCGACAACGGCATAAACTCCGTCGAGAACGTGGCGTTCCTGAAGGAGAAGGGCGTCGATGTCGTTGTTACCGACCACCACCTTCCCGGCGACACGCTTCCCGACTGCGTAGTCGTGAACCCCAAGGTGTCGCATCCCGAGATCTTCGAGAACCTCTGCGGCGCTGGAGTCGCGTTTCTCCTTGCAAACGAGCTCGTGACGAAGGCGAGAGGTGCGGGCCTCTATTCGGGGCCGTCGCTCGCCGGGCCGCTTCTCGTCCTCGCGGGGCTAGCGACCGTCACCGACGTAATGCCGCTTCTCGGCCAGAACAGGATTCTTGTCGCAGAGGCGCTGAACCGCTTTGATTCGTTCGCGCCAGTTGGCCTAAGGTCGCTGTTCTCAAAGGCGGCGCGGCGCGGCGTTGTTCGCCACACGTCGAAGGACTTTGGCTTTTTGCTCGGTCCACGCATCAATGCGGCCGGTCGCATCGCTTCCGGAGCCGAGGCGCTTCGTCTCGTCCTCGCGAACAGCCAGGACGAAGCGGACGAGGCGGCGCGCATCGTCAACGGGCGGAACGACGAGCGCAAGAACGTCGAGCAGAAGATGCTTGAGAACGCGCTCGCCAAGATCGTGCCCTCTGCCGCCGCCCAGGTGATTGATCTCCCCGACGGACATCAGGGAGTCGCGGGAATCGTAGCCGCGCGCGTGATGGAGAGGATGGATCCGAAGGTTCCCGTCTGCGTAGTAGTCGGCGGGCATGGCTCTGCGCGCGCGCCAGACGGCATCAACGTCCGCGACGCGCTCGCGGCGTCGGGCGAATTCCTGAACCGCTTTGGCGGCCATGCCGCGGCGGCCGGTTTTTCCGTTAAGGACGGAATGGTCGATGCTTTCCGCGAGCGGTTTGCAGAAGTGTGCGCGGGCCTTTCGGCCGAGGTGTGCGACGAGGAGCGTGGCGACGGAGTCGACGCCTGGGTGTCGCCAGACGACCTGACCATCGAGCTTGCGGAGTGGATCACGCGGCTTGAGCCGTTTGGCGAGGGGAATCCAGAGCCGGTGTTCGGCATGAAGAGCGCAGTCCTGCGCGACATACGTCCGCTTGGCGCGGAAGGGCGTCACCTCGCGCTTACCGTCAATGGCATGCGCTCCGTCTGGTGGGGGCGCGGCGACGTCGTCGAAGAGCTGCGCCGCAGTTCGTCTGCCGTGCGCGACGTCCTTTTCACGGTCGAGGAGTCCGACTACGGCAGCCATCATGTCGAACTTCGCATCGTCGAAATACGCTAATCGTCACGGGGCAATTTGGTATAATATTAAATCAATTTCAGGTAGAATTGGAGCATAATGATGTTCAAGCCGGTATCGAATAAAGTCGCCTTCCCGAAGATGGAGGAGGAGGTTCTCGCGTTCTGGGAGAAGGACGGGACTTTCAAGAAGTCGCTGAAGAAGAACGAAGGCAAGGAGCGCTACAAGTTCTACGACGGGCCTCCCTTTGCGACGGGACTGCCGCACTACGGGCACTTGCTCGCGGGCACGATCAAGGACATTGTGCCGCGCTACCAGACGATGCGCGGAAAGTACGTCGAACGACGCTTCGGCTGGGACACCCATGGCCTTCCGATCGAGGCGCTCGCGCAGGAGGCGCTCGGCGTCGCGGGTGCGCCCGAAATCAAGAAGCTCGGCGTCGACAAGTTCAACGAGCAGTGCCGCTCGATGGTGCTCAAGTACGTCGGCGAATGGCGCAAGACCGTAACGCGCATGGGCCGCTGGGTCGACTTCGACAACGACTACAAGACGATGGACTTCGGCTTCATGGAGTCGGTGTGGTGGGTCTTCAAGCAGCTCTGGAACCAGGGTCGCGTCTACAGGTCGCACCGCATCATGCCGTATTCCTGGAAGCTTTCGACGCCGCTCTCCAACTTCGAGGCCGGCTCGAACTACAAGGACGTCCAGGACCCGACTGTGACGTGTCGCGTTCGCGCCACGTCAGTTAAGAGTGAAGAGTTGAGAGTTAAGAGTGGGGAGAGCACCGTCTACTTCCTCATCTGGACGACAACTCCGTGGACGCTTCCCGAGAACCTCGCGATCTGCACTGGCGCGAAGATCGACTATGTCGCGGTGCGCGATGTGACTGACGACGCGCGGCCTATCTACGTCATGGCGAAGGCGCGTCTCCCGTTCATCTTCAAGAAGGAAGAGCAGTACGAGCTCGTCTGGGAAGGGAAGGGCGACGCCTTGAAGGGTTCCGAGTACGAGCCGCTTTTCCCGTACTTCGCCGACAAGCGCGCGGAGGGTGCGTTCCGCGTTCTCAACGACGACTACGTCACGACCGATGACGGCGTCGGCATCGTCCACATCGCCCCTGCCTACGGCGAGGACGACTTCCGCGTCTGCAAGGAAGCCGGCATGAACGCCTTTGCCGATCCGCTCGACGATGCCTGCGCGTTCACCGATGCGGTTCCCGAGTACAAGGGTCGCTTCTGCAAGGACTGCGACAAGGACATCATCAAGCGCCTCAAGACCGAGGGCAAGCTCGTCCACCAGGCGACGATCGTCCACTCCTATCCTTTCTGCGACCGCACCGACACGCCGCTCATCTATCGCGCGATCGACGCGTGGTACGTGCGCGTCGAGGATCTCCACGAGCGTCTTGCGAAAAACAACGCGGCCGTCCACTGGACGCCCGACTATGTCGGCGAGAAGCGCTTCGGCAACTGGCTTCAGGAGGCGCGCGACTGGAACATCTCCCGCAACCGATTCTGGGGCAGCTGCATCCCCGTGTGGGTGAACGACGACGATCCTTCCGACATGATCTGCGTCGGCTCCGCGAAGGAGCTCGAGGAACTTTCGGGCGAGAAGGTGACCGACCTTCACAAGCACTTCATCGACAAGATCGTCATCAAGAAGGACGGCAAGACCTACCACCGCACGCCCGAAGTGCTCGACTGCTGGTTCGAGTCCGGCTCCATGCCTTACGCGCAGCAGCACTACATGGGCGGAACGGACGGGGGCTCTGGCGCCCCCGCACCCCTGCCCATGGACGACAAGGTCTCAAGGTTCTTCCCGGCCGACTTCATCGCCGAAGGTCTTGACCAGACGCGCGGCTGGTTCTACACACTCATGGTTCTCGGCACATGTCTCTTCGACAAGTCGCCGTACAAGAACGTCATCGTCAACGGCCTTGTTCTTGCGGAAGACGGCAAGAAGATGTCGAAGCGCCTCAAGAACTACCCAGACCCCTCGAAGATGCTCGACACCTATGGGGCGGACGCGATTCGACTCTACATGATCTACTCGCCTGTCGTTCGCGCTGAGAACCTGAAGTTCTCCGAGAACGGCGTCAAGCAGCTCATGCGCGATCTGCTGATTCCGTGGTGGAACGCGTACAGCTTCTTCGTCACCTACGCGAATGTCGACGGGTTCAACGACGCTGAAGTCGTCTATCCCGAGTCGGACAACGTCCTCGACAAGTGGATCGTCTCTTCAATGGAGACTCTTATCGCCGACGTTACCGCGGCGATGGACGCCTACGATCTGCAGCGCTCGGTGAGGCCGTTCGTCAAGTTTGTCGAAGACTTGACCAACTGGTACATTCGCCGCTCGCGTCGCCGCTTCTGGAAGTCCACGAACGACGGCGACAAGCTTTGCGCGTACAGGACGCTTCGCTATGTGCTCGTCCAGCTCTCGAAGGTCGCCGCGCCTTTCACTCCGTTTATCGCGGAGGAAATCTACACCAACCTCAAGGGCGCGAACGACCTTGAATCCGTGCATCTCTGCGAGTTTCCGACGGCGAACGCCGCGGCTCGCGACCTCGCGCTCGAAAAGCGCATGGCCGCGGTCCAGACGGTTGTCGAGCTCGGTCGCCGCCTCAGGGCGGACAACGACCTCAAGGTTCGCCAGCCGCTCAGCGCAATACGCGTCGCCGGTGCCGACGTGAAGGGGCTTGAAGATCTCATCACGGACGAGCTCAACGTCAAGAAGGTCGAATATGTCTCCGACGAGACAGAGCTTTGCGACGTCAGCTACAAGGCGAACTTCAAGACGCTTGGAAAGAAGTGCGGCCCGAAGATGAAGGCGGTAGCGGCGGCTATCGCTGGCCTTGGAACGGACGGGGGCTCGGGCGCCCCCGAACCCTGGCCCAAGGTGATCGAGGGCGTTGAAATCGCCCTCGACGACGTCATAATTACCCGTGCGCCGAAGGCCGGTCTTGTCGTCGCATCCGAGGGCGCGACGGTCGTCGCGCTCGAGACGACGCTTAGCCCCGAGCTTGTCGCAGAGGGCTTGGCGCGCGAGTTCGTCAGCCACGTCCAGGCGATGCGCAAGGAAGTGGACTTCGAGGTCACGCAGCGCATCAACGTCACCGTGGAGACCGACGCCGAGCTAAAGGCAGCGCTTGAGACGCACGTCGAATACGTCAAGGGCGAGACCCTGACGGTGGAGTTTGCGTTTGGCGCGGTCGAGGCCGAGTCGGTCGACCTGAACGGCCATGCCGCCAAGATCAAGATTCAGACTAGGTAAGGCGAGAATAAAAATGAGAAAGCTTCCATTTGACAAGGCGTGGATCGAGGAAACGGCGAAGAAGTGGCCGACGCCGTTCCACGTGTACGACGCGAAGGCGATCCGCGAGAACGCGCGTCGCCTGAAGAAGGCGTTTGCATGGAACAAGGGCTTCCGCGAATACTTCGCCGTAAAGGCGGCGCCGAACCCGCACCTCATGAAGATGCTGAAGGAGTTCGACTTCGGGAGTGACTGCTCGTCGATGGCCGAGCTTATTCTTGCCGAGAAGGTGGGCAACGTAGGCGAGGCGATAATGTTCACCTCGAACGACACGCCGGCCGAGGAGTTCAAGAAGGCGTGGGAACTTGGCGCGATCATCAACCTCGACGACATTACGCATTGGCCGTTCCTGCTGGAGGCGGTGGAAGGAACGGACGGGGGCTCTGGTGGAACGGACGGGGGTTCGGGCACCCCCGCACCCCGACCCATGGATTTGTCTAATCGAATTTTTTGCTGCCGCTACAACCCTGGGCCCTTGAAGGGCGGCAACGCCATCATCGGCAAGCCTGAGGAGGCGAAGTACGGCTTTACGCGCGAGCAGCTCTTTGACTGCTATGCGAAGATGAAGGCGGCGGGCGTCACGCGCTTCGGCCTCCACACGATGGTTGCCTCGAACGAGCTCGACCCAGAGTACATCATCGACACCGCAAAGCTTCTTTTCACGCTCGCATGGGAGATCCACGAGAAGGTCGGCATCGACTTCGAGTTCGTGAACATCGGCGGCGGCATTGGTATCCCCTACAAGCCAGACCAGAAGGCGATGAGCCTGGAGCGCGTGGGTGAGGGAATCCGCGACGCATACGCCGAGCTCGTCGAGGCAAAGGGCATGAAGCCGATCCGTCTCTACATGGAGTGCGGTCGCTGCATCACCGGGCCCTACGGCTATCTCGTCGCCAAGGTGCGCCACATCAAGAATACCTACCGCCTCTATGCAGGTCTCGACGCGTGCATGTCTAATCTTATGCGCCCCGCGCTTTACGGCGCCTACCACGAGATCGTCGTTCCCGGCAAGGAAAACGCAGCCGAGCGCAAAGTTTACGACGTCACGGGTTCCTTGTGCGAAAACAACGACAAGTTCGCAATCCAGCGTGAGCTCCCTGTTCTCGAGCCGGGCGACTACGTGGTGATCTGCGACGCTGGCGCACACGGTCACGCGATGGGATTCCAGTACAACGGCAAGCTCCGCTCTGCCGAGCTCCTTCTCGAGGAAGACGGCTCTGTGCGCGAGATCCGCCGCGCCGAGACTCTTGCCGACTATTTCGCAACACTCTCGTTCCCCGGGTCGGAGTTCGCTGACATCGCGACAACGCTGTAGGACATGGAAGAGCCAATCGTAAAGCTTGAGAAGGTCTCGAAGACTTTCCGCGACTTCTGGCTGAGGCCGACGGTCGAGGCCGTGTCGGGTCTCGACCTCGAGGTCCGCCGCGGCGAGGTCTTTGGTCTGCTTGGCCCAAACGGCTCAGGCAAGTCCACGACTATAAAGATGATGCTCGGGCTTCTCGCGCCGTCGTCGGGAAAGATTTCCCTCTTCGGGCTTCCGCCGCAGGCGAAGGCCGCGCGCGCGCGACTCGGGTATCTCCCCGAACTCAGCTATCTTCATCCATTCCTCACGGCCCGCGAGACGCTTATGTACTACGCGGGGCTTTGCAACCTGCCGCACAAGGTCGCGCGCGAGCGCACGGACCAGCTTCTTGAAATGGTAAAGCTCTCCGACGTTGCCACGCGCGCTGTCGGCGGCTTTTCCAAGGGCATGGCGCGCCGCGTCGCGCTCGCGTCGGCGCTCATCGGGAAGCCCGAGCTTCTCGTCCTCGACGAGCCGACTTCGGGCCTCGACCCCGTGTCGACGAAGGAGGTCAAGACTCTCGTCAAGGCGCTTGCGAAGAAGGGCATGACGGTACTCACCACGTCGCATCTCCTCGCGGACTCCGAGGATATCTGCGACCGTGTGATGATCCTGAACCGCGGCAAATCCGCCGCGGAAGGAAAGGTCTCGGAACTCGGCGAGTCGCTCGAGGAGTTCTTCCTCGCCAAGGTGGGAAGCGGAGATGATTTCGCTCTGGCGGATTTTCTGGCTTGAGGTCGTCGCGCTCGTCCGGTCGTGGACTGCGCTGATGCTCGTCGTGGCGTCGCTTGGGTGGATGTTCGCCGCTAATTTCGTCCTCGTCACGGACGCGACCGAGGAGGGCAAGAGGGAGATGCTCGTCCGCTACGGTCTTGGCGGCGTCTTTACCTTTCTTGTCATCGTGGTGCTTGCCGCGGCTACCGGCCTCATCGCTTCAGAACGCGAGTCGAAGCGCCTTCAGCTGACTCAGGTGCGCCCGGTGTCCGCTTTTTCGATCGCGTGGGGCAAATTCCTCGCGCTTGCTACGGTCGCCGCCGCAGTTCTCGCCTTGCCGTGTGCGACGCTCCTCGTGTCGTCGGAGTTTTCGTCTCGCCAGTGCAGCCACGTGTATCGCCCGCTCCTTGAATCGCCGAAGGAAGAGGCGCTCAAGATGTACGATGCATACATGGCCGACCCAGACACTTCTCCCATGGTGAAGAAGGCGCACAAGTCGATTGTCCTCAGGATACTCGAGCAGCGCGCGAAGGACCACTACCAGACGGTGCAGACGAACGAGACCGCGTCGTGGACGTTCCCCGGCTTCTACGACTGGAGCCACGGCAATCCGCTCGTCGAGCCGTCCGCGAGATTCAAGTTCTCCAACACTTTCAGCATGCGTGACGAAGTCCGCGGGTCGATTCTGGCGAATGGCTTTTTTGGCAACGTCAGCAACATCACGCAGACTGCGGTGACGGTGCCGCTGCACCTTTGCCAGCTTGGGTGGGATCATGACGTCCTCTCGTTTACTAACAAGGGCGACAAGCCGGTCATGCTTCGCCCGCGGCAGGATGTAGAGCTGCTCGTGCCGGCCGACTCGTTTGCGTGGAATCTCTTTCGCTCTTATGTCGTCATGGCGTCGATCCTCGCGCTCATAGCCGCCTTTGGCGTCTTTCTTGGCTCGGGGCTTTCGCGGCCGGTCGCGCTCTTCGTTGCCTTTGTCTCGCTTATCGTCGTCGAGATGGGCCCGAGCGTGGCCGAGCAGTATCCCGACAGTCTCGAGACTGACGCCATTGACAGGTTTGGGCTTTCGGTGGTCCGCGCCGTCGGGGCGTGCGCGAAGCCGCCGAGCGCGCTTTCGCCGCTTTCCGCGCTCGCCGCCGACGATTGCGTCGAGTCCAAGGACGCGCTTGGGACTTTTGCGGCCGACTTTGTCCTTGCTCCGCTCGTCCTTTCTCTCCTTTCTGCCGTCATAATGCGCAGAAAGACGTGAGATTAGGTGGGTTTAACCGAGCGACAGGAATGAGCACGGTCTAAATTTGCCGAATTGACATTTTTCGGCGTAATTGATACAATTCACACGACTTGCGATTGTGCATATCATAGATGGGGAGGAAACTCATGTCTGCATCAACGATTCTAACCTCAAAGCGCGGTTTTGTCCGCTCATCCGCATTTCTCGCCGCCACTCTGGCGCTCGCCGCCGCGTTGCCAATGGCATCAAGCGCCGCAACGCCTATTGCATTGTGGGACGGTGCCAACACTGACTTGGGTAACTTCTCGTTGACGGTGCAGAATGGCAATACTATTGAGAACAATGTGATTACAATTGCCAATGGTGCGACAGGCGGCGTGGTCTACACGGGGGCGGACAGTTCGCTCAACAACTGTACGTTCATAATCCGCTGCTCGGGGCTGGACCTTGCGAACGCCAACAACCAGTACCTCCTTTCATTGCATCAGAACATATTGGGCGGCGGTAATGGCGACGCCTCATACAACAAAGTCGGCGTCAGTCTCGCGGCAAACAACGCGGCCGTGCGCGGCATTTGGGAAAACGTATTTTACAATGACGGCGGCGTGCAGGTCGCCGTTCCCTTTTCAGCGGGAACGGACATCGTCATCAATATCCAGACTTCCGGCGGCGTTTTCGTTTATGAAATCGTGACTGATGCCGGCACGGGCGCGCGTACCCTTGTGAAACGTTACGGGCACACGGGGCTCAAGGCGTCAAGTACGAACTACAAGGGTTTTTCACTCGGCGGGAAGTACGAGAAGAACTTGACGAATCTTTCGCCCGCCACGGGTTGGACGATTTCCCAGATGGCGGTCTTCGGTTCGACCTTGAGCGAAGGCGAGATTCTGGAATATGCGTTCCCGTCCGACATCGATACGATTGCGGTCAACGCCAATACGACGGTTTCCGCCCTCAATACCCAGATCGCTGCGTCATCGGGCTCGAAAATCATCCTTTCTGTGGCGGATGGCGTCGAGATTGCCGTTGACACTGCCTTCGTCGCGTCTGTTCCTGTGGAAGTCGCCTCGTCCGGCTCGATCACCCTCTCCGCCAATACTCAGCCCGACGCCTCGTATTTCTCTGCCGTCAGCTTCGCCGTCGAGGGTGCGCTTCTCCGTTCGTGGCTTACGCCCGGCGTGGTGGGTTTCAACTTCAACGCAAGCGGCGGACGCAACGGGCAGGGCAACACTGACGGTGCAGCCGATACTGCGCTTGCGCTTGAGATTGGAACTTGGTACAAGGACGCATACTCGCCGTCCGGCTCGTCCACGGCGATGTTTGCGGACGGTCTTTCGCTGCTGACGTGGCAGGCGAACAACGTCTATGCCGAGGCGGGTGACCTTACCGCAGGCACGTTCATTCAGGGCTATCTTGACGACGGCGGCAATGTCAGCATAAAGCTGTCCGCAGTTCCCTACGAGACATACGACGTCATCATCTACTGCTCGACGGACAATTCCACCAAGAGCTTCAAGGCCAAGACGGTCAACGGGACGATCTACACCTGGGATGCCACCGCAGGAGCTGCGGTGACAACCGACAATGCCAATGCGACCTGGGGCCTCGCCTCCGCCGCGGCGGGCAAGGCGGTCTACGGCGCGAACACGCTGCGCATCAACGGACTTTCCGGTCCGCTCTCCATAATTGGCGGCACTAATAGTGACAACGCGCGCGGCTGCATTTCGGCGATCCAGATCATGCCTGCCGGAACGAGCACCGCGCCGGAGATGACGGTCGGCACTGCAGGACAGACAACGCAGGCGACCTGGACGGGCGCGAACTGGAATGTCGCGACGGCCCCGACATCCGGCAACGTTGTCATCAACGTTTTCGGCGATGTCGAGCTTACGATTGACGAGGCGGTTGCGCTTTCCGCAATTACGGTCACTGGCGAAGGGAAGCTGAAGATTATCCCCGACCAACCGAACAACGTCACATTCACGGCGAGTTCCATTTCGTCGGCTGTTCCTCTCATCTTCGCCAACGACGGCATTGGTATCGACACGATTTCCGCTCCCGTCACATATCTCTACAAGACGCCGTCAATCAAATCGTCGACATATGGCAACACCTACACGGCTGGTGTCGGAAGTCAGGAGTCAAGCGTTGCCATCAACCACAACGGCGGGTCTGTCGTGCTGGACGGAACGGCGGGGAATACGTACTATCTGCAAGAATCCACCAGCGCGACGTCGACGACAGTGATGTTCACGAACGTCACTGCTACCTACTCGACATGCTTTGGCGTCGGTGCCGCGTCCTACGTCATCGCCGGTCAGTCCGTCATAACAACGGGTGTGAATTCGAACAGCCCCCAGTCCTTCGTGCTGTCCCAGGATGGAAGCAACCGTACCAGCACTTTCCTGCTCAAGGACGCCTCGACCGTTACCGTGACAGGGACAAGTGACGTGGACTCCAACCAGGCCTCCATCATGTTTGGGCACTGGAACGGCCCGAGTACGTTCTATATTCAGGATTCCGCCGCGTTCAACGCGACGTGCCAGGTTCTTGTCGGCAAGACGTCCAACGACCACACAATCAACATCAACGGCGGCACCTTCACCGCCAAGGGCATTAAGGCGTCGGCCAGCGCTTCCGGAACGAACCGGCTGAACCTGAACGGTGGTCTTCTTGTTCTTGGCGATGTCGGCATCACGAGCTACGGTTCGACGACCATTGGCGTGAATGTCAGCGCCAATTCCGAAATCCGCGCTTCAGCCGCGACGCTGCCGATTTCGCAGGCAATGACGCTTGGTGCGAATACGACCCTTGCGTTCACGAAGGCGAACGATGTTTCCGCGGCGACCGTTTCGCTTACCGGCGCGGTCAGCGGCTCCGGTGGTATCTCTGCGGGCGCAGGCATCACGCTCAATGTCGGCACAAATCGTCCAGAATGCGAAATCTCCATCGACGCGGATGGTGCGCTTGCGGTCGTTATGGCGAGCAAGGCGGACTTGCCTGTTCTCAGGGTTTCGTCCAATCCTGCCTCTGTCGTTCTCTACGACACCGACGGCACAACCGTACTTTCCGGCGCGGATGTCACATATGACTCCGAGGCCGGCACGATTACCGTGCACCCGCCCGTCAACACCTGGAACGTTGCGTCCGATCTCAATTTCGATACGGCGGGCAACTGGTCATACGGCCTGCCGGAGTCGACGCAGGACACGGCGATAAAGGTGACGGGAGACGCCGCGCTCACGATTGCAGGCACATACGAAGCGGCGACTTTGACGGTTTCCGGTTCCGGCATTGTCGAGTTCTCGGGTGCGGGTTCCTTCACGGTTGGTACGCTGTATTTGAACGGTGGTGCGACGCTTGCGCCGAATTCGAAGATTGTTGCGACCAGCATAGTCCTTGATGGCGGAACCGTACTTCGCCTGAAGGATACAACGGAATCGGCTCCCATCTCCGGCGCAGGCGCGGTGGAGACTTACGGAACAGTTGTTCTTGCCCATGCCAACACGATGACGGGCGGCATCACCGTCAAGCCGGGCAGTGCGCTTTCGACGACGGCCGAGGGTGGATACGGTGAATACCAGTCGGGTTGGGCTTACACGGCGCAGCGGCAGGTCGTCGTTGAAGATGGTGGTACGGTTGACATCAACAATGTCGCGAATAGGGATGGTGCCGTCGCGCTTACGATCGCAGGCAAGGGCATTCTTTACGGCGGCGTCTATTCTGGCGCGGTGACGTATTCCGGTACGACCGCGATTACGAGCAAGAGCCGTCAGATTTCGTCCCTCGTTCTTACCGGCGACGCGCTTGTCGATGTCGGCGTGGGCTGGGGTCTGGTGCACAGCGGCTGGGGTGACGCACGTCTCGGACTCAACGGCCATACGCTCACTGTGCGCGGCTCGGGAATATTCCCCGTTGTCAACGTGAACAATGAGAACGGCGCCGCCACGACGGGCACGCTCGTCCTGGATGGCGCGAGGCTTGAGCTGAGCAATGCCGCCAGCAATCTCGCGGGCGTTAATGTCATCGCCAAGGGGTGTGCCACCATCAACCTCGCGACTGCTCCTTCGGCAATCGGTTCGCTGACGCTCAAGCCGTCCGCCTCGGGTACCACGGCGTCGAGCTGGAACCTGCCGTCAGGTTGCGTCCCGACGCTCGACACCTCCAATGTCGACCCGTCTGGACTCACCGTCGGGCAGGAGTTGACGCTCTTCACGGCACCTTCTGCGACGGAGCTGACGGCTGAGACGATTGCGGTCAAGGCCGGCGGACGCTATACAACATCCATCAGCGTCAACATTGTGACCGCGACGGTCAAGGCTCCTGCGAACTTCATGCACTACGACTTCAATGCGGCGAATTCGATTGCGACCGATTCGACATACAACTTCGGAAACCTGAATCCGACGTTTGTCAACGGGAAGAACGGCAGTGCCGGCAAGTTCGTTTTTGGCACCACGCCTTGGTTTGACTCCAACACAGCAAATAAGTCGCCGTTCTACGCCGGTGAGATGACGGTGACGTCGCTGCTCAAAGTCAAGGAGGCGAACAATACGATTCTTTGGAACTTTGGCAGTGGATGGAGTGTCGGAATGGCGTTGATTGCGAAGGATTCATCGACGATTTCCGTTGTGTCCTGGACGGATGGTGCTGCTGGTAGCGATGTCGTTTCCGTGACAGACATTGCAGACTTGATGAACAAGTGGCATCTTGTCTCAATCGTGGCCAATGCAAATGGGACTACGCTCTATGTGGACGGCACGTCGGCAACGGTTGGCACGGTTCTTCCAGGCGGCATCAACGGACAGGGCCAGTTCGGCTCGATTCACGGAACGGCGAAGAACTACAACGCTGTTTCCGGCGATGGCTTCCTCCTCGACGACTGGCGCGTGTACGACGCGGCGCTGACGGCGAAGGAAGTCAAGGCTCTTAAACGCGAGCTCAATCCCGATCCGCTTTTCATCCGCCTGCGCTAATTTCAGAAAGGTAGCTAGCCAAATCGCGAAGGCCTGCCGATAATGGTGGGCCTTCGCGGTTTTTGAAGGCAAGTTCTTTCGTGCGAAGTCTAATTGATTTTGGTATAATGTTGCCATGAAAAAAGGGGTTGATGTTTGCAATCCACATCGCAGGATCGCCGCTGTGTTGTCTGCTTGTATGGCGGCGGCAGGTTGCCTTGCCGCGCATGCAGACTGCATAGACGAGCTTATGCCCCGGCCGCAGATCGTCCATCGCGGGGCTGACGACATCAACGCTACGCATGTCGCGCACAAAGGCGGCTACACTCTTTTCGTGCGCTGCGGCAAGCCGGTGATGGAGGGCGACGACGAGGGGCTGCGCTACGCGCGCGCAACATGGATGCAGCTTAAGAAGCTTGCTGGATCTAGTGTTGTCCCCGACTGCACGATTGTTGATTGGCCTGCGTTCAAGTATCGCGGGCTTATGCTCGACTGCGGGCGCAACTACCAGAGCGTTGAGTCGATCAAGGACATCATCGCGACTATCGCGGATTACAAGTACAACGTGTTTCACTGGCATCTTACAGACAACTACGGTTGGCGGCTTGAATCGAAGAAGCATCCCGAGCTCCAGAAGAAAGAGGCGTTTTCTAGGAATGTCGGAAAGTTCTACACGCAGCAAGAGTTCAAGGATGTGCTCGCATTCGCTAAAAAGCGCGGCGTGACCGTCATCCCAGAGCTCGACATGCCAGGCCACACGCTTGCGTTCCGCAAGGCGACAGGCATAGACGACCTCTCCTGCGAGGAGGCGAAGGTCATCCTTGGCGAGCTGATCGACGAGCTTTGCTCGCTCGCGCCTGTTGCAGACATGCCGATCATCCACCTTGGTACGGATGAGGCGCGCGAGCGCGGCGAAAAGGTTCCGCAAAGCCATCTCGACTACTGGGCGAAGAAGGTTACGGACAACGGACGCACGCTGATGGGCTGGTCGCCTGGACTGCGTTTGCCTGGGCAGTCGATCAAGCAGCTCTGGATGGGCGCGAAGGATCCGCGCGGCGACAAGACTCCGTACATCGACTCGCAGAACAGCTACTACATCAACCACGTCGATCCAGAGGAGCTTCTTTCAGTCGCCGCCTACCAGCAACCGTGCCGCTGGGGCGAGAAGGACGAGAAGCTCGGCGCGATAATCGGCGTGTGGCACGACGACGCGATTGCCGACACCGAGGATGTCGTGCGGATGAACGCCGTCTATCCTGCAATCGTGCTCCTTTCGGACAACTTCTGGCGCGGGCGCGAAAAGGACGAGCCAGCGCTTTACGCGCGGCTTCCAAAACCGGACGATCCGCGCTTTGCGCTTGCGGCCGATCTCGAGCGTCGCGCGATCGCGCAGCGTGACAAGGTTTTGAAGGGGTTGCGCCATCCGTTTCCCTACGTCGCGCAGACGCAGATGCGTTGGCGCATGACAGATGAAAAGGGCGCTATTTTGGCCGAAGACATTCCGCAGGCAACAATCTATCCGCGTCACTTCTGGTTTCCTGCGAGCGCGTATGCGCCGGGGAATGGCGGCGTTGTGACGCTTGAGATGTGGATAACGAGCGCGCGCGAAATCGACTGCGGCGCGTGGATCGGCATGACGGGTTTCTCGCGGTCTGACGGCCGAAGCCGCGACGCGCCGACGCCGAAGCTCGGCGAGTGGAACAAGCATGGCGCGACGATTGAGCTAAATGGCCGCAAGATTGAGCCGCCGGAATGGACACATCCGGGAGTGAAGGGGAATCCTAAGGAGACGCCGCTCGTCGACGAAGACTACTGGTACCGCGAGCCGACTCCGATTCACTTGAAGAAGGGCGTCAACTACGTCAAGATGACGCTGCCTAAGAAGGGCGGCTGGAAGTGGATCGGGACTTTCACGCCCATTCTCGGGACGAGCGACCATCCGCACGAAGTTCCGGGGCTTTCATATTCGGCAAAAAGCACGGATTACAAATGATTGATTTTTCGCGTCAAGGTGACTTGGTAAGCATGACATTCGTCCTTTCACTTCTGCCGATTGCGGTTCTTGTCGCGGCGCTTGTCGTCGTGAAGGCGCCTGCATGGAAGGCGGCCCTTGCCGCGCTTGTGGTTGGGGCCGCCGAGGCGCTTTTCTGGCGAGGAATGTCGGCAGGGGAATTTGCCGGATGTGCGGCACAGGGCGTCTCGACCGGCTTGTTCCCGATAGGGCTTGTCATATTTGCAGCGCTTTTCACATACGCGATAACGGAGACATCGGGGGCGATCGCAGACATCAAAGGCGGGCTTTGTTCGCTGTCCTCCGACAGCCGCTTTCTCGCGCTACTCGTCGCGTGGGGCTTCGGGAACTTCATGGAGGGGATGGCCGGCTTCGGCACTGCCGTCGCGATTCCATGCGCGATCCTCGTCGGCGTCGGCTTTGATCCCGCAAGGGCGGTCCTCTGCTGTCTCGTCGCGAATTCGACGCCCACCGCCTTTGGCTCCGCTGGAGTGCCGACGAGCGTCCTTGCAAGCGAGACGGGGCTTGACGTCGGCGTACTGACTTCTTCCATCGTGTTGCTGCAGCTGGCGGTAACGGCGCTTCTGCCGTTTTTCGTTCTTGTCGCGGCGGACGGATGGCGCGCTCTGCGCGAATGCTGGAAGCTCGCGCTTGGCGCTTCGATCGCGTTTGTAGTGCCATGGTGCCTTGCCGCGCGGTTCACTGGGTGCGAACTTCCCGACATCGTGGGCGGAATCACCGTCATGACGCTTTTCGCCTTCCTCGGCAAGCGCGGCGAAACGAATGTGCGCCGACAGCTTTGGGCGTGGATGCCGTTTGCCTTTGTCGTCGTTGCGCTTGGCGCCGTTTCCATGATGCCGCCGGAATGGAAGCCGTCGCCGGGAATCGTCGTTCTTTCGGCCGGGGCGCTTGGCGGACTATGCCAGGGAGTGGGGCCTCTGCGGCTTCTCGGCGTCGCGGCGAAGACGGCGAAGCGCTATGCCCTCGCTGTGCTGACGATCTGTACGGTTCTCTCGCTTGCGAAGACGATGGTCGCGGCGGGTTTGACGCGGAATCTTGCCGAAGGACTTGTCGCCGCGACGGGCGGGGGATATGCAGCGGTCTCCGGAATCGTAGGCGCACTTGGAGGTTTCGTCACCGGCTCAGGCACGAGCACAAATGTCCTTTTCGGCGCGTTGCAGGCTTCCATCGGATCGTCAGATGCAGAGCGGCTTCTATTTGCCGCGGCGAACGTCATGGGCGCGGGAATCGGGAAGATGGTTTGCCCGCAGTCTATCGTGCTCGGATGCGCGGCGGCCGGGCTTGCCGGCCGTGAAAGCGAAGTGATGAAGCGCGCATTCCCGTTTTTCGTCGCCGTCTTGTCGCTTGCCTGCGCCGTAGCTTTCTCATTCAAGTTTTTTGACATCATAGGGAGGACACTACAATAAACATGCAGATGAAACACTTCGCTTCCGCCGCATTGGTTCTCTTTGCGGCGTTGGCCGCGCATTCGTCCGACGCGGTCAAGGTCGCGTGCATAGGTGACTCGATAACGTACGGACTTGGACTTGCCGACCGCGCGAAAGAGTCGTACCCCGCGCAGCTCCAAAAGCTGCTCGACGAGTTTGAGCCCGGCAAGTACGAGGTGAGGAACTTCGGCAACTCGGGTCGCGGCATCTACCTCGACTCGATGCGCGGGAGCGAGAAGCGCGGCTTCCGCTATATGCCTGAGCACAAGGCGGCGCTCGCCTGGAAGCCCGACATCGTCGTCTGCAACCTCGGCATCAACGACTGCGGGGAGTACATCAAAGAATATACCGGTGGAAGAGGACGCGGGCAGTTCATAGAAGACTACCTCGCGCTTCTTGACGACTACCGCAAGGCAAACCCAAATGTGAAATTCGCCATTTGGACAAAGCTCTCGCCGCTCGCGGAAGGACAGAAATTCTACCGCAGTCCCGAGCCGTTTCTGATGCAGGCCGACCTTGAGGTGGTCGCGAAGAAGATGGACGCCGTCGGTCTCGACATGCAGGAGCCACTTCGCGAGAAGATGGATGAGATCTTCGCACGCGACAAGATTCACCCCAACGCCGAAGGTGCAAAGATCATCGCGGAGACGACGTTCAAGGCGCTGACGAAGGGCCCTGAAGCCAAGACGGTAAATCGGCTAGAGACGAAAATGCAGAGCGAGACGTGGCTCTGCGCCGGCCAGTCGAACATGCAAAAAGGCTGGGGGGAGTTCAATGCTTCGCCTGCAGAAAAGGAGAGGGTCGAAAACGAGCTGAAGCGGCTCGACAAGGTTGATGTCCGGTTCTGGGACTTCAACACTGGCGAGTGGACAAAGCTTACGCGTGCCAACGCCCTCCGGAAGAGTGCGTTCGGCGTCTCCTTCGCAATCCGTCGCGCCGAGGCGATCAAGGGCCAGGTTCGCATGCTCTACGTCGCTGCGGGCGGTGCGCCCACTGAATCGTTCCTCTCTGAGCAGACGATGTGCGCCATGGGCAAGGGCGGCAAGCCACTTTATCCGCATCTCGCCGCGATCGCGACGAACCGCCACCGCCTCGACCAGAACAGGGACTTCCCGTGCGCGTGGGTCGCGCGCGAGTATCCACGCCGCCGCGCAAACAAGGAAGAAGCCTATTGGTGGCCCGTGTCGAAGATGTACGACAACGGAATCAAGCGAATCAGGGACGGCGAGATTCCGGTCGACGGGATACTCTGGTACCAGGGCGAGTCGAACGCCACGACCTGCGTCGCGCCCGACACGCCGACTGACCGCGACTACCAGCTTGAGACGCTGCGCGCCCTCGTCTCGGAGCTTCGCGGCGACAAGAAGATTCCTTTCATCATGATGGGACTTCCGAAGATGAACCGTCCGTGGGAGCAGTACCGCGCCGTGCAGAAGCAGGTATGCGACGAGACGGGTGCGATATTCGTCGACACGTTCGCCGCGGGCCTTGGCGAGTCGAACGACGTGCATCCCCGCGACAAGACCGCTTTCGCCGATCTTGCAGCAAAGGCGGTGCCCAAATGATCGAGCTTTTCGACACACACGCGCACTTCGAGGGAACGCGCGGCGAATCCGCCGCGGCCGTTGATCGTGCCAAGTCCGCTGGGGTGACGCGCATAATGGCCGTCGGCGGGAGCGAGCCACTTAACGCGGGAACGGAGGGCTTCGAGTATCGCGCGATCGGCTGGGACCGCGACCAGGCGGGGAAGGAGCTCCCTGCGCTCGACTACACCGGCGTTGCCGCCGTAGGGGAGATAGGACTTGACTACCACTATTCGCCCGAGACGCGCGACGCCCAGCGCGAACTCTTCGCGCGGCAGCTCGGCCTTGCGCGCGAGCTCGGACTCCCCGTCGTCATCCATACGCGCGACGCGGACGACGATACGCTCGGCATCCTGCGCGAGATTCCGTCGAAGGGGATAATCCACTGCTTCACCGGCTCGCCGACGTTTTGCCGTGCTCTTCTCGACCTCGGGTTCTACATTTCCATTTCCGGCATAGTGACGTTTCGCGCGGCCGAGAATGTCCGCGAATCGGCCCGAATCGTGCCGGACGGCCGCATTCTCATAGAGACGGATTCGCCATTCCTCGCGCCCGTTCCGATGCGCGGCAATCCAAACGAACCTGCGTTTCTCGTACATACGGCGCGGTTTCTCGCCGATTTGCGCGGGATGCCTCTTGAAGATTTTGCCGCCCTGACAACCCGGAACGCACTTTCAATTCTCGGCGGAATTAGGTAAAATATCCTGTAACTCATAAAGGAGAACTGTCGGAATGAACAAGCTATCGTTTCTGGCTCTTGCCGCCATTATGGCCGGCTGCTGCTGCAACACCGATGACGTTAAGCCCTTTGGCACGACGAAATTCGGGGAGAAGGCATCCCTCTACACCTTGAAGAGCCCCGACGGACTCACGCTTGAGATCACCGACTTTGGCGGCCGCCTCGTCCGCTGCTGGGCGCCTGACCGCGAGGGGAAGCTTGCGGACGTCACGCTTGGCTGGAACACCGTCGGGGAATACGAGACGCTCGGCTTCTCGATGGGTACGCTCATCGGCCGCTACGGCAACCGCATTGCAAACGGCAAGTTCACGCTTGACGGCAAGGAGTGGCAGCTCCCGATCAACGAGACGAACCCCGTGCCGCGCAACTGTAACCTCCATGGTGGCCCAGATGGCTGGGACGCCAAGGTCTGGAAGGCGTCGGAGTACGACGGGAAGCGCCTTGTGCTGACGCTCGTCTCGCCCGACGGCGACATGGGCTTCCCTGGCACGGTCACGATGAAGGTCACCTACACCGTCCTTCCTCAGAACATCTGGCGCATCGAGTACGAGGCGACGACGGACAAGCCGACGGTCATCAATCCGACGCACCATTCCTACTGGAACCTCGCGGGCGAGGCGAGCGGCAACGTCCTCGACCAGCTTCTCATGGTCAACGCCGACAAGTACACGCAGACCGATGCCGGGCTCATCCCTACGGCGGACGCGGCGGTTGACGGCACTGGCTTCGACTTCCGCAAGGCGCGCCCGATTGGCTCGATGGCTGAATGGATGGCGGCGCAGGAGAGCTTGAAGCCGATGGTTAACTGGTACGACCACAACTTCGTCCTGAACGGCAACGGCAGCAAGCTTGCCGCCGAGATGAGCGACCCCAAGTCCGGCCGCGTCCTCGAGGTCTGGACGACTGAGCCCTGCATGCAGATGTACGGCGCGCAGAACATGACGACCAAGCTCCCCGCGAAGGAGAAGGGCAAGAACCTCTGCCAGTTCGCGGGCGTCGCGCTTGAGACGCAGCACTATCCCGACTCGCCCAACCATCCCGAATTTCCGTCTACGGTTCTCCGTCCTGGCGAAACCTTCCGCAGCACGACGGAGTATCGTTTCAAAACCCGCTAACCTGGCGTACAAGGAGATCGTCGCATGAAGAACATCGCATTTGCCGGAATTTGCTCTGCAGTTTTTGTTCTGTCGGTTCAGGCGATCCCCAATGACGCCCGCCGCGAAGAGGCGGCTCGTCAGGCCGACGGACTCATCGAAAAGATGACGCCCGAGGAACGTCTCGGGCAGCTCATGATGGACTCGCCGGAGATCAAGCGTCTCGGCATCCACAAGTACCACTGGTGGAACGAGGCGCTGCACGGCATCGCTCGCTCTGGTCTTGCCACGGTGTTCCCGCAGTCCATGGGCGCGGCGGCCTCCTTCGACAAGAACCTCATGAGGAAGGTCGGCGACATCGTCTCGACCGAGGCGCGCGCAAAGTACAACCTCTTCACGGCGAAAGACGACCGTCGCATCTACCGCGGGCTTACGGTGTGGAGTCCGAACGTCAACATGTTCCGCGATCCGCGCTGGGGGCGCGGCCAGGAGACGTACGGCGAAGATCCGTACTTGAGCGGCGTCATGGGTTCGGCCTACACGCGCGGGCTGCAGGGCGACGATCCAAAATATCTCAAGCTCTCGGCATGCGCCAAGCACTTCGCCGTCCACTCGGGACCGGAGAACCTCCGCCACGGCTTCAGCGCGAACGTTTCGCCGCGTGATTTGAATGAGTATTACCTTGCCGCGTTCAGAATGCTCGTCTGCGAGGCAAAAGTCGAAAGCGTGATGGGCGCGTATAGCGCAATCAACGGCGTTCCGTGCTGCATGAACAAGTGGCTTTTGACCGATCTCCTTCGCGGGGAATGGGGCTTCAAGGGCCATGTCGTGAGCGATGTAGGCGCGGTTTGCGACATCTACAAGGGCCACAAGACCGTCAAGGACGCGGCCTTGGCTTCGCGTGCCACGATTGCCGCAGGCCTTGACCTCTGCTCCGAGGATACGTATTCGGCGCTTAAGGACGAGGTCGCTTCCGGTGCCTTAAAGTCCGAGTGGCTTGTCAAGCCCCTGCGTCATCTCTACACGACGCGCGCTCTCCTCGGTCAGTTCGACCCCAAGGGATCGACGCCCTGGGACAATCTCGGCGCAGAGTCCATCGCGACCGAGGGGCATCGCAAGGTCGCGCTCAAGATGGCGGAGGAATCTCTCGTTCTCGTCCACAATGACGGTTTGCTGCCCCTTGATGCCTCGAAGCTCGTGTGCGTCGGTGTCGGCGGCCCTCGCGCGCAGGACGAAGTCGCGCTGCTCGGCAACTACTGCGGCTACACAGACAAACCCTCGTCCGTCCTCGCTGGCGTTCTTTCCGTTGCAGGGCCTGGCCTTCGCGTCACGGCCGATCCTGAACTCTGGGACAGCGACGTGCTCGTCTTGTGCCTCGGCATTACGGCCGACGACGAAGGCGAGGAGGGGAGCAGCGTGAACAACGCGGGCGCCGACAGGTTCCAGTACGGGATTCCCGACGGGCAGCTCAAGTATCTTGCGGAGCAGCGCAAGAAGCACAAGAACGCGAAGATTGTGTCCGTCGTCTTCGGCTGTAGCCCGTTTGACCTTGCGCCTGTCGTGAAGCTCTCCGATGCCGTTCTCGTCGTGTGGTATCCGGGTGAGCGCGGCGGCGAGGCGATAGCCCGCACGATCTTCGGCCTAAACAACCCTGCCGGCCGTCTCCCGATTACGTATCCGAAGTCATACGAAGACCTTCCCGATTTCAAGGACTACTCGCTCGCTGGTCGCACCTATCTCTATGCGACGAAGAAGCCGCTCTATCCGTTCGGCTACGGACTTTCCTACACGACGTTCTCCTATTCCAATCCTCGTGTCGAGTCGAAGGGCGGGAAGGTCGTTTCGGTCGACGTGACGAATACCGGCAAGCTCGAGGGCGACGAGGTCGTGCAGGCATACGTGCGCGCTCCCGCCGCGGCTGGCGATCGCCGTGTCCACCACCTTGAGGGCTTCGAGCGCGTCACGCTCAAGCCCGGTGAGACGAAGACGGTGTCGATCGAACTCCCGAAGTCCGCGTTCTTCGTATATGGCGAAGACGGCAAGCCCGCTGTTCCTGCGGGCGAGTCAATCGTCTTCCTTGGCGGCGGTCAGCCCGGCTTTGCCGAAACAGTTTCTGTAAAGGTCTCGCAGTGAAGTTGCGCAATCTCGCTTTTCTCGCGGCTCTCGTGTTCGCCGCCACGTCGCTTTCCCAGGCGAGCGCCGAGACGAACATAGTCAACGGCCAGATATGGGTGTGTGAAGACGGCATGTGTCGCCTCGTAGGTGATGCGCCGGAAGATTTTCTTGCGGGGCTCACACCGTCTGCGTCTCTGCCCGAACAGGCGACGCGCATGCTTTTGGGCACTCGCAGTGTCGACGAGTTCCTCGCGTTTCTCTCGCCAGACGCAGTATCCGGCGACGCAGAAGGTGGTGCGCTTGCGACGTTTACTTGGCTTTCGCTTGTTGTCGTCCTTCTTGGCGGCCTTGCCATGAACCTTACGCCGTGCGTCCTGCCGATGATCCCCGTCAACTTGATCGTCATCGGCAAGTCACCGGCGCGCGGTGCCGTATATGGCCTCGGTATGGCGCTCGCCTACGGCGTTCTCGGCGTTCTCGCCGCGGTCGGCGGCATGGCGTTCGGGACGATCCAGTCTAACCCCTGGTTCAATGTCTTTGTAGCGCTCGTCTTTGTCGCGCTTGGAGCTTCGTTGCTCGGATTCTTCTCGATAGACTTCTCTCGATTCCGCTCGGGAGTCGTGAAGCCCGACGCCTCGCGTGCGGGGCTCGCCGTTCCGTTCTTCCTCGGCGCGCTTTCCGCAGTCCTCGCTGGCGCCTGCGTCGCCCCGATTCTCGTATCCGTTCTCGTTCTGACCGCGCGGCTCTACGCGGAAGGCAACGCAATCGCGCTTGCGCTTCCGTTCGTCCTCGGGCTTGGCATGGCTCTCCCGTGGCCGTTCCTTGGCGCTGGAATGAAGGTTCTCCCCAAGCCCGGCGCGTGGATGAAGCACGTGAACCGCGTTTTCGCTGTTGTCGTCCTTGTCTTTGCCGCGTACTACGGCTATCTCGCATGGAAGGGGTGGACGCGCGGCACATCTGCCGCGCCCAAGTCCGACGGAATCCCCGGCGCGGTCGAGGCGACGCCAGACACCTTCGAGGACGTCTTTGCGGAGGCGGAGGAGAAGGGCAAGCCGATTCTCGTCGACTGCTGGGCGACATGGTGCAAGAACTGCTTTGCCATGGAACGCACGACGCTTGCCGACAAGCGCATTCGCGAAGCACTCGAGCGCTACACTGTCATTCGGCTTCAGTCCGACGACATGAAGGGCTTTAAGGAGCTCGAGCCGTTCAAGGACGTGCAGGGTCTTCCCACCTACGCCATATTCGAAATATCAGAAACAGGAAAGGACACTGAAAAATGAACAGAACTGCACTCGCCGCGCTCGCCGCGCTTTCGGCGCTTTCCCTCAATGCCGCGAACTGGCGGGGGCTTGACGACTCAAACTACTACAGTGGCCCGAAAATCTCCGAGGCCGACCTCGCCGGGAAGGTCGTCATGGTCGACCAGTGGGGCATCAATTGCCCGCCGTGCCGCGCGCTTCTCCCCTCGATGCAGAAGCTCTGGAATGCAAACAAGTCGAAGCCGTTCATGCTCATCGGGGCGCATTGTCAGGGGCGCAACCCCGGGAAGGTGAAGGAACTTGTCGATGCGAACAAGCTTACCTATCCGATCTACGACTGGGCCGGGCTTGCCAACGCTCCGTCCAGCGGCGGCGGGCTGCCGTTCATGTACGTCGTCGACCATCGCGGCAAGGTCGTCTATTCCGGGCGCAGACACGACGAGGCCGAGGCGGCGGTGCAGAAGGCGATTGCGGCAATCGGCGCGATGCCCGTCCTCTGCGGCGGAGTTTCCCTTCAGGCGTTCAAGGCGATGGAGAAGCAGCTTGTCCTCGGAAAGTCGGTAAAGTCGCAGGTCAAGGCGCTTCATGCAGCCGTGAAGAAGGGCGAGGCGAAGAGCGCGACGGCCGTCCAGCAGAAGCAGGCAGAGGAGGCGAAGGCGATCCTCGCGGCGATAGAGGAGACTAAAGTCGACGTGAAGAGCGAGATCGAGTCGAAGCGCGAGTCCGACCCCGAGGAGGCCTACAAGCTTGCAAAGGCGTATGTCGTTTCATTCCCGGTCGAGGGCGCGGACCTCAAGTCCCAGCTTCCCGACATGGCAGCCAAGGTAAAAGAGCGCAAGGCGGCAAAATAGGCTCTACTTGCCATTATGCGCTGATTGCGGTATAATGTTCGCCAACAGATGACAAGCAACGACGAGTATGTGATTCAGATCCTGGTCGAAAGGGGCTTCTTGACCCAAGACCAGGTGGATGCGGCCGCAAAGTCGATGAAGGCCGAGAATGAGACGACTCTTGACGTCCTCGTCTCGGGCGGCACAATCGGCGAGGACGAGGTCCTCGGCACGGTGGCGGACCAGTTCGGTCTCAAGTACTGCCACGTAAACGCCGACGCGATCAATCCTGAAGTGGTCAAGACGATTCCTGCCGACATCGCGAAGAAGTATGGCGTGGTGCCTGTGGTGGCCGACGAGGATTCGATCACCGTCGCGCTTTCCGACCCGATGGGCTACGATGCGATCGACTCGCTTCGCTACGTCCTCCACGGGCTCGACGTGCAGGCCGTCATCGCGCCGCGCGCCGAGGTGCGCGCCGCCATGGCGAAGATCTACGCCGACGAGGAGAACGCCGACGTTCAGACGCGCGGCGAGGACGATGGCTCCGCGGGTGACGAGGCGGGCGACGATTCCGCGGTCATCAAGCTCGCCAACCTCATCATCACGACGGCGATCAAGATGAAGGCTTCCGATATCCACATCGAGCCGATGGAGAAGGAGTTCCGCGTCCGCTACCGTATTGACGGCGCGCTCCGCAAGATGGACTCGCCGCCGAAGCGCCTGCAGGGCGCGATCATCTCGCGCATCAAGATCATGTCGAAGATGAAGATCTCCGAGAAACGCATCCCGCAGGACGGCCGAATCCAGATCACCGTCGGCGGCAAGGACCTGGACCTTCGCGTTTCGTCGGTGCCGACGAACCATGGCGAGTCGATCGTCATGCGAATTCTCGACAAGACGAACCTTTCGCTCGGCCTCCCGCAGCTCGGCTTCCTTACCGACGATCAGGCGACGTTCGAGCGACTCATCAAGCTTCCTGACGGCGTCGTGCTCGTCACCGGTCCTACGGGCTCTGGCAAGACGACTACGCTGTACGCCTGCCTTGGCCAGATCAACACTCCCGACAAGAAGCTCATCACGGTTGAAGACCCTGTCGAATACCAGATGTCCGGCATCAACCAGGTGCAGGTCAACAAGGACGTCGGTCTCGACTTCTCGGCGGCTCTCCGCTCGATTCTGCGTCAGGCGCCGAACATCGTCATGATCGGCGAGATTCGTGACGCCGAGACGGCCGACATCGCGATGGAAGCCGCGCTTACTGGCCACCTCGTGTTCTCGACTCTGCACACCAACGACGCGCCTTCGGCCGTCACCCGTCTTCTCGACATCGGCGTCAAGCCGTTCCTCGTCGCGTCCGCGCTACGCGCCGCGATGGCCCAGCGACTCGTCCGCGCGATCTGCGAGAAGTGCAAGGAGTCGTACACGCCGACCGAGCGCGAAATGAAGATGCTCGGCAGCCTTTCCAAGACCGTTCCCGAGCGCATGTACCACGGCGTCGGCTGCGACAAGTGCGGGCGTTCCGGCTACAAGGGACGAAAGGGCATCTTCGAGATCTTCAAGGTCGACGACACGATTCAGCGCCTCATCTTCGACCACGCGCCTGCGACGCTTCTTCGCCAGCGCGCCCGCGAGATGGGCATGCGTACGCTCCGCGAGGACGGCATGCTCAAGGTTGCGAGCGGAATGACGAGCTTGCAGGAAGTCCTGCGCGTCACGATGGGCGACGCCGACTAAGTGATTGCTTATATCGCCTCGCTGCGATATTGATAGCGGTGGCGCGTACGCGGCGGGGCGTGTTTCGGCTTAGGGCTCGTTGACGGTCCTGTGTCGTTCTGTGTATTTGCCTTCCAGCGTGCGGCTTTGTTTCGGGCAACCGTGCTCGCCTACGAGAAATGGCCGATTCGCGCGTCCTTGCGACCACTCGGCGTATACATATACGCCTTCGGGTCGCAGTCCTGCGCGACTCGTCTCATTCTCGCAGGTTCCGCCCGGCTGCGGCCCGAAACAAAGCCGCGCTTGGCACCCTCGGGAGTTCGGCGCGGTGCTCGGGGTCTCGGCCTCCCTCCCGCTCCCTGCGCCGCCGCTCCCGTCGTCTTCGCGGCGATACGCGCCGCAATGCTTCGTCGGTGGATACACCTCCTCGCCTTGCGACGTGTCCCACCGCGCATCCGACGAACCGCGTCGCCGCATGTCGCTCAGTTCGGCACTCGCCCCCTCGTCCCTTGCCTCACCTTCCATAAGGTGCGTTTTTCTTCGTAGCATCTGCGCTCGCCGACGTCCCGTCAGCTCGCTTAACCTTGTCCGCGTATCCCCCGAAGCGAAGCGGAGTCGCCGAAGGCGATGTCAATGCGGGGTGCAAATCTGTCGCTGTCGTGCTGTCTTTCCCAACTTCTTCAAATTCCAACACGAAACGCGGCGAAAATGGTATAATGCACAGCATGAAGAACCGCGCAAAACCCGCCCTCGCCCTCGCGCTTGCCATCGTCGGCGCGGTGGCCGCGCCCTTGCGCTCTGACGCCCGCAGCGGTTCTTGCAACTGCGGCGAGAGTCGCCAACCCCTTGCAAAACAGGCCTTTCGTGGGGTCTGTCCCCGCGATGAGTGTGATAGGCAATTTGCCGCGGTTTGTGCGATGGCAGTGAGGCGGTGGAGCGAAGGTCCGAGCGAATGGATACGGCGTATTCGCCGAGGCTCCATGAGGAGGAGCCTTCGGCCACCGCCGAACGAATTAAAGGATGCGGCTTGCGCTACTTCGTCGGCTTTAGGAATTCGGTGAAGGTCTTGCCGTTGCGGGAGCCGGAGTAGATCTTCACCCAGTCGACGTGCATGGCCGTCGGAAGCGTCGATTCGTCTATTGCGCCGACCCATTGGCCGCCGAGCTGCATGTCGATCATGAGGTAGAAGGGCTCCGTCCACGGGTAGCGCTTCGGATCGTCGCCTACCTTGGCGTAGGAGTGTGTCGCCTTTCCGTTCACCGTCCACGTGATCTTCTCTGGCGTCCACTCGATCGCGTATACGTTCCAGTCGTTCGGCTTTATGTCGCCCTTGCCGCCGTTGGGCGGGTCGCTCTTGTGCTCGGCGGTCCAGGCGGAGTGAACGGTGTGGTAGACGAAGTCATCGGAATTCAACCGCTCGATGATGTCGATCTCTCCGCAGTCTGGCCATTTGTCCTTGGGCTTTTCTGGCATCATCCATATCGCCGGCCACGCGCCTTTCTGCGCCTCGAGCTTGCAGCGGATCTCGACCTTTCCGTACTTAACGGCGAGATGTCCGTGGGTCGAGACCCCGCCGGTGAGGACGCTGCGCTTGTCCGCTGCGAGATCGTCGTTCTTAACGCCGTAGGCGTGGAGCTGCCCGTCCTTTACCGCAATTAGGTCAGGCCTTTCTGACATGTTCCTGTTCCAGTCGGAAGTCCCAGGCCCTATGCGCGTCCAGATTTTGTCGTTCAGCTTGTTGCCCTTGAAGTCCTCGGTGAACTTCAGCTTCCATACGACTGGCGCAGTCGTCGCTCCGCCGGTTTTCTGAGGCACTTCCTTCGCCGCGAAACATGCCGAAGCGCATGCCAGAGAAAGTATTGCCGCCAGTTGTATTTTCATGTTTTGCCCCTTTGCCTTGCCGCAGGGCGGTTGCTGCCCGTCCTGTCAACGATATGATACCATTTCCCCCGCAGTCACGCAATCGAAACGACCGCTGGCAAGTCCCATAGTAATATGCTATAATTTGCACATGAATAAATTTCCCGATTGGTCGTCGCTTACGCCTGAAAAGGCCGCGGCGGATTTGCCGCGCCTGCTCGAAGAAGCCGAGAAGGGCGTCGCGAAAATAGAGGCATCGTCCCCACAGACTTTTGAAGATTTGGAATGGGCCCTTGCGGACGCGACTCGCCCGCTATGGAAACTCTGGGGCATGGTCGGCCACATGATGTCGGTCATGAACTCCGACGCTTGGCGCAAGGTGGACGAGGAATTTCGCCCGAAGATCGTTGACTTCTCTCTCAGGGTCTCGCAGTCAAAGCGTCTCAACGACCTGGCGAAGGAGGTGCTGATGCGCCTCAAGTCGTGCGGCGGCGCGAGCGAGAACGCGACGCGCATACGGATTCTCGAAAAGTCGATCCAGGACGCGGAGCTCGCCGGTGTCTCGCTCGAGGGCGATAAGAAAAAGCGCTTCAACGAAATCTTCCAGCGCCTCTCGAAGCTTTCGATGGACTACTCCAACTCCGTCCTCGACGCGACGAACGCGTTCAAGTTCGAGAAGGACGGCAAGGCCTACACGATCGACGACGCAAACTATCCGCAAACGATGAAGCACTGCGCCGACCGCGAGGTGCGCGAGAAGCTCTTCCGCGCCCGCTCTACGCGCGCGCCAGAGAACACCGCGAGGATCGACGAGATTCTCGCCCTCCGCTTCGAGAAGGCGAAGCTGCTCGGTTTCAAGAACCCGGCGGAACTTTCGATCGCCGTGAAGAGCGCGCCTTCGGTCGCGGCTGTGATGAAGATGATTGACGACCTCGATGCGGCGACCGAGAAGATCGCCGCCGAGGAAAAGGCCGAGCTCGAGGCGTCCGCGAAGGGCGCGGTCGAGACGCTTGAGCCGTGGGACCAGTCCTTCTACGCGACGCGGCTCCGAGAGGACAAGTACTCCTACTCCGAGGAGGAACTGAAGAAGTACTTCGAGGTCGAAGTTGTTGTGGCGGGGCTCTTCAAGATGGCGAACTTCCTCTACAACGTCGACATCCGCGAGCTGAAGGGCGCGGAGAAGCCGCCCGTGTGGCATCCCGACGTCCGCTTCTTCGAGATGTCCGAGGGCGGCAAGCCAATCGCCTACTTCTACTTTGACCCGTATGTCCGAAACGGCCAGAAGCGCGGCGGCGCGTGGATGAACTCGTTCGACGACCGCTGCGACCGCAGGGGCGTCCTTCCGCTCGCGCTCGTCTGCACGAACTTCCCGCAGCCCGACGAAAACGGCAAGTCGTTTCTTCCGATGCGCGAGGTCGAGACTCTGTTCCACGAGTTCGGACACGCGACGCAGTGCATGCTAACGAAGGTTGGCGAAGAGGGCGCGGCGGGGCTCACGCTCGTCGAATGGGACGCGGTTGAGGTCGCGAGCCAGTTCAACGAGAACTGGTGCCTCGACGACCGCACGGGAATCGTCGTTCCCGCGGGCCTCAAGAAGAAGGTGCTTGCCGCGAAGAACTTCCGTGCGGCGACTATCTGCCGCGCGCAGCTCGCTCTCGCGAAGATCGACATGCTCCTCCACATCGGCGAGAACGGCGGCAAGACGCCGCGCCAGGTGAAGGAGGAGATATTCCGCCACTTCGACATGCCGATGGTAAAGGAAGACCTCTTCCTCTGCGCGTTTTCGCACATCTTCGCTGGCGGCTACTCCGCCGGATACTACGGCTACAAGTGGGCCGAGGTGATGAGCGCCGACTGTTACGGCGCGTTCGAGGAGGCGGGGCTTTCCGACGACGCGGCGGTGAAGCGCGTCGGCAAGGCGTACCGCGATACCGTTCTCGCGCTTGGCGGCAGCGAGTCTGCCTACGACGTGTTTCTGCATTTCCGCGGCCGCGCGCCGACGATTGACGCGCTTCTTAGGCAGCAGGGGTTGAAGAAATGACGTACAGGGCAAAAAAGAACTTCGTCTCCATCCTGCCCTACGCGGTCTGGATGGTGATGATGCTTCTCCTCCCGTCGACGCCCGAATGCTATGCGGCACGTACTCTTGTTACGCTTATCATCCTTTTGCCGTGCCTCTTTTATCTTGAGCACCACCACGGTGTCATCCACCGCAACTCAACGTTCAAGCCGGAACTTGTATGGGGCGTCCTCGTTGGGTTGCTCGTTCTCGCGATATGGGTCTGGCCTGAGCAGTTCGACTGGTATCGCAAGTGGTGTATCTACGGCGACGGAGGCACGGCTGCCGTAGATGAGAGCGAAATGCTTTTCAAGATTGTACGGCTGTTAGGAAGCGCCTTCGTCATTTCCATTGCAGAGGAGCTTTTCTTTCGTCGCTGGCTAATGCGTTTTGCGGGCTTTTGGCTGATGGTCGCGCTTTTCGCCGTTGAGCATGACCGTTGGCTTGTAGGTGCGATAGCGGGCATGCTCTATGGCTGGCTCGCTTTGCGCAAGGGGCTTCTTTCTGCAATGATCGCCCATGTGACTACGAATCTTGCGCTTGGGCTTTATGTGCTTGAGACCGGCAACTGGCAGTTTTGGTGAGGCAAGAGGTGAAAGACGACTACGAACTTCTTGATTCTGGCGACGGGCGAAAGCTCGAGCGCTTTGGAAAGTATGTGCTCGCGCGGCCTTGCTCGCAGGCGCTTTGGCGTCCTTCGCGTCCGAAGGCGGAATGGGATCGCGCAGACGCGTCGTTTGACCGCGAGGACGGCAACCGCTGGCATGGCCGTACCAATCTCCCGAAGGAATGGACGATCGAGACGGCGGACATAAAGTTCAAGCTTGGCGGGACCGACTTCGGACACCTCGGCATTTTCCCCGAGCAGCGCGCGCAGTGGAAGTGGATACGCGGGATGGCGAAAGGCGCGCGGGTGTTGAACCTCTTCGCCTACTCTGGCGGTTCCACGATGGCGTCGGCGCTCGGCGGCGCAGAAGTCTGCCATCTCGACGCGTCGAAGGGCATGGTGGAGTGGGCGCGCGAGAACGCGCGGCTGAACGGTCTTGGTGACGCGCCTATTCGCTGGATCGTCGACGACGCGCACAAGTTCATGAAGCGCGAGATCCGCCGCGGGCGGCACTACGACGCCGTGATCCTCGACCCGCCGACTTTCGGACGCGGCGCAGGCGGCGAGATGTACAAGATCGAGCGCGACTTGAAGGAGACGCTTTCGCTCGTGCGCGACCTTCTGAGCGACAAGCCGCGATTCGTCCTTTTTTCTAGCCACACGCCGGGCCTTTCGCCGATTGTAGCCGAGAACATCCTCGGCCAGCTTTGGCCTGACGCGCGGCTCGAATCTGGCGAGATGACGCTTGACGGCACTGGTTTCAAGTGCCCAAGCGGTATTTTCTGCCGAGCCATTATGATTGAGAACAGGGAGACACCATGAACTTTGCCATGCTCAGGCCGCTTGCGCTGCTCGCGGCTGTTGACTTCGCCTTTGCGTTTTCCGCTGTCGCCGCGGAAACGAGGATCAATGCGATCGGCGAGAAGTCGCGCGATGAAATCGTCGCGTTTTTCACCGACAACGAGTTCGGGCGGCGACCTGCGGAGGCCGAAAAGCCGCCGCTTCTCAAGTTCGAGAAGATTTCGGAAGACAAGCTTATGCCCGACGGCAAGATGGTGCGCAAGCAAGTTCGCGTCGTCTACGGCGGTTCGTGCGGAACCAATTCGTTTCCCGTGACGGCGTTCGTCCCCGCAGGCGCGAAGGGGCCGGTTCCGGCGTTCCTTCTAATTTGCAACCGCGACTACAAGGAGAACTGCGACCCCGAGCGCGAAAAGAAGAGCCCGTTCTTTCCGGTGGAGGAGATCGTGAAGCGCGGTTTTGCGGCCGTCTCGTTCTACACGTGGGACGTGGCTCCTGACTACAACACCGGCAACACGAAAGGAGCGTTCGAGGCCTTCGAGAAGCCGGGAGCGTACAGGAGGGACCCGAAGCTCTGGGGTACGATCTCCGCTTGGGGCTGGGGCGCGAGCCGCGTCATGGACTGGCTTGAGGCCATTCCCGAGATAGACGCGAAGAAGGTGGCGGTCGTAGGGCACTCCCGCGGCGGAAAGACAGCGCTCTGGGCGGCCGTAACAGACACGCGCTTCGCGATGGTGTGCGTGAACGGCTCGGGCTGCGCAGGCGCGAAGCTCAACCATCTCGATCTTCCGAAGTCCGAACACATCGCGCAAATCGTCCGCACGTTCCAGTACTGGTTCTGTCTCGACTACACCTCGTGGGTCAACCGCGAGCGCGAGATGCCGTTCGACCAGCACGAGCTTCTTTCCTGCGTCGCGCCGCGTCTTTTGGCTGTCGGTTCGGGAAGCGAAGACCATTGGGCGGGGCCTGAGGGCGAGCGCAAGGCGACTGAGCTCGCCCGCGCGGCGTGGAAAGATCCGTCATGTGTCTCGTACCACTGCCACGAGGGGAAGCACGATCTCGGGCTGTTCGACTGGAACATCTACCTGTCGCATGCCGAGCGGCACTGGAAGGGTGTTGCAAAGACTCCTCCGCGGACAGTCGACGGACGGGAGCCGACTTTCGAATGCCCGCTGTCGGATGCCGAATGCCAGTTTGTCTTCGACGAGAAGGCGAGCGACGAATTTGATGGCGAGACGCTCGACCGCTCGAAGTGGGACGACTGGGTCGAGTCGTTCCAGGGTCGGCGAAGAGGGTTTCTTTTCTCGCGCGACAACGTCGACGTCGCGAATGGGGAGCTTAAGCTGACGGCGCGTCTTCTCCGGGAGGACGAGAAGACTTTCGATAACCTCGCGCGCGGATTCGACACGTATGCGACGGCGATCGTGAAGTCGAAGGAGAAGACGTTCTACGGCTACTACGAATGCCGCGCGAAGTCGATGAAGGCGGCGGTATGCAACGCGTTCTGGCTATACGATCCGCTTTCGGACGAGCCGAAGAAGAAGTACCGCCCCGGCGACTTCTCCGAGGAGATCGACATCTTTGAGATATTCGGCAAGGAGGGATCTAAGAAGTCCGATTGCGCTCGCGCGTTCTACAACACGGTGCACCGCCTCGGGACGCCGTATCTTGAAGGCCGCGTCCTCGGCAGCGTCGAGAAACTTCCCGAAAAATCGAGCCGCAAAAAGGTCGACTTCGATTTTGCTGACGGCTACCACGAGTACGGATTCCTCTGGACGGAGAAGGAGATGAAGTGGTACGCGGACGGGGTGGAGATGTTCTCGCGCCCGAACGACCATTTCCACCGTCCGATGCACGTCACGTTTGACTGCGAGATCATGTACGGCTGGGTCGGCGAGCCCGACAAGGCCGATCTCCCGCAGACGTTTTCCGTCCAGTATTTCCGCTACTGGCGCAAACCATAAACGGCACTCGACATGAAAACTCCGCCCGACAAGAGAATAGCATTCACGTTCCGCTCGCATCCGACGAAGGACGAGTCCTTGCGCTGGAGGGCGACCATCGTGTTCCCTCCCGGGGCTGTCGCGGAGACGCCCCTCGATATCACAATCGTCGATGACGAGGGCAACAGGATAAAGTCGGCGGTCTTTGAGTTCGCCGGGAAGGAACTTCAGGTGAAGGACGGCGCGGCGTCCATGACTTTCGCAGAGTTCATCGCCGGCAAGCATTCCGTTCCGATCTGGCTTCACCGCAAGGGCAAGAAGCCCGTTCCTGGCGTACCGACTTTCGGGTGAGGAGGGAAGATATGGACGACAAGACATGGTGGCAGCTTGTTAAGGACGGCAGGGACGAGGGGTGGAAGCTCGTCTGGGAGCGCGTCGTCGAGCCCGAGTCGAAGTCCATGCGCTCCGCCGAGATGATGGAGCGTTTCTCACTGACGGCCGGCGACCTGATGGGGATGCTCTTCGACGAGATGATCGGGAAGGGCAAGATAGACCTCTATCGCGGCGAGGGCAGTTTCGAGGGCTGGCTCAAGCGCTATGTTCGCGGCTATGTCCTGAACGCCGATCCGAACAAGCACGGTGAAATCTCCATCGAGGGCGCGCATCCAGACGCTGAGGGTGAAGGCGAGGCGATGGCGCTTCCAACGCAAGACAAGGAGACGATTCGCCTCGAGGTGTGGCGCATGACGCTCTATTTCTTCCGTTTGCTTTGGAACGAAGACCCCGAGCGATGCTATATCCATCTCCTTAAAACGCGGTATTTTCTTTCGAGCGAGGAGATAAAAGACTTCCTCGATGTCTCGTCTGCGGCGAATGTCGATCAGATATTTTCGCGTTCTATCAAGTTTATGCGCGAAAGTTGGCGGAAATGGGACCGTGTAAAAAAATAGAAAAATATTTGTCAGTTTTTGCGGAACTTATGCCCTATCTTCACGTGACCGCAAAAGCGGAGAAAGGAAAGACAAAATGAACAAGAAGATGATACTTGTATTTGGCGCAGTTCTGGCGGCGGGAACGCTTATGGCTCGTCCTGGTTTTGGCGGCCCGCGTGGCGGCTTCGGTGGCCCGCGTGGCGGCTTCAGCAGGAGGCCTGCGCCAATGATGCATCATCGTCCTGCACCTATCATGCACCACCATCACCACAGTGGCTGGGGACATGGAGGGCGACATTTCTGGCCTGGGTTCGTCGGCGGGGTTGTTGGCGGCGTTCTGACTGATGCGATCATCGGCCCGCGCGTCATCACGACTCCCGTCGTTGCGGCTCCCGTGGTGACCACGCCTGTCGTTACGACTCCGGTCTACACGACGCAGCAGGTCTGGATTCCCGGCAAATATGTCGACCAGATTCAGCCGAACGGCACTGTCATCCGCGTTTGGCAGCCCGGGCACTACGAGTCGAGGCAAATCCTCGTGCAGTAAAGAGGTTGGAGTTTCGAGTTGGAGTTCGAGAAGTTCTGGAAGGGTTCCATTCTCCAACTTCCAACTCCAACTCCAGCTAAGCATCGTTGGTGGACCGGGCGGGACTTGAACCCACGACCAAGGGATTATGAGTCCCCCGCTCTGACCGACTGAGCTACCGGTCCTCCAAACGGACGTAAATTTTACCAAATCTCCCTCTTGCGCGCAAGGGGGAGATTTTGATATAATTAACAAACTTTTATCCCGCATTGTGCACAGTTAACAAAGTGGTCGCTTACCACACTTCAGGCCAATGGGGGAGCAATTGCATTTCTTAATTCCGGAAAACCGGGAAAAACAAAGGTAAGCCAAGATGAGTGCAGAACGCAAGGTATTCGGTCGTCTCCAGGGGATGGCCGAGACTCCACCGGACCTCATTGAGATCCAGACCAAGTCCTACGAGGACTTCCTTCAGGCCGACGCCCCGGCCGCGAAGCGCGAGAACAAGGGCCTGCAGGCGATATTCAAGGAGATATTCCCCGTCGTGTCACAGGACGCGCGCTACTCCCTCGATTTCGTCGGCTACAACCTCGGCGAGCCGAAGAAGAGCTATCTTCAGGCGCTTCTCGACGGCGAGACCTACGCCCGTCCGCTCTTCGCGACCTTCCGTCTCAACGACGCGGGCGAAGTGCGCGAGGAGGAGGTGTTCCTCGGTGACATGCCGATGATGACCCCCGACGGCGCGTTCGTCATCAACGGCGCCGAGCGCGTGATCGTCTCCCAGCTGCACCGCTCTCCCGGCATCTCGACCGAGCGTCAGATACACGCGAACGGCCAGCCGCTCCTCTCGTGCCGCATCATCCCCGACCGCGGCAACTGGATCGAGGTGATGTTCGACACGAACGACATCATGTGGTGCTTCATGGACCAGCGCCGTCGTCGCAGGAAATTCTACGCCACGACGCTTCTCCGCGCCTTTGGCTACGGTTCCGACGAGAAGCTCATGCAGCTTTTCTACGACTTCAAGAAGCTTCCCACGAACAAGAAGTACGCCGACAAAGACCTCCGTCTCCTGGTGATGAAGGACGATCTCGTCGACGCAGCTTCCCAGGCGGTGCTCGCGCGTCGCTACGATCCCGTCACCCCCGCGATGATGGAGCAGGTCGCAGCGGCGGGAATCGCCTCGGTCGACGTCGTTGACGTCGCGATCGACAACGGCACCCTCATCAAGACTCTCCGCGAAGACGCGAAGGCCGGCATCCACAACGAGGAGGACGCCCTCAAGGAAGTCTACAAGCGCATGCGCCCGGGCGACCCGCCCACGGCTTCCAACGCGAAGCAGATGCTTCGCCGCATGTTCTTCGACCTCGCGCACTACGATCTTGGCTACGTTGGCCGCCACAAGATCAACAAGAAGCTGGGCCTCGCCGGCAAGGTCGACGACAACCTCAGGACTCTCCACGAGTCCGGCATTGACGTAATCGAGGCGATCCGCCTCCTCCTCAGGATATATGTCGGCAAGGAGACGGTCGACGACATCGACCACCTCGGCAACCGCCGCATCCGCACGGCTGGCGAGCTCCTCGAGAACCAGTGCCGTCTCGGCCTCGCCCGCACCGAGCGCCTCGTGCGCGAGCGCATGACCATTCACGACCCCAACCAGGGTCCGCTCACGCCTCAGCGCCTCGTCAACTCCAAGACGTTCAGCGCCGTCGTGCAGGACTTCTTCGCCAGGTCCCAGCTCTCCCAGTTCATGGACCAGACGAACCCGCTTTCCGCCCTCGCCCACAAGCGCCGTCTCTCGGCTCTCGGCCCCGGCGGTCTCTCCCGCGAGCGCGCCGGCTTCGAAGTCCGCGACGTCCATCCGTCGCACTACGGCCGCATCTGCCCGATCGAGACGCCAGAAGGCCCGAACATCGGCCTTATCTCCAGCTTGGGCATCTACGCGCAGGTCAACCGCTTCGGCTTCATTGAAACGCCGTACCGCAAGGTCGTCGGCGGCAAGGTGACCGACGAGATCGAGTTCCTCCCTGCGGACGAAGAGGAGAAGTTCGTGATCGCCCAGGCGAACGCGCCGCTCACGTCGGCTCGCCGCTTCGCCGAGGATCGCGTCACGTGCCGCTTCAAGACCGAGTTCTGCGACAAGCCCGCACGCGAAGTCCAGTATATGGACGTCGCGCCGATGCAGGTCATCTCCATCGCGGCCGGCCTCATTCCGTTCCTCGAGCACGACGACGCTAACCGTGCGCTCATGGGCGCGAACATGATGCGCCAGGGCGTGCCTCTCATGACGACCGAGCGTCCGTATGTCGGCACCGGTCTCGAGGGCGTTTCCGCCAAGGACAGCCGCGTCATCGTGACCGCTCTCGAAAGTGGCACGGTCGCGTACGTCTCGGCCGACTTCATCATGGTCACCAAGGACGGCTCGCTTCCGTCCGGCAAGGCGCAGTTCGAGCACGATCCCGAGAAGGGCGTGTGGCGCTACGACCTCCAGAAGTTCCGCCGCTGCAACTCCGGCACCTGCTTCAACCAGAAGCCGATCGTCAAGAAGGGCCAGAAGGTCAAGGCGGGCGACTGCCTCGCAGACGGCCCCGCGACAGACCAGGGCGAGCTTGCGCTCGGCAAGAACCTGCTCGTCGCGTTCATGAGCTGGCGCGGCTACAACTTCGAGGACGCGATTCTCGTCAACGAGCGCCTCGTCCGCGAGGACGCGTTCACGTCGCTCCACATCGTCACGTTCGAGTGCGGCGCTCGCGACACGAAGCTCGGCCCCGAGGAAATCACGCGCGACATTCCGAACGTCAGCGAAGACGCTCTCAAGAACCTCGGCCCCGACGGCATCATCCGCGTCGGCGCGGAGGTCAAGCCCGGCGACATTCTCGTCGGCAAGGTCACGCCCAAGGGCGAGACCGAGCTTTCGCCTGAAGAGCGCCTCTTGAGGGCCATCTTCGGCGAGAAGGCCGCAGACGTCCGCGACACTTCGCTCACCGTTCCCCCGGGGACGGCAGGCGTCGTGATGGGCGTTCAGGTCTCCACCAGCGCTCCTGCTGGCGCCGCGGACGAGAAGAAGTCCAAGCGCGCGAAGAAGGACGCCGAGAAGCGCCGCAAGAACCAGCTTGCCAAGCTCGAGAAGGACCTTGTCGCGAAGCTCGTTTCCGAGATCATGAACGAGAAGCTTCCGGTCGATGTCACCGATTCCGAGACTGGCGACGTGATCATCCCGGCCAACAAGAAGATCAAGAAGTCCCAGCTTTCCGTGCTCGCAAAGTCCCACTCTCACTGGGATATGGACGAAGGTCCCGCGAAGGACCGCATCCAGGGCATCATGGATCCGTTTGAGTCCGAGTTCGCTGCGATCGAGGACGCTTCTGCCGACGGCGAGGAGGGTTTCCTCGGCGACTTCGGCGGCGAAGGCGACGTCGTGAAGCAGGTTCGCGTGTTCCTCGTCGACAAGAAGAATCTCCAGCCTGGCGACAAGATGGCCGGCCGTCACGGTAACAAGGGTGTCGTCTCGCGCGTCCTGCCGAGCTGCGACATGCCGTTCCTCCCCGACGGACGTCCGGTGGACATCGTCCTCAACCCGCTCGGCGTGCCTTCCCGAATGAACCTCGGGCAGCTGTTCGAGACTTACCTCGGCCTTGCGTGCCGCTATCTCGGCTTCCACGCCGCGACGCCCGTCTTCGACGGCGTCCAGGAGTCGGAGATCGACGACCTCCTCAACAAGGCCCGCGAGGTCCAGGAGAAGGAGGAAGGCGAGCAGAGCTGGATCAGCCCCGAGGGCAAGACGGTTCTCTACGATGGCTTCACAGGCGAACCCTTCGAGCAGAAGGTCGTCGTGGGCGTCATCTACATGCTGAAGCTCCACCACCTCGTCACGGACAAGATCCACGCCCGTGCCGTCGGTCCCTACTCGCTCGTCACCCAGCAGCCGCTGGGCGGCAAGGCGCAGCTCGGCGGCCAGCGTATGGGCGAAATGGAGGTGTGGGCTCTCGAGGCGTACGGCGTTGCCTACGCGCTCCAGGAGCTCCTCACCGTCAAGTCCGACGACGTCCAGGGCCGCACGAGGATCTACGAGTCCATCGTCAAGGGCACGAACGTCCTCGAGTCGGGAATGCCCGAGTCGTTCTCGGTCCTCATCCACGAACTTCGCGGCCTCTGCCTCGACACCCAGCTCCTGGGCGGCGAGATGGAGGGCCGTCGCAAGGCCGACGCCTCCGCGACGACGCAGCTGCCGGAGGCCAAGGCTTCCGACGACCTCCTCGCGGGCGCGCTCAACCTCCAGTAAGGACTTTCAGGGAGACACAACGAAATGAACCCTTATAACACTTCTGACATCTTCGGCGGCTCCTTCAACGCCTCCGCACACTACGACGCGGTCAAGGTGCAGCTCGCCTCTCCCGAGACGATCCGCAGCTGGTCGCACGGCGAGGTCAAGAACCCCGAGACGATAAACTACCGCACCTACCGCCCCGAGAAGGACGGTCTTTTCTGCGAGAAGATCTTCGGACCTACCAAGGACTGGGAGTGCGCCTGCGGCAAGTACAAGCGCATCAAGAACAAGGGCATGGTCTGCGACCGCTGCGGCGTCGAGGTGACGCTCGCGTCGGTCAGGCGCCAGCGCATGGGCCACATCGAGCTCGCGGTCCCCGTGAGCCACATCTGGTTCTTCAAGTGCAGCCCGTCCAGGATGGGCCTCCTCCTCGACAAGACGACGAGCGAACTCGAGCGCGTCCTCTACTACCAGGACTGGATGGTCACCGAACCCGGCGACACCGGCCTCAAGGAGGGCCAGATCCTCAGCGACCAGGAGTACATCGACGCACAGGAGAAGTACGTCGACGGCTTCAAGGCCGAGATGGGCGCCGAAGCCGTCAGGAAGCTTCTCCACAAGCTCGATCTCGACGCCCTCATGAAGGACCTCGAGGAGCAGATGGAAAACACCCGCTCCAAGCAGAACCGCAAGAAGATCGCCAAGCGCATGAAGGTGGTCGAGGGATTCCGCGTCTCCAACTCGAAGCCCGAGTGGATGGTGCTGGACGTCCTTCCCGTCATTCCGCCGGAGCTCCGTCCTCTCGTCCCGCTCGAGGGCGGCAGGTTCGCGACGAGCGACCTCAACGACCTCTACCGCCGCGTCATCAACCGCAACAACCGCCTTCGCAACCTTCTCGCGCTCAAGACGCCCGACGTCATCATCCGCAACGAGAAGCGCATGCTCCAGGAGGCCGTTGACGCGGTGTTCGACAACGGCCGCCACGGCCGCGCCGTGACCGGCCCCGGCAACCGTCCGCTCAAGTCTCTTTCCGAGATCCTGAAGGGCAAGACGGGCCGCTTCCGCCAGAACCTCCTCGGCAAGCGCGTTGACTATTCCGGCCGTTCCGTGATTTGCGTCGGCCCGGACCTCAAGTTCCCGCAGTGCGGCATCCCGAAGGAAATGGCGCTCCGCCTCTTCGAGCCGTTCATCATCCGCCGCCTCAAGGAGCTCGGCATCTGCCATACGGTCCGCACCGCGCGCAAGATGATCGAGCGCCACGACGAGCAGGTCTGGGACATCCTCGAGGAAGTCACCAAGGACAAGACCGTGTTCCTCAACCGCGCGCCGACGCTGCACCGCCTTTCGATCCAGGCGTTCGAGCCGGTGCTCGTCGAGGGCAAGGCGATCCGCCTCCACCCGATGGTCTGCACGCCGTTCAACGCAGACTTCGACGGCGACCAGATGGCCGTCCACGTGCCGCTCTCGATCGAGGCGCAGATGGAGTCGAAGCTCATGATGCTCGCGTCGACGTCGATCTTCTCGCCGGCCTCCGGCAAGTCGGTCATGACGCCGACCCAGGACGTCTGCCTCGGCCTCTACTTCCTCACGGTCCCCTCGCAGCAGGACAAGCTCGCCGGCAAGCTCGCCGGCAAGGTCCCAGCCGGCGAGGAGCATCTGCCGCTCTTCAACGACATCGCCGAAGTCGAGTTCGGCATTGCCGAGGGCGCGATCGGGTACCACACCCGCATCCGCCTCAGGAACCCCGACTACGGCACGACGGGCCGTCCCCACGGCGACCCCTCGAAGCGCGTGATCGAGACGACCGCTGGCCGCGTGATCTTCAACAACGTGTGGCCGAAGGAGATGGGCTTCTGGAACGACAAGTGCTCCAAGTCCACGATCGGCAACCTAATCCTCGACTGCCACAAGGTCGCGGGGCATGACGAGACCGTTCTCGCGATCGATCGCCTGAAAACGCTCGGCTACAGCTTCGCCACCGTCTCTGGCGCGTCCATGGGCCTCAAGGACATGATCCGCCCGGCCGAGAAGGACGCCGAGGTCGCGAAGGCCCGCAAGGCCGCCGACGAGGTGCAGAAGCAGTTCCAGCAGGGCGTCATCACCGACGGCGAGCGCCACAACAAGATCGTCGACATCTGGTCCGCGACGACCGAGAAGGTCGGCGACGAGCTCTACAAGACGATCGACAAGAACATCAGCCCCGAGAACAAGAACCCGACCGAGCTCAACCCGGTCTACATGTTCGTCGACTCGAAGGCCCGTGGCTCGAAGCTCCAGATCCGCCAGCTCGCCGGCATGCGCGGCCTCATGGCGGCGCCTAACGGCGACATCATCGAGCGCCCGATCACGGCGTCGTTCCGCGAGGGCCTCTCGGTTCTCGAGTACTTCATCTCGTCCCACGGCGCCCGCAAGGGTCTCGCCGACACGGCCCTCAAGACGGCCGACGCCGGCTACCTTACGCGTAAGCTCGTGGACGTCTCGCAGGATGTCATCATCACGCAGGAAGACTGCAACACGGTGAACGGCATCGAGGTCGAGGCCATCGTCGAAGGCGACGAAGTCAAGGTTTCGCTCGGCGACCGCGCGCTTGGCAGGACGGCCCTCTACGAGATCCGCGATCCGAAGACCGGCGAGACGATCGTCCAGGCGAACGAGATCATCGACGAGGACGCCTGCGCGAAGATCGACAAGGCCGGCATCGAGAAGGTCTGGATCCGCTCCGGCCTCACCTGCGACGCCGAGCACGGCATGTGCGCGAAGTGCTACGGCCGCGACCTCTCGACCGGCAAGGAAGTCGAGATCGGCACGGCGGTCGGCATCATCGCCGCGCAGTCCATCGGCGAGCCCGGCACGCAGCTCACGATGCGTACGTTCCACATCGGCGGCACGGCTTCCGCGACGGCGAAGGTCCCCGAGATCGTCCTCAAGAACGACGGCTTGGCGCGCTTCGTCGACATCCGCAAGGTGCGCAACGACGAGGGACGCGAAGTCGTCCTCAACAAGAACGGCACGCTCGAGATCTACTCGAAGAGCGGCTCCAAGCTCGACACCTACCAGCTCCAGATGGGCACGACGCTCCTCATCGAGGACGGCGCAGAGGTGAAGAAGGGCCAGAAGGTCGCTACGTGGGATCCTCACTCCGTCCCTGTTCTTTCCGAGGCGGCCGGCGACATCGTGTTCGCCGACTTCGAGGAAGACGTCTCCGTCAAGACCGAGACCGACCGCGCGACCGGCGCCAAGACGCTTGTCGTCCTTCCGACTTCCGAGTCCAACCTCCACCCGCGCATCGAGATCCGCGGCGCGGACGGCAAGATGCTCGACTCGCACGACGTCCCGACGGGCGCCATCGTGATGGTGCGCGACGGCATGAAGGCGACGCCTGGCATGCTTCTCGCAAAGACGCCTCGTGAAGCCGCGAAGACGCGCGACATCACTGGCGGTCTTCCTCGCGTCGCCGAGCTCTTCGAGGCTCGCCAGCCCAAGGACGCTGCGGAAATCGCGAAGATCGAGGGTGTCATCGAGTTCGGCGAGAACGTGCGCGGCAAGCGCTGCGTCAAGGTCGTCGACGAGGTGACGGGGCTCGTTGAAGAGCACCTCATCCCGATGGGCAAGCAGATCGTCGTATTCAAGGGCGACCGCGTGAAGAAGGGCCAGCAGCTCACCGAAGGTCCGGTCATCCCGCAGGAGATTCTCGAGGTCTCGGGCCCGCAGGAACTCGAGAAGTACCTCGTCAACGAAGTGCAGCAGGTCTACCGCCTCCAGGGCGTCGAGATCAACGACAAGCACATCGAGATCATCGTCCGCCAGATGCTCCGCAAGGTTCGCATCACGAACCCGGGCGACACCGACTTCCTCTGGGGCGAGCAGGTCACGCGCCAGACGTTCCTCAAGGTGAACGAAGAGATGATGATGGAAGGCCGCCGCCCGGCGGAGGCCCAGCCCGCGCTCCTCGGCATCACCAAGGCCGCCCTCGAGACCGACTCGTTCATCTCCGCCGCGTCCTTCCAGGACACGACGCGCGTCCTCACCGAGGCCGCGACGATGGGCAGGGTCGACGAACTCCGCGGCTTCAAGGAGAACGTCATCCTCGGCCACCTCATCCCCGGCGGCACCGGCTTCCCGCTCCACCGCTACCTCAAGCTCGTGCCGCTCTGCGACGCGATCAGCGACGAGGAGATGGAGCAGCTCCGTGAGGAGCAGCGCAAGCGCCACGAGGAGCTCTACGGCATTCCCGCGTCGGGTCTCCCCGGCGAGGAGAACGACGACGACGACGATCTCGGCGAGCCGAACCTCCAGCTCGACACGGGCGACGTGTCTGCTGACGGCGATGGCCCCGCGATGTCCGACGACATCGTCGGCGGAGACGATCTCCTCGGCTAACGGCTGCGAGAATTCAAATCGCAAAACGGGAACGCGGCACATTTGCCGCGTTTCCTGTTTTTAGAATAAATTTCAGCGCGGAGGGCGGGAAAATTGCTATAATATTCTCGTCGCCCGGCGAGAATGACGGTCGGGCAAGGTGATTTTCGGAGGTTCTGCATGGTAAACTACGAAGAACTCATAAAGCGGCTCTCACGCTCTGCGGAGCCGTTTGGACTTCTCACGATGCAGGCGACAAGCACGACGGCGCGGCTCAGGAAGGCTTTCAACGAGCGCCTTCGTGCGCTATATGCTGCCGAGCATGGTTTCTTTGGCACGACGGCGAACGGCGAGGTCACGCATGGCTCGTACCATCCTTTTTTCAATCTGCCGATCCATTCGCTGTACGGCGAGTTCAGGAAGCCGACGCCAGAGATGCTGTCGTTCATCAAACGCATGGTGATAGACCTCTGCGACATCGGCGTGAGATGCTACTCCTACCTCGCGACGCTGCGGAATACGCTCGAGGCATGCGCGGAGAACGGCATCCCCGTCACGGTTCTCGACCGCGAGGTGCCGATGGGCAACGTCGTGGACGGTCCGATGCGCGAAGCCGGCTTTGCGAGTTTCCTCGCGCCGATCAACGTGCCGTTCTGCCACGGCATGACGCCTGGCGAGTGCGCGCTGTGGATCAAAAAGAGCGAGAAGCTCGATCTCGACCTCGACGTCGTCCCGATGGTTGACTGGAACCACAGGAAGCACGAGCCGTGGCCGAACTTCATACCGCCGAGCCCGGACATCAGGAGCTGGGATTGCGCCGTTGCCTACCCGATGACGATTTTCACCGAGGCGTATCCCGCGCTTGACTGCGACCGCGACGGGCCGCTTGCGTTCCGCGTCATAGGCGCGCCGTGGATGGACGCTCTCGGGCTTATGCAGGATCTTCGCGTAGGGCTCGACACTTGCGGCGTCGAGATGCGCCCCTACCGCTACATGCCCCGCGGCGGACGCTACTCGTGCTTCAACCTGAACGGAATACTTTTCTCCGTGTCGCGCCCCTACGGCTACAACCCGGTCGCGGCGGGAGCGCTGATTCTCGCCGCCATAATGAGGCGCCACGGCGACAAGGTGCAGATAGGCTCCAAGCCCAGCCACCTCGACAAGCTTATGGGCACGGAGGCGGTGAGGAACGCGATCGAGAGGGACGATCTTGGCGACCTGTTCCTGAGCTGGATCGACGCGCACGACGAGTTCGAGAAGACGAGGGTCTGCCTGTACTAGGCGTGACACGCCGCGCTTTTTCGCCGCTGCTATTTTTGGTACAATACTTCAACACAAACAAAAGACACTGCTACAACAGAAAGGACAGGTTCAAATGGGAGGTCTCGTATTTTTCGCCATACTGGCGTTCATCGTTTTCATCGCCATCATCAAGACGGCGGTAATCGTACCGCAGAAGACTGCGTACATCGTAGAGCGGCTCGGCAAGTACCGCTGCACGCTTGACGCCGGCTTCCATATCCTCGTTCCGTTCTTCGACCGCGTCGCCTACCGCCACACTCTCAAGGAACAGGCGATCGACGTGCCGCCGCAGGAGTGCATTACGAAGGACAACATCGCGGTGTCTGTTGACGGAATTCTCTACATGCAGGTCATGGATCCCGCGAAGGCGTCGTACGGCATCGGCAACTACCTCTTCGCCACGACCCAGCTCGCGCAGACGACCATGCGTTCCGAGATGGGCAAACTCGACCTCGACCGCTCGTTCGAGGAGCGCACCTCCATCAACGCGGCGATCGTCGCGGCGGTCGACAAGGCGTCGGATCCATGGGGCATCAAGGTGACGCGCTACGAGATCAAGAACATCACGCCGCCTCGCACGATCCGCGACGCGATGGAGAAGCAGATGCGCGCCGAGCGCGAGAAGCGCGCGATGATCGCCGAGTCCGAGGGCGAGCGCCAGGCCAAGATCAACCGCGCCGAGGGCGAGAAGCAGGAGGCGATCAACCTCTCCGAAGGCGAGAGGCAGCGCAAGATCAACGAGGCCGAGGGCCGCGCGAAGGAGATCCTGCTCGTTGCAGAGGCGCAGGCCGAGGGCATTCGCAAGGTCGCAGAGGCGCTGAGCGGGAAGGGCGGCGTCGAGTCCGTGAACATGCAGCTCGCACAGCAGTATCTCGCGCAGTTCGGCAATCTCGCGAAGACGAACAACACGATGATCATTCCGTCCGACCTCGCCAACGTCGCCGGCGTGATCAAGGCCTGCACTTCGATAGTGAAGCCGCTCGAGGGCTGAGTTTCACTAGCCGTGAAATCGCCATGCTACAATCGTAGTGCTTTGATGAAGCGCGGTCTCGTCGTCCTTATACTGCTGGCGGCCGGTGTCGTTGGAGCCGCGCCGCTCAAGGTCGGACTCTATGCGGACAAGGGCTGCCGCGGTTCCGGCTCCGCCCTGTGGGCGTGGTTGATCGACGGCTCGCCAGACGCGGAGCTTACTCTCTTGAGTGGCGAGGACCTTCGCAATGGCGGCCTTTCTGGCCTCGACCTCTTCGTAAATCCCGGCGGCGCGGGTGGCCCCCAGACGGCGGCAATGGGCGAAGAAGGCATGGCGGCCGTACGCAAGTTTGTGGCGGACGGCGGCAAGTACCTCGGCACCTGCTGCGGCTTTTCAAACCTTCTTAACGAGCAGCCCGATTTCGCAACGCGCAACACCATGGTGCCGTTCGCGCGGATCCCCGGCGGGCCACGCGGCGGCTTCACGGGCGCCGTGCGGTTCACCGCGGAGGGACGGACCCTTTTCGGCGTGGAGGACAAGGACTACTTTATCCGCTATCACAACGGGCCGATCGTCTACCAGACGGATCCCGTGCCGCCGTGTTCGAACGTGGTGGTGCTAGCGAGGATGAACAGCGAGTTGCGAGAGCAGGGTCCTGTCACCAATCCGATGTTCGGCGCTCCTGCGGTTGTAGGTTGCGACTACGCCAAGGGCCGGATGATCCTCTTTAACTGCCATCCCGAGGTCCGGGCCGATACGCGGCATTTCATTTGCTCGTCCATCCGTTCGCTGACTGGCGTCGACTTCCGCCTGCCGCCCGCGGTGTCGCCCAAGGGTCGCGAGCGCGTCGGCTTCGTCGTAAGCGATCTTACGAAGGACGTTCAGGAGGAGTTCCTGAAGCTGCTCCACGACCCGGCGATATTCGTCGTTCCGCTGACGAAGGACGATATCAAGGCTGGGCGCGGCGAGATTTTCGACCGTTTGATAGAAAGATAATACGGAGTAAGTGTCATGATGCTGGCATCCATTCTCGCAGCGGCGGTGCTCGAAGGCCCGTTTCCGCTGCTTTGCACACCGTGGACCGAAAAGGCCGAGCTCGACGTGCCGGTTCTTGTCAAGGAATCGAAGTACGTGAACGACGCCGGCGTAGGCGGCATTATCTGGCCGACGGCTCCAGAGGTCAACGACCTGGACGAGACGGGGGAGTTTGAGAAGGGGCTGACTGCGCTCGCCAAGGCCTCGGTCGCCGACGGCTATGCCGCGTGGATCGTCGCCATCTGCTCGGCGACCAACACCGAGACAGCCGTTTCGCGCGTGAAGCGGGTCGATGCCATCGCAAAGGCGACTGGCGCTAAGATGGCGATTCTCGCGCGTCCGCCGGACAACGCGAAGGACGATGCTGACATGGAGCGCCACTACCGCACGCTCGCGAAAGCGACGACGCTTCCGGTCATCATCCAGACATACAACGGCAAGAGCCCCCAGCCGTCGGTCGAGCTGCTTATCCGCCTTGCGAAGGAATTCCCTGAGAACCTCGGCTATGTGAAGGAGGAGTCGCCGGGCCTGCAGGTCAACGGACGCATGGAGCAGCTTGTGGCCGATCCCGCCATCAAGACGGTCTTCAGCGGCTGGGGCGGCAAGGGCTGGGTCTACCAGGCGACGAAGATTGGAACGCGCGGCGTCATCTCGCAGCGTCCCGCCTACGCGCCGCTCTTCGTGAAGATCTGGAAGCGCGCAAAGGCAGGGGCTGATGCGTCGGATCCCGAACTTGTCGACGCCTACACGAAGTATCTCTACATGGCGAACCTCGGCGACATCTTCTCGACCTGGGGCGACGACGAGATGCGCGGTCCCCACCTGTACGTGCTTGAGCGTCTCGGGATTTTCCGCAACCGCCTCACACGCACGGGGAAGGGCAAGGTCGAGAACTTCGAAATCTCGGACAAGATGAAGGCCGAGTTCGACGCCCGCATCAAGGTCGTCTTTGGCTTCTAGCCGCGACGACCTTCCGTTGCCCATTGCATTCTGCGCGGGAATTTGGTATATTACCCGCCGTCCTGCGACTGTCTCAGGAGGTTATCCCTGCCGCGGGTGCTCGAAATTCGGGCGTTCGGTGTCCCATGTCGGGACCACTGGCAGGGTCTTGCTTCCCGGTACGCAGAATAAAGAGAAAGAATAGATAAAATGAAGATCGATAAGGCCGCCATCAAGTCCGAATTCCAGCGTCACGACCGCGACACGGGTTCCTCCGAAGTCCAGATTGCGATTCTCACGAAGGAGATCGAGGCACTCACCGCGCACCTCAAGGCGAACAAGAAGGACCATTCTTCCCGCTACGGCCTCCTCCGCAAGGTCCAGAACCGCCGCAGCCTCCTCGACTACCTGAAGCGCGAGAACGAGGCGAGCTACCGCGAGCTCATCAAGAAGCTCGGTATCCGCCGCTAAGCGGGGGTTTCGCTGCCATGGGCGGGGTGCGGGGACGCCAGAGTTCCCGTCCGTTCCAAGAAATTTACCAACGAAACAAAGAGAAAAGAAAAAAAGAAAATGCAAGGAACAAAGCAGTTCAAGGTCAACATCGCGGGGACGGACCTCGTGATCGAGACCGGGCTCCTGGCGCAGCAGGCCGCCGGAGCCGTCACCGTCTCGTACGGTGACACGACCGTCTTTACGGCGGTCACAAATACCGATACGCCGCGGGAAGGAATCGACTTCTTCCCGCTGCAGTGCGAGTATCGCGAGAAGTTCTACGCGGCGGGCAAGTTCCCCGGCGGGTTCTTCAAGCGCGAAGCGCGTCCGACGAGCAAGGAGATCCTCACGGCCCGCATGTGCGACCGTCCGATCCGTCCGCTCTTCCCCGACGGCTACTACAACGACGTTCAGGTCAACTCGACGCTCATCCAGTCCGACGGCACCAGGGAAGCCGACTTCCTCGCCGTCAACGCGTCGTCCGCCGCGCTCCACATCTCCGAGATCCCGTTCATGGGCCCGATCGGATGCGTGCGCATCGGCCGCATCGACGGCCAGTGGGTCATCAACCCGACCCATGAGCAGAAGGCCAAGAGCGACATCGACCTCCTCTACGCCGGTATCCGCGGCAAGTTCCTCATGATGGAGGGCTCTGCCTCGGAAATCAGTGACGAGGATTTCGTCGCCGCCCTCAAGCGCGCCCACGAGGAAGTCGAGAAGATCATCGACCTCCAGATCGAGATGCGCCGCGCCCTCGGCAAGCCCGACAAGGACATCAAGGACATCCCGCAGCCCGCGGACAAGATGGACTTCATGCGCAAGGAAGGTGGCGAGGCTCTTGCTGCCGCGCTTCTCATCAAGGGCAAGCTCGAGCGCCAGGGCAAGGTTTCCGCCATCAAGGAAGACCTCCTCAAGAAGGTCAGCGAGAAGTGGCCCGAGGTCGACGCCGTCGGCTTCGTCCATCTCTTCGACGCCCTCGAGATCGAGACCGTCCGCAAGAACGTGCTCGAGAAGGGCCTCCGCATCGACGGCCGCGCCCAGCACGAGATCCGTCCGCTTGCGGCCCAGGTCGGCGTTCTTCCGCGCCTCCATGGCTCGGCGATCTTCTCGCGCGGCGAGACCCAGTCGTTCGCGACTGTCACGCTCGGCACGAAGAAGGATGCGCAGGACCTCGACTCCGTGACTGGTGGCGAGCCCTCGAAGCGCTTCATGCTCCACTACAACTTCCCGCCCTACTGCACGGGCGAGGTCGGGCGTCTCGGCTCCACGGGCCGCCGCGAGATCGGCCACGGCGCTCTTGCCGAGCGTTCGATCGCGGAGGTTCTCCCCGACGAGTTTCCATACTCGATCCGCGTCGTCAGCGAGATCATGGGCTCCAACGGCTCCTCGTCGATGGCGTCGATCTGCAACGGCTGCCTCGCGCTCATGGACGCTGGCGTTCCGCTGAAGCGCACCGTCGCGGGCATTTCGATCGGCCTTTTCACGAACGAGGACCAGTCGAAGAAGGTGCTCGTCACCGACATTCTCGGCGCGGAAGACCACTGCGGCGACATGGACTTCAAGGTCGGCGGCACGAAGAAGGGCATCACGGGCTTCCAGGTCGACCTGAAGCTCCGCGGCCTCACCTGGGACCTTGTCGAGGGCGCTGTCAAGGCCGCTCACGATGCGCGTCTCAAGATCATCGACTTCATGGAGTCGGTCATTCCCGCCCCGCGCGCAGAGCTCAACAAGTACGCGCCCCGGATCGAGGAGATGCAGATTCCCGTCGACAAGATCGGCGCCCTCATCGGCCCCGGCGGCTCGAACATCCGCGGCATCGTCGAATCGACGGGCGCGCAGATCGACATCGACGACGACGGCAAGGTCTCAATCTTCGCGACCTCGCTCGAGTCGATGGAAGCGGCGAAGCGCGCCGTCGGCGCGGTCTCGGCCGTTGCCGAGCCCGGCAAGATCTACGAGGGCAAGGTCACCGGCATCAAGGACTTCGGCGCGTTCGTCGAAATCCTCCCCGGCATGGACGGCCTCTGCCACATCTCGGAGTTCTCCGACAAGTTCCTCAAGTCGATGGAGGGCGTCTGCAAGGTCGGCGACATCATCAAGGTCAAGTGCCTTGACGTCGACGAGCGCGGGCGCATCAAGCTCTCCCGCAAGGCGGCTATGAAGGAGCTCGACGAGCAGGCCGCGAACTGAGTTCGCGTTGGCCAGCAATGAATCGGGGCGCGGCAGATGTGCCGCGCCCCGGTCGTCTATGCATGGGGCTATGCAGAGGGAAAAGCGGTTTTGGGGTCCAAAAAATTTCTTAATTTACCCCCTTGCGCGGTAACGGCCAAATATGATATAATATACATTCATTCGACCACTCTAAAGAGTAAACAACAACAATGAAAGTACGTAGTTCTGTTCGTCGCATTTGCGAGAACTGCCGCATCATACGCCGTAAAGGCGTCGTGCGCGTAATCTGCACGAACCCGCGCCACAAGCAGCGGCAGGGCTAAGAAAAGAGGTAAAAACAACATGCCAAGAATGATGGGTGTGGATATCCCGGGCAAGAAGCACATTCGCTTCGCCCTGCGCTATATCCACGGAATTGGGCCCAAGCGCGCCGATGACGTGCTTGCGGCGGTCAAGGTCGACCCGATGAAGAAGGCCGACGACGTAACGCAGGACGAGATCCACGCGATCACGACTTTCATTCAGGACCACTACCGCGTCGAAGGTGACCTTCGCCGCGAGGTCTCGCAGAACATCCGCCGTCTGATCCAGATCGGGTCCTACCGCGGTCTCCGCCACAAGAAGGGTCTTCCCGTCCGCGGACAGCGCACGAAGACGAACGCTCGCACCCGCAAGGGCGGCAAGCGCATCTCGATCGCGATGCCCAAGCAGGCCGGCCGCTAAGGAGCTTTAAAAAATGAGCGAAGAAGTCAAGAACGAGGTCGCCCCGGCCGCTCCGGCCGCGGACGCTGCGGCTCCCGCAGCGGAGGGCGAGGCCAAGGCCAAGAAGAGCGGCAAGTCGATTCCCGCTGGAATCGCGTTCATCCGCTCCACTTTCAACAATACGCAGGTTTCGATCGCCGACGCGCGCGGCGGCGTGATCTCCTGGAGCTCGGCCGGCAAGGCGGGCTTCAAGGGCAGCCGCAAGTCCACCGCGTTTGCCGCCACGATGGTCGCGCAGGACGCGGCCCGCGTCGCGGTCGCGAAGGGCATGCACGAGTGCGAAGTCCGCATGCAGGGCGCAGGGGCAGGCCGTGAGAGCGCTGTCCGCGCAATTCAGGCTGCGGGCATCCGCGTAACCCAGATCACGGACACCACGCCGGTTCCCCACAACGGCTGCCGTGCCCGCAAGCGCAGGAGGGTCTAATCATGGGTCGCTATACAGGTCCAGTTTGTCGTCAGTGCCGCCGCGAAGGGCGCAAGCTCTTCCTCAAGGGGGCTCGTTGCTATATGGCCAAGTGCCCGATCGAACAGGGCGCGGGCGCTCCCGGCATGCACGTCGGCCGCCGCGCCAAGAAGATGTCCGAGTACGGAACCCAGCTTCGCCAGAAGCAGTCGCTCCGCCGTCAGTACGGCATGGGCGAACTCCAGTTCCACCGCTTCTTCGAAGAGGCGCTCCGCCGCGAGGGCATCACGGGCGAGATCCTTCTCCAGATGCTCGAGATGCGTCTCGACAACATCGTCTACCGCCTTGGCCTCGCGCCGAGTCGCCGCGCTGCGCGCCAGTTCGTGCTGCACGGTCACGTTCTCGTCAACGACCGCAAGGCGGCCGTTCCGTCGATGGTCGTCAAGGTCGGCGATTTCGTCTCGGTGAAGGATTCCGCGAAGTCCAAGGACGCCGCGAACCGCTCCGTCGAGGCCGCTACGGGAGCCCAGCTTCCCGTGTGGATTCAGTTTGACAGGGCCAACCTGAGGGCCGAGATCCTCGCTGTCCCGACTCGCGAGCAGATTGCTCCGATCGTCGACGAGCAGGCCATTGTCGAACTTTACTCGCGCTAATCGTCCGTTTCAACCACTTCACAGGGAGGTAACCAATGCCTATCCGTTTGAGCCGCTTCGAAATGCCGAAGGGCGTCCAGAAGGACGAATCCACGGCAACCGCGACGTACACCCGTTTCACCGCGGAACCTTTCGAGATCGGCTATGCGCGCACGATCGGCAACTCGCTCCGTCGCGTCCTGCTCTCGTCCATCGAGGGCGCCGCCATTTCGGCGGTCAAGATCAAGGACGTGAGCCACGAGTTCAGCACGATCAAGGGGTGCGCGGAGGACGTCACCGACATCATCCTCAACCTCAAGCGCGTCCTGCTCAAGACGTACACGCGCGACGCCCAGACGATCACCCTCAAGGCCAAGGGGCCTTGCACCGTAACCGCCGGCGACTTCGCTACCGAGAACAACGTCCAGGTGCTCAATCCCCGTCAGGAGATCTGCACGCTCGACGTCGACGGTTCCATCGAGATGGAGTGCGACGTCCGCACGGGCCGTGGCTTCTGCCTTGCCGACGGCAACAAGAAGCCCGACCAGGAGATCGGCAAGATCGCTATCGATTCGATCTTCTCGCCGGTCACTCGCGTCAACTTCCTCGTCGAGAACACCCGCGTCGGTCAGCGTACCGACTACGAGAAGCTCGTTCTCGACATCTGGACTGACGGTCGCATCGACCCCGAGGACGCCCTCAAGACAGCGGGCGCCGTCCTTCGCCGCCACCTCGACGTGTTCGTCGACTACGCCGGCGAGGAGACCCTCGAGTTCGAGGATACCGAGAAGAAGGACGCCGACGAGCGCGAACGCCTCCGCAAGCTCCTCAACATGTCCGTCAACGAGATCGAACTCAGCGTCCGCGCGGCGAACTGCCTCAACAACGCGAACATCTCGACGGTCGGCGAGCTTGCCATGAAGACCGAGGCAGACATGCTCAAGTACCGCAACTTCGGCAAGAAGTCGCTCACGGAGATCAAGGAGAAGCTCGTCCAGCTGGGCTTGAGCCTCGGCTACAAGTTCGACGCCGACCTCCTGGAGTCCAAGAAGTAATTAGGAAGGTTTAAAGAAATGCGTCACCAGAGAGTAATGAAGAAGTTCGGGCGCTCCTCCGAGCATCGTGCGATGCTCATGAAGAGCCTCGTCACCAACCTTATCCTCGCCGAGTCGATCAAGACGACCCTGCCGAAGGCCAAGGAAGCCCGCAAGGACGCGGACAAGATCGTGACGATCGCCAAGAAGGGCGATCTCGCGGCCCGCCGTCTCGCCGCGAGCCGCCTCCTCCAGCCGAAGGCCGTCAAGAAGCTCTTCGACAAGATTGCCCCCGCGATGAAGGATCGCAAGGGCGGATACACGCGCATCGTCAAGCTCGGAACCCGCAAGGGCGACGCGGCCGAGATGTGCATCCTCCAGTGGACCTGCGCGGCGGAACTCGCCGCCCCGGCCGCTACCGAAGAGCAGGCGAAGGAGGTGAAATAATGGCTATCGTGCTCAAGCTCAAGAAGGGCGAGTCCGTTGAACGCGGACTGAAGCGCATGAAGAAGATTCTGGACAAGGAGGGTCTTCTCAAGACCATCCGCGACCAGCGCTACTTCGAGAAGCCGTGCGTCAAGGCGCGCAAGAAATCCCAGCGCGCCCGCATCCGCAACCGTTCGCGCCGCGGCCGCATGGAGCTCAACTAAAGCTCCTCGCGGAATCTAACGCGAAAGCAAAGGGCCGTGCATCTTCCGATGCGCGGCTCTTTCATTTGCCGGAAAGAGCCCTTTGCCGCAGCCGCGCACTTGACTTTGAGGGAGGGTTTTAGGTATAATTATCGACATGAAAATCAAAAAGACCAAGATGATGAAGACTCCAGCCAGCGAGGGTGCAGGTGGGGCCGCCATCGCTGACAGGTTCAAGCTCGATCCCGTCGACACCACTGCGCCGCGCCACGGCTACATCAGCAAGTCCGCGGCAACCACCGCGCTCGTGTTCGGGCTGATCGCCTTTGTCATCACCGTCACGCTCACGGTGATGATCTACAAGCATTGGGAATTCCTGAGGTTTGCATAGGGGACGTCTCTTCCGTATGAAGGACGTCATGCTTTCCACGAGGGCCCGCGCAGCCGTACGGCTCGCGCTGGACGAGGATCTTGCCGACGCGCTCGACGCGCGCAAGTCGAAATGGTGCGATGCGACGAGCGAAGCGCTTGTCGACCCCAAGGCCATCGCGACGGGCGAGATATACGCGAAGGGCACTGGTTGCGTGGTCGCGGGCGCGACTGTCGCAAAGGCCGTCATGAAGGCGGAGGACCCGAAGATCAAGGTCGTGATCCACAAGCCCGACGGTTCCGTCGTGAAGCCGAAGGAGCCGATTCTTTCCTTCCGCGGCAAGGCGCGGTCGATTCTCGCGGCCGAGCGCACCGCGCTCAATTTCATGCAGCGCATGTGCGCGACCGCGACGCTCGCTCGGAAGTTTGTCGACGCGACGAAGCGCTACGGAACGCTCGTCCTCGACACGCGCAAGACTACGCCGGGGCTACGCGTTTTTGAGAAGTACGCCGTCACGTGCGGCGGCGGCACGAACCACCGCATGGGAATGTACGACCGCGTTCTCATGAAGGACAACCACCGTCGTCTCTGGAAGGGCGGCAATCCCGACGAGCTCGACCAGGCCGTCGTCGCGGCGCGGAAGAAGTTCCCTAAGCTCGCCGTCGAAGTCGAGGTCGAGAGCCTGCGCGAGTGTGCGAGCGCGCTGAAGGCGAAGCCAGAGTGGATCATGCTCGACAACATGTCCTGCGCGGACATGAAGAAGTGCGTGAAGATGTGCAAGGGGATTTCCAAGACCGAGGCCTCCGGCGGCATTACGCTTGAGCGCGCGAAAGAAGTCGCGGCGACTGGCGTCACCGCGATTTCGCTCGGCTGCCTCACCCATTCTGCGGGCTCCGTCGACCTTTCGCTCGAATGGCGCAAGGTCTGACGCAGGCGATTTCAGAACTGCGAAATATAAACCACGAAATACACTAAATACACGAAAAGGGAATCGGACAGAGACATGAAAAGAAGAGAATTCCTGAAGGGTGCGGCCGCGCTCGGGGCGTTCAACATCGTTCCGGCCAAGGTCCTTTGGGGGGCGACTGCTCCTTCCAACCAGCTCACGCGCGCGCTGATCGGCTTCGGCGAGATTGCGCACAGCGCCAACCACCTGCCGTTCAAGGGCTCGCGGCTCGTCGGTCTCACCGACTGCTACGCTCCGCGTGTTGCGGCTGGCCTTGCCGCCGCCGAGAAGTGCGGCTGGGGCAAGATCAAGGGCTACAAGAACTTCATCGAGCTGATCAACGACCCAGGCGTCGACATCGTCCACATCTGCACGCCGCCGCACTGGCACGGCGTCCAGAGCGTGATGGCCGCCAAGGCCGGCAAGGACGTCTGGTGCGAAAAGCCGATGACGCGCACCGTTGGCGAGGGCGTTCGCGTTAAGGAAGTGATCAAGGCGCAGAAGCGCATGTTCCGCCTCAACACGTGGTTCCGCTTCCAGGACACGTTCTACGGCTTCGGCACTACCGTCGAGCCGATTCGCCAGATCGTCGAGAACGGTCTTCTCGGCAACGGCCCGCTCAAGTGCGTTTTCGGCGAGGGCCAGGGCTTCTCGTGGAAGTTCGGCTGGTCCGGGCGCGTCCAGGACAAGGCGCAGATGGTCCCCGAGGGTCTCGACTGGGATATGTGGCTCGGCCCCGCGCCGTGGAAGCCCTACAGTGACCACCGCTTCGGCACGTCCTTCCGCGGCTACTGGGACTACGATTCGGGCGGGCTTGGCGACATGGCTCAGCACTACCTCGATCCGCTGCAGTACCTTCTCTGCAAGGACGAGACCTCGCCCGTTAAGATCGACTACAAGGGCCTCAAGCAGCATCCCGAGGCGGTCGGCAGCTTCGACCGCTTCACGCTGACCTACGCCGACGGCACGGAAGTGATCCTCGACGGCGATGTGTCGCTTAGGGACGAGCCGCTTCTGCGCGGGTCGAACGGCCTTTGCGTCTACAAGAAGCAGGGCGGCAAGACGCTCCGCATTCGCGAGGCAGACGGCACGTGGTGGCCCGAGGAGAAGGTCCTCAAGACGCTCGCAGAGCTCCCGAAGCCCGCGCCGCAGCAGACGAACTTCATCGACTCGTGCGTCAACCGCAAGACGTTCGCGCTCAACGAGTCGAACGGCTTCCGCTCGTCGACGATGTTCAACCTCGCCATTGTCGCATGGCGCCTCGGGCGCGGCTTCGAGTTCGACCCCGTCACGCTTCACGCGAAGAACGACGAGGCGGCCGAGAGCTTCCTCTATCAGGAGGACATGATGCGCGAGCCGTGGCGCAAGGAAATGTTCGGTTGATTTTTAACGCAGAGGCGCAGAGACGCAGAGTCATCAGCGCTGCTGCAAAATGAAAGGAATTTTAAGATGATTGCGAAGGAAAAACTTGTTCGTGTCTTGAGCCTTGCGTCGCTCGTCCTTCTTCTTGCGGCCGGCTGCGCCACGCCGAAGTACGGTGAGTTCGAGCCCAAGTGCGAGCTTGGCCAGCCCAACGCGACCGCCTACGCCTCGTATGGCGCCGCGATGGCGCATGTCGAAGGCTACCAGATGGCCTACGAGTGGCAGCGCGCCAACCAGAAGCTCGTCGCGGAAGCCACGAAGCCCGAGGTGCTGAAGACGTTCGTCGAGACGCCCGCTGCGGCCGACGCGCTGCTCGCGAAGATCGGCACGTCCTACGACGGCGACCCGATTGCGCTCACGCAGATTGCCTCCGTGACGCAGCTCGTGATGTGCCCGAAGTGCCCCAAGGCGCCTGCCTGCCGCAAGGTCTGGGTTGCCGCGCTCGAGAGGGCGAGAGCCGCGTCGGACGATGGCTACGTCAAGACGTTCTGCGACCAGCAGCTGCGTCTCTGCAAATGAGACTCGTCGTCGTAGACGTAGGAAACACCTCCACGGCCGTGGGACTTTGGTCCGACGGCCGTGTGAGTCATGTGGCCCATTGCGACGGCGGCTTTGGAGAGGCGTCCCGTGTTGTCGAGTCGCTGGTTAAACACCTCCACTCCTCCACTCGCCCACTCTCTCACTCCTCCACTCACCCACTCATTCTCGCCTATGTCTCGGTCGTGCCGAAAGTCGACCGCGCATGGCGCACGTTCGCGAAGGCGCACGGCCTTGCCTTCTGCCAGGTCACTTATCGTTGCTTTGCTACGAAAAAAGGGGAAAAGATTCCTTTCTCCAACTCCAACTCGAAACTCCAACTCGACTACCCCAAGCCCGAGACTATCGGCGCAGACCGTCTCGCAGACGCCGCCGGCGCGGTGTCGCGCTATGGTGCGCCAGTTCTCGTGATGGACTTCGGAACGGCGCTTACCGCGGCCGTCGTCACTTCCGACCGCGTCTGGCGCGGCGGCGTGATTGCGCCAGGGTTCCCGCTGATGCGCGACTATCTTTTCGAGAGGACGGCAAAGCTCCCCCGCATGAAGATCGGCTCGGGGCGCGCGCCCAAGATCGGGCGCTCGACCGAGGAGGCGATGCGCTTTGGCGCGCTCGTCGGCTATCGCGGCATGGTGCGCGAGATCGTCTCCGAGCTGAAAAAGAATTTCAAGACGGACTTCCGCCTTGTCGCGACAGGCGGTTTCGCCAAGTGGGTCCTAAAAGACCTCGACCTTCCTTTTACAATCGACCCGACCCTCACGCTTTACGGCGCCGGGCTGGTCGCGTCTGGCGATTTTTCCACTCGCGCAACGTAAGCCCCGTACGCGCCTTGAAAAAGCGCTTAAGGAACGAGTCTGACTGCATCCCGCATCTGCTGGCGATATGCCCGATCGGGATGTCGGTAGACAGAAGCTCGCATATCTTCTCGAAGCGGACGTCTTGTATCTCTTCGAGTATCGTCTTGCCGGTGGCCGCGCGGAAGCGCTTCTCTGCGACGCGCCGCGAGAAGGGCAGCTCCGCGAGGACGTCGGCGGCAGTGAGCCCTGCGATTGCATCGCGACGAATTCTCTCGACTGCGCGTGTGATGCGCGGATCGTTGAACCTCAGCGCGCGCGTCGACTGCCTGCGAACGAGGCGCACGGGCCCGAACTTGAGGTGGCGTGGCGGAAGCTTCGGGTTTGCGATTAACTCCGCGAGAAGATCGGCGGCGAGGCGGCCTGCCTCGCGGAAGTCCAGCTCTATCGAAGTGATTGTCGGGTCCGCGCATTCGCAGTGCATCTCCTCGTTGTCGACTCCGACGAGTGTGAAGTCGCCTGGACACTCGAGACCAGACTGGCGGCAAGCTTCTGCGACCTGTACGGCAGCGTAGTCGTTAACCGCGAAAATGCCGATCGGCTTTGGAAGTGGCGCGAGGAATTTCGCTAGCTTTTTCTGCACGCCGAGCGTGTCTCCGATTTCCCAACCGTCCTTGAATTCGGCAAAGGGGAGACTAGAGTCGCGCTGCACGGTCTTCTTGAAGATATGTCCGCGTTCCGCACTCCAGACAGTCTTAGTGCACCAACCGAAGTACGCGCACGAGGCGGGTTTCGTGCGAAGGAGTTCCTTTGCCGCCCATTTAGCGATCGTCCCCGGGTCGCTTTCAACGACATAGCGGGAGGAGGCCGACGTCCCGGCATCGGGGTCGAGGTTTACGACTGGTATGCCCTTGAACGCCCGCTTCGCCTCCGCGGCTTTTACGGTGCATCCCTCGAGTATGCATCCCGCGGGCTTGCACTGCGCGACAAGTTCGCGCAGAGGCCTAACGGAGCGCGAGAGCTCGAGTTCGATGACGCGCCAGTGGTGCGCCGCCGCGCGTTCGTAGACGCCGGCAAACTCAGGTACGTGCGAACCGACGTGAAGGTCGGTGATGAATAGGACGGTATCCATGCCCTTATTGTACCAGAATCCGAGCGATGACGCAATCGGATATATTTTTGTAACGCAATAGAGTGTGCATCGCCACCTTAAAAATAGTATAATGGGGGCATGAAAACGCAACTCATTGCAATCATCACGCTTTTTGCCGCGCTCGCCGTACACGGCGCCGGCTCAGTTGTCCGCATAGAGGGCTCGACCGGTGCCTGGCACCTCACGCTCAACGGCAAGCCCTATTTCATAAAGGGCGGTGGCGGTGGCGGCTCGAAGGCTCTGCTGAAGGAAATCGGCGGCAACTCCTTCCGCACTTGGGGCGCGGACAAGGCGAAGGTAGAGCTGGACGAGGCGCAGAAGTACGGTCACACCGTAATGCTCGGCTTCTGGCTTGGCCACCACAACCACGGCTTCAGCTACCTTAACAAGGCGGCGCTCGAAAAGACAGAGCGCGAGGTGCTCGAGACGGTTGCGAAGATAAAGAACCATCCGGCGCTTCTCTGCTATTCGCTCGGCAACGAGATGGAGCTTGGCGAGCCGAACCCGAAGGAGATGTGGCAGTTCATCAACCGCCTCGCCAAGAAGGTGAAGGAGGCGGATCCGAACCATCCCGTCGGAACAGTCGTCGCGGACATGTGGAAGGAGAAGGCGGACGCAATCCTCGAGTTCGCGCCGGAGCTTCAGTACATGGGCATCAATTCCTACGGCGGGGCGACGAGCGTCGGCAGGCGCTGGCGCGAGCTCGGCGGCAACATTCCCTACATTCTCACGGAATACGGGCCGAAGGGCGCGAACGAATGCGGCAAGGCGCCAAACGGTCTTCCGCTGGAGTGGACTTCCACATACAAGGCCGACTGGTACCGCGAAGTCTACGAAAAGACGATCCTCGAAGAGAAGGGCAAGTGGTGCCTCGGAGGCTATGTCTTTACATGGGGCCACAAGAACGAGGGCTCGCCTACCTGGTTTGGCACAATGCTCCCCGACGGCACGAAGCTCGAGGTCGTCGCAACGCTCGCTAAGTTCTGGGGCGGCAAGGTCGCGAACCGCTGCCCGCGCATCGAGGAAGTGAAGGTCACGAAGGACGCGCCGGCGGAAGGCGAGACGATCGAGGCGTCCGTCTCCGCGAAGGACCCCGAAGGCGACAAACTCAAGTGTCAGTGGACGCTCATCGACGAGGCGTCGTACTACGGCGAGGCGGGGCTTGGGCTCGCGATGCCGCAGGGCTGGGACGAGGCGATCGTCGCCGGACAGGGCACGAACAAGGTGAAGGTGAAGCTCCCCGGAGGCGGGAACTACCGTCTCTACGCCTACTGCTTCGATGGGAAGGGCAATGCTGCGTACGCGAACTGGCCGCTCGTCGGGAAGGGGCCGAAGCCGAAGAAGGAGCTTAGGGCGGCGTCGATGCCGTATCCAGTCTACCGCGACGGCGCGAACGGCCCGTGGTACGTATCCGGCTACATGGGCAACACTGGCGCGATGAAGGTCGACGACAAGTGCTCCGAGAAGCCGCATTCCGGCGAGACGTGCATGAAGATCGAGTATTCCGCGAACGGCAACTGGGCGGGAATCTTCTGGCAGAGCCCGGCCGGCGACTGGGGCGACAAGCCGGGCGGCGCGAATCTCTCGAAGGCCTCGACGCTCGTCTTCTGGGCGCGCGGCGAGAAGGGAGGAGAGAAGGTGAGCTTCTTCATGGGCGGCATCGGCAAGGACAAGCCGTTTCACGACACGGCGAACCGCAAGCTTGAGAACGTCGTGCTGAAGAAGTCGTGGACGCGCTACCGCATCACGCTCGACGGCGAAGACCTCTCGCAGATCAAGACCGGCTTCGGCTTCAACTTCGGCGGCCAGGGGAAGCCGTTTGCCTTTTATCTTGACGACATCGAGTACGTTGCCGACTAATACCAATCACCGGCTAAACTGGAAGTCTGTCGCCGACGTCGCGTAGAGCGACAATCCGCCTGCCGTTGAGGTGGCAAAGTCTGCCAGCGCGTCGTTAATGCCGTGCCAGGCGTCGTAGCGAGACGATCCTGGAGCGGCGACGCGGGAGAGAAGCAATAGCCGCCCGTCGGCGAACTGCCGAGGCTCGTCGCCCTTGGGCCGGTAGACGAGCGCGAGCGGGTCGGGCACGGCCCTGATCATTGGCGCACCGCGAGCGATGAGCGCCCGCGCCACTTCGCGCTCGCATGGCGAAATGAAAGTTCCAGCAAGCACAAATCCCTTGTCGACGGCTGTCATCAGACGCTCGACCACGGCTGAATGGTCTTTCCCGGGGATTCGCCGAGAGAGCCTGATCGCGCAGATTTTTCGTTCCGGAGCCAAAAGCTCAATCGCGCCTGCCGCGCTCCACCACTCGTCGCCGGGGATGCGCGGAGACGAAACAGGCTCGACCACCTTGAGCGGCGGTGGATGGCCGTGCATTAGATGCCATTTAAGAGGGTTGTTCTCGATATACTTGTCGGCAAGCTCGATTATCTCCCGGCTGAGGCAGAGGCAGTCGTGGTAGCCGCGTTCCCATTCGAATTCGACGCCTGTTTTTGCGCTGCTGTATCGAGTCCAGCGTTTGAAGTTGTTTACAAACTGCGCAAGTCTGGCGAGAGGGCGGTCCATGCTCGGCTTGAGGTAGGGCCTCAGATGCACATGGTCCGGCATAATCGCCGATTTCTCCACGATGATGTCGTCTCTGCGGCGCTCTTCGATGGAGAGAGTCGACAGTGCCGCCATGCCGGCAGAAGAATAGCGCAGCCTGCCGTTTTCATCGACGGAGCCAAACACTTTGGTTCGCCCGGCGACAGCAAAGGTGATGAAGATCGCCGCCCCGCGCGAGTAGTCGTAGTCCTTGAAGCGGCGGTAATGACCGGCGCTTTTCGAGGTGAGCGGCTTGGCGTGGCAAGGCATGGGCATGGAGAGATTATATCATACTTCAGTCCGAAGCACACTCTGCATAGTGACGCAAAAGGGCACATTTTTTGTGCTTGAATAGATATCTGCAAAACCGTCGGTTATGCTATAATAGCGCCACCAGAAAGGGAAGGCCATGAAAAAACTCGTCACAATCGCAATCGCCGCACTCGCGGGACAACTAATCGCAGGAACTGTCACATGGACCGGAAATGCTGATCCGGCTGATGGCCTCTGGTACACCGCGAAGAACTGGGATACTGGCGCAGTTCCGAGCAAAACTGATGACATTATAATTTCGGGCGCCGATGTGGTGTACAAGCCGGGCGGAGACCTCTACATCGATGGCTCGCTCACCATAACGGCAAACGGCTCGTTGACACAGACAGACGGCAATGCCTGGATGCAGATCAACGGAACGATAACAGTCTCCAATGGCGGAACCTTCTCTTTGGGTTCGTCCGAAAAAATTCGGTCTGGGAATAGTACTGGTCGTCTTGTGATTGATGGCGGCACGTTCAATCTTGCAAACAGAGGTATGGAGAATAATTTTACGGTTGACTTCCTGACCGGTAACGCCGGAAATTTCATTGTTAGCGGAGAGAAGTCGGTTGACGACGTGTGGAATGACTATTTTTCTCAATCAAATTTCAAGCTGGACGGCGCTGCGATCGCTTCCAAGACAGATTTTGAAAACGCTTTTTCGGTTTCTGCCGCCGATGGCACGACGACGGTGACCTTGAATGCACAGCCCGGTTGGCGGTTCGCCACGCCGGTCGCAACGGCGGTCACGTCTTCCTCTGCAACACTTTCCGCCGTGCTGCGCGTCCTTGGCGAAGGGAATGCAACGGTTGTGGTTGCCTATTCTCCGACTGCCGAAGGGATTGATCTTGCCAACGGCGAGGAAGCCGTCGGGACTGTTGCCGCAGGCGCGCAGTTCACAAAATCAGTTTCTGGATTGGCAGATGCAACGCAGTACTACTTCTGCTTTGGCGTCAAGGTTGGAGGTGTAATTGTCGCTCAAAGTCCTGTCAATTCGTTTTACGCCTCGGACTGCTCCGCTGTGTTCATGGGCGGCATAGATAACTCGTGGAACACGGCCGGCAACTGGACATCCGGCTCGGTGCCGACGACTTCGGACACGATACTGATTCCTGCTGGGAAAAGATGTGAACACGGCAACGGGACCATTTCCTTTAACAGCTATGATATCACCATTGACGGCGGTTCGTTTATAACGAGCGGAGAAATCAATCCGGGTTCGCGTGAAGTCCGCAACGGCGGCACGCTCTCGGCCACCACATACGTCAACGGCGGGGACAATATCGCTATCATCGTGCGGGGCTCCGACATTGTTTCCACGCGTAGCAATGATTTCAACCTGCGCGGATTCTACGGGTCGAAACCACTCTTCAATTTCAAGTCCGGTGCTGCCTGCACTTACACTTATAACTACGATCCCGACGGCGAGCCGCCCGCGTTCGAGACGGAATTCAACGCCGTCTTCATAGAAGGCCAGATTGTCGTGGACGGAGCGAAGTTGACCGCCGCGGACGTGGATCGCGTTGCGATTTCGACGAATACGGAAGCACATACCGTCACGCTCACGCTTAAGGAAGTGGCTGTCGCGGCGTCCTTCGACAACACTTCCTCGGCCGTCGTTTCTGGACTTACTGCAGCACTTTCCGTAAAGGTCGGCGTTTCCGGCGGGAAAGCGCTCTATCTTCTTTCCGGAACCGATCCCGACAATCTGACTACCGAGACTCTTGTCGCCGCGACACCTCAGGACGGGACGACATACCCGGCGGCGCTCACAGGCGCGGAAGGCACAATGACCTACTGGAAGTTCCGTCTTGGTGCGGCCGATGACCCGGAAGCCGTCTTCGATTCGACGCAGCCCCAGGGTTTTTATGCGGTCGCCGACGGCAACGTCTGGTATGGCTCGGTTTCCTCCAGCGCGTCCGTCGCCGCCAACTGGTCGAAGGGCACAGTGCCGACGTCATCCGATGCAGTCCATGTCGTCGAGTCGGTCAAAAAGCGCGAAATTGACTGGGACATCGCCGATGCGACCGTTGCCTCGTGGACGCAGATCGGCAATGTAACTGTCTCGTTCCAGACGGCGTCAAACAGCACTTTGACAGTCATTGGCGATGTCGACTTGCAGGGCGGAACCTGGAGGCATGATGGTCCGTCAGCAACTCCGGACAAGGCCATCAACGTTTTGGTTGGTGGCGATATGACCATTGCTGCCGGTGTGTCTGTCAATGCGGGTGCCGGAGGCGATGGTACTGCGACCGCATCCCGTGGATATTCACGGGGCAATGGACCGGGCTATCTGCGTGAAGCGGGCGGTTCGTTCGCTGGTGATGGTGGTCACATACCGTCGGCAAACTTCTCTTCGGTCAATACCTATGGTTCTATTCTTGACCCGTTTTCCTACGGCTCAGGCGGCTGGGGTAATGGTAATCAGTATGCCGGCGGCGGTATTGTGAAACTTGCCGTCGCTGGAACGCTTACCGTCAATGGTACGATTTGTTCTCGCGGTTTTGGCTATGCGCTTGGCGATGAAGAAGTTATCGGCGGCGCGGGTTCGGGCGGTACCGTCAATATCACGGCCGGATCTCTCGCGGGAACCGGGCGCATTGACGCCGACGGCGGAAACAACGGCCTCTATGGTCCCGGCAGCGGCGGACGCGTAAAGGTTGCGTTGACAGGGGCGAATTCGGAGTTTTCGTCCTTCTCCGGCACAATTCGCGCGTTCGGTGGTTCGATACAGAATCAAGAACAGGCTAATTTGAATGACCTCACGCCTGGTGCGGCAGGAACGGTCTGCCTTGTTGAAGGCAATTCCGCTCCTGTCGTCAAGGTCTACAACGAATGGCGCTATGGCGATGAGATTCAGACTTGGCGCGTTGCCACCGATTCTGCGGCGGTTCCTTCCGCCACTCATCTCCCGGCGAAGCAGAACGGCGACAGCATTTCTGCCCTGAAGAAGACCAAGTGGGAGCTTTCGGGACATGGTGCGATTCGCCTGACGAGGGATGTTCAGATCGCGTCGCTCAGTCTCTCGGCGGAGGATGGCGCGCAGAAAGTCTACACGGACGGATTTAAGTTGACAACGCCTGCACTTGTCGTCAACGGATCTCGTTTTAGGTCTGGCACCTACACGGCAGAGACCAACCCCGAGTTTATTGTGGGTGACGGCTTTGTGACCGTCGGCGGGAGCGGTTTCGCGGTCTTCGTCAGGTAACGGTTGGTATGAAGCGTTTTATGACAGCTGTCGCGGCGGTTTCGGCCGCGGCCTGGACGGGGCACGCGCAGGAGATACTGCGCGAGGGTGATGCGAGCTACGCCTCATACACCCCGTGGAGCAAGGCGCGTACGTTCGGCGCGGACGGAAAAGTCGTCCGGCGCGGCGACCAGAGCCGCATCATGCAGAACCGCCCGCTCTACCTCGTCGACAAGAAGTCGTTTCCCCTCCCGACGAACGACTGGTGGACCGACGCGCTCGTGAGCCGCTGGACCGGCAACCTCTGGAGCTATCCCGCAAAGGTCGTAATCGGCGCGTCTGGCGTGCGCGTCGCATTCCCAACGTGCTGGATCGACAACGGCACCGAGGTTAAGGAACGAAGCGCCGTCGTCGTTGGCGCGAAGGGCGCGTTCAATCCGGATGCAACGCTCGTGGAAAGCTGGCACGACTGGGACGTCGAGATGGTCCTGCGCGACGGCGCGAAAAGCATGCGCACCACGCTCGTCCACGGCTCCCCGTTCACGTGGATCGAGTATTCCGGCGTCAAGGTTGCGGTGGCTCCTGAGAACGGTCCATGCGAAGTGGTCGAGAAAACCGCTGGCGGCTATGTCCTAAAGGTCGGAGACGACCATTACGGCGTGTGGGAGGACGGACGCTCCTACGTCGTGATCGGGCTTCTCCCTTCGCGCGCCGACTTCTCCCGTCTCGCTCCCTACGCAACGGCAATCATTCGCTCAGCGCGTGTCGACTGGAAGTACGACGAGAAGACGGCAGAGCTGACAACGACCTGGAACGTCAAGACGGAAGACCTGACTGGGAAGGCGAAGTATCCCATTGCGCTCCAGGGCTTTCAGCCGCACCATCTCCGAAGGACGAGGCCGCAGTTCAAGACGATGGACGGGATCTCGTGGCTCACGCCGCGCGGCGAGCAGCGCATCGCAGCCGGCAACTCGCTCTCAATAGTCTACGACTTTCCCGGCCTGCTGCCATGCTGGGCCGCACCGCGCGAGGGGGACTCCGCGGCCTCTCCGTACCGCGCCGATCTCTTTCGCCGTCTGCTCGCCGACTACGCGGCGCGCGGCAATTTCGGAGGCGACACGTACTGGGGCGGGAAGGGCGGAACCGAGACCGTCGAGCTTAAGCCCTCCGCCGCGAGAAAGCTCCGCGTCAAGGGACTTCGCCGCAACACGGGCTACGGCATTTCCCTCTTTTCCCTTTCCGTATACGGCTCGCAAAGCAAACCTGACAAAAAATGACAACCGCCATGCTGCTTTTTTCCGCCGCGCTCGCGGCAACTCCATCGCAGGCCTCCGCACTGGGGCCAAATGTGCACGTCTTCACTCCTGACGACGACATGAAGAAAGTCGCCGAGACGGTCGAGAAGGTCTTCAAGCGTCAGCACAAGCGCCAGTTCGGACCTGAGCGACAGGCGTTCCTCTTCCTTCCCGGCGACTACACGAAGGCGGGCACGCTCAACGTCGGCTACTATACGCAGATACTCGGTCTCGGCCGCTCTCCGCGCGACGTGAAGCTCTCTAACGTGAAGACGCCCGCCGCGCTCGACAAGAACAACGCGACGTGCAACTTCTGGGTCGGAATCGAGAATGTCGAGATCGTCGACACCGACAACAACGCCGATCCATTCTTCAACTTCCAGTGGGCCGTTTCGCAGGCGGCTCCCGCGCGGCGACTCTATGTCTCGCGCAAGGCCGTCTTCGACTGGTTCTACGGCTGGGCGTCGGGCGGTTTCGTCGCAGACTGCGTGTTCGAGAAACAGGCTGGCTCCTACTCGCAGCAGCAGTACTTCTACCGTAACGACTCCTTCAACGCCGGTATCTACGGAATCAACTGGAACCAGGTCGTCGTCGGATGTGCGGGCGACTTTGCCTCACGCAGCAAGGATGGCGCGAAGGAACTTTCGCAATGCGCTCCGACTGGCGCGGAAGGCGTTTCCTCGAACTGGCGCGCCGGTGGCTGCACGACTGTCGTGGGCGAAACGCCGGTTGTTCGCGAAAAGCCGTTTCTCTTCGTGGACGGCGACGCGTTCAAGGTGTTCGTGCCGGCAATTCGCCGAGGCTCGAAGGGCGTGAGCTGGGGCGAAGGCAAGGCGAATGGTGGAATGGGCGAGGGAAAAATACTCGACCTTGCGAGCGACTTCTACGTTGCGAAGGAGAAGAAGGACAACGCGAAGTCCATCAATGCCGCGCTCGCCGCTGGTAAGAACATCCTCTTCACGCCGGGAATCTACCATGTCGACGAGCCGATAAAAGTGACGAAGCCAGACACCATTGTCCTCGGCATTGGCGAGGCGACGATAGTTCCGGAGAACGGCGATGCGGCGCTTAAGTGCGCGGACGCTGACGGAATCGTGATCGCGGGGCTCATCTTCGATGCGGAGCGTGCGTCGAAGCGCTTTGTCGTCGTTGGGGGGAAGAAGTTCGAACGGCGTCATGTCGACGATCCGATCTTCCTCGTCGATCTCGTCTACCGCGTAGGCGGGACTGGCAAACCCGGCAAGACGGATGTCTGCCTCGAGGTCAATGCGAACGACGTCGTCGTTGACCACACGTGGATATGGCGCGCCGATCACGGAGACCACACCGGCTGGACGGCCAACACGGCGAAGAACGGAATCGTCGTGAACGGCGACGGCGTGTCGTGCTATGGGCTTTTCGTCGAGCACTTCCAGGAGCATGACGTCCTCTGGAACGGCGAGGACGGACGCGTCTTCTTCCTCCAGAACGAGAAATGCTACGATCCGCCGGGCAACGCGACGTGGATGTCGCACGGTGGGAAGAAGAAGGGGTATGCCGCCTATAAGGTCGCGGACGGAGTGAAGCGTCATTACGCGGTTGGGCTTGGCGTGTACGATGTCTTCATCAACACGAACGGGAACAGCGTCTTCCTCGACGATGCGATCGAGGTGCCCGACGCGCCTGGCGTAGTCATCGAGAATGCCTGCACCGTCGAGATCGCGAACGGAGACGGTCCGCTCGTTGGCATCAACGCGATCGTCAACGGCCAAGGCCATGCCATCAAGACTGGCAAGGGCTCTGGTGGCGGCTACGCCATCCAGCGCGTCTACCGCTACTCTGCCGGCAAGGCCGACATCGCCCCGGACTACTACCACCGGTAGCAGTCCGCCGCATTCGGCGGCGTATTTGCCGCGGCTTCTCCGATTTCGCCGCCCATTGAGCGGCGGAATGTGGTATAATCTTCTCTCAAATGCCAATGTACATGTACAACAGCAAAGAAGGAGACTAACCATGCCTATCGAGCCCATTCTGATCGCAGCCGGCGTTCTTTTGTTTGTCATTCTCATCGTAATTTCCTACGTCAAGGCACCGCCGGACATGGCGTACATCATCTCCGGCCTCAAGCGCCGCACCGTAATCGGCGGGGCGAACTTCCGCATTCCCTTCCTCGAACGGCTCGACAAGGTGACGCTTGAGCTGATCCAGGTCGACGTGAAGACTTCCGAACCGGTTCCCAACGCCGACTTCATCAACGTCAACGTCGATGCAGTCGTGAACATAAAGGTCGGCCGCGATCCCGAGAAGATCGACCTCGCCGCGATGAACTTCCTCAATGCCGCGCCGAACTACATCGCCGGCGTCGCGAAGGAGGTGCTCGAGGGCAACATGCGTGAAATCGTCGGCCAGATGCACACTAAGGAGATGGTGCTCGACCGCCAGAAGTTTGCTGACATGGTGAAGACGAACGCCGACCCCGATCTCGCCCGCATGGGCCTCGAGATCATCTCGTTCAACGTCCAGAACTTCTCTGACAACGACAAGGCGATCGAGAACCTCGGTATCGACAACATCGCCCAGATATCGAAGGATGCGGCAATCGCCCGTGCAAACGCGGAGCGTGACGTTGCAGTCGCCAGGGCGCAGGCAGAGAAGGAGGCGAACGACGCATCCGTCGCCGCGCAGACTGAAATCGCGAAGAAGCAGAACGAGCTCGAAATCAAGAAGGCCGAACTCAAGAAGGACGCCGACACGCAGCTCGCAATCGCCGAGGCCGCGAAGGGCATCATGGCCGAAGAGCAGCGCAAGGTCAAGGAAGTCAAGTTCGGCGACGCGAACATCGCGCGCCAGGAGAAGGAGATCGAGCTGAAGGAACGCGCGGTCGCCATCAAGGAGAAGGAACTCGACGCGAACGTGCGCAAGGAGGCGGACGCCAAGAAGTACGCGATTGAGCAGGACGCGCAGGCGGCGCTCTTCCAGCAGTCCAAGCTTGCCGAAGCCGATCTCTACCGCCGCACGAAGGAGGCCGAGGCGCGTCTTGCCGAGGCGGAACGCGAGGCGGACGCGAAGAAGGCGCTCGCCGAGGCGGAGCGCGTCAAGGGCGAGAACGAGGCGGCGGTCATCGCCGCCAAGGGCCAGGCCGAGGCCGAGGCAATCAAGCTGAAGGCGCTTGCCGAGGCGGAGGGTCTCGAGAAGAAGGCTGAGGCGATGGCGAAGTACGGCGAGGCCGCGAAGATGGACCTCCAGCTCCAGGTCGCCAAGGTCTACTGCGAGCAGCTGCCCGACATCGCGAAGGGCATTGCCGAGGCGTACACGAAGGTCGGCAACATCACGATGTACGGCGACCAGTCCGGTGCAATCGCCGCCGGGGTGATCGACAAGTCCGTCCAGCTTTCCGACGGGCTCTCGAAGGGTCTCGGCATCGACCTCAAGTCGCTTCTCGCCGGTGCGTTCGGCGTGAAGATTCTCGATGCCGCAGGCAAGGGCGGCGACAAGCAGGGTTCGTAAAAGGGCGTGTCTCGAAAGGAGGCGAGTCGACATGAAGGTAATTTGTAGTCGCGTGGGTGCGCTGGCAGCATGTGCAGTGCTGTCCTTGGCAGCCGGCTGCGGGCCGTTCTGGGTGAATCCCTACATCACAGTCGAGCAGAGTAATCTCAACTGGATGGAGATACACTACTACAACACGAACCGCAAGCCGGTCCGTCGCGTGTCGCTGTCGCTCGCGGGTTCGGGACATGTCGAGATCAAGAAGGGGACGAGCCCGCAGGTCTCCGACGACTTCGCGAAGAAGTACAAGGAGGACGAGTGGGCCGACATCCACACGCAGCGCATGGACATCGACCCCGACCACATCAACGACATCTTTCAGGACCTCGTGAACCGCGGAGTCCTCGATCGCGAGAAGTGGGGCAAGTCCGAGAAGAAAAAGAAGGAATACAAGCGCTTTATTGCGGTAAAGGCAAACATCAACAACGTGACGTACTCCGAGAAGGACAACATCTTCGAGGTCGATCCCGACCTTGCGGAATATCTCCTCGATACGATCAGGCAATTCGAGAGGCCAACGCGCAGATGAACGTACACGACACCATACTTGAAATGGCGACCAAGGCCCGCGCGGCCGCCGCCGGACTTGCGAAGAAGACGACTGACGAAAAGAACGCCGCGCTTCTCGCCATAGCAGATTCCCTTGAGAAGAATCGCGCTGCGATCGTCGCCGCGAACGGCATCGACTTGGCGCATGCGAAGGAAGCGGGCATCTCTCCATCGATGCTCGACCGGCTGACGCTCACGCCAGCGCGCTTCGACGCGATGGTCGCGGGTGTAAGGCATGTCGCGACATTGCCCGATCCCGTGGGAGAGACGATCTGGACGCGCGAGCGCCCGAGCGGGATAAATATTCGCAAGGTGCGCGTGCCGCTCGGCGTGATTGCAGTCGTCTTCGAGTCTCGCCCGAACGTCTTCATCGATACGGCTGCGCTTTGCCTCAAGACCGGCAATGCCGTGATTCTGCGTGGCGGCAAGGAGGCGATCGAGTCGAACAAGGCTCTCGCCGCAGCCGTCCGCGAAGCCGGCGTTGGCGATGCCGTGCAGCTTGTCGAGACGCTTGACCATGCGGCGGTAACCGAGCTCGTTCGCGCTGTGGGGCTTATCGACGTCGCGATTCCGCGCGGTGGCGAACGTCTTATCCGCGCGATGTGCGAGGCGGCTCTTGTTCCCGTCCTCAAGCACTACAAGGGCGTCTGCCATATCTACGTCGACGACAAGGCCGATCTTTCGATGGCGCTTTCGATCCTTGATAACGCGAAGACCCAGCGCCCTGGCGTCTGCAATGCCGCGGAGTGTCTTCTCGTCCACGAGAAGCTTGCGCCGCTTTTCATGCCGATGGTCGAGGCCTGGGCAAAGGACAAGGGCGTGACGCTCCACGAAAACGAGGCGGGGACGGAGTATCTTTCGCTCGATATCAATGTCGCAACTGTCGCCGACTATCGCGCGGCAATCGACTTCATAAACGAACACTCCTCACACCACTCCGACTGCATTGTGACGAATGACGAGGCGCGCGCGGCCGAGTTCCTGCGCGATGTCGATTCCGCCGCGGTCTACCACAACGTCTCGACGCGCTTCACGGACGGCGGCGAGTTCGGAATGGGCGCGGAGATCGGAATCTCTACCGACAAGCTCCATGCTCGCGGTCCAATGGGCCTCGAGGAGCTCACGACCTACAAGTACACGGTTACTGGCGATGGAGTGATTAGGGGTTAGGGGTCAGTGGTTAGGGGTCAGGAGTCGGGGGTCAGGAGTCAGGGGTTAGTGTGAAAGTTGGCGACATACCTGAAGTCGACCGTGCGCTGAAGAAGGAGTTCAAGGCCCATTCTGCGCCGATCATCGAGTTGATCGAAGCGCAGACTCACGATCCTTTCTGTGTCCTCGTCGGAACAATCCTCTCTGCTCGCACGAAGGACGCCTGCACCGCGGGCGCAGTGCGGCGGCTTTTTGCAAAGGCGAAGGGCGCTTGCTTTGCCCCGGAAGACCTTGAGCGACTGACTACGAAGGAAATCGAAAAACTGATCTTCCCCGTCGGCTTCTATCACGACAAGGCAAGGCACTTGAAGGCGCTCCCGAAAGTTCTCAAGGAGAAATTCGGCGGCGTCCTGCCCAACACTGTCGAGGAATTGTGCGAACTTCCTGGCGTCGGGCGGAAGACTGCGAACCTCACCGTCGCCGTTGGCTTTGACCTTCCTGCGATCTGCGTCGACGTGCATGTTCACCGCATCTGTAACCGACTTGGACTCATTAAGACAAAGACGCCGTTCGATACGGAAATGGCTCTTAGGAAAATCCTTCCCGTAAAGTATTGGAAGACATGGAACAGCCATCTCGTTTCATTCGGCCAGACGCGTTGCGCGCCTGTGCGCCCGAAGTGCGACGGTTGCCCGATATTTTCCTTCTGCACTGTGCCGAGCAAGTGCGAGCCGAAGGGCGCAGATGTTACGGTTGACGGTCGGCTCCCGAAGTCGATAGGACTCACGAAGGCGCAAATCAAGCGTGCTGCGGAATTTTTTTCGGCGCAGTCTTCCGCTCGTGTCGGCGTTCCGTTTCGCTCCGTCGTGATAGTCCTTCAGGACGATGCGTCGTCCGCAGAAGTGCATCTCGCCGTCAATGGCGCTGAAGGGCCGACGGACGCGATCACGCAGGGATACGATCCGATGCCAGGTGAGGAGAAGGGAGTGTATGGCGAAGTCTATGTGAATTGCGACCGTGCGCTGAAGGCGGCGCCGAAGCGTTCCGGCTGGTCGCCCGCGAAGGAACTTCTTCTCTATGTCGCCCACGGCATAGACCATCTTTCTGGGGCTGACGACTTTTCGCCAAAGGACTATCAGGCGATGCGCCGCCGCGAACTTTCTTGGATAAATGACCTACCTGACTCCTCTGTACTGCCCCCTGCCCCCTCTGTACTGACTCCTGACCCCTCAGCACTGACCCCTTAATAAATATGGATACGACATCGGGTATGGAGGCGGCTCGGGAAGTCGCGCAGATCGTGAAGGCGGCGGGTGGCCGCGCGCTTCTCGTCGGCGGCTGCGTTCGTGACTCCATTCTCGGTGGTGACCCAAAGGACTTTGATGTCGAGTGCTTTGGAATCGCACCTGCCGACCTAAAGGCCGCGCTTGCAAAGAAGTTCGACCTCGATCTCGTCGGTGTAAGCTTCGGCGTCATAAAGCTCGCTCATCTCGATGTTGATGTTGCAATCCCTCGCCGCGAGACGAAGCTTGGCCTTGGGCATCGTGCCTTCGAGATGGAATACGATCCGACGTTGACGGTTCGCGATGCCTCTGCCAGGCGTGACTTCACTGTCAACGCCATCTACAGCGACCCGCTCACTGGCGAAATCGTCGACCCGTGGAACGGCCGCGCCGATCTTGAGCGTAGGACGCTTCGTCATGTCTCCGACCATTTTTGCGAAGACCCTCTGCGCGTCCTCCGAGGAATGCAGTTCGTCGCCCGATTTGATCTTGATCCCGCTCCAGAGACGATTGAGGTGTGCAAGGCGATGACTCCCGAGGGCCTTGCGAGCGAGCGTCTTTTCGGCGAGTGGTCGAAGCTGATTCTGAAAGGCGTAAAAATCTCGAAGGGGCTCAACTTCCTGCGCGACGTCGGGTGGACGAAGTATTATCCGGAACTCGAGCGTCTCATCGGCTGCAAGCAGGATCCGCAGTGGCATCCCGAGGGCGATGTGTGGAACCACACGCTCTGCTGCCTCGACGCCTTTGCCGCGTCTCGCATAGGCGACGATGCAGAGGATCTGCTCGTCGGGCTCGCTGTCCTCTGCCACGACTTCGGCAAGCCAGATTGCACATTTTACGATCCAGTGAAGAAGCGCATCCGCTCGCTCGGGCACGACGAACGCGGCGTCGAGCCGACGCTGTCGTTCCTGCGTCGCCTCACGAACGAGGAGCGGCTTCTTAAGGAGATTCCTCCGCTTGTGCGGCTTCACATGCGGCCTTTCGCGATGTGGAAGGACAAGTCGTCGGATGGCGCGATAAGGCGTCTCGCCGCGAAAGTCACCCGCATTGACCGGCTCTTGCGCGTTGCAGCGGCAGACGACGCCGGCAGGCCGCCTTTTCCGTCGGAGCCAGAGCCGCTCAAGTGGCTTGCGGAGCAGGCGAAGCGGCTCGAGGTCGAGGATTCCGCCCCGAAGCCGATAGTGAGGGGGCGTGATTTGATTGCCCAAGGCATGAAGCCAGGCCCCGCGATGGGCAGAGCTCTTGCCGAGCTCTATGAGGCGCAGCTCGACGGCAGGTTCTCCGACCTCGAGTCGGGACTGAGGTATCTTGGGAAGAAGTTCAAGCCGGCAATCGCCTCGCTCCTGCTTCTAATGGGCGTCGCCTCGTCCGCGGCGACTCTTGAAGTGGGGCCGGGGCGCGCCTATGCTCTTCCATCGGAAGCCGCGCGGGCGGCACGCGACGGCGATGTCGTCGAGATATCGGCCGGAAGGTACGCGGGCGACGTATGCGCGTGGCGTGCGAACGACCTTGTCATACGCGGCGCGGGCCGTGACGCAACCGTCGTCGATGCGGCCGGGAAAATCTGCATGGGGAAGGGCATCTGGGTAGTCTGCGGAACGAACACCGTCATCGAAGGCGTGTCTTTTGCCGGCGCGAAGTGCAAGGACAGGAACGGCGCCGGCATAAGACTGGATGCAGACGGGAACCTGACCGTCAGGAAGTGCGCGTTTCGCGGCAACGAGAACGGCATCCTTGCCGGAGCGCTCGACAGGAGCGAGATCACGATTGACGGATGCGCTTTCTCGCAGAACGGGGCGGGCGACGGTTTTTCGCACAATGTCTACATCGGCGCGGTGAAAAGGCTCGAGTTTAGCAACTGCGTCTCGGATCATGCCGTCCGGGGCCACTGCCTCAAGAGCCGTGCGTGCGCCACGGTTGTGGCGGACTCGGTGTTCGACGACGGAGACGACGGCGTTTCGAGCTATCTCGTCGACTGCCCGGACGGCGGCAAAGTCGTCATTCGCAATTGCCGATTCGTCCAGTCGCCCAAGGCGTCGAACGGTGTGATGGTCTCGGTCGGCGAGGAGAGCGTCCGTCCGCATTCGACGTATCTGGGCTTTGGCAATACGTTTGAAAACCGTCGCGCGCCGCACGGCTCGGACGCCGAGGAACGTCTCGCCCCGGGAGTCGTCGTTCTCAGGCCGGGGGGCATTGAACGGGGCATGGGGGAAGGGGATTGAGACGTTGGATGCTGTTCACATCATCTGGGACTGGAACGGGACGCTCTTGGATGACACCGAGGCGGCGCTCGCGACGCTGAACATCATGATCGCCGAGCGCGGCGGAACGCCGATCGGAATGCCGTTCTACTTGGACAACTTCGCTTTCCCGGTGCGTCCGTTCTACGACAGGATCGGCATCACCGCGCACGATGAGGACGAATGGAACGCGATCGCCCGCGAATACCACGAGACGTACCTCCGCCAGCCCAAGGCGCTGAACCGCGGCGCATTTGCCGCGCTCGACATGGCGAAGGCGGCGGGGTGTCGCCAGTCGATACTCTCGGCGCTCAGGCAGGATCTCCTCGATGCGCAGACGAAGGAGTACGGCATCGACGGATACTTCGAGCGCATCTGCGGCTCGAACAACCTGCACGGCGCGTCGAAGGTCGTCCGCGCGCGTGAGTTCCTCGCCGAGCTGCGCTCGCGCGACGCGGATGCGAAATTCGTCATGATAGGCGACGCGGTGCACGACAAGGAGGTGGCGGACGCGATCGGGATACCGTGCGTCCTCTGCGCCGTCGGGAGCCACGCCGCCTGGCGGTTGAGTGCCGTCGCCCCGACTGGCGAGACGCTTGTCGACGCCCTTAAGCTTGCGCTTGGATGAGCTCGCGGCCGTACGCGTCCGTACGGCGGCCGAATATGGTATAATATTACAAATTTGGTCCTGTAGCTCATCTGGACAGAGCAGCTGCCTTCTAAGCAGCGGGTAGTGGGTTCGAGTCCCGCCAGGACCGCCATTGAAAGAGAAGAAAAATGAAATTGCTTGACGAACTTAGGGCGCGCGGACTCGTGGAGGCCCTTACGGACCCGGAAATCGAGAAGGCCCTTGAGAAGCCCATGACCGTCTACTGCGGGTTTGACCCGTCCGCCCGCTCCCTGCAGGCAGGAAACCTCGTCTCCATCGTCGTCCTCCGCCGTCTCCAGCTCGCCGGCCACAAGGTGATCGCGCTCGTCGGCGGCGCGACGGGGCTCATCGGCGACCCGAGCGGCAAGTCCGCCGAGAGGAACATGCTCACCGTCGAGCAGGTGGAGGAGAACAAGAAGGGCATACGCGAGAACCTTTCGAGGATACTCGACTTCGACGGGCCCAACGCCGCCATCATGGTCGACAACTACGACTGGTACAAGGGCACGAGCGCAATTGAGTTCCTGCGCGACATCGCGATCAACTTCCGCGTTCCGCAGATGCTCGCGAAGGAGTCGGTCAAGAAGCGCCTTGAGGCGAGCGAGGGCGCTCTTACTTTCACCGAGTTCAGCTACCAGATTCTCCAGGGCAACGACTTCCTGCACCTCTACGACAACTACGGCTGCCAGATGGAGGTCGGCGGCGCAGACCAGTGGGGCAACATCACGGCGGGGACAGACCTCGTCCGCAAGATGCGCGGCAAGTCGGCCTTCGGCCTCACGTTCCCGCTTCTCCTCGACTCGTCGGGCAAGAAGTTCGGCAAGAGCGAGGGCAACGCGCTTTTCATGAACGGCGAGATGACGCCCGTGTTCGACTGGTACCAGTACTTCCTCAGGACGCCCGACGCCGATGTCATTCGCTACCTCAAGGTGTTTTCGATGAAGTCGCTCGACGAAATCGCGGCGCTCGAGGCCGAGATGAAGGCGCACCCTGAGGCCCGCGTTCCGCAGAAGGCGCTCGCGGAGGAACTTACCCGCCTCGTCCACGGCGAAGAAGGGCTTAAAGCCGCCCAGGAGGCGACCGAGGCGCTCTATGCCAAGAAGAGCGCAGCAGATGTCGCGAAGGCCGAGAACGTGCCGAGCGCGTCAGTCGCGCTTGCCGACTGCGTCGGGAAGCCCGTCTTCGCCGTCGCGGCCGCCGCTGGGATGTTCAAGTCGAACGGCGAGGCGAGGCGCATGGCGGCGCAGGGAGGTCTTTCCCTCAACGACGCGAAGATCGACGCCAACCGCCTCTTTGCCGCTGAGGACGTGAAGGACGGTGTCGCCGTTCTCCGCTCCGGAAAGAAAAACTACTTCGTGCTGAAGTTCTCGTGAAGACGATAGAGAAATACGCGTTCGGATCCTTCCTCTCGAGCTTCCTGCTCGCGTTTCTCGTTCTGTCGTTCGTCATAACGATCGGCCTGATGGTCCAGATCGTCGGCTTCATCCTCGACGGCGTCTCGCCCTCGCTCATCGGCCAGTTTGCGCTCGTGAGCTTCCCCGAGACAATGCAGTGGACGATGCCGCTCGCGCTTCTCGTTGCGAGCGTTCTCGTCTTCTCGCGCATGAGCGCCGACAGCGAGATCGCTGCGATGCGCGCTTGCGGCGTGAACCTGCTGTCGATCATGAAGTGGCCCATCGCGTTTTCGCTTCTTTGCGTGGCGCTCGGGTTCTACATCAACAACGAAGTCGTGCCGCGCGGGCACCTGGTCCGCAGGAGCCTCAAGACGAAAGTTTCCGTTAGCACCGGCATCGACCTCCTCGAGCCAGGGCACGTCATCGACGACTTCCCGAAGATGAAGTTCTATTTCGGCGCGAAGGAGGGCAACTGGCTCTACGACATCGTCGTCATGGACTACTCGCAGAAGGTCGATCGCATGATAACCGCCTCGAAGGCGCTTGTGACGAGCGAGGGCACGGACCTCCACCTCGACCTTTACCAGATGACGGTCGACCCGCTCGACGAGGATCATCCGACGATGGCGCGTGCAAGCCGCTTCCCCTATGTCGTCAAGGACGCGATAAAGGAAGTCAAGTACAACAAGAAGGACAAGGACCTCGACTTTGGCGAGATTCTCGAGAAGATGGAGCTCCAGAAGAAGCTCGTCGACGCCGCGCAGGGCAGGAGCAAGACCGCCGGCACCGAGAAGAACCTGCGAAAGCGCGACCTCTCGAAGACGCGGACGGAGTTCTCGAAGCGGCTCGTCTTCGCGATGGCCTCGTTCTGCTTCGTCATCGTCGGAATCCCTCTCGGCATCAAGGCCCAGCGAAAGGAGAGCTCGATCGGCATGGCCATCTCGCTCGCCGTTTCGCTTGGCTACTATATAGTCGTGATACTTATGCTTTCGGCTCAGAAGAACTTCGCGATCAGGCCCGACCTCCTCATCTGGCTGCCGGTTCCCGCGTGCTTCGCGATAGCGTCTTACCTTGTTCCGAAGAATCTATAGGAATCTCTCAACACAACCACCCGAAAGAGCAAACAGCCATGAAAATTCATCCTACTGCAATAGTCGAAGACGGTGCACAGCTTGGCGCGGACGTGGAGATCGGCCCTTATGCGCACATTGGCAAAGACGTCAAGCTTGGCGACGGCACGGTTGTCAAGCAGGGCGCGATAATCGACGGTCACACCACGATCGGCTCGATGTGCCAGATCTTCCCCTACGCCTGCATCGGCATGAAGACGCAGGACCTCAAGTATCAGGACGGTTCCGTCTCCTATGTCGAGATTGGTGACCGCACTGTGATCCGCGAGTTCGCGACCGTCCACCTCGGCACGGCCGACGGCGAGAAGACGATCATCGGCTCGGACTGCCTCTTCATGTGCTACTGCCATGCGGCGCACGGCGTCATTCTCGGCAACCACTGCATCTGCTCGAACTCCGTGCAGCTTGCGGGCGACGTCCATCTCAACGACTGGGCGATCGTCGGCGGATGTGCCGCGGCGCACCAGTTCTGCACCGTAGGCGAGCATGCGATGGTCGGCGGCATGACGAAAATCCGCCAGGACGCGCCGCCGTTCATGCTCACCGACATGGTCGAGGGCGCGATGAAGGTCATCGGCGTCAATGTCGTCGGGCTTACGCGCCGCGGCTTCTCGCGCGAGTCGATCCAGGCGCTCAAGGAGGCCCACCGCTTCCTCTACCGCGACGGCCTCAACCGCTCGCAGGCGCTCGACCGCGTGGAGCACGACGTCGAGCAGACGCCCGAAGTGCAGCGCCTTGTCGCGTTCTACCGCAAGTCTCAGCGCGGCGTCGCCTGACGAGACTGGCGCTCGAGGCGTTGTTTTGCTATACTATCGGCGATGAACATCAACGATATCGTAAAAACTCTTGACGCCACGCTAGTCGCCGGCGGAGAGTCCGACCGCACGGTCGGCACGGTCGTCGCGAACGACCTCATGAGCGATGTCCTTCTCAACGATGGGGACGACATCCTCCTTCTGACCTCGCTCGCCTCCGACCAGGCGATCAGGACCGCGAACATCGTCGGCGCGATGTGCGTCGTCGTGCACAACGCGAAGCCGCTGCCGCAGACGATGTGCCAGGTGGCCGACACGCTCGGCATTCCGCTCGTGAGCTCGCCGCTCTCGAAGTACGAGAGCTGCGTGCGCATCCACGACTTCCTCAAGGCCGAAGCCGGGTCGTAATGGAATACAAGCCCACGATCCTGAGCGGTGGCGAAAGCCGCAGCGACGATCAGATCATGGCCGCGCACGAGCGCAAGCACGTGCGTCGCGTCTCGGGGCCTGGGCTCCCCGGCTCCGACGGGCAGGGCGAGCCGCTCGTCATAATGGAGCTTTTGCAGCGCCTGCGCGTCAAGGACGTGATGCGCGACCACGACATAATCTCAGTCGTCCGCACAGACACGATGCACTTCGCGCAGAACCTGATGAAGCGCAACCACATCTCTGGCGTGCCGGTCGTCGAGGGCAAGCGTCTCTTTGGTATCGTCTCGATCAACGACATCATCATGGCGCTTGAAGGCGGCTGGATAGGCGATCCGTGCCAGAAGCACATGGCGACGAACCTCGTCGTTCTCGAGGAGGACATGCCGCTCGCCTTTGCGCTCAAGTATTTCGAGAACTACATCTTCGGGCGCTTCCCGGTGCTCAACAAGGAGCGCGACCTCGTCGGCATCGTCTCGCAGCGCGACGTCACGCGCGTTCTCATGCGCGAGCTCACAAAGGAGCTGACGCGGCTTGAGGGCGGCACGTCAACGTCGACCGTGTCTGGCGAGGCATCCAAGTCGGAAGGGGCGCTTCCCTACTATTCGATGCGCCAGTTCGTCGTCGTCCGCAACGACCTCCAGAATGCCGGCAAGGCGGCGAACGAGATAAAGAAGATGCTGGGCGAGGCGGGCGTAGAGAAGAAGATCATAAGGCGCGTCGCCGTTGCCGCATACGAGCTCGAGATAAACATCTGCATCCACTCCCTCGGCGGTTCGATAACTTTCATTCTCGACGGCCACAAGGCGACGGTCGTTGCGAAGGACAAGGGTCCCGGCATAAAGGACGTTGAATGGGCTCTTCGCGACGGCACGTCTACCGCGAACGACTGGATTCGCTCGATGGGTTTTGGCGCGGGAATGGGGCTATCCAATTCCAAGCGCGTGGCGGATTTCTTCGACATCAAGTCGGCCGTCCCGACCGGAACGACGGTTCTCTGCGAGTTTAACTTGCCCGAGAAGAAATAGCACTCAGCCGTCGAGGCGGCGGAGGCGAAGCTGGCCGCAGGCGGCGTCGGCATCTTTGCCGCGCGAGCGGCGCAGCATCGTCTGCACGTGGTTCTTCATCAGGACGTCGAGGAACATAAGCATCGTTCTCTCGTCGGGCGTCTTGAAATCGGGACGGTGCGAGACGGGCGAAAGGGGGATTAGGTTCACCTTCGCCATCGGCACGCGCTTCACCTGCCACGCAAGCTCCTCGGCGCATTCGCGCGAGTCGTTTATGCCCTTGATCACCGTGTACTCGAAGGTGATGATCCTCTTCGTCGCCTTGGTGTAGGCGGCGCAGGCGGCGAGTAGTTCGTCGATCGGCCACTTCTTGTTTACCGGCATCAGTTCGTTGCGCAGCGCGTCGTTCGGCGCGTGGAGCGAGACGGAAAGCTCGAACTGTATTCCCTCGGCGGCGAGCTTCGCGAAGCCCGGGACGACGCCGCAGGTGGAGAGTGTTATGTGCCGCGCGCCGAGGTTCGGGCCGCGCCCCGCGTTGATGAGCTTGAGGGCGCGCATCGTCTCGTCGTAGTTTGCGAACGGCTCGCCCATTCCCATCACGACGATGTTCGTGATCTCGCCGAGCGCGCGCCCCGCCATGTATTCCGCGACAATCTCGTCGGCTGTGAGCGAACGGACCACGCCTCGCGCGCCGGACGCGCAGAACGCGCAGCCCATGCCGCAGCCGACCTGCGTCGAAATGCATTGCGTGAAACGGCCTGTCGCCGGGATAAGCACCGTTTCAACAGACTCGCCGTCCTCGAGACCGATGAGTAGTTTCTGAGTGCCATCTGACGACTTCGAGACTTCGAGCGTCTTCGTCTTCGTGATCGGGAACTCTGTCTTCAGCTGTTCGCGGAAATCCTTTGGAAGCGTCGTCGCCTGGTCCCAGTCGGTGATGTAGTCGCGGTAGAGCGCCTGGAGTATCTGGTCGGCGCGGAACGCGCGCATGCCGCGCTCCTTAAGGATCGGCTTCCATTCGTCAGGCAGTATGCTCCACGCTTTTTTCATCGCCGCATATTATACCAAAAGCCTGACAATGGCAAATGCGAGGGAACTGCTTTTTTGGTATAATAGTTTCTAACCGAATTAATCAAAGGAGGGCGAAATGGCCAAGCCATCATTCAAGGTCGTGAACTTCGGAGTGACGAAGTACGGCGAAAAGGCGAAGAAGTACATCTTGAACGGCGCAGGTGGCGTTGTTCTCGAAGTGAGCGACTACGGCGGGAAGGTCGTGCGTCTCTTCACGCCCGACAAGAAAGGCAAGATGAAGGACGTCGTCGTCGGCTTTGACTCGCCCGCCGGCTGGGACAATGGCGACGCCTACTGGGGTGCGCTCATCGGCCGCTACGGCAACCGCATCGCGAAGGGCCAGTTCAAGATGGACGGCAAGACCTACAAGCTTCCCGCCCTCAACAACGCGCCCGCCGGCATCGGCTGCAACCTCCACGGCGGCAATCGCGGCTGGAACGCGTATGTCTGGGGCGCAAAGCCGTTTGTGAAGGGCGACGACGTTGGCGTCGTCTTCACGCACACTTCGCCCGACGGCGACGAGGGATTCCCGGGCAAGGTCGAGATCAAGGTGACGTACACGCTCACGGCGAAGAACGTCTGGCGCGTCGACTACGAGGCGGTTCCCGACAAGAAGACGCCGATCAACATGACGCAGCACGTCTACTTCAACTTCAAGGGCGAGTCTGGCGGCACGATCGAGGACCACATCCTCAAGATCGCCGCTTCGAAGGTGACTCCCACCGACGCGGGGCAGATTCCGACCGGCAAGCTCGCGAAGGTCGACGGCACTCCGTTCGACTTCAGGAAGGGCATGAGGATCGGCGAGCGCATCAACGAGAAGAACGAGCAGCTCGAGTTTGGCCGCGGCTACGACCACAACTGGGTTCTCGACAAGGGCGAGATGGCGCTGGGCAAGAAGGCGAAGGGCAAGATGAACTTTGCCGCCGAGCTTTTCTGCCCGCTGAACGGCCGCTTCGTAAAGATCTACACGACCGAGCCGTGCATCCAGATGTACTCCGCCAACTGGTGCGACTACAACCAGACCGCGAAGGGCGGCGAACACCTCTCGTTCCGCTGCGGCTGTGCGCTCGAGACCCAGCACGCGCCCGACTCGCCGAACAAACCCAAGTGGCCGACTACGTTCGTCAAGGCCGGCGAGAAGTACAAGACTACTACCGAGTTCCGCTTCGGCGCAAGGTAAAGCCGATTAAGATACGCTCAATGGTCATAAAAAAGAGAATGGTCAAGATTTCTGTCCATTTCGCTGCTGGGCTCGGATGCTGCAGGATCCGCTGCCATCGAGACGGATGTGTCGTCGCTGCAGAAGATCGGGACGATTGCCATCCGTCCGCCTGCGCCGCCATCTTCCAAGATCCTCGTCGTGGTGGAATCGCCTGTCGGCTCCGCCGCGATGGTCGGAATGCTCAATGAGCTCGGATACAAGAACGTCGAGACTGCGCCGAGCGGGGCGCAAGGGCTGGTAAAGCTCCTGACCGGGATGTTCGACTATGTGTTCACGGGCGTCATTCTCGCGCCGCTCACGACGGACAAGCTCCAGTCTGTCCTCTGCTGACCGTAGCCCCCCCCTGCCCCCACCCCTACTGTAGTAGGGGTTGGCAATTTTCCGCACAGTTGGTAAAATTATGCCAAATCTTGCGGAGGGTACTAATGTCCATAAGAAAACTCGCCTGTGGTTTTGTTTTGTCTTTCGCTGCAATGTCCGTGTCGTGCGCTTTTGCGGCGGGAGGGGACTGGCCAGAGGGATATGACGATTTGAAGGTCGTCGTTGAAGAAGGCGGCACGACGCCGGCCGAGGCGATTGCGCTGTTGCGCCAGCGTCGCGCGAAAGGGGACTCGTCGCATGCGACAGTCGTCGTCCGCGGCACGGTTCGGATTTCCGAGCCAATCGTCCTTGGTGCCGCCGACAGCGACGTGACAGTCCGCGGCGAATGCGGCGCGGTGATCTCGGGTGGCTGCGCGATAACCGGCTGGACGGACCGCGGCGACGGCGTCTGGGGCGCGAAGCTGCCGACGAACGCAGACGGGAAGCCGATCTTCACCGAGACGCTTTTCGTAAACGGACGCCGTGCGCAGCGCTCTCGCTATCCTGCGGACGGCGGGTTCTTCCGTGTGATGTCCGCCTCGCAGACAGTCTGGCAGGCGTCTGTGACGGGCAACCGCATCCTTCTCGACGTGGACGCTTCTGAGCCGGCGCTCAAGATGCTTGCCGCGACGCCAAAGGACGAGCTTGCCTTCGCGCAGCTCCTCGCCCACATCAAGTGGGATGTCTCGCGTATGCCGATCGAAGACGTTTCCGGAAACCGGATCGCCGTAGACGCAGCGCCGATGAAGGGCTGGAACAGATGGAGCCGCGACGATTTCTATGCGCTCGAAAACGTGCGGGCCGCGTTTACCGAGCCGGGCCAGTGGTTCTATGACGCGAAGGCGGGCGAGGTGCTCTACCGTCCTCTCGCGGGCGAGACGATCCGCGACGCGATTGCGCCGGTCGACGGTCTTGAGACCTTGGTCGCAGTCGACGGCGCGACGAATGTCGTATTCGAGGGTGTCGCGTTCGCTTATTCGTCGCCGACGGGCGGCAAGGGGCCTACGCGCCTCGCCCCTCATCAGGCGGCGGCATCTGTCTCGAAAGCCGCGGTTACCGTCGACCGCTCTGCGGGCGTAGTGTTCCGTCGTTGTCGCTTCGAGCATCTCGGTAGCTACGCGGCGTGGTTCCGCGAGGGTTGCCGCGGTGGCGGCATGTTCTCGTGTGTGATGACGGATCTCGGCGCGGGCGGCGTGCGGATCGGCGCGATGCGCCGTATACAGGCCGAGGAGGCGAAGTCGCGCGAAGGCGTCGACATGAAAGTGCCGTATGTCGAGCGGGCGCCGTGGATGACGTCGTTCATTTCGGTCGAGGACTGCGAGATTTCCCACGGCGGCAGATTCCATCCAGCAGGAGTCGGGGTCCTGCTCACGCATGCGTCCGACTGTTCGATCGTCCACAACGACATATTCGACCTCTTCTACACTGGCGTTTCCGTTGGCTGGGTCTGGGGCTACTCGGGCAGCCCGTCCCAGCGCAACACCGTCGCGTTCAACCACATCCACGATATCGGCCAGGGAAAGCTCGCGGACATGGGTGGCGTCTACACGCTCGGCACGAGCTTCGGCACGTGCGTCTCAAACAACGTGATCCACGCGATTCGCTCGTATTCCTACGGCGGCTGGGGGCTCTACACCGACGAGGGCTCGGAAGGCGTCGTGATGGAAAACAACGTCGTCTACGACACTGACGACGCGTCGTTCCATCAGCATTACGGTCGCAACAACATTGTAAGGAACAACATCCTTGTCGATTCACGCGCCGGGCAGATCGCCGTCACAAGGCCCGAGGAACATCGCTCGCTGACGGCAGAGCGCAACATCGTCATCTGGACGAATGGCGACGCCTTCAACAAGTACGGCGGCACGAAGGGCGAGAAGGCGAAGATAGAATGGAAGAACAATCTCTGGTGGCGCACTGACGGGAAGGACGTCTTCAACGGAACTTCGTTTGCCGAATGGCAGAATCGCGTCGGGGACGAAGGCAGCGTCTTTGCGGACCCGCTCTTCACCGACTGGCAAAACCGCGACTTCACTCTCTCGCCGGAATCGCCGGCCATCAAACTCGGCTTTAGGCCTTTTGACGCCTCGGCCGCGGGAATAAGGGACGCTCGCCTATGAACACTAGAACAATAGTCTCCGCCATTGCGGAATGTCTTGTCGTCGCGTCTGCCTTTGGCGAGGTCACGGTCGATTTCGCCGCGCAGAAGGGCGATGTCAACCCGCGTCTGCACAGCGCCCACTTTTGTCCGCGCTACTCGGCGATTGACATAAAGCGGCGCGGCAGTGCGTTCTGGGCGAAGCTCGACGCTTGGAACGCGCTCCGGAGCGCCGTCTGACGGCAAGAGCCCGCCGCCTCGCTTAGCGGGCGGGCGTTTTGGTATAATGTACGCATCAACAACCCTACAAAGGAGACCCACTATGGACACAATCCTGGTCAAAGTCCGCCTCCCTTGCAGTGCTGCTCGATTGGAGAATGCGCTACTGAAGGCTGCTCACAATGGACATTGGCACGATGCACAGGTGAAAGTGGACGAGAAAGGAAACCTAATCGTGACCTACCCGGACGACTCGAAGTGAGTCGGCACGGCCCCGGCGGAACCGACCGCCGGGGTCTTTTCGTCTGTCCTGCGCCGGGCGGTTCTCCGCCCGGTTTCTCGCTTTCGGAATCGCGAGATTTCCCCAGTAAAATATAATCAAATAGGCCGTTGCTATTCCTGGAAACATACGGCAGTATGTGTCGCGTTGGGTGGCCGTGGTGGACGCCCTCGAAAACCGAAAGGAAAGGCAACGAGATGAACAACGACGAAAACTGGGAAAACGAGATCGACTCTCTGAGGCATTGCCATAGGCGAAACCTTAGTGGTGGCAATGCCCGCCGCAGGAGTGTTCCCCGTCGTGGTGATGGTCTCCGCAGGAGTGTCCATCTTCGTGATGGTGGTTGCACTTGAAGTCGGCGCGGGGAGCGAGAGTTCCGGCGAGATAGGACTCGACCGCCGCTTTCGCGTCACCGGAAACGCCGCCGACTACTTCGACGCCGGCCTCGGCAAGCGCTGCCATCGCGCCGCCTCCGATACCTCCGCAGATGAGTAGGTCGATCTTGTTCTCGCCGAGCAGCCCAGCAAGCGCGCCATGCCCGATGCCGCCCGACGAGACGATTTCGGACGCGGCGACCTTGCCGTCAGCGACTTCGCACACCAGAAACTCCGGCGTATGGCCGAAGTGCTGGAACACCTCTCCGTTTTCTGAACATACTGCTATTCTCATTGTCAGCCTTTCATTTGTTAGTGTTTTGCAATCCAATATCCGAGCGCAACTGCTGCGATGCCGCCGCCGCTTGTACGGCGTCCCGTCGCGGAGACGGGAGGCAACAGCCTTGGCAAGAAAGAATAGACCAGTCACAACCATAGCCGCGAGGAACGCCCACCACGCGGTGCCTTCGCCGTTGCCGAAGAACGCTCCCGCAAGCGCATAAAACAGCGATACCGTCGCGTTCCCCAATGCCAGTTGCAAAGCCACCTGCGTTATAGGCTGGCGTGCAACACCGGACATGACGGTGGATGCCTCGGCAAGAACAGGAACAGGTCGAAGAGCGAGCAGCGTCCACGCGCCGAACCGCTGCTGAAAGCAGGAAAGCGAAGCCATGTCGGATGCGCCAATAAGCTTTTCGGCGGCGGTTGACGAAATTCGTCCAATCGCATATCCTACGGCGGAACTGACCGACATCGCTGCGAACGAAACGGCAAATCCCAATTTCCATCCGAGGAACAGGCCGCACGAAATACTTGCGAGGCTGGACGGAACAGGCAGTATGATGTCGCTTGCGAGAACAAGAAAAAGGACGAGCGCCACAAAAAAGCGATTGCCGTCTGTCGAAGCGATGGCATCATTCATCCAGCCATTGATTTCGTCGCCCCATAGAATGAAAGACACCACGACAGCCGCAGAAACGGCGAGAAACAGGAGAAACGCACGCAAAGGGAACGCTCTGCGATATTTCCTTCGGGCTTTCATTTCTCCAGCCTCCATCCGAAGTCGTTGTGGTAGATCATGTTGCGGGTCATGCCTCGCACCCTCTTGCGACTTTGCTTTGCAAAGCTCCTCGCTTTGCTCGTCGGGGAACCTGACGGCTTCGCCGCAGGTGCATCTTGAAGTGCCGGAACGTCCGTCCGACGAGTTCTGCCTGTTCTTCTGTCATACGCCCACGCATGATCCTTTGCGTAATATTATACCAAAACGAGAGTTTGCCGCTGGAGAATCGCCGCCTCGAAATCTTTTGTCAGAAAGTTCCGGAAGATGCCACCGCCGCCTCCACCCCCGCCGCCGCCGCGCCTAATCGGTTTAATCCGACAAAGACAGAGAAGCCGCCCTCTCATCGAGGACGGCTTCTTTGTCGTTATGGATCGTTATACCCCCAGCGCGGCGAGCGGAACGGCGTAGAAGCCCTCGCCAAAGCGGAGCGTGTGGTCTCCTGAATATAGAACAATGCCCGTGAACGGCTTTCCCTTGGCGAGATTCGCTGAGAACCACTTCAGGTGCTTGAAGTTATCCTTGCCTAACGTGGACCCCGCCTTGACCTCTATGCCAAGCATTGCCTCATCCGAGCGTTCGACTATGAAGTCTATCTCGCGCTTGCAGGAATCTCGATAGTGGCTGATCGAGTAGTCGAGAGAGGTCTCGGCAATTGCGGAGAGCTGGTTGTACACCCACGTCTCGACGAGCTTGCCATTCTGCTTTTCGTCGATATAGGCGGAGTCCTCGTCCCATCGAAGAATGTTGGCCACAAGCGCAGAATCCGTCGCAAAGAACTTTTCCCGCTTTCCTATCAATTCATAGTCGCTCTTCGCCCAGGCGGGGACTGCATCGAAAAGATAAAGCGCCTTAAGCGCCGCAATGTAGTTCTGGAGCGTGGCTTTGGCTAATTCGGCTTTTGCAGACAGCTCGTTTACCGCGATGAACTGTGCGGTGTGGGCGATGAGCGAAACCGCCACCTTGCGCAAAGTTTCCACCTTGCGGATTTCCGTTATGTCCTGTATGTCCTTCGTCAGCAAGTCGTCAAGGTATGTCTTGAACCAATCCTGTCGGTCGGCTGCGGACAGCTCCCTCGCCTCGGGATAGCCGCCCGCAAATGCCAGACGCAGAACATCGCGCTTGCCGAGTCCCGTGAAATCGCGCCCCTCGAACCCTCGCTTGAACGCGACATCAAGAAAGTCAGGTCCGCATCCGTTCATCTCAGCGAATGCAAGCTGTCTCAGCCGCACGACGCCAAGTCGTCCAGCCAGCGAGTCCTTGACCATCTTTGCGAAGCGGAGGTTGGCACTCCCGGTAAGAAGATACTGCCCTTTGGAATTGTCGCGGTCGACGACCATCTTGATTGAATTCAGAAGCCTTGGAACTTTCTGTATTTCATCTATTATTATGGTCTCGTTCGGAGCATGCTTGACAAAGCCGTTTGCATCATCCGCCGCCGCCTTGCAAATGTCGTCGTCGTCTAGCGACCACCTTTTGGCATTTGGCAGATCCAGCATTTCTGTCAAAGTCGATTTGCCGACCTGGCGGGCACCGGTCAGATTGACACCTCTTCTGCATGAAAGCAGATGTTGCACTTTTTCTGTTTGCCAACGCTTGAACATTCTTTTTGCCTCCATTGACGAGTTTCGGCACATAGCATAGCAAAAATCTTGGGAATGGTAAAGTAGGTATGTTAGAAAAAGTAAAGTAGCCTATCAGGTATCGGTAAATCAGCGACTTGCGAAAACAGCAACTACAGACGGCAGGGACGTAAATGATACCGCATTTCCCTGCATTCCCGCAACACATCGTGGCCCTTGTCACGCCGCGAAATAACACCTCAACTGAGGTTCAACTGACGATTTTAGGTTAAAAAAATGGCGATCATGACTGGACGCGTAACGGCGCGAATAGGCTCAGGAAGGGGTGGCGCGGTGCGGGCGAAGAAGGGGCGCCGCCAGATTCCCGCGCTCTCGATCCTTGCGCTTGGGGCGTGTAACATCACGGCTTATCTAAATGAAACCAACGCCAGTCAAAGGGGTGACTGGCTTTACCTTGTCGTCTACGCTATCGCCCTTGCGTCCGCTTGTGTGCTTCGCCTTGACGGGTAGTCGGGGACAGACCCCACGATAGTCAATAAAATCAAGGGTTTGCGGGGTTTGGGGGGCGGCAAGCATGCCTTTTATCGCAGTTTTCGGGTAGACGGCTAACTCTGTTTTATGGTATCATGTATGTGCTCTCCGGGATTGAACTCCGTGGCGACGGAGGTACGAACGGGAGCCTTGAAAGCCGTGGGTTGAAACTGACCTAGTCCTGCTAAGAACGGATCGAAAAGCCTGAAGGGCGGGCGGACGGTCCTGGAGGGGGTGCTGACGTCGGGAACCGCGGCGGCCGATTTGGAACGTGAGGAGGAGGCTTCCTCCGCGGGCTTGAGCGCGATATGCGCGGCCTAAGCGTCGTCGGCATTTGGCGAGGCATCGCCTATTCCGAAAATGCGCTGTTGGCGTATTGTACCCAGTGGCCGGTGTTCGGTCGCGCAATGCGCCGACACCAAAGGAAAGGAATAGGCCATGGCAGAGAATCAGATAATCGTCTATCAGCCGAACGAGACTGTTCGGCTTGATGTGTGGCTGGCGAATGAAACGGTCTGGTTGAACCAAAGCAGAATTGGGGAACTATTTGGCGTTGATAGAACGGTAGTTAATCGCCACATCCACAACATCTACAAAACGGGCGAACTTGACGAACCGTCAACTTGTGCAAAAATTGCACAGGTTCAGAAAGAGGGTGGAAGATCCATAACGCGACAACTTCCATTCTATAACCTCGACATGATTATTGCTGTGGGATATCGTGTGAACTCATTTGCTGCAACCCAGTTCCGCAAGTGGGCAACGACCATCCTGCGCGAATATCTTCTTCGTGGTTATGCATTCAACCAGCGGCTGAATGTGCTTGAGGACAAGATGGATCGACGGCTTGCAAAGCATGACCAGGACATTGTTGATTTGAAGGACAAAGTCGATTTCTTCGTTCAGACGTCGCAACCGCCGGTGCGCGGCGTCTTCTACGACGGGCAGGTATTCGACGCACATGTCTTTGCCGCCAAGTTCATCCTGTCTGCGAAGAAGTCGATTCTTCTCATCGACAGCTGGGTAGATGTCGTCACGCTTGAGCTTCTTGCGAAAAAGGCGAACGGCGTAACGGTCGAGATAGTTACATCTCGACGCGGTAACACTATTTCAGCGAGCGATGCCGCTAAGTTCAATACGCAGCATGGCGGGCTGACGATCACCGTCAGCAAGAACTTTCACGACAGGTTTCTTGTAATTGATGACAAAACCCTATATCTCGTCGGTGCATCGCTGAAAGATCTTGGTTGGAGGTGTTTCGCGTTCACAAAACTGGACTCTGCCGAAATCCCGCGGCTGAAAGCAAGGGTGTGATAGCTATACGGGTTTCAACATGTCCTGCTTTGCCGCCCACCCGCGCGGGCGCGGGGAAGGGCGCGCGGGCGGGAGATTGGGGTGGACGAGGAAACATTTCCAATTTCCCGAAAGAGTTTTCAGTTTCGTGCGCTCAAGCCCATCATCAAAAAGTATTTGCTGAAGCGTTTGAGCCCCCGCCAATGTCCGTAAAAATCTCCAAAGGTCATTTATCCAGCAATTGCCCCTTGCGACAGGAAGCGGATTATGCTATCATTTAACCGTTTCAAGGTAAAAGACGGACAAACACCTTGGTTCGGTCAAATGTATCTTAGTTACAAAGATTGCCGCAGTCGCTTCGGTTCGCCTTATCAGATAGACAAGGCAATCGCCGATGGGCGTCTGCGGAAAATTGAGGTCGGCGTATATTCTGACGGCGGCAGGGTATCGGAGCTTGGAACCATCCAGTTCAAATACCCCAAGGGAATCCTCGCTTTCGAGAGCGCATACTTCTACCATGACCTCACAGACGTGATCCCAGATGCATATCACATCGCAACGCCGTCAAATGCGACGGCAATCAACGATTCGCGCATCCGGCAACATTATGTGCCGGTTGCCATACATGCCATAGGGATGACGGAGATTGAATACTGTGGCGACAAGGTGAGGACATACGATCTTGAGCGACTTCTCATCGACACCGCGCGCATGAAGAGCAAATTGCCGTCGGACCTATACAAGGAAGTCATACTTTCGTTTCGCTCCAAGATCGGCTCACTTTCAGAAGAGAAGATAGGCACCTACCTGCCGCTATTTCCAAAGCGAGACATGATTGAGCGCATACTTTACGAGGAGGTGTTCTGATGAAACCGTTTGCGGAGCAAATAGAATCGCTCGTGGCGCGGGGCTATGGACAAGCCGCTGCACAGGCGAAGGTCGCGCATGACGCTGTTCTTCTCGCAATGGACGTCAGCGGGTTCAAGAAATCAAGCACCGTAAAAGGCGGGGTTGTGATGAGCCATGTCACAAATGACATTCGCCGTACCACGATGGACATGGATATTGCCTTTGTGCACAGGTCGATATCCGATCTCTCGATTGTACGATTCGTAAGGAGGCTAAATTGTTTGCCGAAAGTTCGTATATCGATATTCGGCACGATAGGGGAGCTTCTGCATGAGGACTACAGAGGGAAGCGCCTCTATCTCGACGTCACGGACGGAAGCATCCCCGACCCGATTCGAATGAAGCTTGACATCGGTGTGCATACCCACAGCGATATTGAACAAATCGACTACTCGTTCTTGCTTTCGGACGGCACGGAATCCGCTGATCTGTTCGCCAACCCCAACGAACAGATATTCACGGAGAAATTGCTTAGCCTGCTACGCCATCGCAGGCTCTCGCGCCGCCCCAAGGATGTCTTTGATCTCTGCTACCTCTGCGACAACGTTGATGTGGCGAAGTTGCGCGCCTGCCTTGATTCTCTGATATTCTCCAATCGCCGAGTCGCGCCGACGAATGTTGGCGAAATCGTGGTTGTGTTGCGTGATGTGTTTACCTCGCGGCAGTTCATGCGACGCCTGGCGAGCGCAAAGGCGAACTGGCTACAGACGGACCCTGTCAAAGCCACGGAGCGGATTGTCCGTTTCTTTGAATCGTTGTAGCACCCTCTAAACCTTCCACACTCCACCTCCTTGGCCGCCGCAGCCACTTGGCCGCCGTAGCTTTAGCGAAGGTGGATGGCGGCGGCGGCTACACGGCCATGTTGGCGCTACGCGCAAGACAATGCGGAGCCGCACGGAGGGGTGGGGCGGCGCACGAAAGGCGGGGCGAAAATTTTTAAAATTCCCCCTTGCGGGTGAGATGAAAATATGGTATCATTCTCTCGAAACTTGGGAGAGGTGTCTTGAGAGCGGACGTTGAGAAGTGCTCAATGCAGCGATTCGAGGCCTAATTTTCCAGGGATCAAAAAGGAAAACAACCATGAAAAAAATCATTGCTCTTGCAGCAGTTGCTGCGTGCGGTGCCGCCATCGCTGCGGTCGAATCTCCGAACATTGTCGGCTAAAACTATACGAATTGAAAAAAGCCCAATAAATACGAGGTTTTTTGAATGTGACCCCTTGACTCATACTGGTTTATACTGTACAATAGGCGGCGTTTTGAGGGCAATTGGGCCTTTGAGACGTCTTTTTTACGCAAGATAGCGTGAAGTTAGGCAAGGGAGTGTAAGATGAACGATGACGCACACGAAACCGGCCGTGTGAATCCAAAGCCGGAAAACGATACTGCGGCGATAAACCAGTCGTCGCAAAGTGAAGTGGTGACGATAAACCAGCCTTCTTCGGCTTCTCCCGTGGTGACAAACCAGTGCGCTGAAAGTGAGGCGGTGATGATAAACCAGCATCCTGAAGCCACTACCCGCAAGCCCCGCGCGAAAGAAACCCGTAGGAGGCGCGAAAAAGGACTCGGTGGTCTTCAGCTTGAGAAGACAGGCATCTGGACGCTTCGATGCCTTATCAACGGCAAGCGAGTCTCCAAGTCAACGGGAACCCGCGACCGCGAAGAGGCGGAGCAGTTCGCCAAGCGGTTTCTTGCCCCCTATGTGAAAGATGATGCCGCCCGCACTTTTGAGAACATCCAGGCGGCGGTGATGACCGAGAGGCAGCTTGCTGAGATGCGCGAGGCCGAAGGTCCCCAACTGAAGATGTGCGACGCTTGGGAGGCATACGAGGCGTCCCCCCTTCGCCGCGATCTCGCTCCCGCGACTCTCGATGGCAAGAAGCAAGTCTGCCGCAAGTTTCTCGAATACATGGGAAAGATGTTCCCAGAGGTCGTCGAGGTGCGTCACCTCACCCGCTACCACACCGAGAACTACCTCAACTACCTCCGCAAGGATCATTCGGCTTCAACATACAACAATCGCCTCTGCGTTCTCCGCGAGGTTCACAGGACGATAATGGCGCGGGCGGCGGCGAAAGAGAATCCTTGGGAGGGATTCCCCCTCCGCGCCGACGACTCCCATACCCGCCGTGAGCTGACAATCGAGGAACTTGCGCGGCTGGTGGACATGGCCTCCCGCGAGGGGCAGGAGTATCGCACACTATTTGGAATCGCCATGTACACGGGCATGCGCCTTGGCGATTGCTGCAAGCTGACTTGGGCCGAGGTGGACATCGTCCGCTCGATAATCCAGAAGGTTCCCGAGAAGACGAAGAAGTACCGCAAGGGACGCCCGGTCACGATTCCCATACACAAGGTTCTCGCCGACCTCCTCATGCAGACGCCCATCGAAAGGCGCACGGGCTATGTCCTCCCGACGATCGGACCGTGGGCGGCGAGCGGTCCGAGCGGAATGAGCAAGATTCACCACCGCATAGGTAAGATTTTCAAGAACGCGGGCATCGTAACCTCCGTCGAGGTCGAGGGGCGCAAGTGGAAGGCTCCTGAGGCATCGTTCCACAGCCTCCGTCACACATTCGTCTCGATGTCGGCGAACGCTGGCGTTCCCCTGCACATAGTCCAGGCGATTGTCGGACACGAATCGACCGCCATGACCCGCCACTACTACCATGAGAACGTGGCGGCGCTGCAACAGGCGGTGGAGGCGATTCCGTCCATTTCGGAAACTGGCGACGTCTCGGAGGGCGAAGTCGCCCCTCCAGACGCCTCGCGGATGATGCCGAAGTACGCCCAGCTTGACCGCCGGATGTCCCTGTCGCCCCCGCAAGTCCCCAGAATCGCCCCACAGGGCGTTTCAGCGGCTAGGGCGTCAGTTGCCCCGGCCGACCCGACCGACGCGCCACAGACGGTTCCTGGCGCGTCTGGCGAGGCGCAGCCCGTCCCCGCAGAAGAGCCTGTGCTAGTCGAACCGGCTACGGTTGTGTCGGCCGACGGTGTGGAGCGGGCGAATCCCTATGCCGAAGCCCCGCTTGTCGGGCGGCATTCGGAACGCTGCGCCCTCCGCCGCGAAAACAAGCTCGCAGCGGTCGAGGCTGCAAATGCCGACGCAAAGCGGCTCGGCGGTTGGGGAGACGACGGAGGGGCGGCGTCGCCTCTGCCGACCGTAAACCGCCGCCAGCGGAACGAGTGGATCGGTCGGTGCGTCCGGCGGTGGTGTCAGCAGAAGAAAGCCGCACTCCTTGAGGGAACGACGAAGCTTGTCGGCAACGGCGGCTACCGCTTTCTGCAGGAGTTGTGGGAACGAGGCGTACCGATGACAATCGAGGACGCCTTGGATGCCTTGGACGTCTACCTTCAGGCGAAGGAGTGAGAACGGGAGTCAGACGGCATGAGCGGCGAACTCCAGACCACGGCGGGCAAGTACATCGGGCGGTGGCGGCACCGCACGAAGCTCGTCTTTCGGGTCTGGCCGAAGTGGAAGCTGACGCACAAGGCGATTCTCTCCGAAAAGGACATGCCGATAACTGGCATCCGCATCGACAAGAAAGGACATCCCGAACTGTGGCACCAGAAGGTCGGGCTTCGCGCCTATGTCTTCGAGGTTGACGACGCCGACTTTGACACGATAACTGCGATTCCCAAGGCCGGGGCGAGAATGATGCGGAACATCGTCGTACACGCCCCCGGCACGGCGAACGAGCGAGTCAAGAAGGAGTGCTGGGCGGAGGCGACGGTCGTCGCCTATCCCAAGGCTTCCGAACGGAAAATAACGCCGTGGGGCTCTGCGTGGAATCCCCGTGCGCCGCATGAAATTTGGGGCGACACGCCGGAGGACGCCCTCGGCCTTGCCGGACTTGGCGGCGGGCGGATCGTGTTCATCGAGAACGACGAGGAAATCGACGAGGACATGATTCTCCGAGAGGTGCTGCAGAACGACGCGATGATCGTTCTCAACCACCGCCCCGCCACAGGGCTAAAGTCTGGCGTCTCGACGCGTGCCGGGAGGCGACTTATTGAAAAGGCAATGTACTGGACCGTCCCCGGCAGACAGCCGTGGGAGGACGGAGGTGTGCTTCGAGGCTACCAGTTCCCGGACAGGATCGTTCGGTGGAACCGCCGCGTTGACCCCGATAAGCGCGAGGACGAGGCATCCGCCCGCCTTGGCTCGATGCATGAATCGACCCGCGAGAAAGGCCGCGCCTCAAGACGCACACACTTCATCGAAAACGTCGTCACCCGCTTTGCCGAGCGCGTCGGCATGAGCCGCCAGCGCGTGATGGCGCGTTTCCTCGACGAAGGAGTTGTCGATTGGCTCATCCGCAGCGTGGACAACATACAGCCGATCATGTTCCGAGAGACGTCCTCGCTACTTCGCGGGCGCATTTCGGACGCTGTCAGAGCGCTTGAGTTTTACTACCGGGCGATTGAGGCGATGGGAGGTGGTCGATGAAGCGCACCGTGTTCCCGCCCAACTGCGAAGTCCGCAACTCGAATCCGTCGCGGCTCCTGGAGTTCGTCGCCAAGCAGAGGCGCGTGTTCGCCGAATACGGCTTCTGGTTGAGCGTCCCGCTGCGGACGCCGGAGGAGAAGGACGGACACCGCCGCTACATGCGCGACTGGCACCGCCGCTACAGGGCGGAGAACCGCGAAAGACTCTCGGCATACCACCGTGACTACTGGAAGACGGTTCTGAAGCCCGGCTTCACCTCCAAGGCGGAAGCGGTCGGCGATGAAGAGAAGCTGAAGCGTCGCGCCGAACGCAAGGCTGCGGAGGAGAAGCGGGCTGCGCTGGATGCGAGGCGGCAGGAAGTACACGCCAAGTACGGCTTCTGGCTCGGCAAGACGCCAAAGACACCTGAAGAGGTCGCTGGACGGGAACGCTACCGCAAGGACCGTGACGCGGCTTACAAGGCGGCACATCAAGAGCAGCAGAAGGCGTACCGAGTAGAGCGTGACAAGCGAGAAAAGGCAAGGCGGGAGCAGAAGTTCCAAGAGAAATACAGGACTTTGCTGGAGACTGACCGACGCAAGGCGGAGACTTTCCGCCGACAGCATGAAACGCTGTGCATCATCCAGAACATGACGAACGAGGAGCGCGTCCGCTACCGCCAGCAGAAGCAGTACGAGAAACTCAAGGCGAGGGCGGAACGCGAGGCAGCGCTCAAAGCGGAACGAGAAGCCCGCAAGGAGGAGCGCAAGCGGCTCAAACGCGAGAGGTCGGCTGCGGCGCACAGAGAAAAACGCAAGGCGGAGAAGCACGTCAGACGCGATCTGTGGCTGGCGAAATGCGCCGAGAGGCGGGCGGAAGCGGCAGCCCTCGCCGAACAGGAACGAGTAAAAGCCGCCGCCTTTGCCTCGGAGCGAGAAGCGAATCGTGCCGCATATTTGGCGGCGAAGGCTGCGGCAGGGAAGAGGGAAGAGGGAAAAGGGAAAAGTGAAGCGGGAGGGTCGCAGTCCCTCCGGGTGCACCAGCGAGAGATTTGCGTTTGAGCCAATAAAATCAATGTTTTCAAGGGTGCGGGGCATTTTGGCGGCTCGGTCAGTTGTGCGCGAGAGGGGGATTTTGCGACTGAAAAGCACAAAAATTCTTGCAAGAATCTTGCGAGAAAAGGCGGCGGGATGAGCCATCCGAGACGGGTCATACGGCGACCTCCATTTTGACAACGCGCTCTGGATGGGGGATGAAAATGCCGTAGCGCAGCACTATCAACGTGGAATTGTGCGCTGCGTAATCAGCGTATGTGAATTTGAAATTCCACCTGATAGCGTCTCGCTGGATTGCATACGCAGTGCTTCCCCCTGTGATGGTTTCGTCGATGTAGAGGTAGTTGTCCATCAGCGTCCCCAATTCCTCGACCCCGAATCGGATGTGCTTCGGCAAGATCGGGAATGGCTCCGCGACCCGGAGCTCTCTGCTTCGCGCAAGTATCATCTCAGCCATAGACAGTGGAATCAGCAAATCCGATTTGTTGGTTCCTGCCGATGGGACTTTCATTCCGCAAGTCGCAAGTTTGACGACAGCATCTATGGCATTATCTGCATTGACCACGATTGGCTCATCCTTCGTGCCGAGATCGCAGGAACGAGAATAATACCCCGCCGAGTGCCCGCAGCTGAAATCGGTGGCAGCAAATGACAGAAGTTTCGACAAGGAGTTTTCGACCTCCTCGGCAAAACGGATAAGCATCCCTTGTTTTTCTGACGCAATAAAGTCTTTCATATATACTGGCGACAACTCGAACACAACCCGCCCGTCGAGCGGGACGCGTTCGTCGCGGGACGCGATGCGCGGCAGGATTGTCCGAGCGCAGAAGTCTTCGTCAAGGCCGTGGAAGGGGGTGAAATGTGTCGGTATTCTTCGTGGAGTCAGAACGATGCGGCGTTTGCGCCGCCTGTCTGCAAGCTGTCTACGGTAGTATGTCTTCAGCATTCTTTTCATACGGCGATTCCTTTGTTCGAGTTTGGAGATACGATAATCTTCTCATCCTTCGCGGCAAGCTCGGTGAAGAGGTAGCCGCAGAGGTAGGCGCGGAGTTCTTCGTCGTCTGCGCCGGTGATGTGGAAAATGCAGTCCACGGCGTGGGAGATTTCGTGGACGAGCGTCGAAAGCGTGATCGGCTTCGGGGCATAGATGATGACGCCAGGCTCTACATGAGCTGTAAACGCCTTGTAGCCGTTGCGCGTCTTACAGTCCTTGTCGACATTCTCCTTTGCGAGACGTAGCCCGTCGGAAATCTTTGGGCCATTATATTTGGGCGAGCGATTCTCCTCGATGAGCTTGCAGCACTCGTCGAAGTCTCCGACGAGGAGCACGACCTGGATGTTGAACACATCGACTGTCGCGCAGATATAGTAGGCTGGTGGCTGTTTATTTTTCTTCATACGGCGATTCCTTTCAGTTGGATGGGGAGGGCGATCGGGAACTGGATGAAAAACTCCGGAACGTCGTATCGCTCGGCTACATTGTCGCGCGGATATATAGCAGGCGTTATGACGCCGCAGATTCCGTCAAGGATCGCCTTGCATGGATCCATGTAGCATATCGGGTTGCGCTTGATCCATGCGAAAATATCGGTCTCGATTTCCTTCACTCGCTTGGCAAAGAACTTCGATAATCGTTTGTTAAATTCCTCATCGAACCAGTCGCGGCACGAGCGCAGATGCGGATCGTCGGGCAAACTGTATCTTGCCACAAGCCTACCCTTGCGCGATTCGTAGATAACGGTCTCTGATTTATCGCGCCCGAAGTCAATGCCGCACGAAAAGGCGGCGGTTCTGTCTTCGAGCTCTTTTCTGAGCGAACAGCCGATGCGTTCTTCGCAATAGTCGCAGTTCATACTTCCTCCTTCATCGGGTCGAGGCATTTGCCGTTGCGGTAGAGCGGGCAGTCGAACTTGCACGGCGAGCAGCTGCCGTTGTGCATGCGGCCGCAGGACGCGCGGAGCTTCGCAAGGTCATCGCGGCGGTTCATCGCCTCCGCGTCGGCATAGACGCCCTGTGCGCCCTCGCTCTCGATGAGAACGATCCTCGCCGTGGTGATTGCCTCGCGCAGATAGATGAGGATCCGGGCGCACATGACGGCGTATTCGCGGGCGAACGGCTCCGCGTTGCCGACGACGACGCGCGGGTTCATAACCGAGAGCTTGACGTGGATGCCGTCCGCGCAGCCGGTTATGTCGGTGCGGACGTATGCCACGCGGTCCTTCTTCATGTTGCGTTCGCATCGAAGGTCGCCGGGGGTGGCGGCTTCGGTGCGGACGCCTTTCTCGTCGGTGACGGAAGCGGCAATGCCGTCGCGGTTCGTGTTCTCGGCCATCTTCTCCACGACGGAGCGCTGCTGGGTGAGGTACTCCAGCGCGAATGCGAGGACGCGGAGGTCGTCCTTGGAGCCGATCTGGACTTGCTCCACGTCGAGCGCGCGGCGGGTCTTGGCGGGGTCGAGGCGTCCGTCGGGCGAGGTACACTCGTCGATGGTGTAGTTGGCGACGGGGAAGCGGGAGAGTCCCGCGACACCGGCGGTGGCAATCTTGGCGGTTATGCGCATTCCTCGCCTCCCTCCTGCATAACCTGTAGCCCGTGCGCCAGCGCCTCGGCGAGTTCCTTCTTCGCGCCACGGCTCGACTCCCATCCGCGCAGGAGGTAGATCGCGTCGCAACTGCGCACGGCGGCGAGGTCTGCGTCCATCACGGCGCGGGCGATTAAAGCCGAGTGCTCGTCAATCTCTTTGAATTTTAAATCCCACCCTTTCCCTCGAATATCTTCGGGCGTTGATGTATCGTCCATTAACCGATAATAGGCTTGGAACGAAGCCTCAAGTACACGTGGCGTCCCAAACAGTTCGCTGATGTGATGCGGGTTTATCACGAAATGACCCTGCGCCGTCAGCCGCTTCTCCGCCGCGTCGAACGCGGGGCGGTTGAGGTCGGGACAGCCGGTCATTGGACCAGATAGGTACAATCTCATTTGGATGCTCCTTTCGTTGCTGATAAGCATGTTATGCGCGGCGTCCCGTCCCAGTTCTTCGGGTAGTCCCCGACTGGCCAGCATCTTACCTCAACCGGCGGCCGGTGCGGCGGATTCTCCACGATCCGCCTTATCTCGTCCTCGGTGCCCTCGTAGGTGATTCCGTCGATCGTCGCTTTCATTTCGCCCTCCTGTTCCACGCGGCGATGGCGCGGTTGTAGGTGTCGATCTCGAAACGTATGAGGTGCGTCTTTTCTGCGCAGTGGGTTGGCGGATCGTCGTCGGGCGCGGGAAGGTTGCCGCAAACCCTTTGGACGTAGATCGGGAGGTTTGCGGCGATGGCTGCGGCGATTTCGGCGCGGGTGCCCGCCGAGAACTCCCAGCCGGCAAGAAGAAACAGCGCGTCGCACGTCTTGAGCGTCTCGATCTCGAATGCCATGAGACGCCGAAGGAGGGAAGTGTCTCCGGCTAATTCTTCGTCTGCGCCGAATCGCCCGCCGATCTCGACGGGGTTTTCGACCGCCCATCCAAGCGCGCGGAGCTTCGCGGCGTGTTCCGTGAATGCGGCGCGGTTGAAGTCCTCGACGCCGCGCATCGGCCCTGCAATATATATTCGTTTCATGCTTTCCCTTTTCCGTGTGTTCTGTGTGTTTCGTGGTTTTTGTTTTTGGCAGGATTTACAAGACTAATTAGCCGATGCGCACTCCCCTCTCCTCCCCCGTCGGCTGCGGGGGTGGCAGTATTTGTCTGGGTTTTTGCGCGAGAGGATGTGCGCTCGCCTCTCTACCAAGACCCGGCGTTGACGCCGACGGGCGGCGTCCGCGCGGCAAATGTGCCGCGCATCCACGTTGCCGGGCTTGCGCGGTTCGGCTCATGCTGTTCTCTCCAAAATTGCCGGGGAGAGTTTGCCCTTTTGCCTCGGCGGTTTCTGCGCTTCCGGCACGCCCCGCCGTGGGGCTGGTAAATTGTCGCGCCGCAATTCGAGCACCTCGCAAACGGTGTCGGCGGCGATGTTGGTGACGGTCTGCAACGCCTGGGTGAGGTGTGCGCGGCAAGGATCGTCGCCGTCCGGCTGATGCGCGAGAGCGTCGGCTGCGGTCGCCTCGATGCGGCGCAGCGCGTCGCGGAGCTTCTGGTTTGCGCTTGTCATAGTCCAATGGCCTCCTTTGTGGTGCATGGCGGGCGGGCTACGCCGACGCAGACCTTGCGCGGGTCGATGCCGACGCGCGCCGCCTTGCGCTGGATTGCGCACGCCACGCAGAGGCGGACGTTCGCCTTCACTGGCGCGCCGCACGCCTTGCAGCTGTGCGATGGGTTTCTGGCTTTTCCGCTCACTTCGCGCCTCCTTCCGCTGTACCACTCGACGGTCGTTAGGACATCTGGTTCGCTCATCGTCTTGTTCTCCTTGTTTGTTTTTACTTTTCGGCTTCGTTGCCGGAAACGGGTTTTATCATGACCTCGAACTGCTCGCCAATCTTCGACTTGTAGTAGTTTACCTTGCTCTGCGGCCACGCCCTGCGTATCGTGCAGAAGGGTATGCGGAGATTGCCGATAAATACGAGCTGGATATAGTCGCCAGTTGCGAGCGGAAAGTGCTCCTTTATCGTGCCCATGCCAAGGCCAACCTCAGACAGCTCCCTTGTGACATAATATGTCGTGTCGTACTCCAGCAGTTCCTTTGGGGTGTTTTTGTCAATGCGTATCGGACGAACGGCAAGCAGTTCCGCACTCGTCTGTCCGTGCAGTTTCGGATAGTCGTGGCTGAATTTAATGACACTCATTTCGCTTCTCCTTTCTTCGCCCACGGCACCTGCCTTATTTGAAGGTGTTTTGGAAATTCCTCTATCTTGTTAGTGAACTTGCCGTTAGGCAGGCAAATCTGCTTCACGAACACGGGGACGTTCGCGGCGAGGCATTGCTCCACGATGGACTCGATCCACTCGATCTTGCACTCTCTGCGCTTCGGCCCTGATTCGGCGCCTACGACCACCCAGCTGTATTTCGGCTTCACCACCTCGCCGGCGAACATCAATCCGAGGTCTATCGGCCCCAGCAACGGCTCGCACGACACCCACAGGTTTGCCCAATCCGGCCAGCAGAAATCCGATACCTCGCGAAGCTTGAGCCGCTTCTCGTACCACTCTTGGTTTTCGGCCGTGAAGCCGAAGTAGTGGTTTTTCCAATGAACTGGCGAGTAGCCCTCGTCTACGAACGACAGGCAGTTGGACATGTGCCAGACGCGCTTTGTCAGATAGAGGTATGTAGTGGTTTTTGTTACCCTCGTCATCCTCATATATTCCAGCGGGTCAGCCCATTCCCCGAACAAGTCTGTCATGTTTCCGCAGAACACGACGCCCTTGCGCGGCGGGTTACCGCGGGTAGTGGGGCGCGGACTAAAGTCCGCCGCACCAAAGCGGCGCATCATCGACTCGGCGTAACAATGTTCGCAAGCGGGCGAGCATTTGCGGCAACCCACGATCGGGTTCCACGGCTTATCCCAATACTGGGCACGAGGCCATTGGATTAGTTCACTCACTTCGCGCCTCCTTTCTCGTAGGGCAATTGCGCCCACAAAATTGTACATTTATCGGTATCGGGGTCTTTGCTGTAACATGGGCAATCGCCACAACCAAAGTCGTTTTCCGTTATATTGTCGAGGCAGAACTTTTTGAACCTTATGATTTGCTCCGCAGGCGTCCCCACCTCGCAGTTCTTGACAGGCTCGGCAAGGGCGGCGTCAGCGAGTTTGCCAATCTCCACAATGACGGCTACCGGCTTCCAGTGTGGCGGCGGGGCGCTCGACAATAGAGAGATTTTCTCCAGCGCCTTTCGCAGTCTGTTATTCGTTTCCATCTCTCCTTTCCGCGATGATGTCCACGATAGTCTCTTGTGTGTCAGCCATTGTTAGTCCTCCTTCTCCGCCTCTACGACCTTGCCGCCGCGAAGTTCATACCACATGTCGGCCTTGATGCTCTCGCCGTCCACCTTGACGGCCTGCATGCCGAGGATGTGCCCGTCGTCGTCCCGCTCGGTGAGGACAAGCCCAAGACAACCAAGGAGACGCGCAAGGCAGAAAAGCCCGTAGAGGCCGCTTCTCGCGCGTCTGGCGCGGAGAATATTTCTCCAAACTTGACGGAGAAACCCGCCGCGAAGCGCAAGCCCACAGAGGAGGAGCGCAAATTCGAGACAGAGCAGACAAGGGCGATGTCCGATTTCGTGTCGGGAGTTTCAGGCGCTTCGATAAGATACGACAAGGTCGATGTGATTGGCGACGTGAAAATAAACGGCAAAGACACTGCCTTTACTGTTTCGCTTGGATGGCCATTCTACAAGGGAGAACCAGCAACTGCCGCGCAATACCGATATGATGAAACCGATGGTTATCAGTGGCTAAAGTTCGAGGCTGCGGCAAAAGAGTGGAACAAGCTTGACAAGGAACATACTGCCGAAGTTTACAACGGTGAAAACTCCGTAAACTTTCGTTCTCTTGAAGAGGCGCTTAGTTTTGAGAAGTGGCTTGACAAACGCTCCTTGACAACCCTTACGGAAGCAGAAACTGCAAAGCCTGTCGCAAAAACTCCGAAAACAGACGCTTCCGCGTCGTCCGCCTCCGCAGCGCCGGTTGTGGAGAAGCGGGGCGACGCGGCCACGGTTGGCGCGCCTGAAAGCGTGGAGGCGAAGATTGAGGCCAAGGTGGCACCTAAACCCTCGAAGACTTCCAGGCAACAATCTGAGTCCGAGCAATGGCTTAATGGACAGTATGGGAAATTAAACGACCAAGGGCAAAAAGTCCGTGCATACATTGAAAGCATTGTCGGGAAGACGTTTGAGCATGTGGGTGCAGATGGCAGCCGGACTGTCGAGAAGGTTCTTCGTGTCACACCCAAGGGCAACGTGCGGCTCTTGCAGAACATATGGGAGAAAAACGGGCGCCAAAGTGTAGAAAACCGTGAGTATACACAATTCGCAAGTCAGGCGCGATACAATCAAGATGGCTGGAAAGAGATTGCTCCACAGTCACAGGATCGCACGGAAGCCCCCAAGGAGGCCATAGGAACGCGTTCCGCGACAAAGACAGCCGAGGATGCCCCCGCTGCGCCAAGCCCTCTAAAGCCCATTGTGGCGGCTCCTACGAAGGTCAAGTCCGAAGAGCGCGTCAAGAAACTGGAAGACAACCTCGCCGCGATGTTCGACGACCCGCGGCTTGACCCCGACATCAAAGATTTGATCGAGAAGTTGAAGCAGGGTGAGAGAATCCGTGCCGCAAAGTCCGACGCGGCAGACCTCCCCGACGCATGGATGCCCGAGGCGCAGAAGCCACTGGAGCGCGTGGCGCACGCCCTTCGCAACGTCGTCACCGTCGGCGGCAAGAGGCTGAAGGTGTCGTTCGCGGACAGGTCGGCGGACGTGGACGGTCAGACGCGCAAGTCCATCGGCGGCGTCTTCACCGGCAGCGGAGCTGACTATGAAAAGCCGAGCCTCCTCAAGATCGGCACCGGCGAGGGCAGCCAGGTGTACGGCTGGGGGCTGTACGGCTCCACCGTGCGCGATGTCGCAGATGGTTATGCTCATCAAGATGCCTTCCGAAAAGGTCCAAAGGGGCAACAGCTCTGGCAGTATGTTGTTGATGGCAAAGTTTCCGACCTTGAAGAGTATGCCGCAAAATATGGTTCCGGGGCGAAACTTGCCGCCAAGAAGATACAGGGCGGTTATACACCACAGGAAGCAATAGAATCGGCAGAGCGTTTCCTTAAGGAGACGAGTAATCCTCGTTTCAAGAAGAATGCCGAAGACAGCATACGCTTCTTACGCGAGCATACCATTGAAGTGCAACGGAACGAAGCGTTCCACGAACACCTCTACGAGCAGACGTTCTTCACCGACCGCGCGCCGGGCGACGAGAGTCATTTGCTGAAGTGGTACGAGGATTTGCCGAAAGAGCAAGTTGAGTGGATTGCGCAGGAGTTTGCGAAGGAAGGCTTCTTTGTTGCCTCATTCTCGAAATTGAAGGGCTGGACTATCCTCGACAGAACGAGCGGCAAGAAAATGTCGCTCTGGGACAAAAGAGAATCGGGTGAGACTTACGAGGCTATCGCGAAATTTCTCGGCTCTCCGCAGGCGGCCAGCGAGTTCCTTGCGCGCGCTGGCATCGACGGCGTGAAGTACCCGGTGGACTCCTACGGCAAGACGCTTAAGGACGGCGACGTTGCGGGCTGGAACTACGTCTCGTTCCGCGACGACAACATCCGCGTGGACCACAAGTGGACCGACGGCGAACTCCGCTACATGCGCAACACCGACGGCGTGACCGTGGGCGAGTACGACGCCGCCAAGGGCGAAATCCGCCTCTATCCCGGCGCGAAGGTGGCGGACGTGGTTCATGAGTTCACGCACCCGCTCGTCGACTTCGCGCGGACCGAGGCCAGGGCGGGGCGCGGCGAGCTTCTGGGCAAGATAAACCAGATCATCGACGCCGAGCGCGCGACATGGGAGCAGCCCGTGCGCGACGCCTACAAGGACAAGAGCAACGAGACGATTCTCGAGGAAATCTTCACGCACGCGATGGGCGAGAAAGGCGCCGACCTCTTCGGCAAGTCCACCAAGACCTTGCAGGGACGGCGGTGGTACAACCGCTTGTGGGAGGCGATCAAGGGCGTGTGGCAAGACTTCGCCACGAAGATGGGCTGGAACAAGGCCGACCTTCGCGGGCTGGAGCGCATGTCGCCCGAGGATGCCGCGCAGAAGATCCTCTCCGAGATGGCGAAGGGCCGCAGCTTCGGCGACGCCGTGACCGGCGGCGAGGGAGGTGTGCGCAATGCCGTAAAGAACCTCTTCGGCTTTATTGACACTTCACGCGGCTACACTGTTGCCGCCTTGAAGAACGACAGACCGTACTTGCAGAAAAACAATCAAGCGGCAAATGGGGCTTTTGTCGATTCCGGTAATGCCGGAGGCTCCCGCCTTGACCAAAGATCCGTGGCTGCCGCCCATTCGTCGCTTGAAAAAATCTCATATAGTTTACAAAATCCCGCCCCGAAAGTCAAGGGCATGGTCGATTCGCTTTTGAGAGTGCTGGGCGGCATGAAGAGTGGCAAACCCGTTTTTGACGGCGGCAGGCCTCTTACGGCAAACGAACTTGTCCTCAGAAAAAACGCCTCGCCATATTATGCGGGCGTGAGGTTCAAGAAGGTCGCAGACGCGACGCCATCCCCGTTGACCGCGAATAGCAGAAATGGTATCATACCAACCGTGGACCACGAGAAGATCGCTTCTGTGATTCGCGGACTTGTGGCGGGCGACCTAAAACACCCGCGTTTCACGAAAGAAGAGGTCGCCGCCTCGAAAGGAACTGAACATGAGCAACTCTGGCACTACATCTTATCGCTGGAATCCCCCGACGTTCACAGCGGAGGAACTGAAGCGCTCGGAAGAGGCAAGGGCGGCGCGGATTCGCAGGGCGGCGGAAGGTTGGGACACCTCCGGCGACTGGCAACGCGCTATGGGAGTGACCCCAAGGAAGTAGCGGCTAAAGACCACAAGTATCTCGACCGGGGAGCCGAGAGCAGGGTCTATCTTTGGAACAACGATGCCGTCATCAAGGTTCGTCGGCTAGATGCCTACGATTTGGACGGCGTAAAGCATGCGCTGGCCAAGATCGTCTACCACAACTACCTCTTCCCCAAAGACGCCTACCAACTGCACGACATAGCCGTATGGAAGAACGAGCGCGGCTTTGATGAGTATTACATGATACTCGAACAGCCGCTCGTCACGCCGAAGACGGATGCGGACGGCAACATCATCGAGCCGAGCCAGGGGCACATACTACAGGCACTTAAGAAGACCGGACAGCAGTTCAGCGTATTTGGCGGTTACAAGGACAGCGGCGACACCAAGGACGATTCCGATACTGGCGATGTCGTTGAAAGCGCCAAGATGGTTGCGGCGAACGGCGACTATGCCGTCTATGATTTCAAGCCGGGGCGCAACACGTTCATTGACGCGGAGACGGGCGAAGTGCGCTTCATCGACCCCCGCGTTGACATAAACGACCCCGGCGCGGGGTTTAACTATTCCAAGATCGGGAAGCGCCGCAACAATCCCGGTGCGTTCAAGATTGACGAGCAGCTTGCCGCACGGCAGAACGCCGAGAACGGCGCGGATGAATCCAACTGGACAGCAGAGGACGAGGCTCGCTTGCGCGAGGAAGAACAGAATGCCGCCGAACTTGAGTCTTTTGAGCAGTCCTCCCCCGCAGAAACGGGGGAAGTGGACTTCGACGATCCGCGCCTCGATGCCGACGTGAACCGTGGGCGGACGCGGGCGCTTGTTGAACTCATCAAGGCGTATCAGGACAGCGGCATTCGCGACTTCCGCTCCGTCGCAGTCCGTCTTTCAGAGCGCTTCCCGGAGAAGTTCGACCGCATCATGCCGTATTTCCGCGAGGCGTGGAACATCGCCTCTCCCGCGTTCAGGTATTCGGAGCGCGAGGCGGACGCGATCTATGCGCGGCTCGGAATCCCCACGTCCAAAAACCCGCTCGGGCAGGTCGTGCCGCCGGAGGACGGTAGCGTGGCGCAGTCCATCGACGCGGAGATTGCCATAGACGAAGCCGCCGCGAAAGCCGGTGCGGGCAGGCCGCAGGGCATACCGCCCGCCCCCGCCCCAGGATCGTCCGCGAACGCGACGCTCAATCCAGGCTACGAGCCGGAGTCCATAGGCGCGGGCGTGAAGAACCCGATAGCCAGACAGCAGATAATCGACAAGTTCCGCGAGCTTTTCCCCGAAGTGGCGATTCGCGGCAGGAACACCACGCGCCTCGGCCCATCCGTCGCAGGGCACTACGAGCAGGGCGCGGGGATAATCCGCTCGAAAGACCCTGTTTCGCTTCGCACTATCCCGCACGAAATAGGACACCATATCGAATTCATCCTGAAAAACTACGGCCCAATGCGACCGGCGAACCTCAGGTACGACTTGATCAGGCTCGGCAAGAACCTCTACGGCGCAAAGCGTCCTGTCGGCGGCTACGAGTCGGAGGGGTTTGCCGAACTCGTGAAGTATTACCTTCAGGGCAACGACGCCGGACTGCGAAGGGATGCCCCCGTCGCATACGACTGGTTTGTCAACGACTTCGGCAGGATGCACCCCGACACGATGGCGCGGATGGACGCATTGCGCGATCTCATAGACACGTTCCAGAACCAGTCCGGCGAAGACGCGGTTCGGGCGATTCGCGCCAAAGACCCATCGTTTGCGGAGATGGCCGTCGCGAAGGTGCGCGATATGGTTCTCGCCATCAAGCCGACGCAGGAGAACTGGCTCGACACGGGCGCGTTCATCACGAAGGGCATGAGGGCGAGCGGCATAGACAAGTTGTATGACTGGCGCGACGCGATGAAGCGAGGCGACGTTGCCGAAATGAACGACATCATCGAGAACCACCCCGTCCTGAAATGGAAGCTCTACAACGGCAAGGCGGCGGCTCGCGCGTACAAGGCGCTCGAAAACGGGCTCACCGACCTTTCGGGCACTCGCCGCTACACATACGGCGATCTCGGCATGGCGACGCCGGGGCACAACAACGACGAACTTATCCCGACGTTCAAGGAGATATTCGGCAGCTTCTCCCGCGAGGAGATGGACGAGTTCGAGAACTACGCCATAGCCCGCATAGCAAAGGAGGCGTATCTCGACAAGGGGTTGGAGTTCGGCCTGACGCCAAAGGAGGTCGCGCCGACGCTGCTTAAGCATGTGCACAACGCGAAGTTCCGCCGTGCGCTCGACCTCTACACGCACTACAAGCACGGCGTCCTGCACCTTCTCGTGGACTCCGGCGCGATGAGCCAGGAGCAGTTCGAGACAATCGTCGCGGCAAACCCGATCTACGTGAAGATAGCCCGACGCCGCGAATCACCGGATCTCTTCCGCGACAGCATGTTGAAGCGAAAGGGCAAGGCCGTGAACAAGCGGACGGGCAGCGGACGGCAGGTCGAGGACATCTTCGACGCGGGGCTCGTCGACGACGAGCGCATTTTCGCCGCCGCGTTCCAGGCCGACATTCTCCGCTCGCTCGTCGCGGCGGGGAAGCGCGCGGAAACCGCAAACATCGCGTCCACGATGGGCGGCGCTCCGGCGGCGTATTCCGTCGGCGCGAACTGGCTCAAGGAAGTTCCGAACGCGCAGGGCGCGGTAAAGTTCACCGCCGAGAAGCTTCGCAAGCAGATTACCGATGCCATGCAGAAGTCGGGACAGGCCGCAAGCAAGTCCGACGCGGACAACGTGTTTGACGCGCTTTTCGACGATGGCAAGGACACGCTCACCATCTTCAAGGAGAAGCCGTCAAACGGCAAGAACGGCCTCGTCTCGCTCTACGACGAGGACGGGAAGCTGCACACCTACGAACTACCGGAGGTGAACGCCGAGGGCTGGGCGAAGGGGCTCATGGGCTTTACGGACGCGACAAAGCCGAACATACTTGAGCAATGGGCGCAGATCGCGGCGGCTGCGACGCGGAGCGGCGCGACAGTCCTCAACCCGACCTTCGCGCTGCGCAACATCGTCAAGGACACCCTGCACGCGGCGACCGTCAACGAATTCGGCATCTACTTCCCTGGCGCGTCCACCGTGCAGGGGATCGCGATGGATCTCTTGAACACGAACGCGAAGCAGTTGTTCGACTCGATGGGAATTCAGATGGGGTCGATGCTCGGCGAGGCGAAATTGCAGTCCGCCCGCAGGGCGAACCGCTACCTCATGTCGCGCAACTGGTTTGAGGCGCAATGGAACAAGGGAATCAAGAAGGTGATAGCCGACTTTGTCGGATTCTCCGAAAACTCGAGCAGAATCAAGGAGTTCAAGAACGTCCGCGACTTCATGATGAAGCGCGGCGCAAGCGAAAAGGCGGCGGACATGCTCGCCGGGTGCAACGCCCTCGACATCACGCTCGACTTCCAGCGCGGCGGCGAGACCACAAAGACGATAAACCGGTGGGTGCCGTTCTTCAACGCCAGCGTGCAGGGGCTTGAACAGACCGCGCGGGCATTCGGGCTTCTCCGCGCGAAGGAGTGGCAGCGCGAGCCAAACCGCCTCAAGAGGGCGTCGCGGACAGTCCTCCAGGGCGCGGCGTATCTCACGATGCTTGCGCTGATCTCCGAACTCTTCAACCGCTCCGACGACGACCGCAAGAAGAAGGTCGCCGAACTTAAGCCGCACGAGAAGTGGAACTACATTTCCTTCGGCGACGTCAGGATTCCCGTGCCGTATGAAATCGGCTACATCTTCGCATCCATCCCACGCGCCGTTGTCGCGGAACTCTACGACGGACAGGATGGCGCGGTCAAGGAGTGTCTTGAAATGTTCCGGCGGACGCTCCCCGGGCTCTCCCCTCGCGACATGGCCCTCATCGGCCCCGCACTGGAGGCGGCGATGAACGAGTCTTGGACCGGGCGGGCTATCGTACCAGAACACGTGATGCGCAGCAAGCGCTCCTATGACTGGTATGACGAACGCACAAGCGAGTTCTCCAAGCGTCTCGCACGGGCGCTCCATCCGATATTCGGCGACAGCAGGTGGGCTTCCCCTGCGCATATCGACTATGTCTTCAACGGCATAACTGGCAACATGTTCAAACGCACAATAGGCGGAATTAGCGACTTGGCGGAGCTTGACTCGACGCGCCCGCACACATGGCCGGTCGTCGGCACGTTCTTCCGCAACAACGCCACTGCGTCGCGTGTCGTCGGCGACTTCTACGAGCGCAAGATCGAGCTTACGCGCAAGAAAGGTTCTGGCGAGGCCTCGCCGCTGGAGATAGCGGAGCTTTCGGCGGCAGAGAAGATTGCGGACACCCTCTCGAAGCTGCGGAAGCGGGCGGAAATCGCAAGAGGCGACAAGTTTCTGTCCGCAAAGGGGCGCAACGACATTATCGAACAGGCGGCGCTTCGGATGCAGGAGATCGCAAGGAAGCACAACGCCGCATTCAAGGCCGCCCGGGAACGGCAGAAGAATCAGAAGTAGCCGACAATGCGTCAACGGCCTCCTCGAGCCGCTTGAGCCGCGTGACAAGCACGGCTCCGGGGTTCTCGATGTCGCTCCCGCCTGGCTTTTGCAAGTCCCGATCCATCCTGAACACGGCGCGGGCGAAAAGGTCACGCCCCAGCTTGCGGCACGAGTTGCGCAAGAACTGCCTCGTCCACATTTCGTAGCTTTCATTGACGACGAAGGCGGCGCGGGTTGCGATGGAGGTGTCGCTTTTGAGCCACACCCCGACGTAGTTATCGTTGTAATACTTTATTGCCGGAGGGTCGTAGTTGTCCTTGGTAACTTCCGGGGCTATGTCTTGTATTGTCCGCTTGGCTTCCGTGGCCGTGACCGTCGGGGGTGGCGGTTCGGGGGCAGCGTCAGCGTCAGCCCCCGAACCGTCCACCACCGCATCCGTAAACCGTAAAGATTCACTCTTCGGTTCATCTTTACGGTTTACTTTACGGTTACGGTTATATTCTTTTACGGTTCTATTAGGAACGGCGGTTACCCCGCGTTGCCCCGCTTTGGCTATCTTGCCATTTACTACGTTTTCGCGGTTTATATTGCACTTTTCCAAGAACCGATTGACGGACTCCTTCTGCCGTGTCACAAGCAGTTGCAGATAGGCGTCGGTAATCGGGTCTTCGATCTTCGGCTCTTCGCCGCCGACAAACCACCCAAGCAGCGCGTCAAGCAGGGCGTGTCGCGTCTCGGCGGGGTATGATTCCGAGAACAGCGGCACGACGTCCTGTAGCCGCAGCGACAGCAAATCTCCGCGTTGCCTGTCGATTTTGTCAACTTTTCTGATGTAGTGTCTCACCTTCGCGCTCCTTTTCTCATTTCGCCGCGCATCCACGCGTTCCACTTCTGCACGGCAACTTGGTAGGGGTAGCCGTCGCGCCCCGCAGACCTCCCACGGGGTACGACGGATTTCTACAGTAGAGCTTCCCGACGGCGCGGCGGATTTGCCGCGAAGGGGGCTTTGCGGACGGCGGCGACTCTCGGAACTTCGGCATCCATCCGCAGAGGGCGCAGGGCACGGCTTTCACGGCTCGCCCTCCTCGCCATCGACGCCGAGCCTCCTGCGAGCCGCCGCCCGCGCCATCGCGTCGCGCTCCGCGCGGAGGAACGCCTCGTGCTGCTCGTTGTAGCGCGTCAGGCGGTCGTTGTGGCGTTCGCGCATCTGCGTGACGATGGCCCTTGCAAGCGGCTCCGCGAGCGGCGCGGCGCTCATGCCGCAGAACCAGCGCACAAAGTTGTGCAGGATCGGCCCCGCGACGGACGCGGGGCATTCGGCAAGTCCGACGAGATCGCATCTGCGAAGCGTCAGCTCGGTGTCGTTCGGCGGGGCTATCTGACTTTCCTGCAGTCGCGCCGCCTTTGCCGACGTGCGGGCGTGTGTTCTACTTGGCATTTTTCAATCCTCCTTTCTTCGTGACGCCCGCTTTTCTCTCCCCCTGCTGCGGCAGTCCGCTCCACGGGTCTGCCGGAAGGTAGACGAACGGGCGGCACAGGGTCTTTTCGTCCGTCCAGTAGCCGCAGTAGTCGCAAGTCCGCACGACAGGGAACTTGCCGCTTGAGACGGGGCGGTTGGCGTGGCATTCGCACATCTTCCCGTTCTCCGTCGGCGTCCCGAAGAAGCAGTTCTTGCACATCTTGTCAGTCGTGTTCATGATTTATAACGCCTTTTTCTCAGGTCTTTCTTGACTCTGTCAATGGTATTGCGCAGTGTCTCTTTGACTAATTGTGCATCAACGCTTCCGAAGCATGATGGAACAAGGTCTTCCTTTACGAGGTACTGCACAAAACCCTTAAGACTTTTTAGAGATGAGTCGGCGCAAGGATCGCCAAGCTCCCATTCAAAGGTCTTGAAGGCATCCGACTCTTTTTTCACAAGTCCATGAGCCAAGGCTTCTTTTGCCGTGTCGCTGAGTCTTTGAGCCGCACCAAGTGCGTCGTCGACTTTCTTCCTGTCCTCTTCCGCCCTGTTCTTGTTTCCGAGGGAGTATGAAACACGAATGAGCAACGCCGTTGTTGCGAATGCCGCCGATAGAGCGATCCAGTTCACCGCACACCTCCTTCTTGGCCTACGATGTCTACGAGACGTTCTATCGCTTTTGATTCCCGCCCCACAGTTTTCTCTCCGTAGTCGGCATGTCGTCTTTTGCGCTTTCGGTTTGCCGCAAATAGAGGGGCGAAAACGAATGCGCTGGTGATTAGAAAACCGCCCATGAACATTAAAAGTTGCCGGAGTCCCATCACGCCACCTCCTTTACCGTCCATCCCGAAGCGTCGGGCATATCCCAACGGCGACCGTTCGCTATGCGGAAGCGGATGTTGGTTATGGCCTTCCCCGGGCTTGTCGCCCAGGTCTCGAAGGTGCCATCGTTCGTTACGACCAAGTAATGCCGCTTCATCACGCCACCCCCTCGAGCTTCGCGCAGCCCTTGATGTCGCGCACGACAGGATCGAACGCGACGCCCTCAACGATCATGGATGCCCGCACCTTCAGGACGCGCGGGTACACGTTACCGTCGTCGCCGACGTGAAGCCGCAGGTTCTTGCTTATGTAGTCCATCGCCTCGTCGCGCGAATCGAATATCCGCGCCGAACAGAAGAGGCCCACGCCGTGCTTCTCGCTCGTCACCATCTTTGTGTGGATGAATGACTTGTCGTCGCTGTAGAGGCGTTCGTCGACGAAGCAGTCCGTCTGCACGACGAACGCATCGTCGGCGTACACCATCTCGAACGGGTATTGCGCGGGGCGGTAGATCACGTCGCCGTCCACTGTGACGCGCCGGAGGCGCTTCTGCTGGGTGATTGCCTTGCTCATGCCACCACCTCCTTTTCGTCGAGCGCGAACATGATTGCGCGCCGAATGGCTGGCTCAAGGCTGAAGTCGCCGCGCCGGTAGAACCTGTCCATCAGTTTTTTGAGTTTGCCGGGGGCGCTCAATACGTCGTGGATGTATATGGTCTGATGATGGCATCCAAACGAGGCGATGGAGTCGGCAATGCACGACTCGTCCATCGTCTTGAGGCGCTCCGGGGTTAGTTCCCTTTCGCACCGCGTCCATTCGCCGGAGATACGCTCTCTGACTTCGATTTGGATAGCTCGATTTACGATAAGGACTACAGGATCAAGTCCCTCTGTCATTGCGATCTGGCGGATGGCCTCGGCACTGATAGTGTTAGACGAGATTATTTCCTCGGCGCGCTTGCACCATCTGGCGACACTCTTGCGCCGTCTGGCGACACGCGCCTTTTGTACTTCGTCCAACTTCGCGGCACCCGCCGCGACCCGTGCGGTCTTTCCCGCCGTCTTCTTCGTTGCACTCATGGTATTCCAACTCCATTTAGGCAATGAAAAGCGCCTGCCCGGCATGGTTGGAATACGTGCCACAGGTGACACGGGCCGATGCAGAGCAGACGCAAATTTCTTGGTGGCCTGTCGTTCCAACATGTGAGGTCGGTATTCCAACTCCTAACTCACGGAACGCCGCGCATTGTACCATAATCGCGGCGGCGATTGCAAGGGGGTATTTTGAAAAATTGCGGACGGTGCTTCCGCGCTTGCTTCCCGCGGCACCCGCCGCGACCCGTGCGGTCTTTCCCGCCGTCTTGTTCTGTTTGCTCATGGTAGCTACTCCATTTAGCAAAGCCCCGCACCGGGTTAGCTATGGGACTAAACAGTCCACCCCGGCTTGGGGCAAATTTGGTTGGCGTCCATCGTTCGTTCGGTAGCTACTCCTCACGAAAACCCTTTTGGGGTTGACGCCGCGAATTATACCACAATCCTCGTCGCGCCGTCAAGGGGGTATTTTCAGATTTTTTGTGCGGCGTTAAGCCCAGGCCTTTTTCCGCAACGGCAAGAGCCAGTCTTTGCGGAAGCGCCGCTCTTTTTCAAAGAAAACCAACTCCGGATGCGCAAATCCCGCGCCGCTTGAAAGCCGCAGGTTTATCCGTTCGATGGTGCAGGCGAAGTCCGCAGCCTGGAAAAGCCTTGCGTACACCGGCAGCGACTTGTAATGTCGCACATGCAGGGCGCGGCGGCTGAACGAGTCCGTCAGAATCTTTGCAAGCTGCGGCTGGCCTCTGTCGTACACGACGGACACTTCACCCGCGCCGGACGGCAGCGAGCCATCGACGCTGGCGAGGAATTCGTCGATTGCGCCCGAAAGCGAGGAGGAAAGCGTCTCTGCGGTTGTCTGCGGCCTCTTCTCCACGGCGATGGTCTTGTATGAAATTGGGCATTTCCTCATGAAGTACGAAAAGCATGAAAGTATTTTCCTGCGCGTTTCAAGGGGCAGGCCGAAATACGCCTCCTCGCCTCTTATCGCCGGACTTGTGTGTATCGGCATGTCCTCGAATCCGAGCATCGAAAGCCGGTACTCCAAATCGCCGATGTGTGTTATCACGGGTTCGTCGGAGTCGTGACGCACGAGCGTGACGATGTAATACGGGCAGTTCTTGTCGAATTGCCCGAAGTCGCCCGATTCGTCTATGAAAATCTCCGTGCCTCTCATGCAAATAAAATGGCGGGGACTTCCCCGCCGTTGGGTGGACCTACGACGCCAGCCCACTGGGGCGGCTCCCTCTCTCAAGGGAACAGCGCGAATTATAGCATATTCATCGCGCCTCGCGCAAGGGGGTGTTTGAAAAATTTCCACAACGCGATTTTTTGAAAATCCCCTTTGCGCCTCTATGCGGAATTATGGTACAATACGTGCCGACTCTGCAAGTGGGGACTATAAAGAAACGGCCGCTGCCAGTACGTCCTTCCGCTATAGTGAAGGTACGGAACGCGCGGCCAAGTTTTTCGTGCCGCTATCTCTTCGGCGGCGTAATGCCGGCTTGCCGAAAGATTGATTTCAGTGTGCCCTGCGGAAGAGTCCTGTTCGCATGGAAGGGAACAGCCGTGGATCGCCTTGTCTCGTCGTTGGCCCACTTGGAATGGCTTCCCTCGGTCTTCACGTAGTGAAAGCCGTTCTCGCGAAGGATGCGCTCAACTTCCCTTGCGGTGAGCGGCTTCACGAAAGTTCGCTCCCGTCTGGATTGCGCGTGACCTCGCCCATGTCGAAATACATCAGTTTCGTCACCTCGACGAGATTCTTGCGCAGCTCGGCGAGGTTGTCGCCGCACGTGAAGCATTCCGGGCAGTCGCGAACCTGCGCGGAATAGCTGTCGCCGTCTGGCTTCACGTCTGCGACGAAGTGCTGCCCTTGCGCGTCGAACTCGATCACCGGCGGAACGGCCGCTCCCTGTAGTGGATTGCCGCGCTTCGACACGATGAACACGAGGGTGTGGGCTACGGCGTCGTCAAGGCTCATGCCGTAGCGGTGTAGCTTGCGGTCGGCGCGTCTGGCCAAGTCGCGGTCGAGGGTGAATGTGCGTTCCATCGTTCTCATGATGCGTATTGTACCAAAACCGCCGCGCAGGGCGCAAGTGGGAATGGTGGCTTTCTGACACATTTTCACGGTTTCTGATACTTCGGCAGAACGGCGTCGGGATGTCGCTCGTCACGGCTCCGCTCTCGCTCCTGGGCGCGGGCGGCTCGACCTACGACCGCAAGCCGTACGAGAACGCCGTCAACCGTTTCAAGGAGTCATACGAGGCCAATGCCCTCGCGAAGCCAGAGGACGCGGCGAAGGTCGCGGCGACGTTGAAGAACATCTCCAACCTGGAAAGCAAGTTAAAGACGATTCTCGGCAAGGTTGAGGCTGCCGAGGCACAGGGCAAGGACACTTCGGCGGAGCGCAAGGGACTCGAAGACCTCGCACAGCGCATCGCAGTCGAGAAGGGCAAGGCGCTCGAGTTTATCCGTTCGCTTCGCTGACGGCGGGTCGGGATGGTTTGGGCGTGTTCGTCGCCTTCGGCATGATGGCGAAGTAGTCTCGCCCGTCCTGCGGCTTGGCGACGCCGTTGTAGTGGCGGTCGCGGACGCTCTCCGTGTTGCCGACGATGGCCGTGAGCGCGTTCGCGTCGTGGTGCGCCGCCTCGAACATCGTGCAGAACGTGTGCCGCCCCGCGTTCTCCGGCAGCGCGACGCCCGCCTCGGTCGCCACGGCCTTGAGGTGTTCGCGGAAGTAGGGGTTCTGCGTCCGCGCCGCCGCCACGAAGTCCGGCATCGACTTCATCCACGCGAGCGCCTGGTCGGGGATTGTGAACGCCCTCGGCTTTATGCCGCGCGTGTAGCCCTTGCACTTGACGACGCGGATGTACTTCTCTTCGAGGTCGATCACGATTGCGCCCTCGCCGTCGGCCGCGCGCTTGATCTCGTCCTGCCGCATGCCGCACCAGAACGAGAGTATCGCGTCCGCGAGGTCGGGGCCGCCCTTCGACTCGAGGGCGCGGAACAGCTTTTCAACGTCCGCCGGCTTCATGTACTCGGGGTCTTCGTATTCCTTCGCGAAGCCGTCTATGGACTCGGCGGGGTTTGCCTTGATGTAGTGCTTCTTGGCGGCACACCAGCGCAGGAACGAGCGGATGTACTCCAGGTTGCCGTTGTACGTGGTCTTCGCCTCGTTGCTCGGGTTAGCGTAGAACTCGCGCCGCAGGTACTCGGCGAGGTTCTTGTGGGTAATCTCGGACAGGAGTCGTCCCGCGCCAAACACGTCTACGAACCTGCCGACGCGCTTCGCGACGGTCTTGACCTGGTGCGGGCTGTTCCTTTCCCCCTGCCACTTGGCGTATTCGGCGTAGGCGTCGCCGAGGGTCGTCGTGCAGGGCGCGAGGTCTTCGGAGTTGTCGAGGACGCGGCGCACGCACTCCGTGAGCGACAGGTCGATGCCGGCTTTGGCGAGGAGGTCTATGGCGGTCTTGGCGTCCATCGACTGGTACGCCGTGAGGAGGACGGCCGCGTCGCCGCCTGTGCCGAGCTGCTTGTAGAAGTCGGCGATCTTCTGCCGCAGCTTCTCGATTGACTTCGACGCCATGCGGACCGGCTTTTTCGTCAACGGGTTGGTTCCCAAGTATGCCTCGAATATGGTATACTCTTCTCCGTGTGAAACCTGGGTGCGTCGTTTTATGGAGGCCAGTACGACGTGTTTTCTGAGAAATGACATGGCGGTTCTCCTATGTTTTTTGTGGTTGTACGATGGATGAAAGGTGGAGGGTTTTTTTTGATGTCACTTACGAGGAACATGCAAATCCCACCACTTATCAACAGGGCGTTTCTTGCAAATCCTTGCAGGAAATTGACTTTTTTCGCAAGCACTTGTGGTAGTGCTAAATTTCATGCAGACATTATATCACAAGGGTTTGCCGCGTGTCAAGGGTGGTGGGTTTTTCTTGCGAGGAAATAGGGTTCGAGTCCCCTGCGACCGCAGAACAGCCGCTTATCGTCGTTGACGAGTTTCTGCCGCATCATCCATTGCGAGGTTTAACACTCGAAGAGACCGCCCCAACCGACGAGGAATTGTCCGACAACACACCAGCCCCGGAAGTCGACTACGCTGCCAGCAATCCACCTGACGATCCTCCCGGCAACGAGCCACCGACACACACGGGCGGTGACGACGGTTCCGAACCCGACGAGCCGGACGACGAGTTCGCCGCGTTCGACAGCATGAGCCAGGAGGCGAAGAAGCGCTACACCATCGAGAAGTACGGCTTCTGCTGGGGCGAGAAGCCGACTACGCCGGGGGAGATCGCCGGACGGAAACGCTACGATGCCGACCGTCAGCGGGCAACAGCCGAACGCAACAAGCGCATAGACGAACTCCTCAACGGGCGCAAGCGCAAGATTCAAGCCGCCATCAAGAAGCGCAAGGCGACAATTGCCCGCAAGAAGCGCGAGGCGGCGGCACAGGCGGCACGTGCGGCCAAGGAAGCGGAGCGCGAGGCTAGGCGCAAGGCCCGTGAGGAAGCGCGACAGGCGGCACGGGCGGCCAAACAGGAGGCGTTGGAGGCAGAACGCAAGGAACGGGCCGAGTTCAAGGCGCTGGCGCGGGAACTGGGCGTTCCGCTCCAGAAAGCCCGCTGGACGGCCAAGCACCAGGCGATTTGGGACAAGGGCGTAAGGCGCAAGGCCAAAGAGAAACTTGAGGCAGAGCGCGACGAACGCCGCAAACAGCGCCTCGCTCGACAGGCCGCAGAAGCTGACGGCAAAGCGGAGCGGGCGAAAGCCCTCGAGGAGAAGCGTCGCATCATCCGCGAGAAGTACGGTTTCACGCTCGGCAAGGTTATCAACACGCCGGAGGAGATTGAGGGTCGTAAGCGATGGCTGCGTGACAAGGAGGCAGAGGATCGCAAGCGCAACCACGACAAGATAACGGCCTACAACCGCCTGTACCGCCGTCGCAAGCGGGCGGAGGCGCTTTACGAGGAACAGGCGAACTGGACTCCAGAGCAATGGGCTGCGTGGGAAAAGAAGCAATCGGCGAAGGAGTGTCCGCAGGGTTCACCTCAATGGCTGGTGCGCGAGGTTGTGAAACACCTCGCAAGAGAAAACGACCTTCCCGAAGACGCTGTACTTGAGCGGCTCATGGAACTGGACGGACTTGATTTTCTGGTCAAGGGAGCGGAGTCGCTTGGTGAGGCGAAATGCGCCCGCTCTGCGTTCGTCATCGCCGCCGTCCGCGCCCTCGCGCTTTACCTCGACCCCGACAACGCGGCGATGTTTGGAAATAGGGGAACGGGGAATTGATGTCATTGTCAACTTGATGGCAATATCGGTATCAAATTGACAAGGCTAGAAATCTGCACTTGGAAAAAATGCCGCATATCTGCGTTCCTTTTGGCTTGGGTGTCGGCTTGACGAAATGGCCCCGAAAATGGTATCATATTGACATGAATAATTTTGAGAAAGTGTATGAGGTCGCTGCTGACAAGTATGGCCTCATAACGGTTGAAGATGCCGCCGACCTTGGCATTCACCGCAAGCAGCTTCTCTTGTGGGAGGCTATGGGGCGGCTTGAGCGGTGCGGTCGTGGTGTCTATCGACTCAATCACCATGTACCGACGCCTTACGACCATTTTGCGGAAGCTGTCGCACTTGTGGGGCGCGGGTCTCTCATATATGGCGACGGAGTTCTTGCTATGCACAATCTCGCTCTCGTCAATCCTCCGCAGATTCAGGTCGCTGTCGCAAAGCGCGTCCGCCGCACCCTGCCGGATTGGATTCGTCTTGTGAAGAAGACGGATGATGTCCGCGAGGAATCGTTCGAGGGAATTGCCTGCCAAAGAGTCGCGGACGCAATTCGCACCTGCCGTGGTATTGTCATGAAGGAGCGTCTTGTGGATGCGATAGACGAAGCGGCCAGGCAGGGGCTTGTAGACCGTCAGGAGTACAAGAATCTAAAAGAGGAATTTGCGAAATGAACCGTCCAAACACATGCGCCAACCTTATCAAAGCAATAAACAGGGTCGCTGGTCCCGGTCGTGATGCGCTTCGCCTGAGTCGTGCGCTTGCCAATGTCATTGTCGCCCAGATGCTTCCCGACGGCGTCGTCAAGGGCGGCAGTTCCCTAATGTTCCGCTACGGAGGAAGTGCCACTCGCTACACGCGAGACATGGACACGGCGCGCGTCATGGCGCTCGATGCGTATCTCGACAAACTCGAAGCAAGCCTCAAGTCGGGTTGGAATGGCTTTACAGGAAGGTTGCAGCGTGTCGAGCCTCCTCGTCCCGCTGGCGTCCCGCAGGGCTATGTCATGATTCCCTACGACATCAAGCTCGCCTACAACGACCGTTCGTGGCAGACCGTGAGAATTGAGATCGGGCATAACGAGATTGGCGACGCAGACGAATCCGAATTGGAGGAGGCGTCCGACTTTGCGGCACTCCTTGAGCAGCTTGGCTTCCCGCGCCCAAGACCCATCCCGGTGATGAAGCTCCCCTACCAGATAGCGCAGAAACTTCATGCTGTCACTACGGAGGGTGCTGACAGGCCGCACGATCTCGTTGATTTGCAACTCATGTGCGGGCATTCCGAGATTGACCTTGCCGCAGCCAAGGCTGTCTGCGTCAGGTTGTTCGACTACCGCCGCCGCCAGCCGTGGCCGCCGACGGTGAAGAAAGGCAACGGGTGGGATTCGCTTTACGAAGATGCTGGACGCGGACTCAACGTGCTGCCGACTTGCGACGAAGCCGTGAAATGGGCGAACGAACTGATTGCATCCATAGCAAAGGCGTAAGGAACGGACGATGAGGATAATGGCGACATCCGATCTGCACGGCAACCTTGAGGGGTTAAACCCCAAGGGCGCGGATGTCGTCGTTCTCGCTGGCGACATCGCTCCGCTGCGCGGTCGCGGGCCGTGGCACATCAACGACCAGAAGAAGTGGATCAACAGGAAGTTCCGTGAATGGACGTCGTCGTACCCGGACATCCAGTTCGTGGTGATTCCTGGCAATCACGACTTCTACCCCATCGCACACATACTTTTCAAGGACAAGGGGATCGACTGGAAGTTTGACTTTTCGCCCAACGTCCACTTTCTCGGCGATAGGTGGACGGAGATTGGCGGAGTGAAGTTCTATGGGACGCCCTGGGTGCCGATCATTTCCTACTCGTGGGCATTCGAGGGCGAGCATGACACTCTCGTTAAATGGTTCTCCAAGATTCCCCCTGGTCTCGATGTCCTTGTAACCCACTCGCCGCCGCGCATTCCCGGCAACGATGTTGACCGTTCGCTCCAGACTGACTCCGAGCATTTCGGTTCGCCGGAACTTACCGAGGCGATTCTTGAGAAGCGACCACGCTTCGTCTTCTGCGGACACATCCACACGGGGCTGCATGGCGGCGTGAATTTTGAGGGCAGCCGCATCTACAATGTTTCGCGGCTTGACGAACGATACGAGATTGCCTACGAACCGACTTGGGTGGAGGTGTGAATGGATAGTCTTTTGGATTCATATTCGGAAGTCCGTGAGTGCGACTACAAGGGAGAGCATTATTCTGTGCGCGACAATGGTGCGGTAATGCGGCATCCAAAGCAGGGAAGGAAGCCTCGCCCGAGTGACAACGAGTGGACGTTTGGAGTGCGAGACGAGAAGACGGCCTACATGAAGTTTGGTACTCACAGAATCCACATAATCGTTGCAAATGCCTTTCTCGGAGAACGCGACTCTAAAGTTTACGTCGTGGATCATATCGATACCAACAGATGTAATAATCGCGTTTCCAACTTGCGCTGGTTTACGCGCCTAGAAAACGCGCTAAACAATCCAATTACGCGAAAACGAATAGAATGGCTTTGCGGTGGTGACATCCAGAAGTTTATCGACGACCCCTCATGTTTGAGAACTGACGATCCCAAGGCGCAAGAGTTGTCATGGATGCGAACAGTTACCGCTGAAGAAGCGAGGAACGCGATTGAGAACTTGTCGGCGTGGGCAAATAAGCCTGTCCGTAAGAATGCGCGTAGTGATGCAGTGGCGGCGGTTGGTGTTGAGAAGGATTCTGAATGGATGTACAAAAGGCCGCTGTCATCTTCGGCGGTTTTGCCCGCACAAGGTTTCGCCACGGATAGCCAAGTGACTCAAAACAACAACGGGATTGAGTTCTTGATAGAGCCAAAGACCGACGGCGCAACAATAGAAGACTACTTCAATGTTCTGAAGCCCGGAGTCGCATTTTGCCAGTCTAGAAATGGTGTGTGCAAGGTTATTGAAGCAAAGATTTCGGGTGACAAGACCTCGATTGGCGTAGCGGTTACTTTCCCCTCGGAGATTAAGCATTTTGCCGCCTATAAAATCTTCGCGGCGAATGGAAAGTTTATACATGAGTTTCTTCACACGTGTTTTGACGAGAGCGGTGCGTTGCAACGTATGACAGAAGCTGCTGGAGAGGTCTGGACTGGACCTGATAGCATAGATAACTACTGTTAAGAAAGGACACGAAAATGGACAACATCGACAACATGGCGCGGATTGAGCGCGATATCGAGAAGAGGATGGAAGCCGCCTGCGAGAAGAACGGGTGGTACGTCGCGGTGGCGATGATGCCGCCTGAGACGACGACGCTACACATTGAGAAGTTCGGCGAAGTGCCAGTCACCGATGCCGATGCACAGGCGGCGCTGGACAGCGCGGTAGCGTTCGCCAAGGCGGAGTTCGGAACCGAGGTGACGGTCGAGCGGCTCGGCGAGAAGATACCCAACACCCGCGCACCGTACCATGTGACGTTTCTCGTCAGGGTCGATGCCTCGAAGCGCGTCGCGGAGCTGGCGGCGTAATATGAACATGGAGCAGAGAGCGCGGCTGTATGACGAAATCCAGAAGCTGGAGGGCTTGCTGGCGTATGCCGTCGCACACGGCGACAAGGCCGAGGAGGATCGCATCCGCGCCGAGCTGGTGCGCATGGTGGAGGCGCTGTAAAAGATGATGCGCCTTGCGAGAGTTCTGGTGATGAGTGATAAGAGGTGAAAGACATGGACGACAAGAAAGACAATGTTGACCCGAGTGACGGACGCTTCGCTGCGGCTCTTTTCGGCGCATTCATTCTCGGCACTGTGCTTGTCGCGGTTCTTGGGTTTGCGCATTTGAAGAACACCGAGAATGCCCCTTGGCAGTTCTACATGACCGTTGTCAACTCCATCATCGGCGTTACGGCGATGGTTCTGATCGCTGTCGGATGCATCAGGGGCGTCATCCGTAATGCCCGCCAGCGGCACTGGCCAACATGCGTAGCGTTCGGGGCGGGAGCCCTGTTCGGCGCGCTCTGGGCAGTGAAGGAGCTTCTCATCGTCTATCGCGACGGTTTCCCGCTTGACCCGCTCACGAGGACGATCTTCCTTGCCTTCTGGCTTGTGGTCGGGATGTTTCTCTGCTTCCCGCCGAGGCTTCCTGACGAGAAGCATGCGGAGGGCGACAAGGCGAAGCCAGAGGATAATCCTGCGTCCCTTGGTTGGGGCGGTGCGCTGTTCGTCGTTCTTGCCGCGCTTTTCCTTGCCTATCAGGACGGGTTCTTCAGCATCCTGAACCCGATGTCCGGCAAGACGACTGCCGACGCAACGCCCGAAGCTGCTCCGCAGCGCCCGCCGATTCCGCCGCCCGCGAAGCACGACGAGCTATCTAAGGCGTTTGTCTGCCTATGCCCGAAGGACAACAAGACGCCAGGCGGCTGCGGATTCTTCATCGGAACCTTCGAGAACGGCATGCGCGAGGTCAAGCTCATGACTGCGGCGCACGTCGCCGCAAGCTGCATCCATTCCGGGCTTACGAACGACGTCGCCGTCATTGCCTACCACGGAGGCGGCGAGATTGATCAGAACATAACGCTGCGCGAAACGGGGCTTGCATGGAGCCCGACGAGCCGCTATGCGGACATAACGATGATGGACGTCACGCCCTACTTCGACGGGCTGGTGAAGCATGGCTGGGACGTGAAGTACATTCCCATTCAGGGTATGCCGACATGGTTCGAGGATGACCGCGCTGTCGAGGGCGCATTCCTGCTTCCAAGCAAGCACCTCGGCTCCTACGGAATCGGGCTTGGCACGCCGGTTGTCGCCTACGGCAATGCATACGAACTATGGTTCGCCCCGCAGCTTCGGAACCGCCAGCCGCTTGGTCTCCGTTCCGGCATCATAGCAGCGAGGCTAAACGCGTTCAAGACGCCAGAGTACGGAGACACGACGCCTCCAATCATCATCGAGTGCAACGTCTACCCTGGCTACAGCGGCGGCCCCATATTCGCCAATGCGCAGATCGGCCCGTACGCATATCCTGCGCTGATTGGTGTGATGAGCGGGCTTCTGGGATCGTCCCCGACCGCTGTCCCGAAAAGCCACGACACCTTCAATCACGGCGGTCTATGCTTTATCACGCCTCTCGACGAGTTTATCCGCTCGAAGGCGGAAATCGAGTCGATGCTCAAGGAAAGAGCCGCCCAGCAGGAGAAGAAGTAGCGCCCGTTCGCCGCCCCGCCCGTTTCTGGGCTTTCTGTGGCGTTCCACGCCTCCAGGCGTACAACGAGTCGCCCGAGGGCGGGAAAGCCCGCACAGGCCGAATTTGGGGCCTTGTGCGCGAAGCGGAGGAACTGCGCCCGTCCCCGGACATCCTTTCCCCAACCAAAGGAAAGGAGAAATCAAATGGCAAGGGAAAAAGGAACAGGAAGCCTGCAGCGGGAAAAGTCGGGGCGCTACACCCTCCGCGTGGGCATAAACGGAAAGCGGTACAGCCGCTCGACTAGGACAACTGACAGGGCGAAGGCGGAGCAGATGCTCGACCGATTCCTCGCCCCGTTCGGACTCGGCAGCAGGAAACTCCCGCTCGCCGAGGTGTGGCATCACTACGAGATGTCGCCACAGCGAAAAGACATCGCCAAGTCCACTATGAACGCCAAGCGCGTGGCATGGATGCGGTTCGCCCGATGGATCGAGGAGAACCACATCGAGATTACCCACCTTGGCGACGTGACGGACATCGCCATCGCCGAGTATCTGGCGGAGTACCGCTGCCACCACACGGCAAGCACCTACAACGGGCATGTCTGTACGCTCCGCGAGGTGTTCCAGCTGCTGGCTGACAAGGCCGGGCTGATGTATGACCCTTGGTATGGGGTCCGGCTTCTTTCGGACGACAGCCTCAGCCGCCGTGAGCTCACCATCGACGAGGTGGAGCGGCTCTACATGCAGGCGGAGAAACAGGGCGTGGAATGGAAGCTTCTCATTATGACAGGAATCTACACGGGGCTGAGACTTGGCGACTGCTGCCACCTCAAGTGGGAGAACGTGAACCTTGAGCGCGGCATAATCCAGGTCATCCCGGAAAAAACCAAGAAGCATGCACACGGCAAGCCGGTGACGATTCCGATTCATCCGCAGCTCCTTTCCGAGCTGCAGAAGGTAAGAGGGAAGCGTGAAGAGGGACGGGAAGTGACCGGGGCCGCGGAACATGAGACGGGCGACGTGGAAAGTCCCTCGGAATCCGAACCTTCGCCATCGCTCTGGTCGGAATACGTCAATCCCAAGGTGGCCGAGTACCACATCATGACGCGCTGGAGGGTGGACGAGGGGTTGCGGAAGATCTTCAACGCCGCCGGGATAACGATGAGCGTCCATGTCGAGGGGCGCAAGCGCAAGCACGTCCTTGCCTCGTTTCACTCGCTTCGACACACATTTGTTTCGATTTCGGCCAACGCAGGCGTCCCGCTCCCGGTGGTGCAGAGCATAGTCGGGCATTGCTCGTCGGCAATGACACGGCACTACTACCATGAGAACGAGGGCGCGCTGCGTGCGGCTGTAGAGGCGATTCCCGCCCTCGGAGGCGGGAGTGGGGCAGGCTCGCCATCCGCCCGCACCTCTGCCGCCAGCGTCGCTCCTGGCGCGACTGGAGCGACACCTTGCTCGATAGGGGACATCTCCCGCCGCCTTAAGCGAATCGACAGGATGTTCGCCAAGGGGTTGATCTCCGAGGCAGAGTTTGCGACCCACCGTGCCCGCATCCTTTCGGAGATGTAAAGTCGCTGGATTCCGCGTAAAACGCTGTCCTTGTCTGCACTTGGACAGCGTTCCTTGTCTCAATATACATCGCAAATAGTGCGCATTTACGCATCTCGTGTCTTGTCGGCTACGCGCAGAGCGGGCTCGATAGTGACTACGGTGCTGTGATGGTAACGCCACAGTTTCTAGGCATTGGAAGCTCCGAGATCAGCCTTAATGACATAAAGCCTGTCAATTCGGAAGATCCTGATTACAACATTGAAATTCAGGTTCTTGATGCTGGTGGTCGTACACAGGAAGATCAGGACTATATGTGGATTGGTGGGGAATGGTGCAATGCCATTACTGAAGCACCTGTCGAAAATGTAACCTTTGCGCCAGGACAGGGGCTGTGGGTATTTTGCTACACAGGCGAGTCCTCAGTTGGTCTTCAGAATGCAGGCAAGGTTGGCACGTCTGATGTGTGTGTAACATTGGACTCAGATTTCGGTGCTGTAGGTGCCGGCAACCCGTTCCCTGTTTCGGTTGCACTTGCCGATCTTCTTCCTGAAGCCGAGGGCGAAGTCGATTTTGACTATAATATTGAAATTCAGGTTCTTGATGCAGGCGGCAATACGCAGGAGGATCAGGATTACATGTGGATTGGTGGCAAGTGGTGCAATGCAATAACAGAAGCACCTGTAGACAATGTTAACTTTGATCCCGGTCAAGGTCTTTGGATATTCAACTATACAGGAGAAAGCGATGTAACTATCCGCTTTCCCGCTCCCGAACTGTAAAACGATTTATGTGCGCGGGATAGGCTCGTGCGCTTAAAAAAAGGAAATAAAGATGAAAAAACTAATGATAATGCTTGCAGTGGTGGCGGCATCCATTGCCGTCAACGCTGCCTCCTTCCGTTGGTCTGCCAACAACATATACAGTCCTGTTGACTCGACCGCTTTGTATTCGGGTTCAGCATCGCTTTACTGCGATGCAGTCGGGACAGACCCACTGAGCGTTGTAAGCGTTGTGAGCGGTTCAATCGCTAACACAACCTTCAGCAGCGATGCGTTCGCTGCTGGTACGACGTATGACTTCTACTTTGTCATTGAGGACACTATTGGCGGGAAAGATTGGACTTATACCGCTGAAAAGTCCGCAAAGGCACAGGCTTCATCAACGCCATCCATTAGCTTTGGAAATCAGACGACCCGCTCGACAACTGGGGGCGGTTGGACAACGGCTGCCGTCCCTGAGCCTACGAGTGGGCTTCTGCTTCTCCTCGGCATGGCTGGTCTCGCTCTGAAGCGTAAACGCGCCTAAGTTAGACCGGCAATAAAAGCCACACGAAGAGCGACCTCAAACGAGGCCGCTCTTCTGCTATGTATACGCGATTGCGTCAGACTAGTTGGCTCAGAAACGTCTTGGCGGGCACAACGGCGGGCGTTGTCTTTTCGAAGCAGTCTGCATCTTCGTAGTCTGCGTCAAGCACGACCTGAAAGGCGTGCTTTGCGCCTGTAGCTCTCTGGAAGAACGCAAGGCTGCCGGAGAGAGCTTCGCTTGCGCTCTTCACTTCCGCGAGAAACCACGGCACTTTGTCCTTCGTCACAAGGAAGTCCACCTCCCGCTTTTTCCTGTCGCGGACATAAAAGAGGTCGAAATCCCCAAATCCAAGGTCTGTCCAGCATTCGACGGCCTTGAGAAGATGGCATGCCACGAAAGTCTCGGCACGCTTGCCCGGGTCTGCAATCCCAGACCAGTCCCGCAGATACCATTTTGGCGTTTTGCGTATTGAACTTTCGATGTTCTTGTAGTATGGCTTGACGGTGAAGCCATAATAAAGGGATTTCAGTATCGAAACCCATTTCTTGATCGTCGGCTCGCTTGCTGTGACTTCATGGGCGAGAGACGAGATCACAAGCTGCTCGCCCGTACGATTGGCAAGAATGGTCGCCAGTGCTTCAATCTGGTCGATCTCCACTGTCTTCGTCAAATCGCGTATGTCCTGAGAGAACAGCTGCTCCATCCGCAAAGCTCGCCACTTGCGGAGAAATCGCGTCTGGCGGGCGGTGAACGGCTCCGGGAAGCCGCCGAACTTCAGTAGCGCGTCCCATTCGGAAGCGGCGAGTTCTTTCGGCGGCCGGACAATCAGTTTTTCGTCTGGGATTGAGGTCGCAAGAAGCTCGGCTGTCGACAGCGGGTGTATTCTGTATGGGAAGTAGCGTCCCATCATGCTGTCGCCGCCGCGCTTGTAGACGTCCATCTTCGCGGAACCCGTGGCGAATATCCTGGCGCTCTTCTCGTATATGTCGAAGAACCCCTTGAGAAACGTCTTCCATTTCTGGTAGCGGTGGATTTCGTCGAATACGAGCGTTTTGCCGGCGTCCCGGCCTTCGTCAAGCGAGAGGGCCTTGCCAACCGCCTTTGCGCCCTTGAGGATCAGCATGCGAGTTTCCTTCTCCTCCCAGTTCAGGTAGTCGGAGGCGAAGGTCTTGGCGATGGTCGTTTTGCCAACCTGTCGTGGGCCGGAAAGGAAAACCATCTGGCGATACATCTCTAAATGTTCGCGGATTATGCTGTCATACAATCTTTTGACATTGTTCATGGCGCACATTTTACCATACATGCATAGCGTCCGTCAAGAACAATTCTAAACAATGATTTAGAATTGTGACATCCAAAAATAAAATAGCATTTAGAATTGTTCCCTCTTTGTCGCACATCCAGTAGGAGGTGTACTCTCACATATAGTCTATTTCAACTCATCCGTCCCCCACGTTGTTTTGCCCCGACAACGAAAGAAGCCGCCTCCCGAAAAGGAGACGGCTTTCTTTATGCCTTCTGGCTTTGCTTGCTTAGGCGCGTTTACGCTTCAGCGCGAGGCCAGCAAGACCAAGGAGCATGAGAAGCCCGCTCGTCGGCTCAGGGACAGCTGCCCAGTTGGATGGGTTTTGTGTGGCAGACTGCTGATTGCCAAACGCCACCTGGGTTGTTCCAACAGCCGCAATCGTCACATTCTCCTTTACTGCAGAGGTGAATGCCTTTCCACCATCTTCGAAAACATAGTAGAAGTTCCATGTTTCGTTGGCAGAAATGCTGTCAATAACGCTTGTCTTGCTCACTGCTCCAGCTGCAGTAAGCGTAAAGGTATCTACAACGCTGTAATCACCAACAACGCTAGAAACCACTTGTGCGGCATAAAGCGACACTGTGCTTCCAACGGCGAGTTTTGTCGTGGGGTCAGAACTGTAGACATTTGCTGCAGTCCACTTTACCGAAGCTGCGTTAGCTACGACTGACGTAACTGCCGCAACAGCAATTATTATGAGTTTTTTCATTTTTTCTTTTCCTTTTTTAGGCACGACACACCATGCGCCGCACATAAATCATCATAGTTCGGGAGCTGGGAATCTCAAGCCTTGAGTTTCAGAAGTACCAGCAACCCAGATGCCCTGACCGGGCGCAAAAGTGACGTCGGTCACAACTTCAAAGGTGTCGGCGTCAATCCAAGCTTCCTGATCTCCGCTGTCACCAGCATAGTCAATCCAGTTGTACATTGCAACACCATTGCCATAAGCATCCAAGGTTTGCATATACACATTGTCCGATGTAGCATCGCCAGTAGGAACAATATCCTGAAGGTTTACCGCAACAGGGAACGGATTGACTACTGCTGTGAATCCATTTTTCAACGCGACGTTCACATCTGAAGTTCCAACTTTACCTGATGACTGGAATCCCTGCGAAGAGGAGGTGCCCGCCACCCAGAGACCTTGCCCCGGTTGGATTGCCACATCGGTCACTATCTCAAACGTGTCTGCGTCAATCCAAGCCTTCTGGTCACCGCTGTCACCAGCATAGTCAATCCAGTTGTACATTGCAACACCATTGCCGTACGCGTCGAGTGTTTGCATATATACATTATCAGAAGTATCATCGCCCGTTGGAATGATTGACTGTATTGGCATGGCCACATCACTTCCGATGTTTACAAACTGGACGCCTGTCATGGTAAAACCAGCTTGCAATCCAGCCTGCCCGTAGCCGACAAAGTGCGAAAGCCTCTCTGCGCCAATAAAATGGGCGTAGAGAGGCTTTTTCGGCGCATGACAAGTGCAGTAGAATGCAGAGCCTCCGAGGGATCGGCGAGGCCTAACAGATAATACTATTAATTAGCCATCATCTGTATTCGGTTTATGATTAAATTTGAATCCACTGCAAGAGAGTTTGCGAACTTACAGGCTGCTGCTTGAATGAGATCATCAAACTGTTGCAACAATGTCCGAACCCGTTTTATATTAACATATATCGGCTTGATTTTGTCGCATTCACAACTTATCAGCCAGTAGACCTTATCAATATTTTCAAGAAGAATCAGCAATTCTCCATCGAACCATACCGAATTCTTTATATGTTGTAAATTTTCACTAGCCTTTGCAAGCATCTCATTTAGATGTTTTGATAAACACCCATGAATAGAGTAGATCCTATACATATCATTTTCATCTAAATACGCGTTACAATAATCGGGAAGTTCGCCCAGATAATGTTTGACAAAAGCTATATTCTGAACGAACGCCAATAGGTGCTCTTGAGTAAGCGATAAGTCTATGTTGGTCTGACAACCAAAATGGCTAATGCAGATATTGTAGGCTTGTTGCAATCGCAAGTTATCCAAATCTTTGCAGACACCAACAAGGCGCTGATTGTCAAATATGTCAGTCGATGGATCAAAAACCACATAGATTGGCAGTTGGAATTGCTGTAAATGCCAGACTGGAAGTTTGTCTGTCATTGATACATACCAGAACCGCATTGGACTATTAAGTCGCCCAGATAATTTCGCAAAGGAGTTGCGAACCTTTGAAATCTTATCTTGTGACGAAACCTGCACAATCAAGGATTGGGCAATGTCAATCAAATCGAATCCAGGAGCATTGCTTATAAAGTGATTTTGATTGACAAGATTAATAGAGAAAATTGCGTTAAGAAAATCTTTATAGAAGTATTCTGCGTGAATATTCCCTGATGTTAACCCGTGGCTATTCTGTGTATGAACAAAGCAAGCAAGGTTTGAGAGGCAACTTGTTATGTAATCAATCCAAGTTGCTCTATTTAAGTTTAATACGTTCGCCATCTCAGTCATTGGCCGGATCACTCTTCCGCCGGTTCTTTGAGCATCGGCAGACCTATCGCCCTCAACTCGGCGTTCTTGGCAGACCAGAGGGCGTAGAGGTCGTCGTCGGATGCGCCGGAGGACTTGGCATTATCCAGTTCCTGCGCGGCGGCGCGGTAGTAGGCTACCTCCTGCGACTGGCGCTCCTGAAGACGGTCGATGTAAAGGCGGGCGGTTCCGCCGTGATCGATATAGGAGCGAAGCTCGTCCTTCATCGCCTCGACAATCTGCTTCACCTGGCGGTATTCGAGCAGTTCGTCGGCCTGCGGCTCCAGGCGGCGCGTGAGCGCGTTCTCAAGTGCGGAGGCAATCTTGTTCAGATCACCCCGCGCCGAGGTCACAGGAACGCCCGGCTGGGCGTATTTGGCAAGGAAGCGCTCGCCCTCGTCGAGACCGCAAGCCGCCCAGTCTGTAGTCATGCCGTTGCGGATGACGCTCTCGGCGCCGTAAATCTGATGCCTTACAAACTGCTCCGCCTCGACGACAGGCTCGGGGCGAAGCGCAAGCCAGGCGTAAGTTCCGGCAAGAGCGGCGGCAAGGACCACGATGGCCGCCCAGCGCTTCCAGGCAAGCGGATTCTTGCCGACTACCTTGTAGGGCTTTATGCCGACCTTGCGGAGCTGTGCATAGACGTCGTCGCGGCTCTTGGCGACGATCCATCCGTCAAGGTTCTTGTTTTCCTTGGACTGGTAGAAGTATTGGAACTTCGCCATAGTCCATGCAGATTACTTTCCCTTGGCGGGATCGAACTCGATCTTGACGGGCTTGGTGGGCAGCTCGTGGAACGAGTCCCAGATTGCCTTCTGGTAGTCGTTCGTAGGCTGCGGTGCCCATCCCTCCTTGCACGCCTTGCGGTAGGTGGTCTGAATGGCGGGGGTGATGCCGTAGCCCTGCGAGTACGGCGCGAAGCGGGCGAGGACATCGACGGGGAGACGGCAGTCCGCGAACTTGTCGAGCTGCTCGGGCTTGGTGATGCAGCCGACGAGCGCGTCGGGATAGCCGGAGTTCTGCGCACCGGCGAGGAGGCAGAAGCCGCGAGTCAGTTCCTTCTGGACGCGGGCTGCGAAGAACTGCGGCTTTTCGCCCGCGCCCTTGGCGAGAGGCGCGACGTTCACCATCGCCCAGCGGGACTCCGGCGCGGAGAGGAGCGGCGGCAGGTTCTCGTCGTCCACAACGAAGAGCGAGGCCTCGCCCTGAATCTTCGGATTGGGGAACGAGAACTCTCCTTCTGCGACTTCAATTGTGAACTTCGAGGACTGATGGAACACTTCGGCGTTTGCCTGAAGCCACTTGATGGGCGTACGCTTTTGGCAGTTCACATAGACGAACTTTCCCTTGAGCGAGCCAGGCACGATGAGACGTCCGCCCGTGTGCTTGTTGAACCGCTCCTCGATATACGCCTTGCGCGCGGCCTTTTCCTCTTCCGTCTGCGGCTTCTTCTTGAGGTCGAACGGTGGTGGCTCGTCTGCTATTGCGGCGAACACGGTCGCGGCGAGAATGGCGCAAATCAACTTCTTCATTTTCTTATTCCTTTCAAGTTGGGGAGTGGGGAATGGGGAGTGGCTATTTGGTGGCGGCTTCCTGCTCGCGCATCAACATGATCTTGCGGCGAGTCAGAGGACCGAAAGTCATGGGCGCGATGCCCTTGGAGTCAAGCATCTGGTTCGCGGCATTGACGAGGTCTTCCATCTCCTGCGTGGTCATTTCGCCGTCTCCTTTGACTATCTCGTGGAGCTGCTGTTTGAGCTCCTGTTTGTAGCGGGCGAGGTCTTGCATCTCCTTGCGGGTGTCGAGCATGATCTGCTCGATGTCCTCGCCACGGTCGTATGCGGCTTTGAGGTCGATCTTCGCCTGAATGACCGCGCGTTTGAGAGCGGCATCCTCCGGGCTGTCATCCTTGGTCACGACAATCGGGGTCTTGAGGGATTCAAGGAAGTCGCGCGTGAAACGTCCGTTGTAGCGCGGCGTTCCTACGAGCCCCTGTCCCGGCTCCATTGCCATGAATCCTGCAATTTCGTTCTCGCAGTGATGGTCGAAGATTTCATACTTGCCCTTGATGGCGGCGGTCGTGGAGTTTGTAACAACGCCGAGGACGCGGTGGATGCGCCCGGACGGGAGTTTGATGTAGCCGTTGACCGTCTCGCCAACCTTGGTAGGACGTGCGTTGGGGTCGATCTTCGGCGGTTCTTCGACCTTCTCTTCGACAGGCTTTGGCGCAATCTTGACTGGTTCGACCGCTGCAATCTTTGTCTGCTTCTTCTCTGTCGGCTCTTCTGCCTTGGGCTTCTCCTTAGTCAAAAAGAGAAACGCGCCAATGGCGGCCGCCACGACGACAACGCCGGCGACGATGCCTTTGATGACGGCCGGGTTCTTGGTGCTATCGCTCGACTTGCGCGGCTTCGTCTTGCCGTTCGCTTCTTCTACGCGAATGGCGGAAATGCCGCGCTTGGCGAGTTCCGCGAACACGCCATTGCGGTCTTCTGCGGCAATCTGGACGACATCCTGTTTGCCATCCTTTCCGCGATACATCACGTTAAAATTTTTCATCGGCTGTAGTATACCACATCGCGGCCTTTGAGGTCAATGCCAAGACGACATGAACATTCGCATAATCTTACCGAAACCTCTCGATTTGCATACATTTCTGTCTGATAGAAAAGTATTGACAAGATTGCGACACTTCGCGGCGCGATGTCGCTCGGTAGGTTTGCGCCCGTCGCGCCACTTACTCCGGTACATTCTCCCCATTCTTCATCACAATCCCTTACTCAATCCAATCTCCATACACGATAACGAACGAGTGAAAAGCGGGGATAGCCCCGAAGACAGGGCGTCTTCGGGGTTGGGGAATGCAGTGCGAGTGCAGTCAAGTGCAGACGCGGAGCATGGGTTTCGCTACGCCGTGCGGCGGGAAACAAGGCGGCGGAGCGCGGCGAGGATGCCGCGTCTGCGCGTCATGTCGAGCGGAAGCGTGACGTTGAAGGTTGTGCCCTTGCCGGGACTGGACGTCGCCCTGATCCTGCCGCCGCATGGGGCGACGATGGAGCGGACGAGCGACAGACCCAGCCCGTTGCCTGGGACCGGGCCTCGCCAGTTGGCGCGGAAGCCCCAGTCGTACATCTGGGACATCGACTCCTCCGTAATGTCAGTAATAACGCGACTCCATCGTTCCGATGGAGCTAAAGAACTGAATATTGAAATCTCTTGAAGTGCCGCCCTCATCTTCAACGGGGTCGTAGGGATCACAACCTCTCACTGTCAGGTCTGCGAGCGTAGCAGAACAATCATTAGCAGACACGGTAGCAAACTGTGCAGAACGCATAGCGTTACCAGAGGAGATGGTGTCTTTCTGTGCATAACCCACAATAGGGGGTATTATATGAACAGCTTGTAAACAAAAGGTTATGAGTTACACTTTGTGAAGTGGAGGTGCAGTGAAGGGCAGGAGGCCACCCCTGCGAAGGGTCGGTATTCATTTGCCCTTGTGGTGCGAGAAATGCCGTTCTAACAGTCGACCATCCTTTTAGAGCTGTGACCGTGACGTTTTAGGACTGCTGTGAATGCGGCGATTTCCTCGTCGTGAGCTTTATCCAATGATAGACACTTCTTCTTCAGTACGTATGCCTTCTCGTATACATCAAACTTTTTGACAATTTTAGGTGCCAGCTTAACATATTCACTCCTAAAAGAGATGTTCTTGCAAACTTCACCGTCCAACCATGTCCACATAACATCAGTTTCTTTTATGTCTGTGGCCATTTTGTCCTCTTCAGTCTTAAACCGATAGAACTCTGGTCTAACTGAATTCTCATTGCTCACAATATACTTTGCGTAGTCATATAGCGCTTCCCCTTGCTCTTCCTTCGTTTGTCCGAGAGTATAATGTGCAACGATTTGCGAGAGAGCGTTTATCGGCAAACTAGGCTCTTCGGCAGCAAATTTACATATACTCAATAAGTCAAGCATGAGCATAATGGCGTCTTCTTTTTGTGTAGTGTGCGCACCGCCATGTGCTATGCGATTTCTTAGGACGGGGAAAATGAAACTATAGTATTCCTCGTCGAAAAAGTTGACATTTGACGATGTCGGCGCAGACGGCATGAACATCCAGAACATTAAACCTGTAGCACCGGATGGAGAAGAGGTCGCCTCTGGAGATTTTGAAATTCAGATATACGATGCCCTTGGAACCATTGAGACTTCGTATGCCTATGTGCTTGGCGAGGACATAGGTGATGGCTATGAGGATGGATGGTATGAAGAGGATTGGGAAACGCCTGTTGCAAAGACATTTGATCCTGGTGAAGCTTTCAATGTGTACACTGGTGTCGAAGGCGGAAAGTTCCAGTATGCAGGTGCGGTTAATGGCGAGGAGACGCAAGTTCCCGTTCGGCAGAATTTGTCTGCTCAAGGAAATTTTCGCCCCACGACCATTAGCATTCAAGATATGACTCCCGTTGTCGGCGAGGGGGACATCCTTGAGTCTGGCGACTTTGAAATTCAGATATATGATTCCCTTGGCGCAATCGAGACATCGTATGCCTATGTTCTTGGTGAGGACATTGGCGATGGCTATGAGGATGGATGGTATGAGGAAGACTGGGAAACACTATCTACCGCCGAGTTTGGCGCTGGTGAAGGCTTCAATGTTTACGCGGGCAAGGAAGGACACTTGAAATTCAAGAGCCTGTAACGAGTTTGTGTGCGGCAAGGTGTCGTATGCATAGAAAAATACAAAAAGGAAAACAATGAAAAAGACAATTACTATGGCCGTGGTTGGGATGCTGGCAACAGCAGTCCAGGCCGCATCGGTAAAGTGGACGGCAACAAATGTTTATGCCGGAAACACAACAGATAAGGTCTCTGGTGTCGCTTACTTCCTCACCACAGATGTCGCAACTGTAGATTCTTGGGCATCACTCAAGAGCGCATCCGAATTCCAGACCGCGCTGAATGGTGTGTATAATTACACACCTTCAACAGCTGGTACATACACAATTGGATCGGCAGCTGCTGTCCCCAATGCAACGCTGGGGCTGACTGTTCGTCAAGCCTATACTGCTTATCTGCTGGTTTTTGACACAGCGACAATAACCGATGAGTCAAAATACTATATTACCAACACGAAAGACTTTACCGCTCTGAGCGGGACATCAACCGCCTCGCTCGCCTTCGGCAACCAGGCTAATGCTTCACAGGCTGCTGGTGGCTGGGCGACGGTTGCCGTTCCTGAACCGACGAGCGGCTTGCTGATGCTCCTCGGCATGGCGGGGCTTGCGCTCCGTCGTCGTCGCGCCTAATTCGTTAGTCGCATAGCAATGGAAAGCCCGTCCGTGATTGCACGGGCGGGCTTTCTGTTTGACTATGCTAAAGTGGAATGAGATGTTCTATGATTGCGCCTCCGAAAACTGACTCAAATTGCACCGACTGCAAGTGCCAGGAGCCCACCATTGGCTTGCTTTGGAAAGGTCTGGCGGTTGTCGTAGTTATTGCGATTGCCAGCGTCGTGTTCTTCTTCTCCCGCAAAGACAACAACGTTCAACCTGAAATCTCTGACGATGCGCGAACTACCGCCCTCAAGGAAGTGCAGCCAACAAAGTCAAGGGCAAGTTCCCAGGACACTGCCCTCCCTCGCTCCACTACGAAGGATATTGCTACGGTCGAGAACGAGCAACAGAAAGCCGCGCCGAAGTCAAACTCCCCCTGGGCGAACAAGCCGCCGAGGGTGATAAAGCATCGAGAATCAGACAAGAAGCCTCGCCGATTCGTGTATGATTCGGAAGAGTTGATAGCCAATTTGCTGGAGATTGAACCCGGAACTCGTATGTTTGGCGAGTTGCCATACGGCAAGCGGTTCAACGAGGACTTCAAGCAGGCCATAATGCAGAAGGTCAAAATCAACCCCGAAGACGACGAATATACAAGGAACTCAAGCGGCAGGTGCAAGCGGTCAAGGACGACTTCAAGCAGATTCTTATAGACGGCGGCGACGTCGGGGAGGAAATGCGCAAGGCCCGCAACGAGCTGAAGGAACTTGGAATGTTCAAGGAGTCGCTTAGACGCGAGCTGTTCGAGCTCCGCAAGAGCGGAGCGTATTCAAGCGACGACATGAAGGACTTTATAACTGCGGCGAATAAAATGCTCGAGGCCAAGGGGCTCCAGCCGCTGAAGGTTCCGCGCGTATTTTTGAGAAATCTCGAACTTAAGGAAGGTAAAATCAAATGAAGAACATATTTGTCATTTTCTCCCTTGCGGCCTGTGCGTCGTATGTCGCCATTGCCGCGCCCGCCCCAGTGACCAAGAAGTTAACCCAGGAAGAAATCAAGGCCAGGCAAGAGGCTTTTGCAAAGCTTTCTCCGGAAGAGCGCCAAAGGGCCGTAGAAGAAGGCCGCGCGCGCTTTCGCGAACGCACCGGCGGATATGTCAGAAACACGTCGGGGCAGAAAGGCCGTGTGCTGATTGCTAACGCTCAGAAGTCGGTCCCGCTTGACGGGGTCCGCAAGTCCGTGACGAAGCTTGCCGAGCAGATGAAGATTGCCATAGACATCGAGGCCATCGACGGTGCTGACACGGGAAATGCGGCGGCTTTCCTGAAGGACAGGAAGGCAAACGCGGTGGTCTACATTGTCGAAACTGGAAAGTCACCTCTGTTGGTCTCTCCGGACGAATGCTGGGCAAGCGTGAGCGTCCCCGCACTTGGCGACGACAACGCGCCATCCCGCCTTGAAAAGGAAACAATGAGGGCGATTACTTTCCTCTGCGGCGGAACGGCGAGCGGATATCCCAATCCAATGACATATCCTATTACCGATGTCCGCCAGCTTGATTTGATTGACAGCCCCGACCTCCCAATCGACGTGATCCAGCGCATGCAGATGTACCTTGAAAAGCTCGGCGTAACACCATACAAGCAGGCCACATACAGGACGGCCTGTCGGCAGGGCTGGGCTCCTGCGCCAACGAACGATGTTCAGAAGGCGATATGGGAGAAAGTTAAGGCAGAAAAAAGCGTGAAGCCCTCGAACCCGATCAAGGTGAACTTTGATCCCAAGACCGCGCCGAAAATCGGCGAGTAGCGCGCGGCGCATTTGCCGCGCTATTCTCCCAGCTTTGGGGCCGTCTTCGGGTCGAAGTTGATCTTCAGGGGATTGGAAGGTTTCTGGTCCTTCTCGACCTTAACTTCTTCCCAAACGGCCTTTTCGTATTCATTGGTTGGCGAGTGCGCCCAGCCCTCTATGCAAGCCAAACGGTATGGTACGCGGCGGTTTCTGGTGACACCGAACTTCGAGAGGGTTCCGTACATCTTCTGGAAGTTCATCGGTTGCATCACCTGATACACAAGGCCGTCGAGCTCTTGCGTCGAGAAGACGGGCTGCATAACATCGTTTGTATAAGGCGCATACCCAATGCCGGCCACAAAGCCCAAAGCGCGCCATATTTCCTTGTGGATGCGCACCTCTGGTTTGAGCGGATCGCTGCCACCATCTCTGTAATATGCCGCATTTATGATGGCGACGCGATCTTCCGGGATGACAGTCAAGCCGCGAAGTTCGGCCGAGTCGACAATGACTATGGCGTATGCTGCTTTCTGCGCATCGCGGAAGGCAATGGCGGCATCTACGGCGTTGGTTTCCGCGACAAGGGGATTCCGCTCGACTTTTACATTCGTCTTTGAAAGCGAACCGAATACGTCTGAGAACTGTATGGCAGAACCACCGGGCTTCTGCCGTCCGTCCAAAACCGCCACGGACACGCCCTTAGATTCCACATCGACGAATCCACCCGTCTTCTTGAGCACGCGTTCGTCGCGCTCCTTGATTTGTTCGATTGTGTATTTGCTATCCTTGGGTATGGGCTTCCCCGTGATTGGGCTGATATACTCCTCGTCTGCCATTGCGCAAATGGCAATGGCGGAAACTGCAAATGCAAAAAGACACTTCATTTGTTCTCCTCTATAGCTTGTTCAATATGGGCCGGCAAGTTCATTGGTCTCAAATTGTCGTTCTCAAGCATCTTGTTCGCGGCGTCGCGCATGTCGGCGGCGTCCTGCGCGCGGCCCTCCTTGAGGCTGGCGACGATCTCCTTGAGCGCGGCGCCGCGGACGAACCGCTCCCTGACGCTGCGCCTGCGCATCTCCATGACGAACTCGTCGAACGTCGCGCCGTCCTTCATGTAGTCGAGGATCGCCTCCTTCGCCTGCGCCACGGCCTCCTTCTTGGCGACGACATCCTCGCTGTCGCCCTCGTTCACGACAACCGGCTTCGTCAGCATGCGGATCGCGTCCTTCTCGTCGAGCCCCAGCAGCATTCCGGGGATGAAGTTCCCCGTCGTGGCCATGCCGACGAGCGCCTCCTCGAAGGTGTTGTCGAATATCGGCTTCGGCGTTATATCCTCCCAGTTTCCGAGGTGGTCGCACTTGTATGTCGAGCCGTGCGAGTGTACTATGCGGAACTCGCCCTCCTTCGGCGGCCTGAAGGTCAGCACGCGCCCGTCGGGAAGTTGCATTGCACCTGGACGCTTCTGAAACGGCGGCGGCTCGGGCTTCGCCGGCTTCTCCGCCTTGGACTGGGCGTTCGTCGCGCCTGCCTTGGCGGGCTTCGGCGCAGATGGTGTGGCGGCGGGCTTGCCGTGCGCGGGTTCGGGCGCGGGTTCCGTCGATGCCGGCCGCGAGACGAGCCACCACGCGAGCCCCGCGCCGAGGACGACGGCGAGAGCGGCGAGTGCGCCGCGAAAAGCCGCAAAGCGTCGCCTTGCAGGGTTCGGGGCGGAGCCCCGTCCGTTCCCCGCCGCTCGCCGCCTTTCCCCACTGCGCGGCGAATCCGCCGCGCCGCCACTGCCGTTCCATGCCATTGCCGCTCCTTTCATGCCGAGCGGCGGAAACAATGGTTATAGCTCGTCTGGTGTTATGCCGGCGTCGCGCATGATCGCGCGCTGCGTGCCAGGAGGAAGGGTCTTCCCCTTGTGAAATGGAACCACCGTGTGCTTGAACGGATCGTTCCAGTTCTTGAATATCTTGTGACTGCCGCTCTGGCGCGATTCATACCAGCCGCGTGCCTCCAGAAGCTCGATCATCTGCCTGGCGGTCAGCGCCTTCACAATGTCACTCGTTGCAGATGCGCACCCTGCGGCGCATCGCGGACTTCCTCGTTCACGCAGTCAAGCCAAAGCTGCGCGGCCTCGCGAATGTTCGCAAGCGCCTCCTCGTAGGTGTCGCCGCAGGAGTGACACCCCGGGAACGCCGGAACCTCCGCGCAATACGCGCCGCTTTCATCTTGATATATGACTGCCTGAAGACCCATTTTCACACCTCGACGACTATTATCCCATAATTATGTTCCGCCGTCAACCGCTCCTTGTTTGGTTTTGACTTGAAAGCCCGCCCGATTGCTCGGACGGGCCTTTCTGCTTTTCAGTATCAAGTTGATCGGGCCTTTCAACCTTTCAACTTTTCAACCTTTCAACTCTTCCTTACGCGCGCCTGCGGCGGAGCGCAAGGCCCGCGACGCCGAGAAGGAGCATAAGCCCGCTCGTCGGCTCAGGGACATTGACCGTAAACTGGTTGCTGGCCAGATTCGCCGACTGGTTACCAAACAGGAATGTCTTCGACGTTGCATCGTTGTCCATAGTGATGGAGGTAACAGATGTATACGAGGCCTTATCACCATCTTTGGTCCACAGAACAGCGAATGCCTGATAGGTGTCCGTGCCGCTGCCGCTATAAGTAATGGACTTTCCAGATGTGGCCGCTGTAAGCATCGCAGTACCAGAACCATTGACAGTTCCGCCTTCGTAGAAAGCATATGAACTGACCGAAGTGCCAGCCTCAACGAGCGCTGCAATTTGACTTGCTCCTGTTACGCCTTTCTGACCGATGACAAAGATGTCATAGGCCCCATTTGCGTAGACAGACGCGCCAGCAACGGTCCAGCCGACCGCCGCTGCCTGACTAACTGCGGCAACCATTCCAACTGCCGCAAGAATGAGTAATTTTTTCATTTTATTATTCCTTTATTTTCTCGCCTTACACTGCGCAAGGCATAGAAATCAGTAGGGGCATGCAATCTTAATGTTGAACGTAAGTCCGTTCGCATTGTCAATCGCAAAGCCTGCACCAGGATCAAGTGACAAGGTCACAGGATTCATGCTGCCATCGCTCCAGAAGTTGCCCGCATCCTCGCCCGCGGGATTCATAGACTTATCCCAGTAGGCATACATCTCGCTTGCACTGCCGAGAGGCCCAACAATCTGCATGGAGTCTCCCCAGCCTACCGTGCCTGCACCACCATCGTCCAATTGAATCGCGTTGACGTTAATAGCGACTGGAAACGGGTTGCCCGACCAGTTGAGATTCGCACGGGCGGGAAACGAAACATCGCCATCAGGAACCTGACCAGCATTTACGATGCCGAATGCCAGGGCATTCGCATTGTCAATCGCAATTCCATCACCTTCATCAAAAGCGATATCAACAGGATTCATGCTGCCATCGCTCCAGAAGTTGCCCGCATCCTCGCCCGCGGGATTCATAGACTTATCCCAGTAGGCATACATCTCGCTTGCACTGCCGAGAGGCCCAACAATCTGCATGGAGTCTCCCCAGCCTACCGTTCCTGCACCACCATCATTGAGCTGAATGTCATTGATGTCGGTGGTGTTGTAACCGATCGACCTGAAGACCGGCGAATACCAGTTTAGGTTTGCACGAGCCGCCGTATTGTTATAGCCGACTGTGAATGAAGCTTCGAGAACCCCTCAAACAACGGCTTTCTCGCCTTTCGGAAGTGCCTGTCAAAGGCAGAAATTGGCAGGGAATCCTCTGCCTTTCCCTGCCAATGAGAAACACCACGGACGCGCGGGAAGTGCTGTGTTTAGGCGTTTTCCCGACCGTGAAACAATGTCGGCTACGCGCAGAGCGGGTTGCAGAATGGTGCGACAATGCTAACACCGCAGTTTGTCCCCGTCAATGGTGCTACTAGAATCGCCCTTGAAGACTTGGTTCCTGTCGGTGATGATGTTGATACTGATGGCGGTATTACGATTCAGACGCTTAGCGCGGGCGGGCGCACAGTCGATATGTATATGTACCTCGACTGGGGCGATCCCAAGGGGTGGTGCGACGATTCGTATACTGTTGTCGAGGGCGTTACGTTTGGAATTGGTGATGGCCTTTGGACAACAGGCACAGGAACTGGTGCAGCGATTCAATACGCTGGGAAAGTTGGCGCCGGAGATGTTTCCGTACAGTTGAAAAATGGCGCAACTGCGACAGGAAACCCGTTCCCTACTACGCTCAATCTTCAGGACATACTTCCTGAAGGCGAGGACATCGATACAGATGGCGGTATTACGATTCAGACATTGAGTCCTGGTGGTCGTACTGTAGATATGTATATGTATCTCGACTGGGGAGATCCCAAGGGGTGGTGTGATGACTCTTACACGCTGGTCGAAGAAGTAACCTTTGCCCCAGGAGAAGGCTTGTGGGTGACTGGAACAAAGAATACTGAATACCTCCGCTTCCCCGCACCAGAACTCTAAAAGAATTTACGTGCGTGGGATAGGCTCACGCGCATAAACAAGGAAAAACAAAAATGAAGAAACTACTCATATTGGCGGCTGTTATGGTCGCAGGCGTTGCTGCTAATGCAGCTTCGTTCAAGTGGTCAGGAGCCAACATCTACGGGCCTGATGGTAATAAGTTCACAGGCACTGCAGAACTTTTCTGTGATGCATTGTCATCCACAGTACTGTCTACGGTCAATGTTAACAATGGTGCAATTACTGCTACTACTTTTGATAATGCTACTGCCGTAGGTGACACGTCGTATGATTTCTATTTCAAAATCACAACAACTTACGACAGCAAGGAGGTAACGTATACATCGGCAGCTAAGTCGGTTATCGCTCTTGAGACAGGAACTGCAACAATCGGTTTCGGCAATCAGCAATCTGCGACTACAGCGGCAGGTGCATGGGCGACCGCCGCCGTTCCGGAGCCTACATCTGGGCTTCTGCTTCTCCTCGGCGTTGCTGGCCTCGCGCTGAAGCGCAAACGCGCCTAAGTTACACAGGCTATAAAGCCACACGAAGAGCGACCTCTAACGGGGTCGCTCTTCTGCTATATTCTGCACTTCCGTTCGGACACAAACGCCGCCACGGGCTCATTTAGCGGGCTTGTAGCGGCGTTTCCGCTTGTCGGCTACGCACAGTCGGGGCTTAAGAGCGGGTCTACAATGTTGACATCGCAGTTTGTTTCGGTTGATGGTTCTGGGGATGTTTCGCTTGATATGTTGAAGCCAGCAGGTGATGATGTGGCAACAGATGGTGAAATTAAC